>NZ_JBWMBB010000003.1:0-628050 GCF_056521305.1 Rhodoferax sp. RT4P68
AGGACAGTGAAACGCCTCCGCGCCGATGATAGTGCGGGTTCCCGTGTGAAAGTAGGTCATCGTCAGGCTCCTACAGCCAAAAACGCCCAGTCGAAAGATTGGGCGTTTTTATTTGGGCGACGCTTTTCACGTTTTGTTAGTGGCTGGCGTGAGTACGAGTTCAAGTAGCATCGCGGCTACCAACGTTCGTTACTGACGCCCGTAAGTCGTTGCGCTATATCGCGTCGGCCTTTCGGCTGTCACTACAACAGGCTTGTTTGGACGTGTGCGAACCCTTGTTGATTCAGTCCGTCGGTACGGTTTGGCGAGGGTGGAGACGCCCCGAATGGGGCGGCATTGTTGGTGGTTATCCTGTGGCGCTGGACGCACCGGAAGCCGTCCAATGCGGATTCAGGCGACGGATCGTTGCGGTAGGGCGCAGCCGCTAGCGCATTTCGCGGTACAGGATCAGTGCTAGGAAGCGGAGGCTCACGTCTGCTTTGGTGTACCTGGGTAGACAGTGGACCACAGGCGTGATCTCGATCTCGTACTTGAGCAGCCGGAACCCGCGCTTGGTCGATGTGATGGGTTGTCATGGTCCAATTTCTATGGACACCTCGATTGGGACTTTTCCCAAACGAGAGCGAAACAAGCATGACAGTCAAGAGAACACGACGAGCATTCGATGCCGACTTCAAACTGCAAGTGGTGATCATGATCCGCGACCAGGGGTGCAGCGTTGGCCACCCGAGTTCGACACTTCCCAGCCGTTTTCCGGGCCGACCTCTAATTCTGACAACGACTTAGCCGCAATGCGGCCAGTGTGTCGGCCTGTTCGGTGTGGATGTGAAGATCAAGAAACCCGCGCTCCACGCTCAGCTGCCCCTCCTGTAGTGGCGCGTTTTGAACGCGGCCTATACAGATCAAGGACTTAGCGGGGTTGGTGTCGAACTCGGGAGCCAGGCGCTCAAAGCCCGGGATCTGCCGATCGGACGCCACTGGGCACGCACGCTGATGCGCATCAACGGCTGCGCCCGCAGTGGAAGCGCAAGTTCGTGCACACCACGGACGGCCGCGACGGCCTGCCCGTTGCGGCCAACGTGCTTGATCGCAAGTTCCGGCCCGCAGCGCCGGACCAGGCGTGGGTGAGCGACATCACGTACATCTGCTGGGACAACGCCGTGATGGAGCGGTTCTTTCTGAACCTAAAGATGGAACGCATCTGGCAGCGCGACTATGCCAATCACGAGGAAGCCAAAGCCGACATCGCTGACTACATCGTCGGCTTGTACAACCCCGTCAGGCTGCATACGACGCGGGGCTACCGGTCACCGATTGACCATGAGCGGTGCCACATAGCGGAACGCGCTGCCTGACATTCCAACCTATCGGCGTGTCCGAAATTGCTTGACCACGACACAGTAGGCCGGTGCGTTTGCTGACGAAAAACTTTCACGTCGGCGAAGTATGACCGGCCACTGGATGAAGGCCAGGTCACTCTCGCGGTACTGCGCGACACCTTCCGCGCACCAAAAGGCCACCTTCCCCAAAAGCGAATGGATCTTTGCGTCACCGGCGCTCAAGCTCAGGCCCAGGTTTTTTTCCCGGCCCGTGCATGGACTACCTGCGTGATTGGATGGGGCGCGTCGAGACGCGTAGTGACGACGTGACGGCAGCACCCTTGGCCGGCTTGCATGCGGTGCTGGACCACACCGATGCGCTGCCAGTGCCCGGCTCCGACCTGCCGGCACTGGCGCACTGGTTGTACTTCGCGCCGTTGGTGGCTCAGCGCCGCGTTGGCCCCGACGGTTTGGCGCCGCCCGGCGACTTCCTGCCGCCGGTGCCGCTGCCGCGCCGCCTGTGGGCCGGCACCCGTCTGCAGTTCGCGCACCCGCTGCGCATCGGCGACGAGATGCTGCGCAGCTCCTGCCTCACCGATGTGCGTACGCGGCAGGGCCGCACCGGTGCGCTGGTGTTCGTGACGGTGCGCCACGAGATTCGCAACGCCCTGGGTTTGGCGCTGACCGAGACGAACGATGTCGTGTACCGCGATGCGCCGCTGGCCACCGTGCCAAGGTCGGCCTCCACACAGGCGCCCAACGGCGAGGCGTTTTCGCGGAGGGTCATGCCCGACCCGGTGCTGCTCTTCCGCTTCGCCGGGCTGACCGGCGACAGCCACCGTATTCACTACGACCGCACGTACGCCACCCAGGTCGAGGGCTATCCGGGCTTGGTCGTGCAAGGCCAGCTGGTGGCACTGCTACTGCTGCGCATGCTGCGCGAGGAGCGCCCCGGTGTGCAACTGGCCCGCTTCGACGTGCGTGCCTGCGGCCCGCTGTTCGACTTGCACGCCTTCACGCTGTGCGGCCGCGTGGAGCCGGCCGCGGGCGCGCACGGCGGCTACGCGCGGCTGTGGGTGCGCGACCATGCCGGCCGGTTGGCGTTGCAGGCGCGCGCCGACTTTGTGTGAGGTGATGCGCCAGGCGCTTGGCGCCAAGAGCCAGAAGGCAGAAGGCAGAAGCCAGAAGCCAGAAGCCAGAAGCCAGAAGCCAGAAGGCAGGAGGCAGGAGGCAGGAGGCAGGAACCAAGGGCTTGGAGCTTGGAGTTTGGGGCGTGGGGCGTGGGGCACGCGACGCGACGTGACGTGACGTGACGTGGCATGACGCGACGTGACGCCCGCGCCACACCGCGCCACACCGCACCGCGCCACGCCACGCCCGCGCCGCTCACTACACGCGGGCAGCGACGGCCTTGTTGCCCGCCGCGAGCGCCAGTTCCCGGTCCTGCACCAGCAGGTCCACCAGATCCCGCGCAAAGCCGGGCAGCGCGGCCAGGCTGCGTACGCAGATCAGTTGGGCGCGCACAGCCCATGGGTCCAGCAGCGGTACCAGCGTGATCTGCATGGTCTGCGCATGCCGCCGCGCGGCGGAACGCGGCACGATGCCCACGCCCACCCCGGCCTCGATCATGCGGCATCCGGTCTCGAAGCTGCCCACCTGAATGCGGATCTGCATGCGCCGGTGTTGCTGGTCGCATTCCTGCCGCAAGAAACTCTGAATTGCGCTGGTCTCGCCCAGGCACACGTGGTCGTAGTCCAGCGACTGCGCGAACGCCACGGGCGCGCCCGTGTCCAGCTTGTGACCGTGCGGCAGCACCAGCACCAGGTGATCCTCACGGTAGGGCATGACCTCCAGGTTCTCGGTGCGCACCGACCCGGCGACGATGCCGATGTCGGTCTTGCCCTCGGATACCGCGCGCACCGTGTCCACGCTCAGCCGCTCGTGCAGGTCGATGTTCACATCGCGGTGCGTCAGCAGGTAGGTCTTGAGCACCGGCGGCAGGAACTCGCCCAGCGCCGTGGTGTTGGCGAAGACGCGCAGGTGGCCCTTGATGCCCTGGGCGTACTGCTGCAGGTCGCCGCGCAGGTTCTCGATCTGGCCCAGCACCAGGCGCGCATGCTGCACCAGCGCCTGACCGGGTGGCGTCAGCGTTACGCCGTGGCTGGTGCGGTAGAGCAGCTTGGCGCCGATGCTGTCTTCCAGGTTGCGGATGCGCGTGCTGGCGGCCGGCAGCGAGATATGCGAGGCCTCGGCGCCGCGTGTCAGGCTGTTGGCCTCGGCCACGCGCACCATCAGGCGCAGGTCGATCAGGTCGAAATGCATGGTGCGGGCCTTCCCATGTGGCGTGGCCGGGTGGGGTCCGCTGTGGGCGGCGGCGGCCACCCCCAGCGCGTTCAAGCGGTCAGAGTCGGGCGCCCACCTTCGCGGCAGCGGCCTCGATCTCGGCCCAGGTCTGGTCGTCCACCTCGATGCCGTTGGCGCGTCGCGCTGCGCGGTAGGCCCGCTCGGGCTCGCCTGCGATGCGCACGGCTTCGAAGCCCTCGCCTGCCGGCCCGGCGCGCAACCAGTCGACGAAGGCTAGCGCTTCCTGCTCGAACGTGGCCTGCGTGCCCAGCTTGGCCGGGTCGATCAAGACCGTCAGCATGCCGTTCAGCACCGTGCGCGCCTGGTCGGCCGGGCGGTGCCAGGTGCCGCCACCGCTCAGCGCGCCGCCCAGCAGCTCGCAGGCGACCGCCATGCCGTAGCCCTTGTGCTCGCCAAAGGTCATCAAGGCGCCGAACAGACCATTGCTCTGCGGCACCACGACCACACCGGGGTCGGTGGTGGGGCGGCCGTGCTCGTCGATCAAGGTGCCCTCGGGCACGCGCTGGCCCTTGTTGTGGGCGACGCGCATCTTGCCCTGCGCTTGCCGGCTGGTCGCGAAGTCGAGGATGAAGGGCGGCTGCCCCTTCAGCGGCACGCCGATGCAGCAGGGGTTGGTGCCGAAGCGCCCGTCGCCACCGCCGAAGGGCGCGACAACGGGCCGCGACAGCACGTTGACGAAATGCAGCGCCACCAGGCCGGCCTCGACCGCCATCTCCGCAAAGTGCCCGATGCGGCCCAGGTGGTGGCTGTTGCCCACGGTCATGATGCAGCTGCCGTGCTTCTGGGCGCGCGCGATGCCCATCTGCATCGCCTGCTCGCCGACGATCTGGCCGTAGCCGCGCTGGCCATCCAGCGCCAGCATGGTGCCGATGTCCAGCGTCGTCCGCGCACCGGTGTTGGGCTTGAGGCCGCCCTCCAGCACCGCGTCCACATAGCGCGGCACCATGCCTACGCCATGCGAGTCGTGCCCGCTGAGGTTGGCCAGCACCAGGTTGGCCGCCACCTTGTGCGCCTCGGCCGGCGCGCTGCCGGCGGCCGAGATGACGTTGACCACCAGGCCGGTCAATTCGTCAGGGGAAATGGTCTTGCTCATGCTGTGTTCCTCACATCACCGCGCCGACTTGCCACGGCACAAACTCACTCTGGCCGTAGCCATGTTGTTCGCTCTTGCTCTGCTGCCCCGACGCCGTCGCCAGCACCAATTCGAAGATGCGCTGGCCCATCTCCTGGATGCTGGCCTTCCCGTCCACGATCTCGCCGCAGTTGATGTCCATGTCTTCCTCCTGGCGTTGCCACAGCACGGTGTTGGTCGCCAGCTTCAGCGAAGGCGAGGGCGCGCAGCCATAGGCCGAGCCGCGGCCGGTGGTGAAGCAGATCATGTTGGCGCCGCCGGCCACCTGGCCCGTCGCGCTGACGGGGTCGTAGCCGGGAGTGTCCATGTAGACGAAGCCGTGCGCTGTCACCGGTTCGGCGTATTCATAGACCGCCTCCAGGTTGCTGGTGCCGCCCTTGGCCACCGCGCCGA
This sequence comes from Rhodoferax sp. RT4P68, assembly GCF_056521305.1. Classification (NCBI taxonomy): domain Bacteria; kingdom Pseudomonadati; phylum Pseudomonadota; class Betaproteobacteria; order Burkholderiales; family Comamonadaceae; genus Rhodoferax; species Rhodoferax sp. RT4P68. The sequence continues at coordinate 5,209 of NZ_JBWMBB010000003.1, forward strand.
GCGACTTCTCCAGAATCGTGGTCAGCCCCCCGGCCTTGTTGCCGGGCGAGGGGTTGTTGTTCATCTCGCCTTCGTTGATGGCGGTGTAGCGCTCCCACCAGTGGATGCGCTCGACGAGCTTTTCGCCGACCTCGCGGCGCACGGCGCGGCGCGTGAGCAAATGCTCGGCGCCATAGACCTCGGGTGTCTCGGAGAGGATCGCGGTGCCGCCGTGCGCGACCAGGATGTCCACCGCCGCGCCCAGCGCCGGGTTGGCGCTGATGCCCGAGTACCCGTCCGACCCACCGCACTGCAGCCCGATGGTGATGTGCGCCGCGCTGCAGGGCTCGCGTGTCGCGGCGTTGGCGCGCGGCAGCATGTCATTGACCAGCGCGATGCCCTTCTCCACCGTCTTGCGCGTGCCGCCTGTGTCCTGGATGTTGAAGGTGCGAAAGTTCTCGCCCTCGGCCAGATGGCCAGTCGCCAGCCAGGCATTGATCTGGTTGGCCTCGCAGCCCAGGCCCACCACCAGCACACCGGCGAAGTTGGGGTGCGTGGCGTAGCCCGTCAGCGTGCGTTCCAAAATCTGCATGCCCATGCCCTGCGTGTCCATGCCGCAGCCGGTGCCGTGCGTGAGCGCGACCACGCCATCGACATTGGGGAAGGCAGCCAGGGCCTGCGGATTCGTCTGGCGCGAGAAGTGGTCGGCAATCGCACGCGCGGCCGTGGCCGAGCAGTTCACGCTGGTCAGCACGCCGATGTAGTTGCGCGTGGCCACCCGGCCGTCGGCACGCTTGATGCCCATGAAGGTGGCCTCGCGTTTGGCGGGTGCGGGCTTCACATCGGCGCCATACGCGTAGTCGCGCTCGAAGTCACCTTTGTCAGGCCCCATGTCCAGATTCTGCGTGTGCACGTGCTCGCCCTGGGCGATGGGCCGGCTTGCGAAGCCGATGATCTGGTTGTAGCGCCGCACCGGCGCGCCTTGGGCGATGGCATGCGCAGCAACCTTATGGCCGGCGGGGATCAGCCCGCGCACGGTGAAGTCTTCGACCGTGGCGCCGCCCACCAGTTGGCTGCGGGCGATCACAACGTCGTCGGCCGGGTGCAGGCGAATGAAGGGGGTCATCGTAGGGGCCTTCTTTTATCTGTGAAAGGTTAGAAGAACATTCTGGGGAGCCAGAGAACGAGCTGCGGCACGTAGGTGATGATCGCCAGACTCAGCAACAGGGGCACCAGCCAGGGCAGGATGGCCATGGTCGTGCGCTCGAAGCTGAGGCCCGCCACGCGCGCCAGCACGAACAGCACCAGTCCCATGGGCGGGTGCAGCAGGCCGATCATCAAATTGAGCACCATCACCAGGCCGAAGTGCACCGGGTCCACACCCAGTTGCAGCGCGATGGGCAGCAGGATGGGCACGAGGATGGTGATGGCGGCTGTCGGCTCCAGGAAGCAGCCCACGAACAGCATCAACAGGTTGGCCAGCAGCAGGAAGACCCAGGCCTCCTTGGTGAAGCCCAGCACCCAACTGGCGATGTCGGTGGTGACACCGGTGGCCGTCAGCATCCAGCCGAAGATCGAAGCGGCGGCCACGATGAACAGCACCGTCGAGGTGGTCTCGATGGTGTCCAGGCAGACCTTGACGAACATCTTCCACTTGAGCGTGCGATACCAGGCAAAGCCCAGGATCATCGCCCACAGGCAGGCCGCGATGGCGCCTTCGGTGGGCGTGAACAGGCCGGTGCTCATGCCACCAATCAGCAGCACCGGCGTCATGATGGGCAGCAGCGCCTCGAAGTTGAAGAGCTTGTCCAGCACGAACAGCAAGGCCAGCGCGCCAAACACCGTAGGCTGCGCCGGCATGTCGAACTTGGCGACGACCAGCCACACCAGCATCGGCCAGCCGATGACCACCGCCAGTTCCGCCAGCGCCTTGAACAGCCGCGGCGCGCTGAACTTCATGTCGCGCCCCCAGCCGTTCTTGTGCGCGTAGTAGGTCACCGTCAGCATCATCAGCAAGGTCATCATCAGGCCAGGCAGCAGGCCCGCCAGGAACAGCGCGCCGATGGAGACGTTGCCCATCATCCCGTAGATCACGAACGGCAGGCTGGGTGGAATGATGGGCCCCAGCGTGGCCGATGCCGCCGTCACGCCAACAGCGAACTCGGTGCTGTAGCCATGCTCTTTCATGGCCTTGATCTCGATGGTGCCCAGGCCCGCCGCGTCGGCAATCGCCGTGCCGCTCATGCCGGCGAACACCACCGAGCCGACGATGTTCACGTGGCCCAGCCCGCCCTTCAACCAGCCCACGAGCGACAGCGCGAAGTTGTAGATGCGCGTGGTGATGCCGGCGTTGTTCATCAGATTGCCGGCCAGGATGAAGAAGGGCACGGCCAGCAGCGGAAAGCTGTCGATGCCGCTGACCATGCGGTGCACGACGACGAAGGGCGGCAGGTCGCCCGAGATCAGGATGTAGACCAGCGAGGCGCCGGCCATGGCGATGGCCACGGGGATGCCGCCGGCCATGAAGAACAGGAACAGGATCTTGAGCATGGGAGGTGGGTTCTCAGCTTCTCAACGTTCGGCCATGGTGGATTCGGGGCGCTCCAGCACGCTGTAGCCGCGAGACCAATGTGTGCGTGCAACCTGCAGCGAGCGCCAGGCCATGGCGATGAAGCCGATGAGGCACACGCCATAGACGATGTTCATCGGCGCGTCGACCACCGTCATGCGCGTGTTGCCGCCGATCTTCAGCATCATCTGCACCGTCATGACGGCAGCGGCGATGAAGAAGGCGATGCGCAGCACGTCCATCAGGCGCGACAGCCAGCGGCCCACGGCGGCCGGCATGTGGCGGTAGAAGAAATCCACCTGGATGTGGTTGTTCTTGTGCACGCCGATGGCCGCGCCGATGAATACCACGCCGATCAGCATGTAGCGCGCGACCTCTTCCGTCCAGGCGGCGGAATCGTTCATCACATAGCGTGTGATGAACTGGTAGAGCACGGTTGCGCCCAGCAGCCAGAAGATGGCCAGCGCGGCCCAGGCCTCAAGGATGGTGTCGGACAGGTCGATGACTTCTTCCGGCGCGTGGAAGTGGCCTTCGTCGTCGATGATTTTTTGCTCGGACATATGTTCTCCAGAGTGCCGCAGATTGAGCCCGCTGCGCAGCCAAGCCCGTTCCAGGGCACCCGCCGGACTGGCTCTGCCAGGCCGCTGGGTGCGCCCCTTGAGGGGGATGGGCCGGCCCCACGCGGTGAGCCGGCCAATCGGGAAGAGCCCTACTTGATCGCGATGATCTTGTCGTAGTCCGCCTGGCGGTAGCCGTGGTCCGTCGGCTTGGTGGCCTTCAGCACTGCTTCGCGGAACGCGGCCTTGTCCACCGTGATCACGTTGTTGCCCTTCTTCTTGAACTCATCGACCAGCCGTGTTTCAGAGGCGATGATTTCGCGGCCGGTCTTGTCGGCGGCCTCCATCATCACGTCGCCGAAGATCTTCTTCTCTTCGGCGCTGAGCTTGGCCCAGGTGCTGCCCGAGACCACCGTCAGCAGCGAATCGATGATGTGGCCGGTCAGCGAAATGTTCTTCTGCACCTCGTAGAACTTCTTGGCCTCGATGGTGGGCAGCGGGTTCTCCTGCGCGTCCACGGTGTTGTTCTGCAGCGCCAGGTAGACCTCGGCAAACGCGATCGGTGTGGCGTTGGCGCCCAGCGCTTTCGGGAAGGCCATGTAGGCCGGCGCATCGGGCACGCGGATCTTCAGGCCCTTCATGTCCTCGGGCTTGCTGACGGGCTTGGCCGCACTGCTGGTCACATGGCGCGCGCCGTAGTAGTTCAACGCGGTGATGTGGTTGCCGGTCTTGTCGTCATAGCCCTTGGCGAGTTCCTTGAACACGTCGCTCTTGGCGTAGGACAGCTGGTGCTCGGCGTCGCGGAAGATGAACGGGAAGTAGGTGATGGCCAGCGGCGGGTAGCTGCGGCCGGCAAAGCTGGCACCGGTGAGGATGATGTCCACGGTGCCCAGCGTCAGGCCCTGGTTGATGTCGGACTCCTTGCCCAACGTGGAGGCCGGGAACACGGTGATCTCAAACTTGCCGTTGGTGCGCTTCTTGATCTCTTCGCCCGCCCACACCGAGTATTTGTGAAAGGGCTCGGAGGTCTCGTAGACGTGGGCCCATTTGAGCTTGGTCTGGGCCTGGGCCAGGCCGCCGGCGGCAAGAAGGGCCACGGCGAACGAGCAGGCCGCCAGGGTGTGCAGGGTGAGTCGCTTGGGTTGGTGCATGGCGTTGTCTCCGTTGGGGGTCAGGGTGGGAAAAGTCGAACGAGTGAATGCGGCTCAGGCCGCCTTGGATGCGCGCCGCCAACTGGCGGAAAAGCGCTGGTGCGATTTGTCCATGTGCGTGTGCATGGCGTGGCGTGCGGCCTCGGCATCGCGCGCGGCGATGGCATCGCGAATGGCCTCGTGCTCGGCGATCGCCATGCGCCACGCGGGCACGGTCTCGAAGTAGCCGCCCAGCCGCGTGAAGATGGGGCCGCGGCGCGAATCCCAGAAGCTCTGCACGGTCTCGGCCAGCACGGCGTTTCCGCAGGCCTCGACGATGGCCAGGTGGAACGCGCGGTCGCCCTCCAGCGGCATGACCTTGCGTGCGGCGGTGTCGCGCATGTCGGCGATGGCCTGCTCCATGGCCTGCAGGTGCGGGCGCTTGCGCTGGCGCGCCGCGATGGCGGCGGTCTCGCCCTCGACCACGCGACGCGCGCGGATCAGCTCCAGCGGGCCCCATTCGCTCTCGGCGCTGGCCGGCACTGGTGCGGCGGCGCGGCGATCGCGCTCCAGCACGTAGACGCCCGAGCCGGTGCGCACCTCGACCCATCCTTCCACCTCCAGCGCGATCAGTGCCTCACGCACCGAAGGGCGGCTCACGCCCAGCTGTTGGGCCAGATCACGCTCGGCCGGCAGGCGCGCGCCCACGGCAAATTCGCCCTGAGCGATGAGGGCGCGCAGCTGTTCCGCGATCTGGCGGTACAGCCGTTGCGGAGCGATGGAATGCAGGGGCATGCGGGCAGGGTGGTGTGTCTAGGGTTGTCCTGGATTGGCCAAGTGGTCAGACCAATTGATACTCCCACACCTTCCCAGGCCGACCCATCCGGCGAAACCCTCAAACAAGGACGAGTGATGCAACTGCAAGGACGACTACAAGGCAAGCGCGTGCTGGTGACAGCCGCTGGCCAGGGCATCGGGCGAGCTGCCGTTGAGGCGATGGCGCGCGAGGGTGCCGAGGTCTGGGCGACCGACGTGAACGCGGACCTGCTGTCCAGTGCCTACGCCGGCCAGAGCGGCGTGCACACGCAGCGGCTGGACGTGCTGGACAAGGCCGCCATCGGCGCCATGGTGGCGGGCATGCCGGGTATCGACGTGCTGTTCAACTGCGCCGGTGTGGTGCACAACGGCAGCATCCTGGAGGCGAGCGACGACGACCTGGACTTCGCGTTGAACCTGAACCTGCGCGCGCAGTTCTGGGCCATCCAGGCGGCGCTGCCGCGCATGCTGGCCAATGCCAACGGGCAGGGCGCCGGCACCATCATCAACATGGCCAGCGTCTGCAGCAGCCTGAAGGGCCTGCCCAACCGCTGCGTCTACGGTGCCAGCAAGGCGGCCGTGATCGGCCTGACCAAGAGCGTTGCGGCCGACTACGTAGCCAAGGGGATTCGCTGCAATGCGATCGCCCCCGGCACCGTGGACACGCCTTCGCTGGGCGAGCGCATCAACTCCTACGCCGACCCGGCCGAGGCGCGCAAGGCCTTCGTCGCACGCCAGCCGATGGGGCGGCTGGCGCAGGCGGCCGAGATCGTGCCCATCGTGGTGTATCTCGCAAGCGATGAATCGGTCTTCGCCACCGGCCAGGTCTTCTCGGTCGATGGCGGCATGACCATATGAGGGCTCCCCTCGTTTCTTGCTCAATTCGTGTAGCCGAATCCTCCCCCAGGGGAGCAACACCAGCGGCCCGGCAAAGCCGGCTCCGTGGTGTTCCCCGAATGGACATCGCCGCGCGTTGCGACGGTGCGCGTGCAGCGGCATCAGGAGATCGGGCATGAATGCACTGGATTTGAAGGGGCGCCACGCCGTCATCACCGGCGGCGCCGTGGGCCTGGGCTTCGGCATCGCGCAGCGCATGTTGGACTCGGGCGCCAGCGTGACGCTGTGGGACCAGAACGCCGACGCGTTGGCCAAGGCGCAGGTCGCGTTGGGCGCCGGCGTGGACACGGTCCAGGTCGACGTCGCCGTGCACGCCAGCGTCGTCGAGGCCGCGCGCCAGACCGCCGCGGCGCATCCCGCCGTCGACATCCTGGTCAACAGCGCCGGCATCACCGGCCCCAACGTCAAGCTGTGGGACTACCCACCCGACGAATGGGCTCAGGTGCAGCAGGTCAACCTGAATGGCCTGTTCCACTGCTGCCGCGAGATCGTGCCGCTGATGCGCGCGAAGAACTACGGCCGCATCGTCAACATCGCTTCCGTCGCCGGCAAGGACGGCAACCCCAACGCCAGCGCCTACAGCGCCAGCAAGGCTGCCGTGATCGGCCTGACCAAGTCGCTGGGCAAGGAGCTGGCCGACACCGGCATCCGCGTCAACTGCATCACACCAGCGGCCGTGAAGACGCCGATCTTCGACCAGATGACGCCCGAGCACATCGCCTTCATGCTGTCCAAGATCCCCATGGCGCGCTTCGGTACAGTCGCCGAGGTCGCGGCCATGGTCAGCTGGCTGTGCACGGAGGATTGCTCCTTCACCACCGGCGCGGTGTTCGACCTGTCGGGCGGCCGTTCCACTTACTGACTCCCCGAGTCCACTTCAGAAGGAAAAAGAAACCATGAAACTTGTCCGCTACGGCAACCCTGGCAAAGAGAAGCCAGGTCTCGTCGATGACAACGGCCAACTGCGTGATCTGTCCGCAGTGGTGCCCGACATCGGCGGCGCCCAGCTGTCCGATGCAGCGCTTGCCAAGATCGCCAAGATCAAGACCGACAAGTTGCCCCTGGTGCGCGGCAAGCCGCGTTACGGCTGCCCGGTGGCCAGCGTCGGCAAGTTCATCGCCATCGGCCTGAACTATGCGGACCACGCAGCCGAGTCAAACATGCCGATCCCGGCCGAGCCCGTGGTGTTCACCAAGGCCAACAGCTGCATCCAGGGCCCGAACGATCCTGTGATGCTGCCCAAGAACTCGGTCAAGAGCGACTGGGAAGTGGAACTCGGCATCGTCATCGGCACGCGCGCACGCTGCGTCTCGCAGAAGGACGCGCTGAACTACGTGGCCGGCTACGTCGTCATCAACGATGTGAGCGAACGCGCCTGGCAGCTGGAGCACGGCCTGACCTGGGACAAGGGCAAGGGCTTCGACACCTTCGGCCCCATCGGCCCCTGGCTGGTGACGCGCGACGAAGTGCCCAACGTGCAAAAGCTCGGCATGTGGCTGGATGTGAATGGCGAACGCATGCAAACCGGCAACACCAAGACCATGATCTTCGGCGTGGCCAAGCTGGTCGCTTACGTGAGCCAGCTCAACACGCTGATGCCCGGCGACATCATCACCACCGGCACGCCGCCCGGGGTTGGCATGGGCAAGAAGCCCAACGCCATCTTCCTGAAGAAGGGCGACGTGATGACGCTGGGCATCGATGGCCTGGGCGAGCAGCGCCAGGAAGTCGTGCCGTTCAAGCTCTAAGCAGCGGCCTGGGCCTCAACGGCCCAGGCGGTAGGGCTCCTCGAAATCGAGGAAGTTTTTTTCCGCCAGCGCCCCGTCGATCCACCGCGCAACCCCTGGCAGCGCGCGCACACGGTCGACGTAGGCCGCAATGCCGGCCGGCACAGGCAGCGCATAGGTGGCCAGCCGCATGCAGACCGGCGCGTAGTACGCGTCGGCAATGCTGAACGCGCCGAACAGCATCGGCCCGCCGTGCGCGGCCAGCAGCTCCTCCCACATCGCCACCAGGCGCGCCACATCGGCACGCACGGCGGGCTTGTCGCGCCAGATCAGTTGGCCAGTCTCGGGCAAGCTGGCCTCGATGTTCATGGGGCAGTTCGAACGCAGCGGGACGAAGCCTGCGTGCAGCTCGGCGCAGATGCTGCGGGCGCGCGCGCGGGCTTGTCGGTCCGACGGCCACAGCTGCTTGTCGGGAAAAACCTCCGCCAGGTACTCGGCGATCGCCAGTGTGTCCCACACGGCCAGGTCGCCATCGACCAGCACCGGGACTTTGCCCACGGGCGTCACGGCCTGCACAGCCGTCTTGAACTGCGAGCCCGCATCGAACGAGTCGAAGCCCACCATGACCTCCTGGAAGTCGATGCCAGCCTGTGCCATCAATACCCAGGGCCGCATGGACCAGGACGAGTAATTCTTGTTGCCGATGTAGAGCTTGAGCATGCCGGGCCGCCTGTGAACTTGGAGGCCGTGATGCTAGCGCGGTGCGGCTGCGCCTTTGATGCTGAAATCAAGGGCGATTGATGCGCGCTGGTCCCAGGTGCGGGGGGCCGGCGCAAGGTCATCCCCGGGCGGTTAGAGTCAGGCTCGCTTCGCTTTTGCCTTCCCCTTCATGAAACCACCCGCCAGACTGCAAACACTTATCGACGAGGGTTTGATCGACACCGTGGTGCGCCAGCTCATGAGTGGCAAGGAGGCTATGGTGTACGTGGTGCGCTGTGGTGAGGACACGCGCTGTGCCAAGGTCTACAAGGAGGCCACGCAGCGCAGCTTTCGCCAGGCCGTGGACTACACCGAGAACCGCAAGGTGAAGAACTCGCGCCAGGCCCGGGCCATGGCCAAGGGCACCAAGTTCGGCCGTCAGGCGCAAGAGGCCGCCTGGCAGAGCGCCGAGGTCGATGCGCTGTACCGCCTGGCCGATGCCGGCGTGCGCGTGCCCAAGCCCTACAACTTCTTCGAAGGCGTGCTGCTGATGGAGCTGGTCACGGACGCAGCCGGCGACGCGGCGCCGCGCCTGAACGACGTGGCTTTCACGCCGGACGAGGCGCGCCGCCACCACGCCACGCTCTTGACCGAGGTGGTGCGCATGCTGTGCGCGGGCGTCGTGCACGGCGACCTGTCCGAGTTCAACATCCTGCTGGCGGCGGACGGCCCCGTGATCATTGACCTGCCACAGGCCGTGGATGCGGCCGGCAACAACCATGCCCAACGCATGCTGCTGCGCGACGTCGGCAACCTGGCTGACTTCTTTGGCCAGTTCGCGCCGGAGTTGCGCGCAACGGCCTACGGGCCGGAAATCTGGGGCCTCTACCAGGCCGGCTTGCTGCAGTTGGACAGCCCGTTGTCAGGCCGGTTCGAACGGGCTGCCGGTGCGATCGACATGGGCGGTGTGCTGCGCGAGATCGATGCTGCGCGCGACGATGAAGCCGCGCGACAGCTGCGCATGGGCCAACGGGCCTAGGTGCCCTGGCCGGATTCAGTATTTGTCGGGCACGTACATTTCTTGTGGCACCGGGTTGCGCGTGTATTCCGGGTTGCGCGCGCGCGCTGGCAAAACGATGGCGGCGTGCTCGACCTCTTGGTAGGGCAGCTGCGTCAACAAGTGGCTGATGCAGTTCAGCCGCGCCTTCTTCTTGTCCACGGCTTGCACCAGCCACCAGGGAGCCTCGGGGATGTGGGTGCGCTCCAGCATGATTTCCTTGGCCTTGGTGTAGGCCTCCCAGCGGCGGCGGCTCTCGAAGTCCATGGGGCTCAACTTCCACTGCTTCAGCGGATCGTGGATGCGGCCCAGAAAGCGCACGTGCTGCTCTTCGTCGGTGATGGAGAACCAGTACTTGACCAGCGTGATGCCCGAGCGGATCAGCATCTTCTCGAACTCCGGCACCGAGCGGAAGAACTCTTCGTACTGCGTGTCGTCGCAAAAGCCCATCACGCGCTCGACACCGGCGCGGTTGTACCAGCTGCGGTCGAACAGCACGATCTCGCCGGCCGCCGGCAGATGCGACACATAGCGCTGGAAGTACCACTGCGTGCGCTCGCGGTCGTTGGGCGCGGGCAGCGCAGCCACGCGGCACACACGCGGGTTCAGGCGCTGCGTGATGCGCTTGATCACGCCGCCCTTGCCGGCCGCGTCCCGCCCTTCGAACAGCACCACCACCTTCTGCCCCGTGCTTTGCACCCAGTCCTGCAGCTTGACCAGCTCGCCCTGCAGTCGCAGCAGCTCGCGAAAATAGGTCTGGCGGGCCAGCTGGCCTTCGGCTGAGTTGTCTTCTTCCAGGCCACCTTCGATGCGGCGGTCGTCGATCTCCATCTCCAGCTCTTCGTCGTAGCTGTCGATCAGGTCGCGTTCGATACGCTGCATGGTCTCCTGGTGGCTCTGGGACAAGTTGTCGTTCACGGCGGTTTCCTTTGCGGATTCGGGAGGCTACGGCGAGCCGGTGCCCGCGCAGCGTAGGACGATCGCGTGACAGTCATGTGTCAAAAAGCTGTCACGCGAGCGCCACGCAGGCGGCCGACAGTCCCCAATTTTCAGGGAGCGCCGCGGTCTTGATCAACTGCGCCGTTGACGAAGGCGGCGCCAAGCTGGCCGACATTGCCGCGGCCTAGATCAATGAACTTGGAGCACAGGCCCGAGCTGAAATGGCGTTGGGCCTGGCCCGACGCGTGGGGGTTGACCGCAGAGTCGCGTGGGTTGTTGTACTGGCGTTTTCGGCGCGCGGGGTGGGTGTAAGGCTGCGTACAACCGTTCATGACTTGACACGTCACCGACATGTGACGCGCCTAGTCTCGACCGGCAAGGCCCTGCATTGTGTGCGGCCATTTCGACCCACCAACACCCCGAAACCTCGTATGCAAGTCGATATCTTCAGAGAGATCCTCGTGCCCGTCCTTGGCGGGCTCGGCATCTTCATGCTCGGCCTTGAGTTCATGTCCGACGGCATCCACAACCTGGCCGTCAACAAGATGCGCGCGCTGCTCGGCAAGATCGCCGGCACACCCGTCAAGGGCCTGCTGGCCGGCACGCTGATCACCGGCGTGCTGCAGTCCAGCACGGCGATGACCGTGATGGTCGTGGGCCTGGTCAACGCCGGGGTGGTGGGCCTGCGCCCGGCCATCAGCGTGATCATGGGGGCCAACATCGGCACCACGCTGGGCAATGGGCTGATCGCACTGCCGCTGGGGCCGCTGGGCCTCATCAGCGCCGGCATCTTCGGCCTGGTCTACGTCTTCTCCAAGAGCCAGAAGACGACCAATATCGCGCTGGCCATCGTCGGCTTCTCGCTGATCTTCTACGGCCTGAACCTGCTGACCGGTGGCCTGAAGCCGCTGCGCAACATGCCCGAGGTCATGAGCGTGATCTCCAGCCTGAAGGCCGACAGCTACACCGGCCTGGCGATCTGCGTGCTGACGGCCGCAGGCATCACCGCGATGATCCACTCGTCCTCGGCCACCATCGGCATCGTCATGGGCCTGGGCGCCGCCGGCATCCTGGATTGGCAGACGGCAGTCGCCTTCTCGCTGGGCGCCGACCTGGGCACGACGGTCACCTCGTGGATGGCCTCGCTGAACCTGACCAAGAACGCCAAGCGCGCTGCGTATGCCCACATCGCCTTCAACTTCCTCGGCGTGGCGTTCATGTTCCCGCTGTTCTTCCTGTCGATGGACATCCTGCAGTGGGGCATGGGCCTGTTCGGCATGAACCCCGGCCAGTCGGTGACCGAAAGCGGCAAGGAGGTCTTCCCGCTCGTGCCGGTGGCGGTGGGCATCTACTCGATCGGTTTCAACATCTTCAACACCGTGCTGATGTTCCCGTTCATCGGCGTGTTCGAGAAGGTGCTTTCGCGCATCGGCCTGGAGAAGGCCGACGGGCTGGAGGACTACTCCGTGCCGCGCCACCTGGACCGCGACGCTGCGGGCAACTTCAGCACCGGCGTGAGTGCCGTGCAGAACGAGCTGGGCCGCTACGTGCAGGGTGCCGGCCTGCTGATGGCCGCCTCGCGCGGCGACGACGCGGCGCCTGAGGACATCGAGGCCCACTACAAGCAGCTCGATGCGCTGAACCGCGAGATCCGCAGCTACACGGCCTCGATGCTGACGCCTGACCTGCCAGCGGCCAAGGCCGACTTGCTGGCCAGCCTGATCGAGGAAGAAGACTTCAGCGCCGCGCTGGGCGAATCGCTCTACCAGATCAGCCGTCGCGTCGAGCGCCAGATCTTCTCGCCGCATGGCAAGGGCATCGTGGCCGATCTGCTGGGCATGGTGGACGAGGCCATCGCCCGCCGCGTGCACAACGTTGGCGCGCAGTCCGGCAACCTGGTCGAAGACAACGCCGACATGCTGGTGGCGCTGCGTGCGCGCAGCCTGGAACAGGGCCAGCCACTGTCCTGGGACGAGCGTGGCGCCCTGCTGGCCCTGCTGGGCAGCGCCGAGCGGGCGTTCTTCCTGATCGAGCGCATCCAGAGCGAGCGCCAGTCGGTGTCGCGCGACCTGGCCCGCTTCGAAGATAAAGCCGTGCACACCGGCCTGCGGGTGCAGAGCGTTCCGGCAGCGGGGTGAAGCTCATGGACGACACACGCAAGCTGCCGCGCCGCACGCTGCTGGCCAGCCTGCTGGGCGCGGGCGCCGGCCTGCTGCTGCCAGCGGCAGCCCAGGCGCAGGCGGCCGACGAGTTCGGCCGTGCCGGGTTGAAGGGCGCCGGCTCGACCTTTGTCTACCCGCTGGCCGCGCGCTGGGTGCAGGAATACCGCCACCACCTGGCCGGCGGCATCCGCCACGCCGCGCCGAACACGGGTCTGGACGACGACATGAACGGCGTGGCGCTGGACTACGAGCCGGTCGGCTCGCTGGCCGGCATCCAGCGCCTGCGGGCCGGCGCGGTGGACTTCGCGCTCAGCGAGATGCCGCTGAGTTCGGCCGAGCTGCGGCGCTACCAGTTGCTGCAGTTCCCCATCGTGCTGGGCAGCATCGCCATGGTCGCCAACCTGCCCGGCGTGGCGCCGGGTGCGCTGCGGTTGACCGGCCCCCTCATCGCCGACATCTACCTGGGCAAGATCCGCCGCTGGTCAGACCCGGCGATCCGCGCGTTGAACCCACAGCTGACCCTGCCCGAGGCCGACATCCAGACCGTGCACCGCAGCGACGGATCGGGCACCACGTTCACGCTCACGCGCTACCTGGCCGGCCAGAGCGACGAGTGGAAGCGCCGTGTGGGCGCAGACGCCGTCGTCAAATGGCCGCAGGGCAAGGGGGCGCGCGGCAGCGCTGGCGTGCTGCGCACGATCCGCGAGACGCCGAACGCGCTGGGCTATCTGGACGAAGTGCAGGCGCGCCAGGCGAAGCTGACCATGGCCTCGCTGCAGAACGCGGCCGGGCGCTTTGTGGCACCGGGCGCGGTGGCCGCAGCGGCGGCGGCGCAGTCGGCGGTGTGGAATGCGGCGGCCGATTTCGACGAGGTGCTGGTCGACGCCAAGGGCGAGGCCGCCTACCCCATCGTGGCCTCGGTCTTCGGCCTGCTGCGCGACCGGTTGCAGGAAGGCCGGCACCTGCGCACGATGGCGTTCTTCGACTGGTCGCTGGTCGAGGGGCGCAGCGCGGCCGAGCAGCTGGGTTATGTGCCGCTGCCGGTGGCTGTGATCGGCACCGTGCGCGACGCGCTGCACGCCAAGGCCGGCGGCGCCCGGTAGCGGGCAGGCGCCACTCGGGGCTTGCCGGCGCACCTGCCGCGCGCCAGTCTTGACGTTGCAGAGGCAAGCGATTGCTTCTCCAGCACTGTCCGCCCACAAGGAGTACCGATGAAACTGCCCCGCCTGAGCATCGCGACCTTCAACCTCTTCAACCTGAACGAGCCCGGTCTGCCGATCTACACCAACACCGCCGGCTGGAGCCAGGCGGCCTACGAGCTGAAGATCGAGTGGACGGCACGCCAACTGCGCGGGCTGCCGTCCGACGTGTTCGGCCTGCAGGAGCTGTGGCATGCGGATTCGCTGACCCGCGCGCTCGATCGGTCTGGCCTGGCCGACCAATACGACATGCTGGTGCCGGGCGCGGCAGACGGTACCCGCATCGTCTGCGCGGCGCTGGTGCGCAAGGGCCTGCTGCGCGGCGAGCCGCAGTGGATCAGCGACTTTCCCGAAGCGTTCGTGCTGCGTTCACAGGGCGACGACCCGCAGACGCCGCAGATCGAGGTGAACATCCGCGGCTTCTCGCGGCCGGTGCTGTACTTCCGGATCAAGCCGCGTTCGGACCGGCCGGACGTGCACGTCTACGTGTGCCATTTCAAGTCCAAGGCGCCGACCAAGGTCTTCAACGAAAGCTGGTATCGCAAGGCCCGCAGCACCTACAGCGCGCACGGCAAGGGCCTGGGCTCGGCGTTGTCCACCATCCGCCGCACGGCCGAGGCGGCGGCCCTGCGCTTTGTGCTGACCAACGTGATGAAAGGCACCGACGAACCGGTGATCGTCCTGGGCGACATCAACGACGGCCAGCACAGCAACACGGCCAACATCCTCACCGACCAGCCGCGCTATCTGGTCGGCGATTCGGAGGGCGGCGGCGACACGGCGTTCTACACGGGGCAGACGCTGCAGGAATACCGCGACACGCGCGATGTGTACTACACGCACATCCACCAGGACATCCGCGAATCGCTGGACCACATCCTCGTGAGCCAGGAGTTCTACGACAACAGCCGCAAGCGCATCTGGATGTTCGACGGCATGGTCGTCAACAACGACCACCTGAACTTCGACGACCACAAGGGCCTGGGCACCAACGACCATGGCATCGTGCGCGCCACGTTCAGGTACCGGCCGGCGCCTGCGGCGCCAGTATGAGCGCAGTCGCCTGCCGTCATCAAATTGTCATGTTGTCTGGCGTGCCAGCGTGTCCAATCGTGTGCAGTGCAACATCTCAGGAACCTCCCATGAACGCATTCAAAGAGGCCAAGCGGTTGATCGCGACCGACCCTTTTTCGGAGACCGCCAAGACGCTCACCGACCTGGTGATCGCGCTGGAATCGGCGCAGCCCTACCAGCTGGAGCGCCTGTACGCACTGGACATGCGCACCTTCCAGTTGGCCGTGGAGATCATCAGCGAGTGGCGCCTGGACCGCTACTACGTGCGCAAGGGCAAGCTGCTGGACTTGTCTGTCGAGGTCAGGTCGATGGGCAAGGCCGGCGACCCAGGCCCGGCTGCCACATAGCGGGCGCTTCGCGCTGCCACAGGTCAGGGGCCGCTACCGCCCGCGTGAAAGAGGACCCGGATGACGCTCCGGGCGGGCGGAGGATGCCTGCTCCTCTGCAGCCCACACGGCCTGGTGGGAAGGGGGCAGAGCCCGACATGGATTGTGCTCCTGTCCCGTGAACCAGCCATGACATCGTGCAACCGCACCGCATGCGCCGCGGCCGGCCAGCACAGGGGCCGCGCCAAAGCGGCGTGTCGTCTTCAGGGCGAACGATGCGGCGTGTGCTTGCCGCGCCGTCCTTGCGCTCGATCCAGCGCTGTGATCAGCGGCGGCGAGGCCATGATGGCCAGCGTCGGCGGTGGCCAGCCCGGCGCTGCGCTCAGGGAAGCTCTTTGCTGGCGTCCGGCGCGCCAGCAGCCAGCGGGCCGACGGTGCCCAGCCGGGCCTTCAGCGACTGCGGCTGGCCGCTCAGGATGGCGGCGTAGTTGGTGGCGTTGGATAGCACCTTCTTCACGTAGTCGCGTGTCTCGGTGAAGGGAATGTTCTCGGCCCAAATGGCCGCTTCCAGCGTGGGCGCGCCGGCCTGGCCGCGCCAGGCGCGCGGGCGGCCCGGGCCGGCGTTGTAGGCGGCGGCGGCCAGCGGCATGGAGCCGGCGAAATCGTCCAACACGAGCTTCAGGTAGGCGGTGCCAATGGCGATGTTGGTGTCGCGGTCGTTGATCTGCCCGGCGGTAAATCCGGTCATGCCGATCTTGCGTGCCGTCCAGCGTGCCGTGGCCGGCATCACCTGCATCAGACCCGAGGCGCCGACGCCGGAACGCGCGTCCATGATGAAGCGCGATTCCTGGCGGATCAGGCCATAGACGTAGGACGGGTCCAGCTCGATGGCGCGGGTGCGCTGCACCACGGCGTCGCGGTGCGGCATCGGGAAGCGCTGCGCGTGGTCGAAGGCGTTGCGCGTGCGCTCGCTGGTGTTGATGCAGCGGTCCCACACCGCACGTTCGCAGGCCAGCTCGGCGGCGGCCAGCAGCTCGCGCTCGCCCATGCCGCCACGCTCGTGCAGGTTGGTGGCGTAGTTCCACTCGCGGATGCCCTCGCTGCGCAGGCCGATGGCGATGGCGGCCAGGCCGCGCTGCAGGCCGGGGTTGGCGCGCGCTGCGGCCTGCTCGTCCGGTGTGGGGGCGGGCGGGCGCGGCGGCATGGTGATCTTGCGGCCCAACTCTTCCAGTGCCAGCTGCTCGTAGAAGCCGCGCACGCCGGCGATGCTCTCGAACAGTTGCGTGGCCTCGGCGCGGTCGGCCTCGCGGCCGATCTGCAGCAGTGCGCGGGCCCGCCAGTAGACCCAGGCCGGGTCATTGCGCAGCTCCTCGCCCATGGCCTGGATGGTGGTGCCCACCTCTTTCCAGCGGCCGGTGCGCAGCGCGGTGCGGGCCTTCCAGACCAGTAACTCGTCGTGCAGGTCGGTGTCGCGGTCGATCTTGGCGAAATAGCCCCAGGTGGCGGGCGAGAGCTTCAGGGCGGCCTGCCGTCCGATCACGCCCCAGATCCAGTTGCGCTCGTCGGCGGTCAGCTGCGTGGCCCATTTGGTGTCCAGCGCGTTGGCGGCCTGCTCGTGATCTGTGGTCGCCATCTTGACCAGGGCCAGCGTGACCAGCTCGCGCCGCAGCTTGGACGGTGCGATCGCGCGGGCGGCGAGGTAGCGCACCGGGCTGTCGAGCAACTGGCCGACCTGGTCGAGCTCGTCCGGCGCGACCAGCTCCACCGCGTTGCGCGCAGCGCGCGGACGGTTGGCCTCGATCGACAGCCGGGCCTTGCGCCAGGCATCGGAGGCGGGCAGCCGGCGCGCCGCGATCAGGCTGCCGGCGGCCTGCGTGCAGCCGTCGTCGGCATCGCGCTGCCCCATCCAGTTGCGCCGCACCTCGTCGACCACGGCGCTGGGCGCCGGTGGCTGGCCCGGCTGCAGCTGCTCGATCAAGATCGCATAGCAGCGCACCTCGCGGTCGTCCTGCATACGGTAGCGCGGGTGCTCGCTGGCGAAGGTGGCCCAGTCGCGGCGCAGGCCCAGCGCCAGCAGCCAATCGTTGCGCAGGCGGTCCTCCTGGTAGCTGCCGGGGTAGCGTGCGCTGAAGGCTTCCATGTCGGCGGCCGTCAACTCCTCCAACCGCAGGCGGGCGTCCCAGTAGGCGGCCCAAGGTTCCAGCACGTGGCCGCGCGCCTGCGGCAACAGGGCCGCCACACGCACGCGGTCGCCGCGTCGGAAGGCCTGCTGCATCTCGGTGATGACGGCGTCGGCGCGGGGGTCGGAGCGCGCTTCGACCCGGGTGTCGGCGCGCTCCTGGGCCGGCGCGCCGAGGGGGTGCAGGGCGCCGAGCGCCAGCGTGATCGATGTCAGAATGGCCCGTACTTGCATGGGGAAGGATTATGGATAAATCGACCGAGGACAAAGTGCTCGCCAGGAAGGCCCTGCGCGCCACCTTGCTCGAGGCCCGCTTGAACATGCCCGACCGGCTGGAGAGGGCCGACCTGCTGCAGCGCGTGATGCGCATCTGGCTGGTCGGCCGGCCCGACACCGTCATCGGTGCCTATTGGCCCATCAAGGGCGAGTTCGATCCCCTGCCAGCCTTGCACCGCTGGAAGGAAGACGGCGAGCTGCAGGGCGGCCAGCAGCGCCTGCGCATCGGCCTGCCGGTCGTCGACAAGGTGCACAAGACGCTGACCTTCCACGTCTGGTACCCGGGCTGCCCGATGCAGGAAGACGCCTTCGGCATCCCCAAGCCCAAGGACACCGAGATCGTGGTGCCCACCCTGCTGTTCGT
Organism: Rhodoferax sp. RT4P68; assembly: GCF_056521305.1. NCBI lineage: Bacteria > Pseudomonadati > Pseudomonadota > Betaproteobacteria > Burkholderiales > Comamonadaceae > Rhodoferax > Rhodoferax sp. RT4P68. The sequence goes on from NZ_JBWMBB010000003.1 coordinate 23,159, forward strand.
GCCTTGCGTGGGCTATGCGCCCGGCGGCTACCGGCTGGGCTATGGCGGCGGCTTTTACGACCGCACGCTGGCCACATTGGAGCCGCGGCCGATGACGGTGGGCCTGGGCTTCAGTCAGGGCTTTCTGGACGACTTCGAGCCCGGGCCGTATGACATTCCGCTGGACGCCATCCTGAACGACAACGGCGTCGTCTGGCCCATCAAGTAGCTGCTACCAACGCGAGGGCAGCCGCGTCAGGATCGTGATGCGGCGGTCCTGCATCTCGATGTAGCCGTTGCTCTGCAGATCTTTGAGGATGCGCGTCAGCATGTCGCGCGTGCAGCCCACGCGGGCGGCGATCTCCTGCAGGCTCAGCGCATCGGGCAGGAGCGCGCTGCCATCGGGCTGCGGCAGCGCCTCGGCGGCAAACAGCTGGGCCAGGCGGCCGTAGACGTCGATGAACGCCAGATTGCGTGCGCTGTTGGTGGCCATGCGCGCGCGGCGCGTCACCTTGCCCAGCAGCTCCAGTGCGAACTCGGGGTGGCGCGCGATGTAGGCCAACAGCGATTCGCGCGACACCAGCGCGCAGACGGTGGGCTCCAGCGTCACCACGCTGGCCGAGCGCGGCCCGCCGTCCAGCGCCATCTCGCCGAAATAGTCGCCCGGCCCGACGAGGCCGAAGGTGATCTCGCGCTCTTGTGGGTCGGTGCCGTAGGCGCGCACCAGGCCCTCCATCACCACGAACAGCGTGTCGCCACGGTCGGCCTCGTACAGCAGTTGCGCACCGGTGCGGTAGCGCCGCGGCGTGCCCAGCGCGGCGAGTTCGCGCACGGATGGGGGGTGGGCCGGGTCGCGGCAGAAGGCAAGGGTCAGGGCGTCCAGTTGAGCGGTCATGGGCTCCATCTCCGGTTGGGGGTCAATCGATGTCGTCGACAGTGTCGGGATCGGGTACGTCGCCTACGGCCTGGCGCGTCAATGCAGATTGGGCCATCAGCCAGTCGCAGAAAGCCTTGATCTCCGGCCGGCCCTCACTGCGCTGCGCGGTGATGAGCCAGTAGGCCATGGGTGAATCGATCCGGCGCTCGGGCAGCACCTCGACCAGGTCGCCATTGGCCAGGCTCTCGGCCACCAGCGGCAGCCGGGCCAGCACCAGGCCCTGGCCGGTCAGCGCGGCCTGCACCATCTGGTAGGCGTAGTTGAACGTCAGCCAGCGCTGCGGCTGGAACGTGCGGGCCACGGCGGGCGGCATCTGCAGCTCGAACCAGCGTCGCCAGGTCAGCCATTCCAGATGCGAGTGGTGGGCGTCGCCGGCTTCGATCAGCGCGAACTGGGCCAGGTCCTGTGGCGCCTTGAGCCGCGCGCCGCTTTTGAGCAGCCAGGGGCTGCCCACGGGGGTCAGCTGTTCGCCGAACATGCGCCGCGCGCGCACCGGCATGGTGGCGGCCGGGCCATAGCGCAGGGCCAGGTCGACGTCGGAGACGTCCAGGTCGACCGCCACGTCCGACGCGTCGATGCGGATGTCGATGTCCGGATGCGCGCGCTGGAACGCCTCCAGCCGGGGGATCAGCCACATCGAGGCGAACGAGGCGAAGGTGGTGATCGAGACGGCCTGACGGCCGGCGCTCTGGCGGATCTGGCGCACGGCGCCGTCCAGCCGCTCCAGCGCGGGCGACACGGCGGCGAGCAGCTGCACGCCAGCGCCCGTCAATTCCACAGCCCGCGTGTGGCGCAGGAACAGCGAGACGCCAACCTCTTCTTCCAGGTGCTGGATCTGGCGGCTGACGGCTGACTGCGTCAGCGACAGCTGGTCGGCCGCGACCCGGAAGTTCAGGTGGGCGGCTACGGCCATGAAGGCGCGCAGGTGCCCAGCGGCCACGGGCCGGGTGCGCAGATGGGTTTGTGAATGTTGCATGGAGGCCGCCTTGCGCTGCGTTGGTATTGATGCGCGCCGCGAATCAATAGCCTAGCGGTATTTCATTGGACCGCCAAGCGGACGTTCGCGATCATTGCCATCCGAAACGCGAATCTTTGAGGAGTCCGCCATGCACACGCCCACCACGCTAGACACGCATCAATCCCTGAGCAGCGCCACGCTGCCGGGCAGCTGGAAGCTCGACGCCGGCCGGGCGCTGACGTTGCGCCCGGTGTGCAGCGGCGTGCTGCGCATCACGCAAGGGCGCGTGTGGCTGACCTTGGACAGTGCGCAAGAGAACGCACAGGCGGCCGGCGACCTGTTTCTGGTGCCCGGCCGGGCATTGGCGGTGCAGGCCGGCCAACGCCTGGTGCTGGAATCTTCGGGCGCCGAACGCGACGCTTCGGCCTACTTCAGCTGGGACCCGCTGCCGCAGGCGCAGGCCCGGGCCTTGCAGGCGGCGTTGGGCGCAGGCGGACGCTGGCAGCAGGCGGTGGCGCAACCGGTGCGTGATTTGGGCCTGGCGCTTGGGCAGGCCGGCTCGGCGCTGGGGCGCTTGGTGCGAGGCGTGGCGGGGTTGGCAACCGGGCCCGTGGCGGCCCGGCTGCACGCGCAGCGCAGTTGATGCGCGGCATGCTGACGCCGCTGACGCCGCTGACGCCGCAGACGTCGCTGACGCCGGGCGCGCACAAGGGCTGACGCTGCTTACCCCGGCGCCTGCTGCAGCTGCCGCGCCAGGGCCTGCAGTTGCCCGAACGCCAGAAAGCGCGCCTGGTGCACGCTGGCCAGTGCGCCGGTCTGGGCGTGGAAGGTCTGCCCCAGCCGCGACATGCCGGCCATCGCCGCGCCCACGTCGACAAACGCACCTGCCGCCACGCTGCCCAGCATGGCCGCGCCCAGCAGCACCGGCTCGTCGGCCTGCGTCGCCAGCACCGGCTTGCCGCTGGCGTCGGCCAGCAGCTGGCGCACCAGGTCGAGGCGCCCGGCGCCGCCGCTGATCATGATGCGTTCGACCGGCGCGCCCGCGGCGGCCTGGGCCTCGATGATCTGGCGCAGTCCGTAGGCGATGCCGCAGACCCCCGCGATGTACAGGGCGACCAGGCTGTCCATGTCCTGCTCCATGCCCAAGCCGGCGATGACCGCGCGGGCAAGCGGGTCGGCCAGCGGTGCGCGGTTGCCCAGAAACTCCGGCACTACGTGCAGGCCCTGCGCCAGCCTCACCGCGTCCGACAGGTTGCCGGCCTTCTGCGCGGCCAGCGTCGCCAGCATGACCGGCAAGGACTGGCCCGCCGCCTGTGCCTGCTGGCGCGCCTCGGGCGCCAGTGGGTGCATGGCCAGCAGGTGATCGATCGCGGCGCCGGCCACGGACTGTCCTCCCTCGTTCAGCCAGGTGCCTGGCACTATGGCCGAGTAGTAAGGCCCCCACACGCCCGGCACGAAGACCGGCTCGCGGGTGCTGGTCATCGTGCACGACGAGGTGCCGAAGACGTAAGCCAGCGCCGAGAACGGATCGCCCTGGACCCCCACCGTGCCGATGCCGCCGGCATGTGCGTCGATGACGCCGGTGGCCACAGCCGTGCCGGCATGCAGGCCCAGCTCGGCTGCCGCCTGCGGCGTCAGCCCGCTGCCCAGCGCGGTGCCGGGCGCCACGACGCGCTGGCCGATGCGCTCGAAGGCTTCATCGGCCAGCACGCCCAGGCCGATGGCGTGGAAGTAGCCCCCGTCCCAGCGTTGCTCGTGGGCCAAGTAGGTCCATTTGCAGGTCACCGTGCAGGTGGAGCGGGCCAGGTCGCCGCTGGCGCGCCAGGTGAGAAAGTCCGTCAGGTCCATGAACTGCCAGGCCTGGGCGAACACGGCGGGCCGGTGTTCCAGCAGCCAGAGCAGCTTGGGCGTCTCCATCTCGGGCGAGATGCGGCCGCCGACATAGTTCAGCACCGCGTGGCCGGTGGCGTTGATGCGGTCGGCCTGGGCCACAGCGCGGTGGTCCATCCAGACGATGATGTTGCGCGCGGGGTCTTCGCTGGGGCCGACGGGCAGCGGCCGGCCACCCGGCCCCAGCACCACCAGCGAACAGGTCGCGTCGAAGCCGATACCGGCCACTTGGTCGGCCGAAACCCCGGCCGCGGCCAGCGCCTGGCGAACGGATGCGCACGCGGCCGTCCAGATCTCGTCGCTCGACTGCTCGACCATGGCGCCGGGCGCGTGGAACAGCGTGATGTCGTGCTTGGCCGTGGCCAGCATCTGCCCGGCCAGATCGAACACGCCGGCCCGGGCGCTGCCGGTGCCGACATCCACACCGACCACGCAGCGCGGCGGCGCGGGCACAGCGGCAGGTACGCGCTCGGCTTCGGTTTGCATCCGCATTCCTCCATGGGCGCAATGGCGCCAGTGACTCGAAAAGGTGCCATTGCAACCCAGCCTTGCGTTCCATGCCAGCGGCAGTGCCCGCAGTGGCCGCAGTGGCTGGAACGAAACACTTCCTCCATCGTCTTGGGGAAGAGGCGTCGCGCGGCTCTTTTCCCCCAGAATGAGCGCGTCGGAACCGTGAGGCGGGTTCGTTGCGCTGGCTGGCGCCTCAGGCGGTTGTCGACTCCCACCCGCGATCCGTCGCTCATGTGTTGGTCATCTGAATGTCGAGATCGGAGCCGTCATGCATACCTCCTGGAACCGCCGCGCTGCGCGGGCTGTCGCGCTGCAACTGTCCTTGTGCGGCTTGGCCCTGTTGGCCACTGCCACCCACGCCCAAACCCTGCGCTGGGCCTCTCAGGGCGACCTGCAGACGCTGGACCCGTATTCCCAGAACGAGCTGCTGACCAACGCCATCAACGGCCAGGTCTACGAAACCCTGGTGATTCGCGACCGGCAGCTCAATGTGGTGCCGGGCCTGGCCACCGCCTGGCAGCAGCTCTCGCCGACCGTCTGGCGCATGACGCTGCGCAGCGGCGTGCGCTTTCACGACGGCAGCCCGCTGACGCCGGAGGACGTGATCTTCTCCGTGCAGCGTGCCAAGGACCCGGCCTCGGGCATCCGGCCCTATGCCAACGGCATGGGGGAGCCGCGCAAGATCGACGAGACCACGGTGGAGTTCACGCTGCCCCAGGTCAACCCCATCTTTCTGCAGCACGCCACGCTGGTGCAGATCATGAACAAGGCCTGGTGCGAGAAGCACAACGCCACCAAGCCGCAGGACTTCAAGAATCGTGAAGAGAAGTTCACCGCGCTGAACGCCAACGGCACCGGCCCATACATCCTCGTCTCGCGCCAGCCCGACGTGCGCACCGTGTTCAAACGCAACCCGAACTGGTGGGGCACCTTCGACGGCAATGTGCAAGACGTGGTCTACACCCCGATCAAGAGCGATGCCACACGCACCGCGGCCCTGGTCTCGGGCGAGGTCGATCTGGTGCTCGACCCAGTGCCGCAGGACCTGGCCCGGCTGCGCACCACGGCCGGCCTGAAGGTGCTCGACGGTGCCGAGAACCGCGCCGTGTTCATCGGCATGGACCAGGCGCGCGACGAACTGCTCTACAGCAGCGTCAAGGGCAAGAACCCGTTCAAGGATGTGCGCGTGCGCCGTGCGCTCTACCACGCGGTGGACATCGTGGCCATGCGCGAGCGGCTGATGCGCGGCCAGGCCGTCGTCACCGGCTCTGTGTTGCCTTCACCGCTGGGCCACTACAACGACCCGTCGTTCGAGCGCCGCCTGCCGTTCGACCTGGCGCGCGCCCGGGCCCTGATGGCCGAGGCCGGCTACGCGGACGGCTTCGAGGTCACGCTGGACTGCCCGAACAACCGCTACGTCAACGACGAGGAGATCTGCATTGCGCTGTCGGCCATGTGGTCGCAGATCGGCGTGAAGGTGCGCGTCAACGCCATGCCGCGTGCGCTCTACTTCCCCAAGGCCGAAAAGCTCGACGTCTCCATGTACATGCTGGGCTGGGGCGGCGCCATCACCGACGCCGAGACCACGCTCACACCGGTGCTGCGCTCACGCGGCGAGGGCGGCGTGGGGTACTTCAACTGGGGCAACGTGAAGAACCCCAAGTTCGACGAACTGGCCGCCGCCTCCAGCCGCGAGGCCGACCCGGCCAAGCGCGAGCAGCTGGTCAAGGCGGCGCTGCGCGAGTACGACGAGCAAACGCACCTGATCCCGCTGCACCGCCAGGTGATCCCCTGGGCCATGCGCGCCAACGTAAGCGCCGTGCACCGAGCAGACAACTGGCTGGAGTGGCGCTGGGTACAGATTGCGCCGAACTGAGCTACCAGCGCGCCGGCAGCTTGGCCCGCAGCAGGATGCGCCGGTCGCGCATCTCCAGGTGGCCGCCGCCTTCCAGGTCCTTCAGGATGCGGCTGACCATCTCGCGGCTGCAGCCCACGCGGCTGGCCAGGTCCTGGTGCGTCAGGCGCTCGGCGACCTTGAACGAGCCGTCGGCCTGAGGCTCGGCCAGTTCCTGCAGCAGCATGGTCAGGCGGCCGTAAACATCGGTGAACGCCAGGTTGCGCACGCTGTTGGTGGCCGAGCGCGCGCGCCGGATCACCTTGCCCAGCAGGTCCAGCGCAAAGGCGGGTTCCTGCGCGATGTGGTCGAGCAGCGTGGCGCGGGTGATCACCGAGCAGACCACCGCTTCCAGCGTCATCACGCTGGCCGAGCGCACGCCGCCATCCAGCGCCATCTCGCCGAAATAGTCGCCCGCGCCGATCACGCCCAGCGTGAACTCGCGGTCGTTGGCGTCGGTGCTGAAGACCTTGACGCGGCCTTCCATGACGATGAACAAGGTGTCACCGTGGTCGGCCTCGTGGATCAGGATGGTGCCTTTGCGATAGCGCCGCACGTCGCCACGGGCGGCCAGACTGCGCAATGGAGCCGCGTGCGCAGGGTCATTGCAGAAGGCGTGCGTCATCACACTCAACTCGGAACTCATGGCTTGGCGAGCCGCTCGGGCGCGGCGCAGGTGGCGTTTACACACCAGTCTAAGCCATGGACACGCACGCATTCTCATTCGGCTGTTTTCCGCGCCAATGACGCCGTCTGGAGACGTCGAGCGCCGCGTCCAGCCGTCAGTTCAGGTGGCGGGCCATCGGTGGCAGCAGAGAGACGGTCTGCAGCAGTTCGCGGATCGAGCTGCTGCGCGTCTTCTGGCGAATGCTCAGCAGCTGGCTGCGGATGGTGGAGACCTGCACGCCGTGCTGGTCGGCCACTTCGTGCGGGCGCAGGCCGTCGCTGACGGCGGCCAGCACGGTGCTCTCGGCCGCCGTGAGATCACAGGCACGCGCGTATAGCGCCAATGCCGAGGGGTCGCACAGGCGGCGCTTGGCGAAGATCAGCAGGGCCTCGCCGTCGTCCGCCGGGCCGGCCAGCGGCACCACGGCCACGGTGGTGCGGTTGCTGCCGGTGCCCAGGTTCAACAGGTCACGCACGCCGGTGCGGGCCATCGTCATGCTGTGTTCGAATGCGCGCTCGTCCGCTGCCTGCGCCGCCTGCACGCTGCCGCCCACCAGGCTCAGGCCGCTGCGCGTGCGGCCCTCGCCGCTCATCGACATGAGCGCCGGCGTGTTGGCCAGGCGCAGCCGATGGGTGTCGATGTCGATCAGCGCCAGGCCGTAGTCGACGTGTTCGATCACGCAGCGCAGCAGCACCATGGCGCTCTCTGGGTCTGGCGCGCGGACGGTGGCTTCGGCCGCAGCGACCATGGAATTCCAGCCGTCAGTGGTGCGGATGGGTTGCAGGGTGTTCAACATGGGTCTTCCTCCTTCCCCGCTCGGTGCTGACTGAGGCCGGTTGCGAAGCAAATGCCGGTAGGGATCTGTGCGAGGTGTGAAGCAAGTGTAGAAATCAAGCAAATTTTTGCCAGTAAGCCTCACACACCGCTTTTGTGACGTATGCACACAAATCAAAACAAATTAAAGCTCACCCAATGCGCAGATCGGCACTTTGTCGCTAGCGCGGGCGAACGCTCCCCCGTCCGGGGCCGGCCTACACTTTCGGGGTGAACAAGCCCGTGGATCCCCTCAGCAGCCCGCTTTCCGAGCCGCCGTCCCGCTGCGCGCAGTGCCGTTTGCGCCAGACTGGGCGCTTCTCGCCAGTGGGGGCGGAAGAGCTGCGATGCATCCAGGCCCTGCGTGCCGATGTCCGTCGGTTCCAGCCTGGCAAGACCATCGTTCGGGAGCGGAGCCGGGTTCAGCGCATGTACACGCTGTACGCGGGCTGGGCGTTTCGCTACAAAACCCTGTCCGATGGGCGCCGGCAGATCCTGAACTTCCTGCTGCCCGGTGATTTGTTCGGTCTGCAGCAACAGTTTGCCGAAGGGGCCACTTACGGCGTCGAGGCCATGACAGAGTGCGCAACCTGCGTGTTCCCGGCCGAAGGCTTGTGGGATGTCTACCGCAGCCACCCCAGCCTGGGCTACGACGTGACGTGGCTGTGCGCACGCGACGAGCAGCTGCTCGATGAAAACCTGTTGACCACCGGGCGGCGCACCGCACTGGAGCGGGTGGCCGTGCTGCTGATCCACCTTTTCAAGCGCGCGCAGCGTGTCGGCCTGGTCGCCCCGGACAACAGCTTCGAATTCCCTCTGACCCAGCAGCACGTGGCAGACGCGCTGGGTCTGTCGCTGGTGCACACCAACCGCACGCTGCGCAAGCTGCAGCTGCTCGGCCTGCATGCGCTGGCGGACGGCCGCATGCACCTGAACAACGGCAAGGCCCTGCAGCAATTGGCTGATTACGTGGACCACCCGCTGCGCCCCGTGCCACTGTTATGAATGCCGGGGCAGTAGGAAACAGCCGACGTTCGTAGCAATCTCCGGACGACGGCGGCTTGATGGAGGCGCGTCTAAGCTGACTTGCGCTGCAGGAGCCGAGTGTGTAACGTCTACGCCCCCGCGTCTTGCGACCCCGCCCCAAGGAATCGCCGCCATGCATTTCACCCACCCCAACACGGGACCCGGCCTGCAACAGCGCGCGGAATACGCTGAGAACCGCCAACAGCAGCAGGACAACGGCACGCACGAGTTTCAGCCGCAGCGCCAGCATGGCGACCGCAGCGCCGACGATTCCCAGCATTCCCTGGAGGCTTACCTGCTGCGTGCACGCCTGCGGGGCGACATGCCAGTGCCGCCGGTGCCGGGCCAAAGCCGCGTGCGGCCTGAATTGCGGCTGGCCAAGTCGTCCGGCCCATCGCGCTAGGGCCACGGGCGCCTGGCGCCAGACTGCTTCTAGCGCTGAGCCGCGAGCGCCTTCACGTCACGTTCGTAAGACTTCAGCCGGTCGAGCGCCTTGTCGCGCTGTGCTGGCGTGGTCGAGTTGTGCGCCAGCGCAAAGCCCGCGCAACCTTCGTCGATCTGCCGTTGTGCGTACGTGCGGTAGGCAGCCGTTGGCGAGAGGCGGTAGCGCTCCAGCAGGCCGCGCACGGCGCGCGCCGCCTGTTCTTCAGTTGCATCGCCGCCAGCCAGGCTGCGTAGGGTGGCGAGCGTGTCCTGCTGGCGCCGCAGACGCTCGGTCTGCAGCGTGCGCGGGTCGTAGCTGGACGCATCCACCTGCTGGCGCACCACGGCACGCTGAGAGGAATCCAGCCGGCCGTACACCGTCTCGATGCGGTCCAGCGCCTTGTCGTAACGCTTCTGCCGCACCTTGTCTGCGCTGGCGTCTACCCACTCCTTGCGGAACTCGGCGTTGCGGTCTTCGTATTTGGCTTGCAGGTGTATCAGGTTGGCCGGCGTGAGGCTGGTCACCAGTGCCACAGCGCCGGGTTCGGCCTGCATGGCGATGTCGTCGAGCTGGCGCCTGGCGTCCTCCACGATCTCGCACACCTGGGCTGCCGTCACCTGCGGCTGCACCACCAATGTTTGCGCCCGCTGCAGCAGCCGGGCGTAGCCGGGCAGCTGTTGGCCGCGGTGCCATTCCTGCAACGCGCCAAGGTCATCGCGCAGCCGCGCGGACTGGGCGTCGTTGAGATCGAAATACCCGTCCAGCCACCAATGGCTGACCGTGGGCGCGGTGTTGTAGCCCAGCTTGATGGCGGTGCATCCTTGTAACAAGGCCGCCGCCAGCGCCAGCACGATAATCCGGCCGACCCAATTTCGGTAAAACAAGAGGACTTTCATGGCATCCATCGATGTGGTGATCATGGCCGCGGGCAAAGGCACGCGGATGAAGAGCAGCATTCCCAAAGTGTTGCACCGCCTGGCCGGTCGGCCCCTGCTCGGCCATGTGGTCGACACGGCCGCGCGGCTGTCGCCACGCCGCATCGTCGTCATCACCGGCCATGGGGCCGAGACAGTCGAGAGTTTCCTGCAAGCCGACAGTTCCGCAAGGTCGGTGGCGTCGCTGCAATGCGTCAGACAACAGCCCCAGCTGGGCACTGGGCACGCCGTCCAGCAGGCCGCGCCGCACCTGCCCGAAGACGGCACGACGTTGATCCTGAACGGCGACGTGCCGCTGATCGAGGCCGACACGCTGCAGCACCTGTTGGCCGACTGCGCCGGCACGCGCGTGGCGCTGCTCACGGTGGACATGCCCGACCCCACAGGCTATGGCCGCATCGTGCGCGAGCACGAAGCTGTGCAACGCATCGTCGAGCACAAAGATGCCACACCCGAGCAGCGCGCCATCTGCGAGATCTACACCGGCGTCATGGCCGTGCCCAGCGCGCGGCTCAAGCACTGGCTGTCGCGCCTGAAGAACGACAACAGCCAGGGCGAGTACTACCTGACCGACATCGTGCAGATGGCCGTGGCCGACGGCGCCAGCGTGGTCGCCACCAAGACCGCCGACAAGGTGCAGGTGGATGGCGTCAACAGCCCCGTGCAGTTGGCCGAGCTCGAGCGCGCCTGGCAGCAACGCAACGCCCACCGCCTGCTGGAGCAGGGCGTGCGCCTGGCCGACCCGGCCCGCCTCGATGTGCGCGGCGCGCTGCAATGCGCGGCCGATGTGGAGATCGACGTCAATTGCGTGTTCGAAGGCCAGGTCACGCTGGGCGAGGGCGTGCGCATCGGTGCGAACTGCGTGATCGCCAACGCCCACATCGCGGCCGGCGCCGTGGTCCACCCGTTCTGCCACATCGAGGGCGGCAAGGGCGAGGCCGAGCACGTGCAGGTGGGTGCAGGCGCGCTGGTCGGCCCGTTCGCCCGGCTGCGGCCCGGCGCGCGGCTGGGCGACGAGGTGCACATCGGCAACTTCGTCGAGGTCAAGAACAGCACCCTGGCCAAGGGCGCCAAGGCCAACCACCTTGCGTATCTGGGCGACGCTACGGTGGGTGAGCGCGTCAACTACGGCGCCGGCAGCATCACCGCCAACTACGACGGCGCCAACAAGCACAAGACCGTGATCGAGGCCGATGTGCATGTGGGCAGCAACTGCGTGCTGGTGGCACCCGTCACCATCGGCGCTGGCGGCACCGTGGGGGGCGGCTCCACCATCACCAAGAGCACCGCGCCCGGCGCGCTCAGCGTGGCGCGCGGGCGCCAGGCCAGCATCGCCGACTGGAAGCGGCCGGCCAAGAAGGCGAAGTGAGCGTGGGCGCGCCCCCGCCGCCCGCCGGCACCGACGAGCTGGCGGCACTGCGCACACGCCTGGCCGCATGCGAAGCCGAGCTGGCCGTCGCGCGGCAGGACGCCGAAGGTTTCGTGCGCATGGTCTCGCACGACCTGCGCGCGCCGCTGCGCCATGTGCTGGCGTACAGCGGCTTGGTGCGTGAGATGCTGGCCGGCGGTGAGGACACAGCTCCTGCCCTGGGCACGCTCGAGCGCTCGTCGCGCCAGCTGGGCGACATGCTCGATGCGGTGGTGGAACTGGCCCAGCTGGCGCAGTCGCCGCTGCAGCCGGTCATCACGCCAGGCGCCATGCTGATCGGCGAAGCGCGCCGTGCGACCGAGGCGGCGTTGTCGGCTGCCGACCTCGCGCGCACCATTGCCTGGCAGGTCGCGCCCGACCTGCCGAGCGTGCCGGGCGATGCGGCCCAGTTGCGCCAGGCACTGGCCGCACTGATGGGCAATGCCGTCAAGTTCACACGGCCGGCGGCGGCGGCGCGTATCGAGGTCGGAGCCGAAGCCACCGAGGGCGGTGGCGTGCAGCTCTACGTGCGCGACAACGGTGTGGGGTTCGACACGGCGCAGGCGGCCCGTTTGTTCCAGCCGTTCGCGCGGCTGCACGGCGCCCGCTTTGAAGGCCTGGGTACCGGGCTGGCGCTGGCGCAGCAGGTCGCCCGGCGCCACGGCGGCAGCGTGCGCGCCGAGGCGGTCGCGGGGCAGGGGTGCACGGTGTGGATGGTGCTGCCTGCGGCTGGTGGGGCAGCTTGAACCGGGCCCCTGACTTCAGTCCAGCGTCGCGCCCGTCAGCTTGACCAGGCCCTTCAAACAGCCGCTCGGCCGCCTTGGCCAGCGATCCGCTGTCGACCAGAGCGCAGAAGTAGCGCAACTGGCGCAGGTTCATGAGACTTCCGTCAACGGCAGCAGCGTCTGGAACTTGGCCCGCTTCACGCTGAAGAACGCCTTCACGTTGCGCACATTGGCATCGCTGGTGAACAGGCGCTCGGCCAGCGCCAGGTAGCCCGGCATGTCGCGCGCATGCACGATCAGGCAGAAGTCAGGCCCGGGCGACACGCGGTAGCACTGCTGCACGGCATCGTCATCCACCACGCGCGCCTCGAACGCGGCCAGCTGCTCGGCGTCCTGCCGGTCCAGCGTGATCTCGACCAGCGCCGTCAGCCCGTGGCCGATCAGCGGGGCCAGCTTGTCAGCCGAGAGGATGGCCACCTGCCGCTCGACCAGGCCCGCATCCAGCAGCCGCTTGACGCGGCGCAGGCACGTGGGCGGCGACACGTGCACCGCTTCTGCCAGCGCCAGGTTGCTTTGCGCAGCGTCGCGCTGCAACGCATCCAACAGCCGCAGATCGATGGCGTCTAGTTCCAATGATTCCATCTTTCAATAGTATTTGGAATATAAAACCACGTCGATCTTGCGGTGAAATTTTGTTCTGTCGAATGTGAAATATTGACCAAAAATGTTTCCAGCACTCGCCTACGATCGCGCCCACTCGTTCAGACGGAGATCTTTATGTGCGGCATTGTTGGTGCAGTTTCGAAGCGGAACATCGTTCCCATCCTGGTCCAGGGCCTGCAGCGGCTGGAATACCGCGGCTATGACAGCTGTGGCGTGGCGATCCATGCCGGCAGCCTGGGTGCCTCGCCCGGCGCCGCCTTGCAGCGCGCGCGCAGCACGGCCCGCGTGGCCGAGCTGGTGGCCCAGGTGGCGCACGACAAGATTGCCGGCGGCACCGGCATCGCGCATACGCGCTGGGCCACGCACGGCGCGCCCGCCGTGCACAACGCGCACCCGCACTTCAGCCACGGCACCGGCGCGGACGCGGGTGAGCGCCCGGGCCGCATCGCGCTGGTGCACAACGGCATCATCGAAAACCACGACGAACTGCGCGCCGCATTGCGGGCCAAGGGCTACGTTTTCACCAGCCAGACCGACACCGAGGTCATCGCCCACCTGGTCGACAGCCTGTATGACGGTGACCTGTTCGAGGCCGTCAAGGCCGCCATCCCGCAGCTGCATGGCGCCTATGCGATCGCCGTGTTCAGCAAGGACGAGCCACACCGCGTGGTGGGTGCACGCGCCGGCTCGCCGCTGATCCTGGGCGTGGGCAAGGACGGGGGCGAGCACTTCCTCGCCAGCGACGCCATGGCCCTGGCCGGCGTGACCGACCAGATCGTCTACCTGGCCGAGGGCGACGTGGTCGACCTGCAACTGGGCAAGTACTGGATCGTCGACAAGGCGCACAAGGCCGTGACGCGGCCCGTGAAGACCGTGCACGCCCACAGCGGCGCCGCCGAGCTGGGCCCGTACCGCCACTACATGCAGAAGGAGATCTTCGAGCAGCCGCGCGCGATCGCGGACACCCTGGAAGGCTTGGCCGGCATCGTGCCCGAGCTGTTCGACGGCCAGCCGGACGAGCAGGGCCGCAGTGCCAGCGCGGCGCGCGTGTTCAAGGACATCGACCGCGTGCTGATCCTGGCCTGCGGCACCAGCTACTACAGCGGCTGCACCGCCAAGTACTGGCTGGAAGGCATCGCCAAGATCCCGACGCAGGTGGAGATCGCCAGCGAATACCGCTACCGCGATTCCGTGCCCGACCCGCGCACGCTGGTCGTCACCATCAGCCAGAGCGGCGAAACCGCCGACACGCTGGCCGCGCTGCGCCACGCGCAAAGCCTGGGCATGGAGCACACGCTGACCGTCTGCAACGTGGCCACCAGCGCCATGGTGCGCGAATGCAAGCTGGCCTACATCACGCGCGCTGGGGTAGAGATCGGCGTGGCCTCGACCAAGGCGTTCACCACGCAGCTGGCCGGCCTGTTCCTGCTGACGCTGGCGCTGGCCCAGGCCAACGGCCGGTTGACCGATGCCGAGGAAGCACGCCACCTGAAGGCCATGCGCCACCTGCCCGTGGCGCTGCAGGCGGTGCTGGCGCTGGAGCCGCAGATCATCAACTGGGCCGAAGACTTCGCGAAGATGGAGAACGCGCTGTTCCTGGGCCGGGGCCTGCACTTCCCGGTGGCGCTGGAGGGCGCGCTCAAGCTGAAAGAGATCACCTACATCCACGCCGAGGCGTATGCCGCCGGTGAACTCAAGCACGGCCCGCTGGCCCTGGTGACCAGCGCCATGCCGGTGGTGACCGTGGCGCCGAACGACGCGCTGCTGGAAAAGCTCAAGAGCAACATGCAGGAAGTGCGCGCACGCGGGGGCGTCTTGTATGTGCTGGCCGATGGCGATTCACGCATCGAGAGTGCAGAAGGCATCCACGTGATTCGCATGCCCGAGCACTATGGCGAGCTGTCGCCGCTGCTGCATGTGGTGCCGCTGCAGTTGCTGGCGTATCACACGGCGTGTGCGCGCGGGACGGATGTGGACAAGCCCAGAAACCTCGCCAAGAGCGTGACGGTGGAGTGACGGGCAGTTTCCAGCAAAGCACGTCCTGCGGTAGATTTCCGGCCACCCCATGGGCTGGAGATCACCATGACCACCATCACTTCACGCATGGCCGCGCTGGCACTTGCCGGCGTCGCCATGTTGACCACGGCGCCCGCGCACGCGGGCGTCTACGCGTTCAGCTGGGGCTTTCGGTGGGCCTCCGGCCAGATCCAGCATGAAGCGGGCGTGGCGGACTCCGACCCATCAGCCAACCGGGAGGTGTACGCCGACAGCATCCTCGCGTATGACCTGATCGGCCTGCGCGAGGTGGATTTCAGCTTCCCCACGTTGCGCGGCTCGGGGGGCACGATCGTCATCGACCGCGCGGCCGACGGCAGTGGCGCCCTGAACACCATCACGTTCCTGTTCGGCGCCGCTGTGCCCGGCAGCAGCGACGTGTACCGGCTGGTGGCGGCGTTGAATCCCGAGTTCAATCTCGGGCCCTATCCCATCGACCAGCCGTGGTCAGCAGCCGATCTGGGCGGCAACGTCTTTCGTGGCGATGCGCATTACTTCATCGCGATGACGCCCGGCTACGCGACTCGCCATGAAGCCGTCGCGGCTGCGGTGCCCGAGCCGGCGAGCTGGGCGCTGTTCGGCCTGGGCCTGGTCGGCGTCGCGCTCTGGCGTCGCCGCGCGCAGGGCTGACACACGCTGCGCGGCGCGCCCCGCATCCCGCATCGATGTCTTCGCTCCGGGCTCGCCATCCGCGCTGCAAAGCGCTCCAATAGCGTCTCCAAACAAAGAGGAGACTTCATGCAGTTCTACCTGAACGGCTACAGCCCCGGCGACCCCGACATCCTCGCCGCCGCGCCCGGTGCGGCCGAGCCCGCCACCCCCATGCCTGACACCGTCGACGTGCTCATCGTCGGCAGCGGCCCTGCCGGCACTGTGCTGGCGGCGCAGCTTTCGACCTTCCCCGGCATCCGCACGCGTCTGGTCGAGCGGCGCGACGGCCCACTGCTGCTCGGCCAGGCCGATGGCGTGGCCTGCCGCACGGTGGAGATGTTCGAGGCCTTCGGCATGAGCGCGCGGCTCACGCGCGAAGCGTATTGGGTCAACGAGACCGCGTTCTGGCGGCCCTCGCCCGACGACCGCTCGCGCATCGTGCGCACCGGGCGCGTGCAGGACACGGAGGATGGGCTGTCCGAGTTCCCGCACGTCATCGTCAACCAGGCGCGCATGCAGCAATACCTGCTGGACTACATGCTCCGCGCGCCCACGCGGCTGGTGCCCGACTACGGCGTGGAATTCGTGGACGCGCAGGTCGATGCCGAGGGCGAGCACCCGGTCCTGGTCACGCTGCGCCACGTCGCCACTGGCGCCACCAGCACCGTGCGCGCCAAGTACGTCGTCGGCTGCGACGGCGCCCGCAGCAACGTGCGCCAGGCCATCGGTGCCGAGCTGCGCGGCGACTTCGCCAACCACGCCTGGGGCGTGGTCGACATGCTGGCCGTCACCGATTTCCCGGACATTCGGCTCAAGGCGGCGATCCAGTCGGCCGACAAGGGCAACATCCTCTTGATCCCGCGCGAGGGCGGCTACCTGGTGCGCCTGTATGTCGACCTGGGCGAGGTCGACCCGCACAACCGCGCCGCCGTGCGCGCGCACACCGCCGAGCAGATCATCGCCATCGCGCAGCGCGTGCTGCACCCCTACACGCTGGAGGTGCGCGACGTGGCCTGGTCCTCGGTCTACGAGGTGGGCCAGCGCGTGACCGACCGCTTCGACGACGTGCGGCCCGAGCACGCCGCAACGCGGCTGCCGCGCGTGTTCATCGCCGGCGACGCCTGCCACACGCACAGCGCCAAGGCCGGGCAGGGCATGAACGTGTCGATGCAGGACGCCTTCAACCTCGGCTGGAAGCTGGTGGCCGTGCTCGAAGGCCGCGCCGGCCCGGAGCTGCTGCGCACCTACAGCAAAGAGCGCCACACGATCGCGCAGGGCCTGATCGACTTCGACAAGCAGTGGTCCAAGATCATGGCCTCGCCACCCAAGGACCCGGACCGCCCCGAACTAGGCGGCGTCGACCCGGCCGAGCTGCAGGCCTACTTCGTCAAGTCCGGTCGTTACACGGCAGGCGTCGCCACGCGCTATCCGAGCGAGACGGTGCTGACGGCTGCGCCCACGCACCAGCACCTGGCGCGCGGCTTCACGATCGGCATGCGCTTTCATTCCGCGCCGGTCGTCTGCCTCGCCGATGCCAAGCCGATGCACCTGGGCCACGTCGCCCGGGCCGACGCCGCGTGGCGCCTCTACGCGTTTGCGGATGCGGGGGCCGAGCGGCTGCGGGCGCTGGCGGAGTTTCTGTCCACGTCGCCGGCATCACCCATTCGCCGCTTCACGCCTCAGGATGGCGAGATCGATTCCGTGATCGACGTGCGCGCCGTGTTCCAGCAGCACCACCGTGATCTTGACGTCGGCCAGCTGCCCGCGCTGCTGCTGCCGCGCAAGGGCCGCTTCGGGTTGATCGACTACCAGAAGGTGTTCTGCCCCGACCTGAAGAACGGGCCGGACATCTTCGTGCTGCGCGGCATTGACCGGGCACTCGGGGCGATGGTGATCGTGCGGCCGGACCAGTACGTGGCGCATGTGCTGCCGCTCGACGCGCACGAGGAGTTGGCGGCCTTCTTTGCCGGGTTCTTGCGGGACCGCGCTGGATGAAGAAGAAACTTCCGGCCAAGGCCGCAGTGGTGGCCGGTGGCAGATTCAGGATGGCCCCGGCCGACGACGGGACCGTGCCCGCCAAGGCGCAGGCACGGCGCACCGGCGCCTACCACGCGGCCGAGTCGGTGCACCGTGAACTGCAGACCCGGCTGGATGCGCGGCGCAAGCAGGTGCTGGGGTGAGGCACAAGCCGGCATGCAGGGTCCGGTACATCGGCAGACCCGCACACCCGTCTCAATACAACCGTATCGCCATGTCGAAGTGCCAGGTGCGCCGGATCTCGATGACATCGAATTCGCGGGCCAGGGCAGGCGAGAACGCCGGGTAGTTGGCCTGGCCCTGCACCACGCGCCGCACCGCGTCGTCGACGGCGGGGACCCCGCTGGAGCGCACGAAGCTGATCGACTCCACCGAGCCGTCGCTGCGTACGGCCACGGTCACGACCGGCGCGGTGTGGCGCTGCTTGACCACTTCGCTGACGGCGCTGAAGGTCATGTTGAGCTCGATCTTGCGGCTCCAGGCCTGGGCGTAGAAGGCGAGTTCCGCATTGGCGTCGCTGCGGCCGTAAATGCGACCGCGGCGGGTGCTGCTCCATGAGGAGGGGCGGTCGTCGGGGGCTGCGCGTGCGGCGGCCTCGGCGGCGGCGCGCCGGTCGGCTTCCTCGTTCAACTGGCGGCCGATGGCGCGCAGGCGCTCTTCGCGTGCTTGCTCGTAGGCGAGCGCGGCTTCGCGCTTGGCGGCGGCTGCGCGGTCGGCTTCGTCACGCGCAGCGTCGGCGGGGGCTGTGGCCTGCTGCGCGGCGGCTTGCCGGGTGGCGTCGGTGCCGGCCGCCTGCTGGCGGCCCGCCTCGGCCTGGACCGCTGCCCGGCGGGCGGCTTCCTGGCGGCTTGCCTCGGCCTGAGCGGCGGCTTGCTGCCGGGCGGCCTGTTGTGCGGCAGCCTGGCGTTCAGCGTCCTGGCGGGCCGCCTCGGCTTGTGCGGCCTGTGCGGCCTGTGCGGCCTGCGCGGTTTGCGCGGCTTCCAGGCGGACAGCCTCGGCCTGTGTGGCGCGCTCTGTCTCCTGTCGGGTGGTTTCACGTTGCGCCGCAGCTTGCCGTTCGACCTCCTGGCGCTCGGCCTCGCGCCGGGCGGCGTCGACTTGTGCGGCTTCGTTGCGAGCGGCTTCCAACCGGGCTGCATCTTGCAGCGCAGTCTCTTGCTTCGCGGTCTGTCGCTTCGCGATTTCTTCGCGCTCGGCTTGCAGTCGAGCCTGCTCGGCGCGTTCCGCTTCGCGGCGTGCTGCGTCTTGCCGTGCGGCCGCTTGACGGGCAGCCTCCAGCCGTTCGACCTCCAGGCGTTCAGCCTCCAGGCGTTCAGCCTCCAGGCGCGCGGCGTCGGCGCGCGCAGCCTCCTGGCGCTCTGCGTGTTGGCGTGCGGCCACTTGCCGCCCCGCTTCCTCGCGCTCTGCCTGCAGGCGGGCGGTTTCGGCCCGGTCCGCTTCCAGGCGCGCGGCATCGACGGCTTGTCGTGCAGCTTCCTGTTGAGCTTGAGCTTGAGCTTGAGCTTGAGCCTGAGCCTGAGCCTGAGCCTGAGCCTGAGCCTGAGCCTGAGCCTGAGCCTGAGCCTGAGCCTGAGCACGTTGCGCGATCGCCTCGCGGTCGGCTTCGCGTGCGGCAGCCTCTGCGCGTTGCGTGGCCTGGCGGGCCGACGCCTCGCGCTGTGCGATGGACTGGCGCAGCACAGCCTGCTGCTCTGCCTCCTGCTCCGTCGCCAGGATGCGCGCGGCCGCTTCGCGTGCTGCGTCCTGGCGCGCAGCTTCTTGTTTCGCCGCTTGCTGCAAGCTTTGCTGGTGTTCGGCTTCGATCCGCGCGAGCTCGATGCGTGCCGCGTCCGCCGCTGCCTGCCGGGCGGCCTCTTGCCGTTGGGCCTCCTCGCGTGCTGCGGCTTGTTGGGCCGCCTCCAGGCGCTCGGATGCCTGGCGCTGCCCAGCCATCCGCTCGGCTTGCGCGTTGTCGGCCGCCTCCCGTGCGGCTTGCAGGCGGGCTACCTCCTCACGAGCTGCTTCCAGGCGCGCGGCAGCCAGCCGCGCGGCCTGCGCGCGCTCAGTCTGGCGCTGCGCTGCCTCTTGCTGTCGTGCTTCCAACTTGCGCTGGTGCTCCGCGCGCTGGGCCTCGCGGCGTTCAGCGCGCTGGCGCGCGGCTTCTTTGGACAGGGGCGCCACTGTCGGTCTGGTGGGCTCGGTCGGTTTGGTCGGATTGGTCGGATTGGCAGGCTCGCTGCGCTCCGGTGCGGCGAAGGGCTGCACCACCATCACGCCCGGCTCGGTCTGCTCTGGCGACGCGGGTGCTTTGGATGCTTCCGTGATGGGCCTGCGCTTCGGGTCGGCCGGGGCAGGCGCGGCGATGCCTGCCTCCGGTTGCGGCGCCGGCCTGCCCGCTGCTGGCTGGGCGGTCCCTGGCTGCGGCATCGGCTGAGCGGCCGTGGGCGGTGCCGATGTCGGTGCGAGCACCACACGGATCGCAGGCGCTTCGGCCCGGCGCTGCTGCCACGCAAATCCCAGCCACGGCAGCCCGTCCGGCTGCCCGCCGAAGGTCACACCGAGCAGCAGCGCATGGGCCAGCAGCGAGAGCAGCAGCCCACGCGCCAGCCCTTCGCGCTCGGGGCGCTTGGGTGGGAGCGGCCAGGGGCCATCGGTAGAAGGTAGATGCGCTGGGGTCGACACGTGCTGCAGGCCTGCCGCCGCGCGAAGACCGCCGGGCATGTGGGCAGCGGCGACTGTAGTCGCTGACGGCTGCCCGCGATGCCGGACAGCGCGCCAGTCATCTGGCGGAGCCGGGCGCGCAGCAACGCGCTCAGACGCTCACACCACCGACGCGCCCGCCGCGTCGTTCGGCACGTGCGCATACCGGTCGTCCGGCGCCGCCGTCACGATCGAATCGAGCGCCGGCACGGCCGGCCGCAGCTTGGAGACATCCGGCCGCGGTCGCCGCAGCGCGGGTTGGCGTTCGAATGCTTCCTCCATCGCCTGCGCGGCCGACAGCAGCTGCAGATCACCGCGGAACGGCCCCACCACCTGCAGCCCGAACGGCATGCCGCGCGCGTCGGTGCCGCAGGGCAGGCTGATGGAGGGGTGCGTCGTCAGCGTGGTCACGTAGGTCAGCGCCAGCCAGCGGTAGTAGTTCTCTTGCGCGCGCCCATCGATCTCGGCCGCGTAGGGCTGCGTCCAGGGGAAGGGCGACAGCGGCGTGGTGGGCGACAGCACCAGGTCGTAGCCCTCGAACACTTTCTGGAAGCGCTGCACGATGCGCGTCTGCTCGGTCTGCGCCCAGGCGGCGTCCAGCAGGCTCATGCGCACGCCCATCTCGTAATTGGCGCGCGGGTTGGTGCCCAGGCTGCCGGGGTCGCGCTCATAGGTCGCGCGCATGCCGGCGACGAAGGCCTCGGCGCGCAGCACGTCGAAGCAGCGGTGCACTTCGCCGAGGTCGAAAGTCATCTCGTCGCAGGCCGCGAACAGCGGGGCGATGGCGGCGATGCGCTCGCGCATGGCGCTGCGCACCAGGGGATCGACATCGCACTGGCCGTAGTCCTCGGTCCAGGCCACGCGCAGGCGCGACAGGTCCAGCGGCGCTGGGCGCAAAAAGGCCGTCGCGTCCAGCGGATAGCTGAGCGGGTCGCCAGCGTGCGGCCCCGCGGACGCGGCCAGCTGCAGGCAGGCATCGGCCACGCTGCGACCCATCGGGCCGACGACAGAGATCGGCGAGAAGCCCATCGGCTTGCGCACGCTGGGCACCACGCCGGGCGAAGGGCGCATGCCCACCACGCCGCACAGCGCGGCCGGGATGCGCAGCGAGCCGCCGGTGTCCGAGCCGGTGCACAGCGGCAGCATGTCCAACGCCAGTGCGGCGGCCGATCCGCCGGACGAGCCGCCCGCGTTCAGGTTCGGGTCGAACGGGTTGCCCGTGGCGCCCCACACCGGGTTGCGGCTGTTGGCGCCAGCGCCCATCTCGGGCACGTTGGTCTTGCCAACGACGATGGCGCCTGCTGCGCGCAGCCGGCGCACGAGCTCGATGTCGGCCGAGGGCACGTGGTTACGCAGGCTGGGCGTGCCCAGGGTCGTGAGCAAGCCGGCGGTCGGCTCCAGGTCCTTCACGCCCAGCGGCAGGCCGTGCAGCAGGCCCAGCGGCTCGCCACGCATCACGGCCTGCTCGGCCGCGCGGGCCTCGGCACGGGCGCGCTCGTAGCAGGTGGCGGTGACGGCGTTGACGAAGCGGTTGGTCTGCGCGATGCGCGCGATGCACGCCTCCAGCAGTTCGACCGGCGAGATGTCGCGCGTGCCGATCAGGCGGCGCAGCTCGACGGCGGAGGTCTCGACCAGGGCGAGGGCGGATGGTGGGGGCATGTCGTTGTCCTGACTTGTGGATGTTGCTCCCTCTGCCGCAGGTGGCGAGGGGCTCGAGGCTTTAGCTCAATCCGCCTGGATGTTGGCCCGCTGTGCCACCGCGCGCATCAATGGCAGCTCACGCTCGATCTGCGCCACAGACGCCGCGCCGTTTGCAAACGCCGGCTCTGCGCCCTGCGCCTGCAAGGCGACTTTGGCATCGGGTGTCGCCACGATCTTGGCCAGCGCTTGCTCCAGCTGCTGCCGCACGGCGGGCGGCGTGCCCTTGGGCGCGACCAGCATCAGCCAGGTGTCGGCATTCACTTCCGGGTAGCCGGCTTCGGCGAAGGTCGGCACGTTCGGCAGCTGCGACGAACGCTTGGTGGTCGTCACGCCGATGGCCTTGACCTTGCCGGCCTTCAGTTGCGGGATGGCCGCCGTCACCGTGTCGACCGAGAACGGCACCTGCCCGCCGATCAGGTCCGTCATGGCCGGGCCACTGCCCTTGTACGGCACGTGCAGCAGCCGCGCGCCGACCGCGCCCAGCACGATCTCGGCGGTGAAATGCGACGTGGTGCCGCTGCCGAACGATGCGTACGAATACTTGTCGGGCGAGGCCTTGATGGCGGCCACGAACTCCTTCACGTTGTGGACCGGCACATCCTTGTTGGCCAGCACGATCAGCGGGATGCGCGCCACGATGGCGACCGGGTCGAAGCTTTTCAAAGGGTCGTAAGGCAGGTTGCTGCGGATCGCCGGGTTGGCCGTGAAGGTCGAACCCGAGCTGATCAGCAGCGTGTAGCCATCGGCCGGCGCCTTGGCCACGTAGCCGGCAGCGATGGCCGTGCCCGCGCCGGGCCGGTTGTCGATGACCACCGCCTGGCCCAGCTCGTCCGCCAGGCGTTTGGCCATCAGGCGGCCGATGGTGTCGGCGCTTCCACCGGGCGGGAACGGCACCACCAGCGTCAGCGGCTTGGCGGGCCAGGCGGCTTGGGCATGTGCCGATGGTGCAGCCGCAATCGACATCGCCAGGGCGGCCAGGGCCAGCGTTGCAGGGACCAGGCCGGCCAGGTGGCGGGGCAGGCGGCTAACGTCGAACAGCGGGCGCGATGCGGTCATGGTGCGGGGTCTTTCGAGTGCGGATGTGTGCATGGTAGAAATGCGCCATGCATGCAGCAAGATCAATGTTCATAAAGCTTCGTTGCCATAAACGCAACGCGCGCCGGTGGTGAAAGCCAGCCGCGCCATCCCCAGAGCGGCCGTGCCGCGCGCAGCATCGGCCACCGGCGCGCGCCGCCCCATCAACCAGCGCGTGCTGCAGGAGCTCGCGCTGCGCTACTTCATGGAGGTGGCGCACGCCGGCTCCATCACCGAGGCGGCGGCGCGGCTTGAGGTGGCGCCCTCGGCCGTCAGCCGGCAGATCGGGCGGCTCGAACGCGAGCTGGACACGCTGCTGTTCGAACGCCGCGCACGCGGCATGGCGCTGAACTCGGCCGGCGAGGTGCTGGTGGCACATGCGCGGCGCGCGTGGCTGGACATCGAGCGCGTCAGCGACGAGATCCTCGCGCTGCGCGGCCTGCGCCAGGGCGAGGTGCGGCTGGCCGCCACCGAGGGCTTCGCCTACGACTTCCTGCCCGCGCTGGTGGCTGAGTTCCAGGCCCGCAGCCCGGGCATTCGCTTCTCGATCGACATGTGCGTGCAGGGCGAGGTGGCGCGCCGCGTGCGCGAGGGCGTGGTCGACATCGGCGTGACGGTCAGCCTGGCCTCCGAGGCGGGGCTGAACGTCGAAATTCGCCACCCCTCGCCGATCCTCGCCGTGGTGGCGCCGGGCCACCCGCTGGCGGCCAAGCGGCATGTGTCGCTGCCGCAGGTCGTGGCGCACCCGCTGGCGTTGCCGGCGCGCGCGTCCACGCTGCGCCAGCTGCTGGACATCAGCTGCAGCCGCCAGGGCCTGGCGCTGAACGCGGTGCTCACCAGCGACCATCTGTACCCGCTGATCCAGTACGTCTCGCGCACGCAGGCTGTCACGTTCTGTGGCGAGATCGCGCTGCGCCAGCACTTGCGCAGCGGCGCGGTCGTGGCCATCGCGCTGCGCGACCGCGAGATGAACGAGCGCCATTTCGAAGTGCAGACCATGGCGGGTCGTCACCTGCCCGATGCGGCGCGCGCCTTCATCGCGCATCTGCGGGAGACCTTGCTGCGTGATTTCTGAATCTCCTGCGCGCGTTGCGCCGCTCGCAACGCAGCTTTCATCCCGGTGCATTGGTCGCCGACGGGCCGGCCGGAATAATCGCCACATGCCCACACCACCTGATCGTCTGCCCAAGGTATTCACATGACACGCACCACCCTGGTCCTGGGCGCCGGCATGGTCGGCACCTGCACGGCCTTGCACCTGGCCCTGCGGGGCCATGCCGTGGTGCTGGTCGACCGGCGCGGCCCCGGCGAGGAAACTTCTTACGGCAACGCCGGCATCATCCAACGCGAGGCGGTCGAGCCTTACCCGTTCCCACGCGATCTGGACACGTTGTGGCGCGTGGCCTTGAAGACGCGGCCGCACGTCAACTACCACCTGCTGGCCATGCCCCGCCTTGCGGGCGCACTGGCGCGCTACTGGCGCATGTCCGGCCCGGCGCACTACCCGGCCGTGGCCCGGGCCTACGCGCAGTTGATCGAACACGCCACCTCCGAGCATGGGCATCTTGTCGACGCGGCCGGCGCGCACGACCTGGTGCGCCGCGAGGGCTACCGCTGGATCTTTCGCGACCCGGCCAGCCTGGAGACGGCGCTGGCCAATGCCGAGCGCCTCTCGCAGACCTACGGCTTGCGCCATGCCCCACTCACCGCGCAGGCACTGGCCGAGGCTGAGCCTGCGCTGCGCCTGCGCCTGGCCGGCGGCATCGACTGGCTGGACCCGTGGAGCGTCAGCGACCCGGGCGAACTCGTCGCCCGCTACGCCGCGCATGTGGTGCGACTGGGCGGGCGACTGGTGCGCGGCGACGCGACCACGCTGCGTCCCGTGGGTGCCGGTTGGTCGGTGCAGACAGACGAGGGCGCGCTGGACGCCGAGCACGCCGTGGTCGCCCTCGGCCCCTGGGCCGACACCGTGCTGCGCCCGCTGGGCTACGCGCTGCCGCTGTTCGTCAAACGCGGCTACCACCGCCACTACACCGGTGGCGCCGGGCCGCGCCTGTCGCTGCTGGATGCCGACCGAGGCCTGGTCATCGCGCCGATGCAGCGCGGCGTGCGTGTCACCTCTGGCGCCGAATTCGCGCACCGCGACGCGCCGGCCACGCCCTGGCAGCTGGACCGCGCCGAGGCCGCTGCGCGCGAACTGTTCGATCTGCCCACCCCGGTCGAGGCCACGCCTTGGCGGGGCGCGCGGCCGTGCACGCCCGACATGCTGCCCGTCATCGGCCCGGCGCCGCGCCACCGCGGCCTGTGGTTCAACTTCGGCCATGCGCACCAGGGCTTCACGCTCGGCCCGGTCAGCGGCCGGCTGGTGGCCGAGATGGTGGAGGGCAGCACGCCGGTGGTCGATCCGCTGCCCTACGCGCCGCAGCGCTTCCTCGCGTAGCGGTGGGCCTTGCGCCCGCGCCTGATGGCGCAGCGCCTGGCCCGCGCCCGTCTGTGCCGCATCCTGAAACAGGATGTTAAAAACCTAGGGATTCCACGGGGCGGGCCGCGCATATGTCTGTGCGATTGTTGGGACGCGGGCAGATGATTCGCTCATTTGTCGTACTACTGGCCGGGTAACTCACCCGGCCTTGCATTTGGGCGCCGGCTTTCGCACCGCCGGCGATGGATCGCAAGACGACAAGAGGAAACAACACCATGAGACACACCACATTTCGCGCCCTGTGCACCACCGTGCTGCTGGCCAGCGCTGGCGGCCTGGCACTGGCGCAGCAGACACCCGCGGAAGAGCCGGGCTGGGCCAAAGGCCGGCCCAAGACCGACACCGCCATGCGCATGGCGCCGGTGCCGGCCTTCCCCATCCCCACGGCGGCCGACCAGCTGCCGACCAAGAAATTCAAGCTGCCGCCCGGCTTCAAGGTGGAGACCTGGGCCTCCGGCCTGCTCGATGCGCGCGGCCTGCGCCAGAGCGATAAGGGCACGGTGTTCGTCAGCACGCTGTTCGTGGGCAACAAGATCTACGCTCTGCCGGCCGACGGCAAGGGTCAGGCCAAGACCGTCATCGACAAGCTGCCGATGGCCGCAGGCATCGCCTATCACAAGGGTGCGCTGTATGTGGCTACGCCCACGCACATCTACCGCTACGACAACATCGACGACAAACTGGACAACCCCGGCACGCCCACGACGCTGTATGACAAGCTGCCCGGCGGCAACGACCACAGCTGGAAGTACCTGCGCATCCGCGATGAGAAGCTGTACTTCGCCATCGGCGCGCCGTGCAACATCTGCGATCCAGGTGAGTACGCCAAGATCTACCGCATGAACCTGGACGGCACCGGCATGGAGACGGTTGCCGCCGGCGTGCGCAACACCGTCGGCTTCGACTTCAACCCGAAGAACGGCCAGCTCTGGTTCACCGACAACGGGCGCGACTGGCTGAGTGAAGACTTTCCCAACGACGAGCTGAACGTGGTCACGGGGCCGGGCAAGCACTTCGGCTACCCGTTCTGCCACCAGGGCAACATGGCCGACCCCGAGTTCGGCTGGGGCAAGGACTGCGCGGGCAGCGACTACGCAAAGCCTGCCGCGTTGCTCGGCCCGCACGCAGGTGCCTTGGGCATGACGTTCTACACCGGCAAGTCGTTCCCGGCCAAGTACCAGGGCGCCATGTTCATCGCCCGCCACGGCCCCTGGAACCGCACCAAGAAGTACGCCGACGTGGCCGTGGCCTGGCCCGATGGCAAGGGCGGCGCCAGGGTTGAGCCCTTCATGACCGGCTTCGTCGAGAACAACGGCTACATCGGCCGCCCGGCCGATTTCCTGGTCTTGAAGGACGGCTCGCTGCTGGTCAGCGACGACCACGCCGGTGCGATCTACCGCATCAGCTACGGCGGCAAATGAGGGTTTGGCCAGCACTGAAGGCTCTTTGCGCCGCGCTGGCACTGGCCGGCGCCGCGCTACCCGCGACGGTGCTGGCGCAGCAGCCGGCGGCCGGCAGCGCCGCCTATGCGCAGCGCTTCGCCGCCCTGTGCGCCACCTGCCACGGCGCCAATGGCCGCAGCGAGTTGCCACAGACGCCTGCGCTCGCGGGCCAGCACTCGTTTTATGTGATCACGCAGCTGTTCCTGTTCCGTGAGGGGCGACGCAGCAACGAGGCCATGAGCGCCGTTGCCAAGACGCTGACGGATGCCGATTTGCGCGGCTTCTCCGAGTACATCGGCACGCTGCCGCACGTGCCAGCGCCGCCGCCGGCCACGCCGAACGACGCAGCCCGTATGGCGCGCGGCCAGGCCTTGGCGAACGAGCACAAATGTTTGGCGTGCCACGGCGCTGATCTTTCGGGCGGGCAGCAGGTGCCGCGGATTGGGCAGCAGCGTGAGGACTATCTGCAGATGGTGTTGCACGAGTACAAGTCGGGCAAGCGGCCTGGCTACACGATGGCGATGGGCGAGGCGCTGAGCCGCGTGGCGCCGGAGGATCTGGATACGCTGGCGTACTTTGCGGCGCGGCTGGCGCCGGCTGCTGTCGGGGTGGGGGCTGCGCCCCGCAAGTAAATCGAGTGGCCTGGGTGGTACCTGGCGCCCGGCGGCGAATGTCCGCGCTGGCGAGTCGGGTAGGGCTATTTGGCCGTTTTCAATGGCCGACCGGTCGTGGGGTCCAGCCCTTTGGCGCGTGCCATTTCCACGATGCGCTGCTCGGAGGGCAGTGGCGGCGGAACGTTGGCTTCGTGCTCTTCGAGCCACATGAACTTGCCGTTCCACGGCGGGAGTTTGGCGGGGGGCAGGGGCACGATGTCGTTGATTTCGGGGATGCGGGCGTTGAGGTAGTCGTAGCGGCCCAGGAACTCTTCCATTGACCTGTAGCGCCCTTGGCGTTCGAGGTCCGCCGCTTGACTGAGGCCCCAGACCGGATCGGCATGGTCCTTGACACTGAACGCGCCAGCCAAGCTTGAAGCGGCGACGGACAGTCCTTCCATCGCTGCGATCTGGAAATACTTCATTCCTTCAGTGGGTTGGTCTGTGCTTTTCAGGCGAATGCCCAACTTGTTTGCAGCGTTAGCGTGATGCTGGTCAGCCGCGCAACGCCATAGGGCCAAACCAATAAGGTTTATCTCGTCCCCGTGCTTTGATGGATTCGCGAGCAGATCTCCGACCAAGTACTGGCCCTGCGGGTTGCCAAGATCCGCCGACCTGCGGTAGTACTTGAACGCAAGCTCCTGGTCTGCCCGCACGCCATAGCCGTGCGCGAGGTACCAGCCCATGTCGTAGTAGCCTGCCGGAATTCCTCGCTTGATCAGGTCTTGCACAAGGTCGACTACCTCGTTGACCGGATCAGGGCTGATAGCCTGACTCTTCTCCAGCATGTTCCGCAATTCGATGTTGGCTTTGTCGTGGCCGTGCGCTGTGGCAATGCGCACCAGTCGCTCGATAGCCGGATGGACCGCTGGGTCCTGCTTCAGGATGTTGCCCTTGACCAGCCAGCGCGCGTGCTTGTAGAGCTGATCGGCCTCGGGATCGCGCGGCGGAATGCGGTCTTTCTCATGCGCGCAGGTGAAAGCCAGCTGCTTCTTGATGTCTGAGGAGATGTCAGGGAGTTTGTCCATGCCTGTGCCTTTGTCTCCGCAGCCTGTCGCCAGCGCCAGCACCACCAGGCTGGCCGTCAGGGCGCCGACGCGGAAGTTCTTCATATTCAATCGAGGTTGCTGATCTTGTCGCTAGTGCGCAGGAACTCGGCAAGTTGGGCGATGGGGCGGCGCCTCAAGCTCTTGGCATTGGCGTTCTCGTTCATGATCCTCTGCCACTCGTTGTATGTCTGGAGCAAAGCCATCCCCGCCGCAACCCGTCCCCCCGTATACCTCGCCCACTGCTCCTCCCTCAACGGCCTCGTAATCTCCGGCCGGTGATGCGCGATGTTCAATTCGCTGTCCGTCTGCATGCTGCGCGTGTTGATGTTGGCGCTGCCCAGTGTCATGAAGGTGTCGTCGATGAGCATCAGCTTGGCGTGGATGTAGACATCCTGCCATTCTTGCCCGGCCTGCGTGTCCGGAGCCATCAGTGTGGCCACGTGCACCTTGAGGCCGGGGACGTTGGCCGCCTTGATCGCTTCGGGCGTGCGGTCACCGGTCAGGCGTTCCCTGATCGACTTCGGCTCCAGCCGTGCCCTGGCCTCGTCCAGTTCCCGCTGGCGGGCCCGCAGCCGGCTCGCTTGTTCCTCCAGCGCCGCATACTGCCCCGCCCTGGCCGTGGCACCCGGTCCGCCCTGCAGTGCCGGCCCCTGGCTGTCCAAGGCCAGACGCCTACCGCGCAACTGCTCCATCTGCGCCTCGTTGGCCGTGCGCTGCGCATCCACGTCAGCCAGACGCTGATCGCGCGCCACCTCCGGAATGCGATCGGCTCGGCCCAAACTGTTGAGCATGCGGTAAGTGTTGACGCTGCCCACGCCCATGCCGGCGTCTGTCGAGTTGGTGATGACGAACAAGTAGAGCGAGCCGTTCTTCTCGGGCCTGCGGCCCCACTGCGCCATCTTGGCCGCACTCTCCTTGATCCTCTCGGCCAGTGGCGGCCAGCGGAAGTACTGGTTCTCGATGTGGATGTACTGCGTGGCGTTGGCGCAGGCCTGCAGGTAGCAAGTCTGGATGTCCGTGCGGCCATGCTGCGGCTGGGTGCGCAGGATCTGGCAGACGGCCCTCGGGTCATGCGCCGTGATGGGGTGCGTCTGAAAGGGTGGGATCGCCAGCGCTTCGCCAGTTTCCAGTTTCCAGGCATGGGCGAAGTTGCGAAACACGTCGCCCACCAAGGGGCCGCAAACACGGCTTGAGTAGTCGTGCAACGGTCTGCCCACATTGCGGCCGGCGTTGGGCGCCGCTGTCTTGGCACTGTGCTCGGATGTGTCCCAGTAGCCGTCGAGCATGTTGTGCCCCATCACGAAGCCGATGGCACTCTGGGGTAGTTCGTGGTCGACGATGACGGTCTTCTGGTGATGGCTGGGATAGCTCTTGAGCGTCGATGCCGTCTGGTGCGTGAGCCCCCCATCCAGAAAGTCCATGCGCTCGATGCGCGCCTTGTCTGCAGCGGTGTACGTGCGGCTGGTGAACAACAGCTTGTCTTTGGGGTAGTCGTCGCGGATGACGTACTTGCGGCCTAGCTCGCCTACCAGCGACTGTTTGCGGTCGTAGACGTTGTACCAGCGCTCATCGAAGGCGTGCTGTGCGTTGCTGCTGGAGCCGGGTCTGTCGTAGAAGCCGACCCAGCGCCCCGGCGTGTTGGACTCGTTCAAACCCAGCGGAATCCCCGTCACGTTGACGCGGTCGGCCGAGGAGAACTGAAACGCCCAGCACAACACCCGCACCATCACGCCCTCGCGGGCCTTCTTCTCCAGCAGCTCGCCGATCATCAGGTGCTGGCCATCGCGGATGAAGTACATGCTCGGCTGAAAGCCCCAGCAAATGATGCACACGCTTTTCTTGGCCGCCTCGATGGCGCGATAGACCTCGCGGAAGGCTTCCTCGCCGTTGACCAAGGGCTTGAACGAAGCCATTTTGGGCGAGTACTCGCTGCAGTCCACGAACCATGGCGGTGTGACCGTGGCGCTGAACTTGCCTTGCAGGATGGGTACGACGTGCTTGGTGGGCGTGCAGGTTGCGGAGTCAGCCATGGTCGGTGTGGGTTAGGTCGTATGGGGATCGGTCGGTCAGGCTTAAGCCTTGAACGCCTTGCTGTAGGCCTCGCGGATCGTCTGGGCGACGAAGGTGTTGCCGGTGTCCGCAGCCGGTGGACCGGGCTGGTGCTTCAGGAATCCCTCGTTCGCTGGCTCGCCTTGCACGGGGTTTTGATAGCCCGGTGCGATGGGCATGTCGTACTGCACGCCATTGGCCATTTCCAGCTTGTACTTCTTGACCAATGGCGAGTGCATCACCAACACTGAGCCGCTGTCATCGAGCACATCCTCCTTGATCAACGCACCGTCGGCGTACAGCTTGTAGGGCATGCCGGCCCAGGCGCTGCCCATGCCGGCGGGGGCGTGATCGAACTTGAGCGTCATGGGAATCACCAGCGTGCCCGTGGGGAACGAGGGCATGTCCTGCGTGATGCGCTCCGGGCCCTCGAACCGCTTCGCCGAAGCCCTCACCGTGATCGTCCCCGGGCAGGCGAACGTGATGTTCCCACCCTCGATCACGATGCTGGCCCCGCCCTGCGTGGCCACGGTGATCTTCTTGGCCGCCGCCCAGTCGATGTGTGCGTTCTGGCTCTGGATCGTGACCTGTTCCTTGGCCGCGATCTGCAGCGTGCCGGCCTGCGCCTGCAGCTCGGTGTTGCCGGCGCCGGCGATCAGCGTGAGGCCGGTGCCCGCCGCGTTGCTGCCCGGCCCGATGGCCCCGCCCAGCACGCCGATGGACTGGCCCGTGTGCAGCCGGTAGGCGCCGCCCGCGCTCCAGTGGCTGTCCTGCCCGCTGCCCAGCGTGATCTCGTCGGCGGCGTTCAGGTGCAGGTCGGCACCCGCAACGTTGGCCCAGCCGGCTCTTCCATGGAGCGCGATGATGGGGTCGGTGCTGGCGGGCACTTTGTCCTGGTCGGTGGCGTTGCTCTTGGCGCTGGCGTCTTCGCTGGCCTTGCCGAAGTCCAGCCCATCGGCCATGCCGCGCAGCGTGGTCGTCCAGGCGGTCATCGGGGCTTCGGGCTTGCGTGTTCCGGCCAGCATGCTCTGGTGGGCCCCCAGCGTGCCCTCGTGCGCAGCCAGTGGCGTGCTCTCGTGCGTGCGGGCGGCGTTGCCCAGGCCCTGCGCCAGGTTCTTGAACTGGGTCAGCAGCGCGGCGCCGGGAATGTGTTCGAAGGCGGGGAGTGCCGTGCCCTGGCCGGCGTTGGTTCCTCCCGTCCCTGTCGGCCCATGGGTCGTGATCAACACCCCATGTCCACCCCGGATCGCCCCATACGCATCGCTGCGCAGCTCGAAGCCCACGCCACGCAGGCTGCCCCGGTGGTTGTCGGCCTGGTGGATCAGGTGCCCCAGGTTCAGCTGGGTGCTGTACTGCGTGGTGGCCATCTGCACGCGCAGCTGGCCCGGGCTGTCGTCGAACACCATCTGGTTGTATCCACTGCCGCCGCACTCCTGGGTCTTGATGCCGTTCAGCGCGCCGGCGGCGCTGGCCTGCCCGCCGGCTGCCAAGCTGGCGCTGCCTGCACCGTGCCACGCCGGGCTGTGGCCGGCACCGATGCGGTTGCCCTGGCCGCCGGGGCGGTGGTCGGCGCTGTGGGCCAGGCTGGCCCGGTCGTCGTTGGCGGCCGGTGGGGCACCACCGGGCGTGGGCACGATCCCCGCCTCGCCCTGTCCGTTGTACAGCGCGGCGATCACGACCGGGCGGTCGATGCGCGCGTCCATGAAGTCCACCAGCACCTCTTGGCCCAGGCGGGGAATGAAGTGCCAG
This sequence comes from Rhodoferax sp. RT4P68, assembly GCF_056521305.1. Lineage (NCBI taxonomy): Bacteria > Pseudomonadati > Pseudomonadota > Betaproteobacteria > Burkholderiales > Comamonadaceae > Rhodoferax > Rhodoferax sp. RT4P68. Next base: position 55,609 of record NZ_JBWMBB010000003.1, read on the forward strand.
CCCATGCCCGGGCCGGCCTGGCGCTGCAGCACGCGCACCCAGGTGCTGGCCAGGCTGGTCTCGGGGGTGTCGGCCCCTGCTTCGGCGCGCTGGAAGTCAAAGCGGATGCGGATGCGGCCCAGGCGGTCGGTGTGGATCTCCTGGGCGCCGTGGCCACTGGTGGCGCCGTCCGGGCCGACCACGGTGGCGGTGAGGGGGCCACCGGGGTACGGGGCCGGGTGCAGGGGCCGGCCATCGTCGCCGTGCAGCGGGGTCTTCCAGGGCAGTTCGGCGGCCACCGCCTCGAAGGCATTGGCGTAGCCGCTGGCCTGGGCCTGGGCGGCCACGGCGCGCGGGATCCACGCGGGCAGGGTCACCTGCAACTGGCGCTCACCGGCGGGCAGCTGGTTGATGCCAGCGTGCAGGACCTGGGTCAGCGTGAAGCGGGGGGTGCTGGATCCGGTACCGCCACCTTCGCCGCGCTGGGCCAGCAGCGTGGCCAGTTCGTCCAGCGGGCTGCCCAGCAGATCGAACTGGCGCCCGGCATCGAAGGTGCGCACGGTGGAGCGGCCTTTCCACATCAGCTGGCGCGCCTCCTGCGCCTGCTGGGCCACCAGCAGGCCGCGCTGGGCATCGGCATCGTCGGCCCACAGGTAGTCGGTCTCCGAGTCGAACTGCACCAGATGCGGGGCGTTGCGGCCGAACACGCTGGTGCCGGGCACATGGGCGCGGGCAACACCTTTGCTCTTGTAGTCCCAGGACAGGGTGGCCGAGGCAGCCGCCTGCAGGCTGCGCGTCTGGCCCAGGGCCTGGATGGCGTCCTGCTCTTCCTGCGAGGAGGCGCGGTGGAAGCGGATGCCGCCCGATTGCACGCTGGTGGCGTCTTCGGGGCAGCTGTCGGCCTGCGTCGTATCGGCCAGGATGACGAGGGTATGGCCGCTGGGGGCATCCTCAGCCCGCTCGAAGCGGAACACCAGGCCCTCCTTGGCCAGCAGTCGGCGGATGAACGCCAGGTCGCTCTCGCGGTACTGCACGGTGTAGCTGCGCAGGCCGCCCTGGTGGCTGGCTGCCAGATGCGCCAGCGCGCAGGGGCTCCAGCGCCAGGCGGCATGCTGGGCGTAGCGGGCGAACACGCTGGCCACGATCTGCTCGACGCTGCGCTCTTGCCACACGGCGCTGCGGCCGGTACCGCGGCCCAGCAGGGACAGCCAGGAGTAAATGTCCAGCACGTAGCGGCACAGCCCACCGTCACTGCCCTCGGCCCTGGCATCCAGCACGATCCCCGCACGCACATGCTCGCTGGCCCCATCGGCCAGGCGGGTCAGCAACTGGGCGCGCAAGCCCAGCAACGAAGTCGGGGCGATGCGGGCGTCTGGCGACAGGACCGAGACCTGCAGATGCCAGGGCCGGTTGAAGGCTTCGCGCAGGCTCCAGGTGTGGACCAGCAACTCGGGCAGCACGCCATCGCCTTGTAGTTCGAACAGGCGCTGGGCGGCGGTGAACGAGAAGGGGAAGCCGGGGGGGAGGGGAAGGGCAGCCATGATCGGGGCGCGAGAAGGAGCGGGTGGGCATTGTTGACGATCCTTCCATTTCTTCTATGTGTATACGTCACAACTCGGCCGGTTTGCTCGAGATCCGTGCGCTCGCGTCGCGATGCCCTAGACCAATGGCTCAGTTTTCAGACGACAGGGCCCGCAGGCGGTGTGGCGCATCGCGCCGCTGACGATCGGCACCGCTCAGACGCAGCCATCAGGCCCCCTCGTCGACCGGAATCGCTGCCGCCTCGTCCATCCAGATCCGTGCCTCCGCATCGCTCGGCGCGCGCCAATCTCCGCGCGGCGACAGCGACCCGCCCGAACCCACCTTGGGCGCATTCGGCACGCAACTGCGCTTGAACTGGCTGATCTGGAAGAAACGCCAGACAAACGTGCGCAGGTGCTGCTTGATCTGCGCCAGCGTGTACTGGTTGCACGGGCCGTGCAGCGTCTCGGGCCATGGGCCGGCGCCCGCGTCGTGCCAGGCCGCGTGCGCCAGGTAGGCCACTTTCGACGGCCGAAAGCCGTGCCGCACGATGTAGTAGAGGTGGAAGTCCTGCAGCTCGTAGGGGCCGACCGTGTCCTCGGTGCGCTGTCCAGGTTGGTCCTGCGTGGCAGCGGCATTTGCATTGGCACTGGCGTCGGTCGGCACCAGCTCAGGGCTGACCTCGGTCGCCAGGATGTCGTGCAGCACCTGGCTGCCGGCATCGCCCAGCACCCTTGCGCCCGCCACCCAATGCACCAGGTGCTTGATCAGCGTCTTGGGCACGCTGGCGTTCACGTTGTAGTGCGACATGTGGTCGCCCACGCCGTAGGTGCACCAGCCCAGCGCCAGCTCGCTCAAATCGCCGGTGCCGGCGACGATCGCGCCGTGGTGGTTGGCCAGGCGAAACAGATGGCTGGTGCGCTCGCCCGCCTGCACGTTCTCGAAGGTGATGTCGTACTGCGGCTTGCCCTCGGCATACGGGTGGCCCAGGTCGGCCAGCATCTGCCGGCAGCTCGGGCGGATGTCGATCTCCTGCGCGCTGCAGCCCACCGCGGCCATCAGCCGGTGCGCCTGCTCCAGCGTGCGGCCGGTGGTCGCAAAGCCCGGCATCGTGTAGCCCAGAATGTGGCTGCGCGGTCGGCCCAGCCTGTCCATGGCCTGCGCCAGCACCAGCAGCGCGTGCGTGGAATCGAGCCCGCCGGAGATGCCGATCACCACCTTCTCGATGCGCGCCGCCTCCAGCCGCTGCACCAGCGATTGCACCTGGATGTTGAACACCTCGTGGCAGCGTTCGTCGCGGCTGGCGGCATCGGCCGGCACGTAGGGGAAGCGCTCCACCACGCGGCGCAGGCCGCCGGGCACATCACGCGGCGGCGCCAGGTCGAACTCGACCGTGCGCCAGCCGGCCAGCTGTTCCCTGAGCTTCCCAGCCGAGGTGCCGAAGCTGGTTTGCCGCATGCGCTCGTGCACCAGTCGCTCCAGGTCCACGTCCGCAAAGATGGTGTGCGAAACAGTGGAGAAGCGCTCGCTCTCGGCCTGCAGCTCGCCGCCTTCGTAGATCAGCGCCTGCCCGTCCCACGCCAGGTCGGTCGTCGATTCGCCGATCCCGGCCGATGAGTACAGATACGCCGCCAGGCAGCGCGCCGACTGCAGGCCCACCAGCCGGTGCCGGTAATCGGCCTTGCCGATGGTGATGTTGGAGGCCGACAGGTTCACCAGCACCGTCGCGCCGGCCAGTGCCGCGTAGCTGGACGGCGGGATCGGCACCCACAGGTCCTCGCAGATCTCCACATGCAGCGCCAGCAGCGGCTGTTGGCGCGCGCGAAAGAGGAGGTCGGTGCCGAACGGCACGCTGTTGCCGCCGATGGCGACCGAGGTCGACACCGCCGTGTCCGCGCCCGCAAACTGCCGGGCTTCGTAGAACTCGGCGTAGTTGGGCAGGTAGGTCTTGGGCTGGATGCCAAGCACCTCGCCGTTGGCCACGATGGCAGCGCAGTTGTAGAGCCGGTGGTCCACCCGCAGCGGCAGGCCGACCACAGCGACCGTGCTCTGCCCGCGCGTCGCCTCGGCTACGCGGTCCAACGCGGCCAGGCAGGCTTCGAGCAGCGCGGTCTGGTGGAACAGGTCGTCGCAGGTGTACGCCGATAGGCCCAACTCGGGGAAGGCCACCAGCGCTGCGCCCTGCTCGCAGGCCTCCAGGTACAGGCGCACGGTTTCTTCAGCGTTGAACTTCGGATCGGCCACGCGGTTGCGCGGCACGGCCACGGCCAGACGCACGAAGCCGTGGCGGTAGGGGTTCAGGAAGGGCAGATCGTGGTGCACCGGGCAGGTCCTTTCGAGCGGCCGCTGGCGGCTGGCGGCTCCGATGCCGCCGGCGCGCGTTGGCCTGGTGAAAGCGATTCTCCCGCCGATTGCCGCAGGTGTCGTTGCCGGCCAGCGCGCGACACGCAGCGCGCTGCCCGCACGGCGGCGCGCCACGAGCCGCTGCGGCCCCGCGCCCGGTCGCTGGCGCGGGGCCTCGCACACACTGCTTACTTGGGCAGCAGCACCTTGTCGACGACGTGGATCACGCCGTTGGACTGGTAGACATCGGCAATCGTCACCGTCGCCGTGCCGCCCATCTCATCGGTCACCATGACCTTGCCGCCGCTGGCCTTGGCCACCAGCATGCCGCCGCTGACGGTCTTGATGTCGGCCTTGCCCATGCCGTCCATCACCATCTTCGCCAGCGTCGCGGCATCGACCTTACCGGCCACCACGTGGTAGGTCAGCACCTTGGTCAGGGCGGCCTTGCTTTCGGGCTTGAGCAGGTTGTCCACCGTGCCGGCCGGCAGCGCCGAGAAGGCCGCGTTCGTCGGTGCAAAGACCGTGAACGGACCCGGGCCTTTCAAGGTGTCCACCAGGCCTGCGGCCTTGACGGCGGCCACCAGCGTCGTGTGGTCCTTGGAGTTGACCGCGTTGTCGATGATGTCTTTGCTGGCGAGCATCGGTGCACCACCGACGGTGACCTGTGCAGCCGCGCCCAGGGATGCGGTCGCGACTGCGATGGCCAGTACGTAGGTCTTGATCGTCTTCATGGAAAAAACTCCTGTGAGGCAACGCCGAAAGATGTCGGCTGCCTCGAATACGCGGAGCGCCCGGCACTGGATTCAGCTTCGGCGTGCGCGGCAGTTGAAGGCGTCGCAATCCTGGTGCGCGGTCAGCGCCGCGTCTTGCCCGCCTGCCACACCACCTCGGCCAGGCCGGCGAGCTGGTCCGCATGTGAGGCGGCCAGCCGCTCGAGCTTTTGACGGCCCAGTGGCAGCAGATGGACCTCGACCTGGCGGCGGTCCACCTGGCTGGGCCGGCGTTGCACCAGCCCGGCCTCCTCGCAGCGTGAGACGAGCGCCACGGCGCCGTGTGGCTGGGTCTGCAGGCGTTCGGCAATCTCGCTGACGGTGGCCCACTCGCGGCCCTCGAAGCCCTGCGTGTGCAACATCAGCTGGTACTGCAGCACGGTGATGCCCTCACCACGGGCCGCGTCTTCGCTGAAGCGCAGAAAGCTGCGCAGCGCGAACCTGAAGTCGGACAGTGCCTCATAGCGCCTCTTGTCGATTGCCGTGGTGCGCTCAGCCATGTCGAATTCTCCTTCTTGTAGAGCGGAAATATAGCAGCGTAAGCGGCGGCGTCGCGCTGTCGTGCAAGGGTAATTACTCACGGCATGATGTAATAAACCTCATATAGTGATGTAAATGAAAAACCGGCAGGGCTGCGTGCGCGGACCCATAGCCGGCCGCGTCGCGCCCCAGCGCCCGACCGCCGCGTGCTTCGCGCTCGCGGCATTTCTCCAACCCTCCACGGAATCGACATGCAGATCAAGAGTCGCAAGGACTTCGCGTCCGGATTGATGTTCATCGCGGCCGGCGCGGCCTTCGCGATCGGCGCCACCAACTACACCGTGGGCAACGCTGCCCGCATGGGCCCTGGCTACTTCCCGTTGTTGTTGGGCAGCATGCTGGCCCTCATGGGCGGCCTGGTGCTGCTGGGCTCGCTCAGGAACGAGCGCGCCGACGGCGGCTTCATCGGCAAGATCGCCTGGAAGCCGCTGCTGCTGATCGTGGGCGCCAACCTGGTGTTCGGCGTGCTGCTCGGCGGCGTACAGACCCTGGGCATCCCGGCGATGGGCCTGATCGCGGCGATCTTCGCGGTCGTCATCATCTCCAGCATGGCCGGTGACCGGTACGTGTTCAAGAGCGCACTGACCCTGGCGGTGATCCTCGCGATCGGCAGCTACCTCACGTTCGTGGTGGGGCTGAGCCTGCAGTTCCAGGTCTGGCCTTCTTTCATCACCGGCTAAGGCATCCCATGGAACTGTTGGACAACCTCTCCCTGGGCTTCGGCGCGGCGTTCACGCTGCAAAACCTGATGTATGCCTTCATCGGCTGCCTGCTGGGCACGCTGATCGGCGTGCTGCCGGGCGTGGGCCCTGTGGCCACCATCGCCATGCTGCTGCCGGCCACCTACGCGCTGCCGCCGGTGGCCGCGTTGATCATGCTGGCCGGCATCTACTACGGCTCACAGTACGGCGGCTCGACCACCGCCATCCTGGTCAACCTGCCCGGTGAATCGTCATCGGTCGTGACGGTGATCGACGGCCACCAGATGGCCAAGAACGGGCGTGGGGGCGCGGCACTGGCCGCCGCCGGCCTGGGCTCGTTCTTCGCGGGCAGCGTGGCCACGTTGGTGCTCGCCGCATTCGCGCCGCCGCTGACCGAAGTGGCCTTCAAGTTCGGCCCGGCGGAATACTTTTCGCTGATGGTGCTGGGGCTGATTGGCGCCGTGGTGCTGGCCTCGGGCTCGCTGCTGAAAGCCATCTGCATGATCGTGCTGGGTCTGCTGTTCGGCCTGGTCGGCACCGACGTGAACTCGGGTGTCGCGCGTTACTCGTTCGACATCCCGGAGTTGACCGACGGCATCAGCTTCATCGCCATCGCGATGGGTGTCTTCGGCTATGGCGAGATCATCGCCAACCTGGCCAAGCCCGAGGAAGAGCGCCAGGTCTTCACCACCAAGCTCAGCGGCATCTGGCCGACGGCCGAAGACTTTCGCAACATGACGCCTGCCATCCTGCGCGGCACGGTGCTGGGTTCGTGCCTGGGCATCCTGCCGGGCGGCGGATCGCTGCTGTCCGCGTTCGCTTCCTACACGCTGGAGAAGAAGCTCAAGCTGCGCCCGGGCGAGATCCCGTTCGGTCAGGGCAACATCCGCGGCGTGGCCGGGCCGGAGTCGGCCAACAACGCGGGTGCACAGACCTCGTTCATCCCGCTGCTGACGCTGGGCATTCCAGGCAATGCCGTGATGGCGCTGATGGTCGGCGCCATGACCATCCACAACATCCAGCCCGGCCCGCAGGTCATGACCAGCAACCCCGAGCTGTTCTGGGGCTTGATCGCTTCGATGTGGATCGGCAACGCCATGCTGATCATCCTGAACCTGCCGCTGATCGGCATGTGGATCAAGCTGCTGTCCGTGCCTTACCGCTGGATGTTCCCGGCCATCGTGCTGTTCTGCGCCATCGGCGTCTACTCGACCAACAACAACACCTTCGACGTGTGGATGCTGGGCTGGTTCGGCATCGTCGGCTATGCCTTCCACAAGCTCGAATGCGAGCCGGCGCCCCTGCTGCTGGGCCTGATCCTCGGCCCGATGATGGAAGAGAACCTGCGCCGCGCCTTGCTGCTGTCGCGCGGCGACTGGTCGGTGTTCGTGACGCGTCCTATCTCGGCAGCGCTGCTGATCGGCGCTGCGGTGCTGGTGGCCATCGTGCTGCTGCCGGCGGTCAGAGCCAAGCGTGAGGAGGCCTTCGTCGAGGAAGGGTAGCCAGGGCGCTGGCGCGCCGCGCCTCGTGCGTGGAGCGCCGGCCCGTGCGTGCATCGGCCTGTGCCGGCAGCGCATGCCGGCAGCGCCTGCCGGCAGCCGTCGATGGGTCGCGGTGGGGTCAGCGCGTGTTGTGGGCGGGCACCGGCGGCGGCTGCGGCGGGTGGCGACCATGCAGCTCGCGCACCATCAGCTCGCACATCGTGGCGTACAGCGGGCGGCTGACCATGCGCGACACGACGCTGGCCACCAGCGCGCAGCCGATCAGGCTCAGCACCATGGCGTGGCCATCGGTCATCTCCATCACGATGATCATGGCCGTGATCGGCGTTTGCGTGACGGCGGCCAGAAAGCCCGCCATGCCCAGCGCGATCAGCGCCGGCAGGTGCGGCGAGCCGGTGATCGCCGCCACGTCCGCACCCCAGCTGGCGCCGATGGACAGCGCCGGCCCGAAGATGCCGCCCGGCACGCCGGACCAGGCCGACAGCCACGACGCGATGAACTTGAGCCCGGTGTAGGTCAGGAAGGCGTGGTCCTGCGCCGAAGCAGCGGCCAGCAGTTCGCGTGTGTGGTGGTGCCCACCGCCGACGGCCGCCCCCTGGCTGACCAGGCCGATCACCGCCACGACGAATCCGCAGCCGGCCGCGAAGCGCACCGGATAGCGCCGGCGCCAGCCGCAGAAGCGGTCTGGCAGGCCGGTGGCCGAGGCGATCAGCAACCGCGCCAGCAGGCCGCCGAACAGGCCGCTGCCCAACGCCACCAGCGCCCCCGGCAGCAGCAGGCTCCACCAGGCCAGCGCGTCCACGTGCACGCGGCCGAAGTACGAGAAGTTGCCGAAGGCCGACACCGCCACCAACCCCCCGACGACGATGGCGGCCAGCATCAGGCCGCTGCTGCGCTGCTCGATGCGGCGCGACAGTTCTTCGATGGCGAAGACCACGCCACCCAGCGGTGTGTTGAATGCCGCCGCCAAGCCGACGGCGCCGCCGGCCACCAGCAGTTCGCGGTCGTTCACGCCCGAGCGCGGCGACAGCCAGCGTCGCGCGGCGAACATCACGCCGGCAGCGACCTGCACCGAGGGCCCTTGCCGTCCCGTCGACAGGCCGGCCAGCAGGCCAGCGGAGACGGCGAAGATCTTGGCGCACGACAGGCGCAGCGAGACGAAGCGCGAGCGCTCGTCGGGGCTGACATGCGGGTCCAGCGCCGCGCAAACCTGCGGCACGCCCGAGCCGGCCGCGCCGGCGAACCAGCGGCGCGTGGCCCACACGATGGCGGCCGTGAGGGCCGGCGTCCACAGCAGGGCCGCCCAGGGCCGCTGCGCGCGTTGTGCGAGGAACCAGTCCATCGCGCCATCGGCCAGCAGCGTCAACACCACGACGGCCAGGCCGGCCAATGCGGCAAAGCCCATCACCAGCGCCCGATCGGCCCAGACACGGGCGTCAGACAGTTCATCGTGCAGCTTGCGCAGGAAGTCGGGTTCGCGATCCATCGGCGTCGATTCTGGCAGCAGCTGTGCAACGGGGGCGTTGTCAGCCGGCCAGCAGGAAAGTCAACACTGGGGCGCCGCACCCTGCCCGTGCTCCAGTGACGCCTGCAGCGCGCCCGCTCCGGACATACCCGCAATTGACGCGCAAAGCGCAGCACGCGCCTGCCCACCGCGCTCAGAATGCCAGCCCCATGAAGCCCGCCGACATCGCCCTGCACGCCGCCGCTGTCACCACCACCACGCCCGAGCGCAGCGGCACGCAGAGCCTGCACCGCGGCATCAAGCTGATGCGCATGATCGCGGCGCGTCCGCAGTTCGGCTGGCGCCTGTCCGACCTGGCCGCCGCCTGCGGGCAGGACAAGGCCACCGTGCACCGCATGCTGGCCTGCATGGTGGACGAGCGCCTGGTCGAGCAGCGCGCCAGCGACCGCCACTACCTGCCCGGCCCCTTGATGTTCGAGCTGGGCTTTGCGCTGCCGGACCGTGCGCAGTTCCACCGCCGGGCCGAGACCATCGTGCAGGCCTTCGCGCGGCGCATGGCCGGCATCGGCCTGCTGCTGCTGCGCAGCGGCAACGAGTACGTGTGCAGCGTGCGCGCCGGCGCGCTGGCCTTGTCGGGCCTGATGGTCTACCCCGGCACACGCCGGCCGCTGTTCACCTCGGTCGGCGGTGTTGCGCTGCTGCAGACCATGCCGGCCGGCGAGGTGCGCGCCGTGCTGCTGGACAACGTGGCACAGGAGATCGCGCGCCGTGGCACCGACCGGCTGGAGGCGCTGCAGAAGATGCGCGAGCGCTCGCACCGCCATGGTTTCGGCGTCAACCTGGGCGACGTGGTGCCGGGCCTGCACGCCTTCGCCGTGCCGGTGCGCAATACCCAGGGCGACGCCTTCGCCGCGCTGTGCCTGATGGGCACGGCCGAGCTGTACGGCGAAGAGCTGCTGGCGCCGCTGCGCGCCGAAATGGACACGACCGCCGCGTTGCTGTCCACCGAAGCGCACAAGTTCAACATGTGAAACAGGCGGCGTGCGCGCGCATCGCTGCGGCGGGGCGCGCGCTTAAGGTCAGCGGACGTTCTCCACGTCCTCCATGAACCTCCAGTCCGCCCTCAATCTCGAAGACCTGCGCCAACTGGCGCGCCGCAAGCTGCCGCGCATCGCGTTCGACTTCATCGACGGCGGCGCCGACGACGAGCTGTGCCTGCAGCGCAACCGTGCGGCCTTTGCCCAGCACCGGCTGCTGCCGCGCTACCTGCGCGACGTGCGCCAGCGCGACCAGGGCGTTGTGCTGTTCGGCCGCCGCTACGCCAGCCCCATCGGCATTTCGCCGACCGGGTTGGCTGGCCTGTTCCGGCCCGGTGCCGACCTCATGCTGGCAGCCGCCGCGCGTGAGGCGGATGTGCCCTTCCTGCTGTCCAGCGCTGCCAATGCCGCGCTGGAAGACGCGCTGCCCATCGCGCCCGAGCACGTGTGGTTCCAGATGTACTGCACCAGCGACGAGCGCATCAACGCCGACCTGGTGGGCCGTGCGCGCAAGGCCGGCGTGCGCGTGCTCGTCATCTCGGTCGACGTGCCTGTCAACGCCAACCGCGAGCGCAACCGGCGCAACGGCTTCTCGCGCCCATTCCGCATGACGCCGGGCGTGGTGCTGGAGGCGCTGGGCCACCCGCTGTGGGTGCTGCGCTACCTGCGCACCGGTGGCGTTCCGATGATGCGCAACTGGCTGCCCTATGCGCCGCAGGGCGCCGACGCGACCCAGGTGGCTGACCTGTACGGCACGCTGACCCCGGCGCCTATGGTGAGCTGGGAACACCTGGAACGCATCCGCGCCGCGTGGACCGGCCCGCTGGTCGTCAAGGGCCTGCTGCACCCGGACGACGCGCGCCAGGCCGTGGCGCTGGGGGCGGACGGGCTGGTCGTCTCCAACCACGGCGGCCGCCAGCTCGACACAGCGCCCTCGCCGCTGGAGATGCTGCCGGCCATTCGCGTGGCCGTCGGCGCGCGCATTCCCATCATCGTGGACAGCGGCGTTCGCCGCGGCTCGGACGCCGTGATCGCGCGCTGCCTGGGAGCCGATTCGGTGATCTTCGGGCGGCCCACGTTGTACGGCGTGGCCGCAGGCGGGCAGGCCGGCGCGGCGCGCGCGCTGCAGATCATGCGCAGCGAGATCGACATGGTGATGGCGCAGATCGGCTGCACGTCGTTCGCCGCGCTGAACACCAGCTACCTGTGGCCGGCGGCCGTGCCTGCGGTCGCGCTGCCTGCCGACACCGGAAGTTCAACATGTGAAACAGCGCTGTGCCCACACGTGCACGCGGCCCAGGCTGCCCATTAACGTGGGCGCGACCGGGACCACCCAAGGAGACACCACATGACACACGCTACCCGCCGCGCGCTGCTGGGCCTGCTGAGCGCTGCTGCGCTGCTCAGCGCCACGCCCGCTCAAGCCCAAGCCCAGGCGCACGCCGACTGGCCCAACCGCCCGGTGCGCATCATCGTGGCCTACCCGGCCGGGCAGAGCACCGACATCGCCACGCGCTACTTCGCCGACAAGCTCACCCGGGCGATGGGCCAGAGCTTCATCGTCGAGAATAAGCCCGGCGCCTCGGGCAACATCGGCACCGCCTACGCGGCGCGTGCCACGCCCGACGGCTACACGCTGGTGATGGGCGCGTCGGGCACGCACGCGATGAACCCGGCGCTCTACACCAACATCGGCTATGACGCCGACAAGGACTTCGACGCCATCGCGCTGACGGCGCTGATTCCGTTCGCGATCTCGGCCTCGCCCTCGGCGCCGTTCAGCTCGCTGTCCGAGTTGATCGCGCTGGTGCGCAGCAAGCCCGACAAGGTCGACACCGCCATCCCCAGCGTCACCGGCCAGCTGGTGATGGAGATGCTGCGCCAGCGCGATGTGCCCCTGTTCGGCGTGAAGTTCAAGGGCTCGGCCGATGCCATGACGGCGACGCTGGGCGGCCACGTGCCACTGCTCATCGACACCGTGGCGGCCACGCGCACGCAGCTGGGCCGCATCAAGCCGCTGGCCGTGACGACGACGGCGCCGCTGGCCTCGATGCCCGGCGTGAAGACGGCCAGCGAACAGGGCCTGCCCGGCTTCACCATCGCCGCGTGGAATGCGCTGATGGTGCCGCGCGGTGTGCCCGCCGAGATCCAGGCGCGCCTGGGCGCCGAGATGCGCAAGATCCTGTACCTGCCCGAGACCCAGAAGGCGTTGACCGACCTGGGCTTCGAGAGCGCGCCGGTGCGCACCACGGCCGAATTGACGGCCTGGCTGCGCGAGGAGCGGCGCAACTACGCGCAGGTGATCCAGGCCGCCCAGATCAAACCCGAATGAACGACAAGGAGACCGACCCATGCCCAAGATCCAGACCAGCCCCCTGCATTCCGATTACGTGGCGCAGATCCACGCCTTCATCCCCGACCTGATCGACGACGCCGAGGCCATCGAGGAGCTCAAGGCGCAGTGGCGCAAGACGCCGGTGATGATCTTTCGCCGCCAGTCGCTGGAAGAGCCCGAGCTGGTTCGCTTCACCGAGCAGTTCGGCCGCTGCGAGACCAGTGGGCGCAAGGACATCCAATCGCCGTACCACGAGCAGATCATCTACTTCAGCACACTGAAATACTTCGACGGCCGCTTCGTCGGTGGCTTTGCCGGCGGCGAGGATGTGGACTGGCATTCGGACCAGACCTTCCAGGTGCGCCCGGCCACCGGCGCCATCCTCTACGGCACCGAGGTGCCGCGCGATGGCGGCGACATCTACTGGGCCAACCAGTACGGCGCGTGGGATCTGCTCTCCAAGGACGTGCAGGAACTGATCGACGGGCGCACCGGCGTGTACCGCTACGCCAAGCGCTACGCCATGCTGAACGCCACCGAGCTCAGGGACAAGGAAAAGGCCAACGCGCTGCTGAGCCTGCCCGACGCGCGCCACCCCGTGGTGCTGACGCACCCGCGCACCGGCCGCAAGGCGCTGTACGCCGACCAGACCACGCTGGTCGAGATCGAGGGTTTGTCGAAGGAAGAGAACGAGCGCGTGCTGCCGCTGCTGTTCAAGGCCGGCGGCGACCCGTCGCTGGCCTACCGCCACAAGGTGCACAACGGCGACGTGCTGATGTGGGACAACGGCTGCACCCAGCACCGACGCGACCAGATGTACCTGGACCAGCCACGGCTGATGAAGCGCACCACGTTCCGCCTGCCGGCCGCCGAACACTGCATGCCGCAAGCATGACAACTCCCCCGTTTCGCGCGTACTGCGTGTGCGCGCATCCCGCCTCAAGGGGGCGCACCCAGCGGCTTGGCAGAGCCAGTTCCGCGGGTGTCCTGGCATGGCCTGCTCGGCAGCCTCTGGATGCGCTGCGGATGGCGCGCCGTGCAAACGGGCGACTGGTATGACTGAACCCTCCGTCTACCTGCGCGTCAATCGCGTGGCCGCCGCCATCTGCGAGCAGGCACGCGAAGTGACCGTGGCCGATCTGCACGAGAGCACCGGCTACCTGGGCTTCACCGGGCTGATGTCGGCGCGCATGCGGCGTGTGAGCCCGGGCGCCAGGATCGCCGGGCCGGCCGTCACTGCGCTGTGCCAGCCGGGTGACAACCTCATGATGCACCGCGCGCTGCGCCTGGCGCAGGCGGGCGATGTGCTGGTCGTCACCTGCCTGGGCGAAACCTCAGCCGCGCAGTGGGGCGATGTGGCCACCACCTACGCGGTGCAGATGGGCCTGGCCGGCGTCGTGGTGCACGGCTGCGTGCGCGATGTCGACGGCGTGCTGGCCATGGGCTTTTCGGTCTGGGCGACCCACGTCTGGCCGGTGCACGCCGACAAGGGCAAGGGCGGTGGCGTCAACATTCCCATCGCATGTGCCGACGTGCTGGTGCGGCCGGGCGATCTGATCGTGGCCGATGGTGACGGTGTCATCGCCATCCCGCGCGCCGAGGCGCAGACAGTGGTCACGGCCGCGCAGGCCAAGATGCGCAAGGAGGCCGAGTTCGCCAGCGCCATCCGCGCGGGTGCGTCGGCCTGGGACTTGAGCGGAGCCGGCGCGTCCTACGCCAAGCTGGGCCTGGTGGAGCGCGACGCGGCCTTCGACGATTGAACCCAGATCCGGCAGTTGACCGCTGGTTCTGACGTAGAGCCCCGCATGCCGATGGACGATTTCGCTCTGGCGCGCGTCGACCAGCCGGGTGAAAGCGCATGCATCCGATGGCACCGTGCTCAGCGGCAAATGCGCATGCGCCCCCGGTCGAAGTGGAAATGGTCGGCGTGGGCGCTGTTGTAGTTGGGTCCCAGCACACCATCGAACAGGCCGCAGGCGCCGCTGTGCACAGCCCGTAGAAAGGCGGCGGCCGGGGTGGCCGGCGCGTCGTCGGCGCCCCAGTCTCGCGCCACGGTGATGCGCCGCCCGTCCTGCAGCACGAAGCCGGCGATGTCCAGCGCCTGCGCCGTGGCGTGCTGGCTGCGCGAGCCCGCTGCACCGCCGCCGATGTTGCGGCAGGCGTAGCTGCCGTAGTGCTCCAGCCGGCGCACCGGCGAGCCGAGCAGCACCTGGGCCTGCGGCTGCATGACGTGGCGTTCCCACAGCGCGAGCGAAGCGGCGGCGGGGCAGCTGAGCGTGAACGGCACACCCACCTGCACCGCCGTACGCCGCACCTGCACGGCATCGCGAAATCCGCAGCCCGGGCCGGTGTCGCGGTCGGGCACCGGCTCGGCCTGCCAGGGCGTGGTGGCCAGCAGGGCCTGGCAGGCGGCCGGGTCAGCGCTGAGGCGCGACAGCTTGTGGCCGGTCAGCCAGCCCGGCGCTTCCTCGTAGCTCAAGGGCGCCCAGGGGTTGTGGCGGTCCGGCAGCGACCACAGCCGCTCGTGTGTCGCGACGGCTCCGACGGCGGCCATCACCAGCAAGGCGAACAGCGCCTTCACGCGCGCCCGACCCGCGTGGTGCGCGCGGCGGCATCTGTCTGCGAGACAGGTGAGGTGGGAAAGGGCGGTGCGGCAGCGTCAGCAGTGCTGGTCTTTGTCGCGCGGGTGGCGGTGTTCGCCTCGATGGCACGCGCGGCGAGCGCAGATGCCACAGCCAGGCTGGCCAGCGCCAGCAGCACGAAGGTCTCCGGTGTGCGCAGCGTCCACAGCGTGGCCGCACTGATCAGGCACCACAGCAAGGGCAGCAGCCAGGGCAGGGCACCGGCTGCGGCCGAGCGGGCGCGCGATTCGCGATGGCTTCGGCTCAGCCGTGCGCTGGTCGGTGGCGACCCGGCGCTGCGCCCATGCGCCAGCCACAGCAGCAGCCCCAGTGTGCCCACGGCCGTCGCGTCGGGCGTCAGCCCGAACAGCGCCGCCTGTTGCCAGGGCCGGCCCAGCGCCAGCCCGGTCCACGGCTGCAGCACGATCGCGAACGCCATCAGCGCCAGCCCCATGCCGCGCACCCAGCCCGGCCCGGCGCGCGGCCCCCAGGGGCTGCCGGCCCGCGCGATCCAGGCCAGCAGCAGCGCCTGCAGCGCGAACATCGCCGCGAACCACGGCGCCGCCGTGTGGATGCCAGCGTAGCGCTGCCAGTGGAACGCCCAGGCCGTGGCTGCCCAACCGATGGCCACGGTGGCGCAGGCCAGCCGCCAGGCCGCTGGGCGCCGTGCCAGCCCCCACAGCACCGCCAGGCCCAGAGGCAGTGCCAGCAGTGGGGCCGGCCACACCTGGGCGTTGTACAGCGCGAACATGCGCTGGTAGGTGCCCGGCGCAAACATCAGGAAGTCGTCCAGTCGGTAGGTCCACCATTCGGTCATCGTGCGCGCCTGGCCCTACAACGCTGCCACATGCTCGGCCATGCGTCGGCGCAGGGCCGCGTCCGGCATCGGCCCGCGCGCGGCTTCCATGTTCTGCTGCAGATGCGCGACCTGGCTGGTGGCAGGGATCGCGCAGGTCACGGCCGGGTGCGACACCACGAATTTCAGCGCGACCTGCGCCCAGTGGCGGCAACCGATCTCGGCCGCCCAGCCGGGCAGGGGCTGGCGCTGCAGCGCATCGAGCAGCGCGCCCTGGCGAAACGGCCGGTTCACCAGCACGGCGATGCCACGCTCCTGCGCCAGCGGCAGCAGGCGCTGCTCCACCTCGCGGTCCAGCAGGTTGTAGCTGAGCTGCACGAAATCGAGCGGATGGCGCTGCATCAGCGTTTCGAACTCGCGGTGGCGCCGGCCCTCCGACGTGGTGATGCCCACATGGCGCAGCTGGCCGGCGGCCTTCATCGCGAACAGGCGCGGGAGTTGGGTTTCCCAATCCAGCAGGTTGTGCACCTGCAGCAGGTCGAACGGGCGCTGCAGCTGCCAGCGCTGGCGCGACGTGGCGATCTGCGCGCTGCCGCGCTCGGCACCACTGACCCACACCTTGTCGGCCGCGTACAGCGCTGCGGGCTTGCCGAGCGCGGCCAGCGCCTGGCCGATGACGGACTGCGCCGAGCCATACATGGGGGACGAGTCGATCACCCGCCCGCCGGCCGCGAAGAACGCGCGCACCACGGCCGTGGCTGCGGCCTGGCCCTGCGGGTCGTCGCCCACGTTGAAGGTGATCCAGCTGCCCAGACCCACGACCGGCAGCGCCTCGCCGCTGCTGGGCACGGGCTTGGTCAGCAGGCCAGGCGCGGGCTGCGTCCAGGCGCGCGGCTGCAGCGCCAGGGCCAGGCCGGCAGTGGCGGCCTGCAGCAAGTGGCGGCGTTGGGGTGAACGAGGGGCGGGCATCGAGGGCTCCAGGCGCGGGACATTCCGCTGTGTCTGGTGCCTGGTGTGCGCCGAAGTTCCATCGGGCCAGGTCCAGGGCGGCCGTCCCTGCCCGGCCAATTATTTTTTGCATCCCCTGCATCCAAACCCCGCCCTCGCCGGTAGTACACGCAGCAGCCTGGCTGCCAACCCCTTTTTCAGGAGAATTCCGATGCGCACTACCACCCCCTCCCGTCTCGCTGCCGTCGCCGGCACGCTGTCTGCCGTCGCCCTGCTGGCCGCCTGCGGCTCCATGCACGGCTCTGGCATGGGCGCCCCGTTCTCGCAGGCCAGCCTGCCCGCCAGCATCCAGGTGCCCGCAGGCAACCGCGTCGCCATGGAAACCGTGGGCATGGGCACCATCGTCTACGAATGCCGTGACAAGGCCAACATGCCCGGCCAGGTCGAATGGACCTTTGCCGGCCCCGATGCGCGGCTGATGGACCGCTCGGGCAAGGTGGTGGGCCGCTACTACGGCCCGCCGGCCACGTGGGAATCGATGGATGGCTCCAAGCTGACGGCCACCCAACTGGCTGTGGCCCCCTCGGGCGCCACCAGCCTGCCGTACCAGCTGGTCAAGGCCAACCCGGCCATGGGCAGCGGCGCGATGACGGGCGTGACTTACATCCAGCGCGTGGCGCTGACGGGTGGCGTGGCGCCGACGACGATGGCCTGCACCACGATGAACAAGGGCCAGAAGACGACCGTGCCTTACCAAGCCGACTACATCTTCTGGAAGGCAGCCTGACGCGCCTGACGGTGCGCTCGGCGTCCCGTCCCACAGTGCGACGGCACACCGGCGGCGAGACGCCACGGGGCTAGGGGGGAATGATGGGTGAACGAGCGGCCAACCACGACCGCTCGAGGTGTGTGTCCACGAGACGCGTGGCCTCCATCAACCCCCTTGAGAGATACCGTGCCCCAGAAAATCAGGCCGACGGTCAGCCGGACCTACAAGTGCCAATGTGGCCGGCCAGTTTTCTTCCGCAACACGCAATGCGTGCTGTGCGGAAGCCAGCTCGGCTTCATCACCGACCAGTTGACGATGGCCGCCCTGGTGCCCGATGTGGCGCATGATCTGTGGAAGATCGCCGGCGAAGTCGGCGGCGCGTCGTACCGCTGCTGCTCGCGTCGCCTGGGGCCTTCGGCGTGCAACTGGATGATCCGCACCGATGTTCGCGCCGGTGGTGACCACAGCGGCAACAGCGTGCAGTGCCTGGCATGCAGGCTGAACCGCCGCACGTTCGACACTACCGCCCCTTCGAGCCAATACCGGTGGTTGCAACTGGAGACCGCCAAGCGTCGGCTCGTGGCGCAACTGCTCTCGTTGGGCTTGCCGGTGGAAGTACGCGGCAACGCAGGTGCGGGCATTGCGTTCGACATGCTGGAGGCTGCCCACGGAGGCCCCCCGGTGATGACCGGCCACCATCAGGGCGTCATCACGCTCAACGTGGAAGAGGCCGACGACGCCAAGCGCGAGGCCATCCGGGCCGAGATGCGTGAACCGTACCGGACCTTGCTGGGGCACTTTCGGCACGAGATTGGTCACTACTACTGGGACCGTCTGATTCGCGACGACGCCGGTCGTCTGACCGAGTTCCGCGCGCTGTTCGGCGATGAACGGCAAGACTACGCGAAATGCCTGCAGAAGCACTACCAGAACGGCCCGCCGTTGGGCTGGGCGTTCACGTACCTGTCGAGCTACGCCTCGACCCATCCGTGGGAAGACTGGGCGGAGACCTGGGCGCACTATCTGCACATGACCGACACGCTGGAGGCGGCGATGGGCTTCGACATCGACACCATGAACGCCGAGGCGGAGTCCGACCCGTTCGAGGCCACGCATCTGTGGAACCCGGCCTTGCCCAGCGCGCCGGAATTTCTGGATCTGCTGAATTCCTGGGTGCGCCTCACCCAGGTCATGAACGAGCTCACGCGCAGCATGGGCCAGCCCGATTGCTACCCGTTCATCCTGCCCTTCAAGGCGGTTGGCAAGCTGCAGTTCATCCATGAAGTGATTCGGCAGCAACGCGCTGTGCCGGGCAGCCGCGCGCCTGTGCCAGTCACGGCCGGGCTCTAGACCTCGGCCTCGCCTGGTGCGGCAGCCGCACCCGATCGGCCCACCTCGCCCACGCCCAGATCTTCATAGCTCACGAACGCGTGGCAGCTGCTGGCCCAGCGCCGGCTGGTGTTCTTGCGCAGACCGATGCCCACCAGTTGGCGGCCCTGCGCGCGCAGCTTTTGCGCCAGTGGCATGAAGTCGCTGTCGCCCCCGACGATGACCACCGTGCGCACATGCGGGAAGCGCGCAACGTCTTCCACCGCGTCCAGGCACAGCCGGATGTCGGCACCGTTCTTGGCCGAGGCGCCGGGCGGGAACAGCTGCACCAGTTCGATCGACGCATGGAGCAGCGCGTCGCGGTAGCGGCCATAGAACTGCCAGTTGCAGTACGCGCGGTGAATGGCGATGTCGCCGAACCGGGCCGCGGCCTCGACCACGGCGGGCACGTCGATCAACGGCTCCTGCAACTTGAACCGTGCATCGGGCTTGGCGTAGTGGCCTTCGCCGAAGCGGGCCTCCGCCAGGCCGGCGTGCAGGTTTTCGAAGTCCCAGTACAGGGCGACAGAAGCGGTGTCGTGGTCGGCGGTCATATGCAGTTCCAAAAAAAATAGGGGGCGAGCGTCGTCAGGCAGGCGCGCGCGACAGCAGCACGATGCCGGCCACCACGACCAGCGCGCCCAGGATCTGCACCGGTGCCAGCCACTGGCCCAGCACGGCCCAGCCGATGAACATGGTGGCAATCGGCTCCATGTTCATGACCGGCGCATTGCGCGCCATGTCCAGTCGCGGCACGGTGATGAACAGCACGGTGAAGGCTGCACAGTACAGCGCCATCAGCACGGCCAGGCCGGCCCAGCCAGGCAGGTCGTGCGGCCAGGCCATGCCGCCGGGCACCAGGCCTGCGGCGCCGGCGATGGCCATGCTGGCGCACACGGTCAGCATGGTGTAGAGGCTGCGCACGGGGCCGGGCAGGGCGCTGAGCTTGTGGTTGGTGATCCAGATGCCGATGGCGAAGACCGCAGCGGCGCCCAGGGCGAAGCCGACGCCGGCACCCCAGGCCACGTCGCTACCGGTTTCCGCCAGGCGCGTGGGCGCATCCAGCGCCAGTACCAGGCCGACCAGGATCACGCCCATGACCAGGCTGGCGCGGCGCGTGGGCCGTGGCCCGCCCAGGCCCCAGGTCAGCAGCGCCAGCAGCAGCGGAAACACGTTGGACACCAGCAGCGCCAGCGCCACCGGAATGCGCGCCACAGCCGAGTACAGCGACAGGCTCTGCACCGCGATCAGCAAGCCCAGCGCCAGCTGCCAGCCCCACGTGCCCGCCGGCAGCTTCAGCGCGTTACGGCGCCACGCCACCAGCGCCGCCAGCACCAGCACCGTGATGCCCGAGCGGCACAGCACAGCCACCAGCAGCCCGGTGCCATGGTCGAACGCCAGCCGCGCCGCGACATGGTTGCCGGCGAACGCGCAGGCAACGCCGGCCAGCAGCAGCATGGCCGTGGGGCGGGGGAAGGGGGCTGGCTGCGGCATGGGGGATCGGATTGTCACCGGGTGGTGACCGGGGTATTGGGTGGCGTCTCGCTGGCTTTGGCGGTGTAGCACCTTGGTGCCACAGTGCCTGCATGTCGACCACCACCATCCGCATTGACGAGTCCCTCAAGGCCCGGGTTGCCGTGGCGGCCGAGCGCACGGGCAAGAGTGCGCATGCCTTCATCGTCGAGGCCATTGCCGAGACCGTGGAGCGGTGGTCGGCCAGGGCAGTCGCGGCGATGTGGCGCTGTACCGGTTCGTTCCGGCGCTGGACACGATCTACGTCCTGGCCGTGCGCAGCCAGCGCGAGGCGGGGTTCAAACCATCGCTGTCCTGATCCTCACCCCAGCGGCACCGTCGACTCCTTCAGCACCCGCAGCACGAAGTGCGACTTGCTGTGCCGGATGCCGGGGATCTTGTAGAGCTTCTCGCGCAGCAGCCGCTCGTA
The DNA here is from genome assembly GCF_056521305.1 of Rhodoferax sp. RT4P68. Classification (NCBI taxonomy): domain Bacteria; kingdom Pseudomonadati; phylum Pseudomonadota; class Betaproteobacteria; order Burkholderiales; family Comamonadaceae; genus Rhodoferax; species Rhodoferax sp. RT4P68. Next base: position 76,249 of record NZ_JBWMBB010000003.1, read on the forward strand.
GTCGCGCGTGTCGCGCACGGCGATGCGGATGTAGTAGTCGTAGTCCCCCGAGACCAGATACGCCTCCAGGATCTCGGGGATGGCGGCCAGCACCTGGCCGAAAGCGTAGAGCGTGTCATCGGTGTGGCTCTCCAGCGTCAGCTGCACGATCACCGTGTCGTGGTAGCCGATGCTGGCCGGGTCCACATCGATGGTGTAGCGCTTGATGACGCCCTCGGCCTCCAGGCGCTTGATGCGGCTCCAGCAGGTGGTGGCCGACAGGCCGACCTCGGCGCCGATCTCTTGCAGCGTGCGGCGCGAGTCCGCCAGCAGGATGCGCAGGATGGCCATGTCGACCTTGTCGAATGAATCTTCGGTTGATTCCTTGGTTTTCCGATGATTCTTCAAGATGCGCCCCGTATAGTTCGAAATTCAGAAGCACATTCTGAGCGAATTACCAAAAAATCATAGCGATGCACTCCACCGTCACCTTTCTTGCTCCCGTTCCTGCTGCCGCCGTGGCCCACGCACCGCGCAACGGCGCCGAGGCTTTGCTCGACACCTTGGTCGCCTGCGGCGTCGACACCTTGTTCGGCTACCCCGGCGGCGCCGCGCTGCCGCTGTACGACGCGCTGCATGGCGAGCCGCGGCTGCGCCACATCCTGGTGCGCCACGAGCAGGCCGCCGTGCACGCGGCCGAGGGCTATGCGCGCACCACGGGCAAGGTCGGCGTGGTGCTGGTCACGTCCGGACCCGGAGTGGGCAACACCATCACCGGCCTGCTGGACGCGATGAGCGATTCGGTGCCGGTGCTGTGCATCAGCGGCCAGGTGGCCAGCACGGTGATCGGCACCAACGCGTTTCAGGAGAGCGACGCGTTGGGCATGTCGCGCCCGGTGACGAAGTGGAACTTTCAGCCGCGCTCGCCCGATGACATTCCCGGCGCTGTACGCCGCGCGCTGCAGATCGCCAGCGGCGGGCGGCCCGGCCCGGTGTTGCTGGATGTGCCCAAGGACGTGCAGCTGGCCCGCCTGGGCGTGGGCGCCATGCCGTCTCGTGCGCCGCGTGCCGAGCGGTCCACGCCCGCCGCCCCCAGCCTGCCGCGCGGCAGCCTGCAGCGTGCCGCCGACCTCATTTCCACCGCGCGCCGCCCGGTGTTCTACGGCGGTGGCGGCCTGGTGAACGCCGGCCCCGCCGCTTGCGAAGCCTTCACGCAGCTCGTGCGCCTGGCGGGCGGCCCCTGCACGTTGACGCTGATGGGGCTGGGGGCCTTCCCTGCCTCCGACCCGCAGTTCGTCGGCATGCTGGGCATGCACGGCACGCTTGAGGCCAACCTGGCGATGCACGAGGCCGACCTGGTCGTCAACGTGGGTGCGCGCTTCGACGACCGCGTGACCGGCAAGCTCGACGAGTTCTGCCCGCACGCGCGCAAGATCCACATCGACATCGACCCCAGCAGCATCAACAAGACGGTCCAGGTGGACGTGCCCATCGTCGGCGACTGCGGCGTCGTGCTGCAGGCTCTGCTGGCACTGCCCGAGCTGCAAGGCCTGGCACCCGAGCGGCTGGCACCCTGGTGGCAGCGCATCGACCGCTGGCGCGCCGCGCGCTGCCTGGATTTCGCGCCGCGTGCCGACGCCATCTTGCCGCAGCAGCTGATGGCCACCCTGCAGCAGCAGATCACCGGCCGCGACGCCATCGTGTCGACCGACGTCGGCCAGCACCAGATGTGGGCCGCGCAATACCTGCGTTTCGAGCGTCCGCGCCGCTGGCTGACTTCGGGTGGCGCCGGCACCATGGGCTATGGCCTGCCGGCCGCCATCGGCGCGCAGGTGGCGCACCCGGATGCGCTCGTCGTCTGCGTCAGCGGCGACGCCTCGGTGCTGATGAACATCCAGGAGCTGTCCACCGCCATGCAGCACCGCACGCCCGTCAAGCTGGTGCTGTCGAACAACGGCTACATGGGCATGGTGCGGCAGTGGCAGGAGCTGAACCACGGCAACCGCCTCAGCCACAGCTGGAACGAGGCGCTGCCCGATTTCGTGGCGCTGGCCAAGGCCTTCGGCTGGGGTGCGCGCCGCGTCAGCGACCCGGCCGAGCTCGATGCTGCGCTGGCCGAGTGTCTGGCCTACGACGGCCCGTTTTTCCTCGATGTGCAGGTCGCCGCGCAGGAGAACTGCTTCCCGATGATGCCGTCCGGCCAGGGCCACCACCGCGTGATGCTGGCCAAGGACCGCTGGTACAAGAACGAACTCTGAAGTGGCATGGTCTGGCGCATACTTCGCGCCGCCCCTGCTCGCGGTGGTTGACCGACCGCCGAGGCCCGCTTGCCAACAGACAGCACGCCACGCGCGTGTGGAGACGATCGCATGAGCGCACACCCACCCTTGCGGCTGCATGTGCCAGAGCCCTCCGGGCGACCTGGCTGTGCCACCGATTTCTCATACCTGCAACTCTCCGGCGCAGGCACCGTGCGCAAGCCGCCGGTCGACACCCCGCACTTCGACACCGCCGATCTCGCCTATGCGCTGATCGGCGTGCTCGACCGTGAGGGCAACGCGGTGGGCCCCTGGGCGCCCGCGCTCGACAGCCCGCGCCTGCGCAAGGGCCTGCGCGCGATGATGAAGACGCGCATCTTCGATGCCCGCATGACGATCGCGCAGCGCCAGCGCAAGACCTCGTTCTACATGCAGTGCCTGGGCGAGGAGGCCATCGCCGTGGCCCATGGCGCCGCGCTGCACAAGGGCGACATGTGCTTTCCCACGTACCGCCAGCAGGGCCTGCTGCTGTCGCGCGACGATGTGTCCATGACCGAGCTGATCTGCCAGCTCATGAGCAACGAGGCCGACGCCATGAAGGGCCGGCAGCTGCCTGTCATGTATTCGTTCAAGCGTGCGGATTTCTTCAGCATCTCGGGCAACCTGGCGACCCAGTATCCGCAGGCCGTGGGCTGGGCCATGGCGTCTGCCATCAAGGGTGACTCGCGCATCGCATCGGCGTGGATCGGCGACGGCGCGACGGCCGAATCGGACTTCCACACCGCGCTGACGTTTGCGCACGTGTACCGCGCGCCGGTGATCTTGAACGTCGTCAACAACCAGTGGGCGATCTCGACCTTCCAGGCGATTGCCGGCGGTGAGTCGACCACGTTTGCGGCGCGCGGAGTCGGGTGCGGCATCGCATCGCTGCGTGTGGACGGCAACGACTTTCTCGCCGTCTACGCGGCCACGCAGTGGGCCGCTGAGCGCGCGCGGGGCAACCACGGGCCGACGCTGATCGAGTGGGTCACCTACCGGGCGGGGGGCCACTCGACCTCAGACGACCCCTCCAAGTACCGGCCGGCCGACGACTGGGAACGCTTCCCGCTCGGCGACCCGATCGAGCGGCTCAAGACCCATCTGATCCGCCTGGGCGTGTGGTCCGACCAGGAACACGAGGAGGTGCAGAAGGAGCTCGAAGCCGAGGTCGCCGCGGCCCAAAAGGAGGCCGAGAGCCACGGCAGCTTGCTGGACGGCCGGGTGCCCAGCGCTGCCACCATCTTCGACGACGTGTACGAGACCATGCCGCCGCACCTGCGCCGCCAGCGCCAGGAATTGGGAGTGTGACCATGCTGACCCAGACGCAAGAGCAAGCCGCCGTGACGGCGGCCGATGCCGGCAAGCCGATGACCATGATCCAGGCCCTGCGCTCGGCCATGGACGTGATGATGGAGCGCGACCCCAACGTGATCGTCTTTGGCCAGGACGTGGGCTATTTCGGGGGCGTGTTCCGCGTCACCGAAGGTCTGCAGGCCAAGTACGGCAAGAACCGCTGCTTCGACACGCCGATCAGCGAAGGCGGCATCGTCGGCGTGGCCGTGGGCATGGGGGCCTACGGCCTGCGGCCGGTGGCCGAAATCCAGTTCGCCGATTATTTCTACCCGGCGTCCGACCAGATCGTGTCCGAGGCCGCGCGCCTGCGCCACCGTTCGGCCGGCGACTTCACCTGCCCGATCACCGTGCGCATGCCCTGCGGTGGTGGCATCTATGGCGGGCAGACGCACAGCCAGAGCCCCGAGGCCTTGTTCACGCATGTCTGCGGCCTGCGCACCATCGTGCCGAGCAACCCGTATGACGCCAAGGGGCTGCTGATATCGGCCATCGAGTGCAACGACCCGGTGATCTTTCTGGAGCCCAAGCGGCTCTACAACGGCCCGTTCGACGGCCACCATGACCGGCCCGTGGTGGCCTGGTCCAAGCACCCGATGGGGCTGGTGCCCGAGGGCTACTACACCGTGCCGCTGGAGTCGGCCGCCGTGTTCCGCGCTGGCAGCCAGCTGACCGTGCTGACCTACGGCACCATGACCTGGGTGGCCGAGTGCGCGGCGCGCGAGACCGGCATCGACGCGGAGATCATCGACCTGCGCTCGATCTGGCCGCTGGACCTTGACACCATCGTGCAGTCGGTCAAGAAGACCGGCCGCTGCGTGATCGTGCACGAGGCCACCAAGACCAGCGGCTTCGGTGCCGAGCTGTCGGCGCTGGTGCAGGAGCACTGCTTCTACCAGCTGGAGGCGCCGATCGAGCGCGTCGCCGGCTGGGACACGCCGTACCCGCATGCCCAGGAGTGGGCCTACTTCCCAGGCCCTGACCGGGTCGGCACCGCGTTCAGGCGCGCACTGGAGGCATGACATGACACCCCCACGCTCATCACTTCGTGTATCGCTGCCCCCCGAGGGGGAGCATCAGTGCCTTCGGGCGGCCGGGCGGCACTGATATGGGCCACTACGCCATCAAGATGCCCGACATCGGCGAAGGCATCGCAGAAGTGGAACTGGTGGAGTGGCGCGTGAAGCCGGGCGACACGGTGGCTGAAGACCAGATCCTGGCCGATGTGATGACCGACAAGGCCACCGTCGAGATCCCGTCTCCCGTCGCCGGCACGGTGCTGGAACTGGGCGGCAAGCCCGGCGCTGTGCTGGCCGTTGGCGCCGAGCTGATCCGGCTCGAGGTCGCTGGCGCCGGCAATGTGCAGGCCAAAGCGCCGCAGGTGGCCGGCGCCGTGGTCGCGCAGGCTTCGGCCGCCCCGCAAGTGGCCAAGGCGGAATCGCAGGCCCCTGCAGTGGCACCGGCGCCCGAGGCACCACGGCAGCCCGATAAGCCGCCACCGCAGCAGCCACCACCGGCCGCAGCGCCGGTCGCGATGCGCGCGCCAGGCGACAAGCCCATCGCCTCGCCGGCCGTGCGCCAGCGCGCCTGGGACCTGGGCATCGAGCTGCAGTTCGTGCACGGCAGCGGCCCGGTCGGGCGCATCACCCATGAAGACCTGGACGTCTACCTCGTCGCAGGGGGTCAGCCGCGCACGGCCGCCGCCACCGGCGGCTACGCGCAACGCGTGGGCGAAGAGGCCATCCCGCTGATCGGCCTGCGCCGCAAGATCGCGCAGAAGATGCAGGAGGCCAAGCGCCGCATCCCGCACTTCAGCTATGTGGAGGAGATCGACGTCACCGAGATCGAGGCCCTGCGTGCACAGTTGAACGAACGCTTCGGCGCGGCGCGCGGCAAGCTCACGCTGCTGCCCCTGCTGGCGCGCGCCCTGGTGCTGGCGCTGCGCGACTTTCCGCAGATGAACGCGCGCTTCGACGACGACGCCGGTGTCGTCACGCGCTACCAGCCGGTGCACCTGGGCATCGCCACGCAGACCGACGCCGGCCTGCTGGTGCCCGTGCTGCGCCACGCCGAGACGATGGACCCATGGGCCTGCAGCCGCGAGATCGCACGGCTGGCCGAGGCCGGGCGGGCCGGCAAGGCCGGGCGCGACGAGCTGTCGGGCTCGACCATCACCATCAGCAGCCTGGGGCCGCTGGGCGGCATCGTAACCACGCCGGTCATCAACCACCCCGAGGTGGCGATCATCGGCGTCAACAAGATCGTCGAACGCCCGGTGTTCCGTGGCGGCGCGGTGGTGGGGCGCAAGCTGATGAATTTGTCGTCCTCGTTCGACCACCGCGTGGTGGACGGCATGGACGCGGCGCAGTTCATCCAGGCCGTGCGCGCCCTGCTCGAAAGCCCCGCCTTGCTGTTCGTGGAGCCATGACGATGACACCCCACACCACCACCTTGCTCATCATCGGCGGCGGCCCCGGCGGCTACGTGGCCGCCATCCGCGCCGCGCAGCTGGGCGTTGCGACCACGCTGGTCGAAGGCGACACGCCGGGCGGCACCTGCCTGAACATCGGCTGCATTCCGTCCAAGGCCCTGATCCACGCGGCCGATGCGTTCGACGGCGTGCGCCGCGCCACCATGGGCTCGCCCGCCGCGACGATGGGCATCCGCGCCGAGGCCGCGTCGATCGATCTGCAGGCCACACAGGCGTGGAAAGACGGCGTGGTCGCCAAGCTCACCGGCGGCGTCGGCGCACTGCTGCGCAAGGCCGGCGTGCAGGTCATGGCCGGCTGGGCCACGGTCGTGGACGGCAAGACCGTCGATGTCGCCGTGGCCGGCCAGGGGCCCGTGCGCCTGCACTGCGAGCACCTGTTGCTGGCCACCGGCTCCGAACCGACGGAGTTGCCGCAGCTGCCGTTCGGGGGGCGCGTCATCTCGTCCACCGGCGCACTCGCACTCACCGCCGTGCCGCGCCAGCTGGTGGTGGTCGGCGCCGGCTACATCGGCCTGGAGCTGGGCATGGCCTGGCGCAAGCTGGGCGCCGAGGTGACGATCGTCGACGTGGCTGACCGCATCCTGCCCGGCTATGACGAAGACCTCGGCAAGCCGGTGATGGCCGCGCTCAAGCGCCTGGGCGTGGTCGTGCACCTGGGCTGCACGGCCGAGGGGCTGACCGACACGGGCGACGGCCTGCGCGTGCGCAGCCCGCATGCCGATGCGTTCGTGCTGCCCGCAGACCAGGTGCTCGTGGCGGCAGGCCGCAGGCCGCGCACGGCGGGCCTGGAAACACTGCAGCTGGACATGCAGGGCCGCGCCGTGAAAGTGGACGCGACCTGCCGCACGTCCATGCGCAACGTGTGGGCCATCGGCGACCTGACGGGCGAGCCCATGCTGGCACATCGCGCCATGGCGCAGGGCGAAGTGGTGGCCGCATGCGTGGCCGGGCACAAGCGCCGGTTCGAACCGCTGGCGATCCCGGCCGTCTGCTTCACCGACCCGCAGGTCGTGGCCGTGGGCCAGACGCAACAGCAGGCTGCGCAGTCGGGCATCGAGACCGTCACATCGCAGTTCCCGTTCGCCGCCAATGGCCGCGCGTTGACCATGGAAGGCGGCGAAGGCTTCGTGCGCGTCGTGGCCCGCAAGGACAACCATCTGGTGCTGGGCTGGCAAGCGGTGGGCGCGGACGTGTCGGAGCTGGCCGCAGCCTTCAGCTATGCCATAGAAATGGGCGCGCGGCTGGAAGACGTGGGCGCCATCATCCACGCGCACCCGACGCTGGGCGAGGCGGTGCAGGAAACGGCCTTGCGGGCGCTGGGGCGGGCGATTCATATGTAGCAGGTGCGGGCCGGTGCGGGCCGATGCGGGCCGGCGCGGGCTGTGCTTGAGTGGTTTCGCAGCGGGCTCAGGGCCGGGCTTTGGAGAAAAAGGCGACCCCTGGCAGCCCGTCAAAGTGCGCGTCGCAGGTGAGCAGGTCAGCACCTTGCTGCAACGCTGTGGCGTACACAATCGCGTCGGCAGTTGCCAAGCGGTGCGCACGGTGCAGATCCGCCGCCAGCAACGCGATGCGCAAGGCCGCAGCCATCAATGGCGATCTTCGCGGTCGCGGTAGCCATCTGGGCGCGCGCCTTTCGCAATACCGTACAGCTCCTCCAGTTTCGGCACGGGCATGACCAATACGCCCTTGCCCTTCGGGATGAACACGAGTTCCTGGCCGGCTTCCCAGTGCTGTTCCTCACGAACTGTTTTGGGAATGGAAATCTGGAACTTGCTGGACAGAGTCGCTGTGGCCGTCATGGCATGCCTCCCAAGGTGATCGATGCATCAGTTGTAGGAGTACACGCTGATCCTGGACCGGGAGTGAATGGCGTCGACTTGGCGCACACCCGTTCGTCGTGTCGACACCGCCAACCGGTAGATTCCACATCCCATGCCTGCAGTTCCCACCCACGTGCCCACCCCCGTGCCCACCCCCGCCACCCGCCGCGAATGGATCGGCCTGGCCGTGCTCGCCTTGCCCTGCCTGGTCTACGCCATGGACCTCACGGTGCTGAACCTGGCGCTGCCAGTGCTCAGCCGCGAGCTGCAGCCCTCCAGCGCGCAGCTGCTGTGGATCCTGGACATCTACGGCTTCTTCGTGGCCGGCTTCCTGATCACCATGGGCACGCTGGGCGACCGCATCGGCAGGCGCCGGCTGCTGCTGATCGGCGCGGCGTTCTTCGCCATCGCCTCGGCGCTGGCCGCGCTGGCGGACACGGCCGAGCTGCTGATCGCGGCGCGTGCGCTGCTGGGCCTGGCGGGGGCGACCATCGCGCCGTCCACCATGGCGCTGATCCGCAACATGTTCCACGACCCGCGCCAGCGCCAACTCGCCATCGGCGTGTGGATCGCGGCGTTCTCGCTCGGCAGCGCCATCGGCCCGCTGGTGGGTGGCGTGCTGCTGGAGTTCTTCCACTGGGGCGCCGTGTTCTGGGTCAACGTGCCCGTCATGGCGCTGACGCTGGCGCTCGGCCCGCGCTTTCTGCCCGAGTACCGCGACCCCGATGCCGGCCACCTGGACCTGCCCAGCGTCGCGCTGTCGCTGGCGGCGGTTCTGCTCACCATCTACGGCCTGAAGCAGTTTGCCGAGCACGGGCCCCGCTTCGTGGCTGCGGCCACCACGTTGGCCGGCCTGGCCGTGGGCGCGCTGTTCGTGCGCCGGCAAGGCCACATCGACTACCCGCTGCTGGACTTGCGGCTGTTCGCGCACGCGCCGTTCCGCGCGGCGCTGGCGGCCTATGCGCTGGCCTGCTTGGCGATGTTCGGCGTCTACATCTTCATGACGCAGTACCTGCAACTCGTGTTGGGGCTATCGCCGCTGCGGGCCGGGCTGGCGACCTTGCCCTGGTCGCTGTGCTTCGTCATCGGCTCGCTGCTGTCGCCGCAACTGGCGGCGCGCTGGCCGCGCGACCGCATCCTGGTGGTCGGCCTGTCGGCCGCGGCTGTGGGCTTCGTGCTGCTCGGGCTGGGCCAGGGCCTGTGGTGGCTGGTGCCGGCCACGGTCATCATGGGCCTGGGCTTGGCGCCGGTGTTCACGATCGGCAACGAGATCATCATCACCACGGCGCCACCAGAGCGCGCGGGCGCGGCCTCGGCGCTGTCGGAGACGGCGTCCGAATTCAGCGGTGCGCTGGGTATCGCGCTCTTCGGCAGCGCCGGCATGGTGGTCTATCGGCAGGCGCTGGCCGGAGCTGCGCTGCCGGGGCTGCCGGCCGATGCCTTGCACGCCGCTGGCGCCTCGCTGGGGGGTGCCGTGCACCTGGCCGAGAGCCTGCCGGCCGCACAGGCCGCCGCGCTGCTGACGGTTGCGCGCGGCGGTTTCACCGATGCGCTGCAGGCCACGGCCTGGGCCGGCGCGCTGCTGGTCGCGGTGGCTGCGGTGATGGTGGGGCGGCTGCTGCGTGCGCCGGCGAGCGCGGCCGCGGCGCACTAATCGGGCCCCAGGGCAACTGCCTACGCCTCCTCGTCCCGCACGAACGGTTCCATCCCCTTGACCATGCGCGCCAGCTGCGGCCCGATCTCCTGCTCCAGCAGCGTGTGGGGGAACTTGCTGGCCTGACCGCCCGCGTTGAAGGCGATCACCCGGCCATCGGGCTGGCGGATCGCCGCGCCCACGCCGGCAATGTCCGTCTGCCAGTCGCGCACCACGAGCGTGAAGCCGCGCGCCTGCCACTGCGCGCGGCCCTCGCCGATGGCCTGCTGCGCCTGCGGCCAGCGCGTGCCCTCGGCCTGTCGGATCTCGGCCAGCAGGCGCTCGCGTTCCTTCGGCTCCATCACGGCCAGCATCGCGTGGCCCATGGCCGTGGCCGCGATCGGGATGCGCGAGCCGATGTCCAACCCCAGCGACAGCGGCGCGCCGGAGCGGCAGTTCTCCACGTACAGCACGTCCAGCCCGTTGCGGATGCCCAGCGAGACCGAGATGTCGTAGCGGTCCGCCAGGTCCTGCATGTAGGGCCGGGCGATGCGCCGCAGCTTCAGGTTGGAGACCATGGTGATGCCCAGCGCCGCCAGGCTGTCGCCTAGTGCGTAGTGGCCGCTCTCGCGTGAATGGCGCAGGTAGCCCAGCACGCACAGCGTGTAGGCCAGCCGCGCGATGGTCGGCTTGGGCAGGCCGGTGCGCCGCGCCAGCTCGGTGCTGGCGAGCCACTTCTCGTCGACGTCGAAGGCGGCCAACAACTCCAACCCCCGCGCGAGCGCGGTGACGAAGCGCCGGCTGTCGGCGCCTTCCTCGAAATCGATCTGCTTGGTGCGGCCCATTTGTTCCTCATGTAATTTCTCTTGGCGGAATTATTTGACCGCAACATTTGTGCGCAATCGTCATGGAATTCCCTATTGGAGGTGCCCATTACCTGCACCGATACTGGACAACCCCGGTCAGTTGTCAAAAAAAATAATTTCGCTATGCGGACCAAAGACGGCGGCCACCACACCAGCAGGAGCAACTCGCTTTGATCTCATCCGTCTCGACCGGCCGCCTGGCCATCCTTCTTTCCCTCACCGGCGCCATCGCGCTGTCTGCCTGCGGTGGCGGCGACGACAACACCGAGCCCGAAGAGACGCGCGCGCAGGACAGCCGCCAGTTCCAGGCCGACCCGGCCCGGCTGCCCTTCAGCGCGCTGGCCGATGCGCCCGAGACCGACCGCTGGTGGGGCGTGCTGGAAGGCGCCGCCTACCGTGTCGAGGTGCCCAAGAACTGGAACGGCATGCTGGTCATGCACGCCCACGGCTATGGCGGCACCGGCGCCACGCTGAACGTCAGCGACCCGGGCATCCGCGCGCACCTGGTGCGCCAGGGCTATGCCTGGGCCGCGTCCAGCTATTCCACGAACTACTACGACGTGCGCGCCGGCATCGAAGACACCAACGCGCTGGCGCTGGCGTTCCAGAGCATCGCTGCGCAAAACGGCCGCACGCTGGCCGCGCCGCGCAAAACCTACATCATCGGCACCTCGATGGGCGGGCACATCGCCGCTGCGGCGGTGGATGGCGAGGCGCTGGAGACGGCCAACAACAAGCTGGCCTACCACGGTGCCGTGCCCATGTGCGGCGTGCTCGGCGACACCGAGCTGTACAACTATTTCGGTGCCTCGCAGATCGCTGCGCAGCAGCTGGCCGGCATGCCCGTCACCGCCTGGCCAGTGGCCAATTGGACGCAGATCCAACCTCAGGTGCGCGGCGCGCTGTTCACCAGCTTTCCCACCGCCACCACGCCACTGGGCGACCAGTACAAAGAGATCGTCAAGCAACTCACCGGCGGCGAGCGGCCCATGTTCAACGAGGGCTTTGCCGGCGGCATGAACAGCACCGTGTGGGGCACCTTCGGGCGCGACGGCACGATCAACGGCATCCTGAACCGTGAGGGCTACGACACCACCGGCGTCGTCTACCAGTTTGACAACGACGACGCGCTGACGGCACCGGAAGCCGCCTTCAACCAGGCCGCCTACCGTCTGCGTGCCGACCCCGAGGCCAACCGCCTGCGCCGCGACGGTATGCGCTGGTTCCCCAAGACCAATGCGCGCATCAGCGTGCCGGTGGTCACCATCCACACGCTGGGCGATGTGTACGTGCCGTTCAGCATGGAGCAGATCTACAAGCGCCGCGCCGTCGCCCAGGGCACCGACCAGTGGCTGGTGCAGCGCGCCATCCGCGGCGTGAGCCATTGCGACTTCACCGTGGAAGAGCAGGCCCAGGCCTTCGATGCCATGGCGAACTGGGAGCAGAACGGCGTCAAGCCCGCTGGCGACGAGGTGCTGGACGCGGCCACCGTGGCGCGTGCCGACTACGGCTGCAAGTTCTCTTCCCGCTCGCGCACGCCCAACAGCTGCCCCGCGCCCTGATCTCCATTTCCTGAGGAACACCGATCCATGACCATGCGACCCCTGACCCGACGCGCTCTTCCTTCCCTGCTGCTGGCCGCCGGCCTGGCCCTGGCGCCAGCCGTGGCCACGGCCCAGTCCGACGCTTTCCCCAACCGCGCGATCAAGGTGCTCATCGGCTTCACCGCCGGCGGCTCCACCGATGTGCCGTTCCGCGTGCTGGCTGAGAACGCGTCCAAGATCCTGGGCCAGCCGGTCATCATCGAGAACAAGCCCGGCGCCGGTGGCGTGCTGCCGGCGCAGATGATGCAGGGGGCGCAGCCCGATGGCTACACCATCGCGCAGATCCCGCTGCCGGTGTTCCGCCTGCCGTTCACGCAGAAGATCAACTGGGATCCGGCGACCGACCTGCAGTACGTCATCAACCTGGCCGGCTACTCGTTCGGCCTGGTGGTGCCGGCCGATTCGCCGATCAAGTCGATGCAGGACTACATCGCCTATGCCCGCGCCAACCCCGGCAAGCTGACCTATGGCTCGCCCGGCGCGCTGACCACGCTGCACCTGACGATGGAGAACATCGCGCTGCAGTCCGGCGTCACGCTGAACCACATCCCGTACAAGGGCAACTCCGAATCGCTGCAGGCGGTGATCGGCGGCCATGTGATGTCGGTGGCCGACACGCCGGGCTGGGGCCCCTATGTGGAGCAGGGCCGCCTGCGCCTGCTGTCCACCTGGGGCGACAAGCGCTCGACCAAATACCCCAACGCGCCCACGCTGAAAGAGATCGGCATCAACCTGGTGCAGACCTCGCCGTTCGGCCTGGCCGTGCCCAAGGGCACCGACCCGAAGATCGCGCAGCAGTTGCACGACGCCTTCAAGAAGGCCATGGAGATGCCCAACTACAAGGAATCGCTGGCCAAGTTCGACATGGAGCCGCTGTACATGAGCGGGGCCACCTACCAGCAGTACGCCATCGACACGATGAAGACCGAAAAGGCCATCGTCGAAAAGCTCGGCCTGGCGAAGTAGCCGGGCGCCGACAATGGGCGCATGGATGAACTCAAAACCATGCGCACCTTCGTCAAGGTGGTGGACGAAGGCAGTTTCGCTGGCGCAGCGCGCGCGCTGAATGTCGCCAACTCGGTCGTCACACGCGCCATTGCCGAGCTGGAAGAGTCGCTCAAGGCCCGGCTGCTGAACCGCACCACGCGCGCGCTGTCGCTGACCGATGTCGGCACGCAGTATCTGGAGCGCGTGCGCGTCATCCTCGAAGACATCGACGATGCGAACAACCAGGCCACCGAGGCCACTGGCACCCTGCGCGGCCAGCTGCGCGTGGCGGCGCCGCAGGAGTTTTTGACCGCCAGCCTGGCGCGGCTGGTGCCGCTCTTTGCGCAGCGCTACCCCGATCTGGGCATCCATCTGCAACTGTCCGGTGCCGAGGCCGTGGTGCCCGACGACAGCGCCGACGTGACCATCCTGGTCCACAGCCCCGAGCCACTGGAAGGCTACTTCGTCGCGCGGCTGCTGGCGCATGCCGAGGTGGTGTTGTGCGCCACGCCGGAGTACCTGGCCCGCCACGCGGAGATCGTGACGCCCGATCAGGTGGTCGAGCACACCGTACTGGTGCCCGATTCGGCCCACGATCGCAAGGTCTGGCTGTTCCACTCCAGCGGCGACAACGGTGAGCGCGAGACCGCCACGCTGCAGCCCCGGCGGGCCGCCATCGGCTCTCCCAACGCGGCGGTGCTGATCGCCGCCGCGCGCGGGCATTGCGGCATTGTCGGCGCGCTGTCGCTCAACGTGGCGGCCGACCTGCGCGCCCGCACGCTGCAGCGCGTGCTGCCCGATTGGCTGGCCGCCAGCTTCCACGTCTACGCCGCCGTGCCCAGCCGCACCCACCTGCCGCGGCGCACACGCGCGTTCATCGATTTTCTGGTCGAACAGTACGGCGGTCTGCCCGAAGACCCCTGGCTGGCCGGCAAGCCGGTCTGACCCTTGGGCTGTCGCCGCGGTTTGCGCCTCGCGTCTCAGCCCGAGCCAGGGCGCGCGCACTCGTAGGACTTGTTGGAGCGTCGCCCTTGCGCGCCGGGTGTCATGAAACGGACACCCAATCTACTTACAAACGCGCTCGCCCAACCCCCCAACCCGAGGAGCGTGTTTTGAAGAAGAACTGGATGTCGCTGGCCATTGCCGGCCTGGCCACCGTGATGATCGCTGGCTGCAATGGCGACGACGAACCCGCAGCGTCGGTGCCCAACGCCGAGAAGTTCTTCAACCGCACGGCCACCTTTGCCGTGTGCAGCCAGGTCGGCGCTTCCTGCGAATCCGACGACACGACAGCGGCCGAGATCGTGGCCGCAAGCGAAGACGGCATGACGCTGGTCTACAGCAACAGCCCCAAGGGCGAGGTCGGCTTTGTCGACATCACCGATGTGAAGATGCCGCGCGCTCTGGGCGCGCTGGCCATGGGCGGCGAGCCGACCTCGGTGACGGTGCTGGGCGCGCAGGCGCTGGTGGCCGTGAACACCTCGGCCAGCTTCACCAGCCCCAGCGGCAAGCTGGTGGTGGTGGACATTGCCACCCGCGCCGTGCTGGCAGAAATCGCCCTGCCGGGCCAGCCCGATTCGGTGGCCCGCAGCAAGGACGGCAAGTACATCGCCGTCGTGATCGAGAACCAGCGTGACGAAGACTTCGGCGACGGCGCACCGCCGCAACTGCCTGTCGGCAGCCTGGTCATCGTCGACGTGGCCGGCGCCCCCGGCACCTGGAAGACGCGCACGGTGGACATGACCGGCATCGCCACGCTGTATCCCACCGACCCCGAGCCCGAGTACGTGGACATCAACGACGACAACATCGCTGTCGTCACGCTGCAGGAGAACAACCACATCGCGCTGGTCGATCTGGCCAGCGGCAGGGTCAGCGCGCATTTCAGTGCCGGGGCGGTGGATCTGGCCCAGATCGACCTGACGGATGCACCACGGCCCAACCAGGTCAGCTTCACGCAGTCGCAAGCCGGCCGCCTGCGCGAGCCCGATGGGGTGAGCTGGCTCTCGAGCACCCTGTTCGCCACGGCCAACGAAGGCGACCTGAACGGCGGCAGCCGCGGCTTCTCGCTGTTTCGCAAGGACGGGACCGTGGCCTGGGATTCCGGCAACACGCTGGAGCACCTGGTGGCGCGCATCGGCCACTACAACGACAAGCGCTCCGACGCCAAGGGCAACGAGCCCGAGAACGTCGACTTCGCGCGCTTCGACGGCACGGACTATCTGTTCGTGGCCTCCGAGCGTTCCAGCGTGGTCGCGGTCTACGACATGAGCCAGCCGCAAGCACCGGCCTACAAGCAGGCCCTGCCAGCAGCGCTGGCACCCGAGGGCGTGCTGGCCATCCCCTCGCGCAATTTGCTGATCGTGGCCAGCGAAGCTGACGACCGCGCCGGCCTGGTGCGCTCCAGCCTGAACATCTACCAGTACCAGACGGCGCCCGCCGCCTACCCGACCATCGTCTCGGCCGACCGCACCGACGGCACCCCCATCCCCTGGGCCGCGCTGTCGGGCCTGGCGGCTGCGCCCACGGGCTCTGTCGTCTATGCGATTGACGACAGCTTCTTCCGCGGCAACCGCATCTTCGAGATCGACACGGCCAGCAAGCCGGCGCAGCTCAAGCGCGAGATCCGCATCGTGGACCCGGATGGGCGCATCGCCGCGCTGGCCGCCACCTTGCCGGCGACGCGGAACGCGAATGCGTTCGATGCGACCGACCTGGCGGCGCTGGTGAACGCCGACGGCTCGGTCAACATCGACCCCGAAGGCATCAGCCTGGCCAGTGACGGCGGCTTCTGGATCGCCTCCGAAGGCGCGGGCACCGTGGGCGAGGCGGCGCGGCCAGTGCTGTCGGCCAACCTGGTGTTCAAGCTCAGCGCTGCAGGCAGGGTGCAGCAGATCATCCAGCTGCCGGCGGACGTGAACGCGAAGCAGCAGCGCTTCGGCTTCGAGGGCATCGCCGAATCGAACGGCAAGCTGGTGGTGGCCTTCCAGCGCGCCTGGGCCGGTGAGACGCAAGCGCGCATCGGCGTCTACGACCTGGCGGCGCAGACCTGGCAGTTCATGTTCTACCCGCTGGACGCGGTGGCCTCGCCCAACGGCGGCTGGGTCGGCCTGTCCGACATCACGGCGCTGGGCAACAACCGCTTCATGCTGGTCGAGCGCGACAACCAGTTCGGCCCGGACGCGCGCATCAAGCGTCTGTTCAGCATCGACCTCACCGGCCAGGCCGATGGTGCAGTGTTGACCAAGACCCTGGTGCGCGACCTGCTGCCCGACCTGAAGGCGCCGGGCGGCAACGTCTACGAAAAGATCGAAGGCCTGGCGCGTCTGGCCAACGGCGACTGGATCATCGTGAACGACAACGACGGCGTGGACGATGGCGCCAACAGTGGCGAGACGCAGCTGATCCGTTTGGGCGCGCTCAGCGGCAACTGATGCGCCCGCGCGTCCCATGCGCGCGCGGTGCTCGGGGGGAGCCGCGCCGCCGCGTCGGGAACGATCGCACGGGGGGCGCGCCGGTGCTAGGATTTCGCCATGAACACCGAAACGATCCGTCGAGAAGCGTTGTCACTGCCGGTGCAGGACCGGGCCGATCTCGCGGAGCAACTGCTGTCCAGCCTGGATGCATTGTCCGAGTCCGAGATCGCCCAGTTGTGGGCCGTCGAGGCGGCGCGGCGTGCGGACGAAATCGACCATGGGCTGGTCCCCCGCGTGTCTGCTGACGAGGTGCGCCGCCAGGCTCAGGCACTGTTGAAGTGAGCTACTTTTTCGCCGACGCTGCGCGCGTCGAGCATCTTGAGCACGTTGCGTACTACGAAGAGCAACGCGCCGGCCTGGGTGCTCGTTACCTGGCCGCGTTTGAGATTGCGATGGTCGCGATCTGCGACCAACCTCAAAGATTTCGCCTGGAGCGTGCGCCCGACATCAGGCGGTATCGCGTGCCCGGCTTTCCATACAACATCCTTTACCGTCAGGTCGGAGCGGACGTCGAAGTCCTTGTGGTGGCGCCACATCGGCGGCGACCCGGGTACTGGCTGGGCAGGGTCTGACGGTGGCGTACCAAACAGTCACTGCCCTGTCGCCCCCACCCCCCGCACCACCAGCAACACAACGCCCCCGCTCGCCAGCACGGCCGCGCCCACCCAGGCCGCGTTGAACCCGCCCCACTGCTGCGATTGCACATAGCCCAGGCTGGACCACAGCATGTAGGCGCTGCTGGCGCAGAACACCGCCGGCAGCACCGGGTACAGCGGCACGCGGAACGGGCGCTCGCGGGCGCCATCGGTCGCACGCAGGCGAAACAGCGCCAGCCCCACCAGCAGGAAGAACAGCCAGAACACCGGCGCCGTGTACTCGACCATGCTCTGAAAGCCGCCCTGGAACGCCGCCCCGAGGGCGATCAGCAACAGCGCCAGCACGCACTGCACGCGTAGCGCGCGCGGCGGCACGCGGCGCGCCTCGTCCCACTGCGCCAGCGCCTGGAACACCGGCCAATCCTGCCCCAGCGCGCTGGCCGTGCGGGCGCCCACGATCATGGTGGCGTTCATCGAGGTCAGCGCCGCCACCGCCACCATGGCGGCGATCAGCTTGCCCGCCGCCGGGCCGAACGCGGCCGTCAGCACGTCGGTGGCCACGGCCTGCGACTTGGCCATGCCAGCCAGGCCCAGCACCGACCAGTAGGCCCAGTTCACCAGCAGGTACAGCACCGTGATGAACAGCACCGACAGCACCAGCGCCCGCGCGATGGCGCGACGGTCGCGCAGGTCGGCGCTGATGCAGGCCGCGTCGTTCCAGCCGCCGAAGGTCAGCAGCACGAACACCATGGCAAAGCCGATGCCGCCCCACGTGGCCGGCGAGGGTGGCGCGGCAGGCACCACTGCAACCGGTGCGGCCGCGCCGGCGCCGGCCCACATCCACAGCGCCGCCGCGACGACCAGCACCAGGCCGGCGACCTCGACGCCTGTCAGCCAGGTCTGCGTCTCCGCCCCGCTGCGGATGCCGCGCAGGTTGATGGCCGTCAGCAGCAGCGTGGCGATGGCCGCCCACAGCGCGCTGCTGTGGGTGCCGAGCGGCAGCAACTGCGTCATGTAGTCGCCGAAGACGAAGCCCAGCAGTGCGATCGACCCGGTGGTGATCACCGAGAAGCGCGCCCAGGCGTACAGCAGCGCCGTGTTGCGCCCGAACGCACGCGAGAGAAAGTGGTATTCGCCGCTGCTGCTGGGGTAGGTGCTGGCCAGCTCCGCGTAGCACAGCGCCCCCACCAATGCCAGCAGCCCGCCGGCCGCCCACAGCGCGAACATCCAGGTCGCAGTGGGCACGCTGCCAGCCACCAGCGAGGGCGCCTTGAAGATGCCGGCGCCGATCACCACGCCCACCGTGATGGCGATGGCGTGGCGCAGGTTCAGCGGCGCATTGGCAGGGGTGGCGCCCGCCAGGGGGCCGGGCGTTGCGCCGACCCCGGCGCCTGCGGTGCGAACCTCTGCGGGCGGCCGGCCCACGCTCAGCGCGCCTGGCTGGTCGCGAGGCGGGCGGCGATCTGTTCGCGCGGGCCGGCCGTGCCTTCGGCGATGGGCTGGGCATCGCCATCGCGCATGGCCTCGAATGGCGTGCCGGCCTGGCCCGGGCGGGTGACGGTGCCGCTGATGCGCTTGCCGTGGACCTTGCCTTCGAACTGCAGCATCACGCCGGACGGGTCGCGCAGCGCGAAGCGCAGCAGATCGCCCGAGAGCTGCGGCTGCACCAAACTCGCGCGCAGCCCGTTGAAATCAGCATTGCCCTCGACCACCTGGTAGCGCTGGCTGATGTACAGCGTGGCCGCCGGCAACACACCTGGCGCGCGCAGCGCCCAGGCGCCCGATGCGTTGGCCGGGATGCGCCACAGGAACAGCTCTCCGGTGCCGGCGCGCGCCGTCTCGTCGGGTTCCCAATCGCCCATGGAGAACGAGTGCGACACCACGCGCGTGCCCGGCGGCATGGTGAACAGCTTGGGGCGCAGCCGCAGGTTCAGCTCGGGCAGCAGGTACATGGTGACCACGGTGGCGCTGGAGAAATCGGTCACGAAGATGTCGGCCTGCTGGAAGGTCGCCTTCTCGGCCACGCCGGCCTCGCGCGCCAGGCGCTTGGACAGCGTGACCATGTCGGGGTTGTATTCCAACCCGGTGGCCCGCGCGCCGTAGTTGCGCGCTGCGGCGATGGCGATCTTGCCGTCGCCCGAGCCCAGGTCGAACAGCCGGTCCTTGGCGGTGACCTCCGCCATCTGCAGCATGCGGTTCACCACATCGTCGGGCGAGGGGATCCAGATCACATCCTTGCCGGCCTGCCCGCGCATCGGCTCGTAGGGGGCGGGCGTTTGTGCCCAGGCGGTGGCGGACAGGCTGGCCAGCCCGAGCAGGGCGGCCCGGCGGGACAGATTTCCTGAGGCATGGGTCGTCACAGCGGCTCCTTTGCGTTGCGGGTGTCCAAGTGCCCGGCGATTGTGGTGGCTGGCCTGGGCCCCGTGTGGACGCCCCCAGCATTCATGCGGACATGAGGTTGGTGCGCTGCACGCGCCCTGCATTTGCGGCCTGCGGTGCGGTTGCCCTCAGCCCGCTGAGGAGGGCGGCACGGCCAGGATGGGCGAAGCCGGTATGGACGGCGCGACCGACGCGGCCGGCGCGCTGGCCATCATCATGGTCGGCACCGCCAGCGGCAGCTGCGCGTTGCGGAAGTCCTCCAGCATCGTGAACAGCAGGTCGCTGCGCACGCCGCCGGCCAGGCGCGGGCTGGCCACATAGGCGATGGACTGAAAGATCAGGCTGCCGTTCTCGATCCCCTCCAGCGACAGCGACGGCTCCGGCGTGGCCAGCACGCCAGGGTGCGCTTTGCAGGCGGCCAGCATCAGGTCGCGCACGCGGTGGGCGTCGGTGGAGAGCGGCATCGGCATGCGGATCAGCACGCGGCCCTCGGCGTTGGTCAGCGTCATGTTGCGCACGGTCTTGGTGATGAACTCCGAGTTCGGCACGATGACCGTGGAGCGGTCGCCCAGCTGGATCTCGGTGGCGCGCACATTGATGCGGCGCACGTCGCCTTCGGTCGTGCCCAGCACCACCCAGTCGCCCACCTTCACCGGCCGCTCGGCCAGCAGGATCAGGCCGGAGATGAAGTTCTGCACAATGGCCTGCAGGCCGAAACCGATGCCCACCGACAGCGCGCTGGCGATCCAGGCGATGCGGTTGATGCCGATGCCCATGGCCGACATGGCCGCCGCCACGACGAGGATGGCGCCCACATAGCCCAGCAGCGTGGACAGCGAGCTTTGCATGCCCTGCTCCATCGTCGTGGTGGGCAGGTAGCGATCGCTCAGCCAGTTCTTGAACACGCGCAGCGCGACGAAGCCACCCACCAGCACCGCCAGCGCGCTGAACAGCGCGGCCGGCACCAGCTGGAATTCACCGATCTGAAAGCCCGTGCCCAGCTTGCCGCTGCGCTGGACCACCTCTTGCGGCCCGGTGCCCAGCGGTGCCACCAGCGCGATCAGCATGTAGAAGAACAGCGCCACGCGCGCCACCGCCGAGAGCACCACGGCTGCCTGGTCCAGCGCCGCGGCCGCGAAGCCGAAGCTCTTGGCCATGCGCTGCCCGAAGCCGCTGCGCGAAGACACCACCGCCATGAAGAGGTCGTCGGCAAACTTGAACAGCACGTAGAACGCCGCCACCACCAGCCCGGTCCAGGTCAGCTGCCCGGCCACCAGACTGGCCAGCGCCACATAGCCGGACACCATCAGCAGCACGGTGACCATCAGCACCAGCGCGATGGCGCCCAGCAGCAGGCCGACCCACATCGGCCGCTCGGGCACGGGTGTCGCCGCGCTGTCGGCCGCAGCGTTGGAAGCGGCGTCGGGCGTGGCCTCGCCGTTGGCAGCCGCTGCAGGCACCGGCGGCCCGCGCAGGCTCAGCAGCAACGCCAGGATCAACGTGGCCAGGGCCAGCGCCGAAAACGTGTGCATCGCCAGCACGGCGGCAAAGCTGGCCTCCACCAGCGTGTTGATCCGCGTCGGGATCCAGACCAGCACGCCGATCAGCGCCGTCAGCCACGGGAACAGCGCCAGGCGGCGCGCCATGTCGTCGGGAATGCGCGGCAGCCGCCACGACGGCCGGGCGTTGGCCAGCAGCGCGCGGCCCAGGCTGACCACAAAGGCGATGAACAGCATCGACTCGTCCGCCATGCGGACCAGCTGGGTGCTGAGCGGGCCGAACAGCCCACGTGCCTCCAGGTTGTTCAGCAGGCCGCGCATCGCCAGGCCTACCACCAGCATGTTGGTGGCAACGATGGCGATCACCAGCAGCGAGCGGCGCAGCCGCCCGGCCGGCAGCACGCGCTGCGCCAGACGCACCAGGCCGCGCTCGACCAGCACATCGACCACGGTGATGGCCAGCACCGTCAGCGCCAGCGCCAGCAGCACGCCGTTGCGGTTCACTGGTTCCATGGCGCGCGCCAGCGCCGTGCGCAGCTCGTTCACCAACGGCTGCAGGCGCGCCAGGTCGGCGGGCCAGGCCGTGGCCAGATTGGCCCAGAAGGTGCGGCTCAGTGGCGAGGCGGCACGCTCGGTCAGCCGCGCCTCGAACAGATCGCGCTGCTTGCCCAGCATCTCGTTGCCGCGTTGCTGCGCATCCACCACGACCAGGCGGGCCAGGCGGATGTCGGCGTCCAAGCTGTTGCGCTCGGCGGTCAGCGCCTGGCGCTGGCGCGTGATGTCGGCGTCTTCCGAACCGCCGGCCGCAGGCGCCGGGCCCAGCTCGCCCAGCCGCGCGTTGAGATCGCTCAGCTGGCCGGTGCGCGCCGCGACGACCTGGTTGGCGCGGTCGGACAAACGGGTCAGCTGGACCAGCAGCGCGCGCAGCGTCTCGCTGTCGGCAGCCTCGGTGGGCAGTTTGTCCAGCTGTGCGCGCAGGCTGGCGATGTCGGGTTCGGGCGCGGCGGGCGGCGCGGTCTCGGCGCGGGCGCTGGCCAGGCCCAGGCTGCAGGCGACGAGCAGCGTGACGAGCAGGGTGACGAGGAAGAGGGGGAAGCGGCGGAACCAATGCATCGCGCGGATCATAGGCACACGGCCGCGCCGGTCACGCACGGGCGGATAAGCTCGCGCCTGTCATCGCCCCACCTTTTGCCGACCATGCATTCGACCCTGCTTCGCATCACAACGCTCATGGCCTGCGCGCTGCTGGCCGCCTGCGCGTCGCCCACCGCCTGCGGCCCCGGCCTGCCTGGCTCGCCGCAGTTCGACAGCGCCGACTGCAGCTACCGCAACCTGCCGAACCCCGATGCCAAGCCCACGCAGAGCAGCTGGCGCATCTGGTCGCGCTTTTTTGTGGGCAACAAGGTTGGCACCGTGCCGGTGGACCCGGTGCCGGTGCGGGCGTTGACGCGCGCCCGGCTCGACGCGCTGGCCAATGACGCCAACCACGTCGTGCGGCTGGGCCACTCGTCGCATCTACTCAAGCTGCAGGGGCGGTACTGGTTGATCGACCCGGTGTTCGGCGAGCGCGTGTCACCGGTCAGCTTCATCGGACCCAAGCGCTTCCATGCGCCGCCACTGACGCTGGCCGAGCTGCCGCCGATCGAAGGGCTGGTGCTGTCGCACGACCACTACGACCACCTGGACGTGCCCACCATCGAGTACCTGCGCGACACGGTGCGCCACTACTTCGTGCCGCTGGGCGTGGGCGCGCGGCTGCAGGACATGGGCGTGGCTGCCAACAACATCCGCGAGTTCGACTGGTGGCAGTCGGCCGAGCATGCAGGCGTCAAGCTGACGGCCACACCGGCCCAGCACTTCTCGGGCCGCGGGCTGAACGACCGCAACAAGACGCTGTGGGCCTCATGGGCGCTGCAGGCCGGCGGGCAGCGCATCTATTTCAGCGGTGATTCGGGTTACTTCGACGGCTTCAAGGAGATCGGCGAGCGGCTGGGCGGCTTCGACATCGCGCTGATCGAAAACGGCGCCTACGACCCGTGGTGGCCCGCGGTGCACCTGACGCCCGAGCAGAGCATCCGCGCGTTCGAAGACCTGCGCGCCAAGACCTTGTACAGCGTGCACAACAGCACCTTCGACCTGGCCTTCCACCGCTGGCAGGCGCCGATGGCCGAGCTGGCCGCGCTGGCCAAGGCCAAGGGCATCGACCTGGCGACGCCGGAGATCGGCGAGGTGCTGACGGTGGGGGCGGCGCGCACCAACAGGCTGTGGTGGGAGGGGTTGCGCTAGCGCGCTACGGGTTCGCTGCAGGCGGCGGGACGGGGCATCTGGCAGCGCTAACCAGGTTCAAGCACTGTCGGATTGCGTTTCGCGCATTTCGAGTATTTCGATGTGCACGGTGGTACATTGGGCTCACCATGCCCATGCACAAGACAGCCACTTCGGCCAAGCCGGCGCCGGCCAGATCCTCAGCTACGCGGGCGGCCAACGCCAAGGCCAGGGCTGCGGCTGCGCCCGTGAAAGTCCTGGCGGGCAGCGCGCTGAACGTCTCCGTGAAGGTCGAACCTCTGCTGGACATCGTGCGTCAGCACGTGCACAACATCTCACCGGCTGCGGTACGGGCCATCAAGAGCGAGTTCGTCAAGGCCTTGCAGATGACGATGCCCACGGGTCCGCAGTGGACTTATGTTCCCGAGCGCGCGGCAGCGGGTGAGTCGGTAGACCCGGTGCTGAGCAGTCAGGAAGCGGCAGATCTCGTAGGAGTCTCGCGGCCTTACATGGTCGCGCGCATCGACGCGGGGGATATCGAGCTGCATCAGCAGGTGGGAAACCAACGCCGCGTGCGCAGGTCTTCTGTTCTCGCGTGGCAGAAGAGGGAGCAGTCGAGCCGGCGACGCGCCCTCAAGCAGCTGGGTTCGTCGCTTGACCACGAGATCTTCTCGGGCTGAGCCAATACTGTGGCTTGCGCCAATCGCTGCGTTCAAACCCACCAGTCCAGGGGCTGCTTGAGAAGCTTGCCAGCGACGGCCATGTCGAGGTCGCCGCCGCAATGCTCGCGGCTTGGCAAGAGGGAAACGTCATCCTCTGATCCGGACACCGGGCGCAGTGATGACGATGCAGCCACAGCTTTTATGATCAGCGCCCTGTTCCGTCAGGCCCCACCCATGTCCTACCTGCTGCTGATCCACGAACCTGTCGGCCAGCGCGCCACGCGCAGCGAGGCCGAAGGCCGCGCGGTCTACGACGAGATGCTGGCCTTCGCCGCCGAGCTGCAGTCGCGCGGCCTGCTGGTGGCGGCCGAATCGCTCGCGTCCGAGCATGCGGCCACGCGCGTGCAGCGCCGCGCCGGCAAGACGCACCTGCTGGACGGCCCGTTTGCCGAGGCCAAGGAAATGGTGGGCGGCTTCTTTCTGCTCAACTGCGCCACGCGCGAAGAAGCGCTGGAGATCGCCGCACAATGCCCCGCCGCCGGCTGGTGCACGGTCGAGGTGCGCGGCCTGGCGCCGTGCTGGGACGACGGCCGGCCCCGCTGATTGCTTTGCGCGGGGCTTGTCGATTCCGCCCCCCGCCGCGCGTCGTGCAGGCATCAACACCCAGGAGCCACGCCGTGCAACACCAGCAGATCTTCGTCAACCTGCCCATCCGGAACATGGAGCGCAGCCAGGCCTTCTTCCGCAGCCTGGGCTACGACTTCAACCCGCAGTTCACCAACGAGCAGGGGGCCGCCCTGGTGCTGGGCGAGAACCTGTTCGCCATGCTGCTGGTCGAGCCCTTCTTCCAGACCTTCACGAAGAAGACCATCGTCAACGCGCACGAGAGCGTGGAGGTGCTGGTGTGCCTTTCGTGCACCAGCCGCGAAGAGGTCGACGAACTGGTCCGCAAGGCCCAGGCCGCCGGCGGCACCGTGCCCAGCGCGCCGCAGGACCACGGCTTCATGTATGCCCACAGCTTCACGGATCTCGACGGCCACATCTGGGAGTTCGTCCACATGGTCGGCACGCCACCGAGCGCCTGATGCCGGCCTGACGCCGGCCCCGCGATCCGCCCGCATGCACGCGCCCACGCACCAGGCCATCGCCACCGTATGGCGCCGCGAATCCGCCGTCATCGTGGCCGTGGTGGCGCGCATGGTGCGCGACATCGGCGTGGCCGAAGAGCTGGCGCAGGACGCGCTGATCGCTGCGCTCGAGCACTGGCCGCAAGAGGGCGTGCCCGACAACCCTGCTGCCTGGCTGACGACAACCGCCAAGCGCCGCGCGCTCGACCACCTGCGGCGCCAGCAGCTACAGGCCACCAAGCTGGCGCAGGTCGGCCATGAGCTGGATGTGCAGCAGGCGCTGATCGTGCCCGACTTCGTCGATTCGCTGGACGCCGCGCGCGCCGACACCATCGGCGACGACTTGCTGCGCCTGATGTTCACCGCCTGCCACCCCGTGCTCTCGCCCGAGGCGCGCGTGGCCCTCACGCTCAAGCTGCTGGGCGGCCTGACGACGCACGAGATCGCCCGGGCCTATCTGGTGCCCGAGCCCACCATCGCGCAGCGCATCGTGCGCGCCAAGCGCACGCTGGGCGAGGCCGGTGTCGCATTCGACCTGCCGCCGGGCGACGCGCTGGCCGGGCGGTTGGCCTCGGTGCTGGAGGTGGTCTACCTCATCTTCAACGAAGGCTACACGGCGACAGCCGGTGACGACTGGATGCGGCCCGCGTTGACGCAGGAAGCGCTGCGCCTGGGCCGTCTGCTGAGCCAGATTGCGCCCGACGAGCCCGAGGTGTGGGGCCTGCTCGCGCTGATGGAGTTGCAGGCCTCGCGCTCACCGGCGCGGGTGGATGCGCAGGGCCGCCCGGTGCTGCTGGCCGAGCAGGACCGCGCGCTGTGGGACCGTTTGCTGGTGCGCGGCGGCCTGGTGGCACTGGAGCGTGTCACGGCGCTGGGCGGCGAGGGCGGCGTCTACGCGCTGCAGGCCGCCATCGCCGCCTGCCACGCGCGGGTGTCTACGGCCGCGCAGACCGACTGGCCGGGCATCGCCGCGTTGTACGCGCGGTTGATGCAGGCCGCGCCCTCGCCGGTGGTGGCGCTGAACCGTGCCGTCGCCGTTGGCATGGCCGAAGGGCCGGCGGCTGGCCTGGTGCTGGTTGAGGCGCTGCTGCATGACAAAGCGCTGCGCCACTATCCCTGGCTGCAGAGCGTGCACGCCGATCTGCTGGGCAAGCTGGGCCGGCATGCCGAGGCGCAGGCGGCGTGGCTGAGCGCCGCCCAGCTGGCGCAGAACGGGGCGGAGCGGGCGTTTCTGCTGGGGCGGGCGCAGGCTGGGGGCAGGGGGTAGATGCGGCGGGCGGGCGCCATCGACAACCAATCCGATTTGTCGTCACGCAACGCAGTGCGCCAAGCTGCACCACGGAATCGACGTGTGACCTGCTGCTCTCGCGCGACCCGCGTGAGCGCTACCTGCGGTCACGGCCCTTTCACACGCCCTGCCTAAGCTGCAGGTATGCAAAACGCCTCCCGCCTTTCCTGGCTTCCGACTCCGTATACGGCCACGCGTGGCCTGACCTTCACCCGCCGCGCTGCGGCGGCCACAGCGCTCGCACTGCTCGCCGCATGCGGTGGCGGCAGCGACGATGACGAGCACCTGTTCCACCAGCCGCGCGCCTTCGATCTGCAGGCCCACCGCGGCGGCCTGGGCCTGGTGACCGAGAGCAGCATCGCCTCGTTCAGCAACGCGCTGGAGATGGGCGTCACCACGCTGGAACTTGACACGCAGGTCACTGCCGACGGCGTGGCCGTGGTCACGCACGACCGCCGCATCTCCGGCCAGAAGTGCCAGGACACGGCGCCCGCCACGGCAGGCGACCCGCTCTACCCCTATGTGGGCCGCTACATCAAGGAGCTGACACTGGCCCAGGTCAAGACGCTGGACTGCGGTTCGCTGCGGCTGGCGGCCTACCCCAACCAGCGGCTGGTGCCCGGCTCGCGCATGCCGACGCTGCGCGAGGTGCTCGATCTGGTGAAGTCCTACCGCGCCGACGACGTGCTGCTCAACATCGAGACCAAGGTCGAGGCCGGTGCTCCGCAGGAGACGGCGCCGCGCGAGCAGTTCGTGCAGGTGGTCATCGACGAAGTGCGCCGTGCCGGCATGGTGCGCCAGGTCACCATCCAGAGCTTCGACTGGGGCGCGCTGATGCTGGTGCGCAAGACCGAGCCGCGTCTGCCCATCGTGGCGCTGACCAACGGCCAGCAGTTCCTGCAAGTGGGTCAGCCGGGCCCCTCGCCCTGGCTGGGCGGCATCGACATCGACGACTTCGGCGGCGACCTGGTCAAGGCCGCCAAGTCATTCGGCGCCGACGCCATCTCGCCGGTGCACGGTGACCCGCAAAACGGCAAGGTCGGCGACGCCAACTACAGGCCCTACACGACGCCCGAACTGGTGGCGCGTGCGCATGCAGAGAAGATCAAGGTCGTGCCGTGGACCGTGTCGGACGCCAACACCATGCACGCGCTGATGGATGCCAAGGTCGACGGCATCATCACCGACCTGCCCAACGTGCTGCGCGCGGTGATGGCCGCGCGCGGCCTGTCGTTGCCGCCGCCGGTCGCCAAACGTTGAGCCGGCTTCACCGCGCTGAAACGCATAGTTTGTAGGACGAAGCCGACTCTTTCAAGACCCCTGCAACTGCTTGTGGCACGCCATTAAGATGCCGCCTGGCTGAGGGGGCGACATGGGAAGAATTTCAACAGCGCAGACCGCACGCACGGTGCTCGCAGCGTGTGCACTGGCCGCGCTGGCGCAGGGGACAGCCGCTGCGCAGGAGACCGCATCACTGCTCAACCTGGCCGACATGAGCCTGGAGCAGCTCGGCAACATCGAGGTGACCTCCGTTTCGGGGCGTGCCGAGCCGCTGCAGTCGGCCGCCGCGTCGATCTACGTGATCACCAGCGAAGACATCCGCCGTTCCGCTGCCACCAGCCTGCCCGACGTGCTGCGCCTGGCGCCCAACCTGCAGGTTGCCCAGAGCAGCGCAGGCGGCTACGCGATCAGCGCGCGTGGGTTCAACAACGAGATCGCCAACAAGCTGCTGGTGCTGATCGACGGCCGAAGCGTCTATTCCAATCTGCTTTCGGGTGTCTTCTGGGACGCCAACACGGTGATGCTGGAAGACATCGACCGCGTCGAGGTCATCAGCGGGCCGGGCGGCACGATCTGGGGCGCCAACGCCGTCAATGGGGTGATCAACGTCATCAGCCGCGAAGCAGCGGCGACGCAGGGTACGCTGGTGTCGGTGGTCCGTTCTGCGCACGGTGGCCGAGAGGCCGTGCGCTGGGGTGGGGCGCTGGGCGAGTCGGGCCACATCCGCCTGTACGGCTTGACCAGTGAACGTGACAACACCCATCTGGCCAGCGGTCTCGAGCGCCTGGACGACACGCGGCGCTATCAGGTCGGCTTTCGTGCCGACCTCAGGGGCGACACCTCGCAGCTCACGCTGCAGGGCGATGTCTACCGCGCGGGTGAGGCACCGTACAGCAATCTTGCGCCCAGGCAGCGCGGCGGCAACCTGTTGGCGCGCTGGAACAGCCGGTTTGCAGACGGCTCGCCCTACAAGCTCCTGGCTTATTACGACAAGGCGGAGCGCGATGAGATCACCCAGATCCGCAACAGCTCGACCAACGTGAATCTGGAGTTCGCGCATGAGCCGCGCATGCCAGCCGGCCAGCAATTGATCTGGGGCGCGGGCTACCGCCGGGGCGAGGACGTCGATACACCGAGCGTCGTGGTGCGCATGAACCCGGCGGAACGACAACTCACCTGGGCCCACCTGTTCGCCCAGCACCAGATGAAGCTGGGAGAGCGCTGGCAGCTCACCCTGGGCGCCAAGGCCGAGCGCAACAGCTACACCGGTGTGGAGGTTTTGCCCAATGCCCGGCTCGCCTTCCAGCATTCGGCCCGCGACATGAGTTGGATGGCCGCCTCGCGCGCGGTGCGCGCGCCCTCTCGTATCGACCGCGACTTTTATTTCCCGGGCAACGCGCCCTTCATCATCACGGGCGGGCCGAATTTCCAGTCGGAGACAGCCGACGTGTTCGAACTGGGCCACCGCGGGCAACTGGGGCAGTCGGTGACGTACTCGGTCACCGCCTTCCGCCAGCATTACAAGGGCTTGCGCGCGGGCACCGGCACACTGCCCACCACCATCGAGAACCAGATCGAAGGGTCGGGCCAGGGGCTGGAAGCCTGGGGCCAATGGCAGGCCACCCCGACGTGGCGGCTTGCGGGGGGCTACACCAGCTTGCGCAAGAGCCTGCGCTTCACCTCGGGCGCCGCGGCCGACGCCACCTCCATCGCCAACCTGGGCAATGATCCGCGCCGGCAGTGGAGCCTGCGCTCCAGCCTGAACCTGGGCGCGCGCAGCGAATTCGATGTGATGGTGCGCCATGTCGGGGCTCTGCCTGACCCGGTGGTTCCACGTTACACCGCTGTCGACGCGCGCCTGGCGGTGCGCGTCAGCCCGGCGCTGGAGTTGTCGCTGCTGCTGCAAAACCTGTTCGACAAGCGCCACGTCGAATTCAGCGCAGCGGGCGTCGCCAGCCAGATCGAACGCAAGCTCTATCTGAAGGCGGTGTGGCAGCTTTGATCCCGCACCGTCGACGCCTGTCGTTGGTGGGCCTGTTGGCGGCACTTTGGCTGGCGCTGCTGTGCCTGTCGGGTGTGGCCTGGGCACAGGCAACGCAGGTGCAGCGCGACAGTGCGGTCAAGGCGGCCTTTCTGTACAAGTTCGGTGCGTTTGTGGACTGGCCGGCCGGCACGTTCGAGCGCCCCGATACGCCGCTGGTGATCGGCGTCGTCGGCGATGACGCGGTTGCGGCCGATCTCGAGCAGCTGGTGACCGGGCGCAGTCTGGACGGGCGGCCCGTGGTGCTGCGCCGCGTGGGCGCCGACGCCAGCACGTTCACCGGCGCGCACGTGCTGTTCGTCGGCCGTCGCAGCACGCGGCTGCACGAGTTGCTCGCAGCCGTTGCCGGGCCGGTGCTGGTCGTGACCGATCAGGAGCCCGGGCTGCCGCTGGGCAGCGTCATCAATTTTTCCGCTGAAGGCGGGCGCATGCGCTTCTCGGTCTCGCTGAGCGCCGCCGAGGCGCGCTCGCTTCGACTCAGCGCACGCCTGCTGGCGGTGGCGCGGGACGTGGAGGGGCGGACACGATGAAGCTCCCGGGTGCCCGGTCCATCCGGCAGAAACTCAACTTCATTCTGATCGCCACCACCTCGCTGGCCCTGCTGCTGGCGGGCCTGGCGCTGGTCGCGTTCGATCTGCGCAGCCAGCTGCGTTCCGTCGAGAACGATCTGTTGACCCAGGCCGACATCGTGGGGCTGGCCAGCAGCGCGGCTCTGGTGTTTGACGATCGCAAAGTTGCCGCTGAGAACCTCAGTGTCCTGCGCGCCAAACCCGATGTCGTGGCGGCCGTGCTGTTTGACGAGCAGGGCCAGCTGTTTGCCGCATTTCAGCCGGGCGAGCGCCAAGATCGGCCGCTGCCTGCGCAGGCCCGCGCTCCTGGCGTGCACCTCGACCACGAGTGGGTGGAGGTCTGGCGGCCGGTGATGTCCGGCGGTGAGCAGATCGGCACGGTCTACCTGCAGGCCCGCCACCAGCTGCTGTACCGCATCCTGGAGTACGTGGGTGTGCTGGCCATCGTCCTGTCGAGCAGCCTGGCCGCAGCACTGCTGCTGTCGAACCGGCTGCAGCGCACACTGACCGGCCCGGTGCTGGCCATCAGCGGGGTCGCACGCCAGATCCTGCGGGAGCGCGACTTCAGCTTGCGCGCGGTGAAGAGCGACGACGATGAAGTCGGCGCCCTGGCAGACGTGTTCAACGCCATGCTCGATGAACTGGGCCGGCGCGCTGAAACGCTGGAGGACGCGAACCGGGCGCTGCGCCAGAGCGATGACCGCTACCAGCTCGCCGTGCGAGGTTCCAGTGCCGGGTTGTGGGACTGGGACATGATCGCCGGAACCACCTTTTATTCGCCGCGCTTCAAGGCCCTGCTGGGCTACAGCGACGAGGAGTTTCCCGACCTGCCGTCGGCCTTGGATTCTGTGATGCACGACGGCGATCGGCCCCAGGTGCGGGCCGCCCTGCGGCAACATCTGCGCGCCGACACGACCTACCAGGTCGAATGCCGCCTGCGGCTCAAGTGCGGCGAATGGCGTTGGTTCCTGCTAGCCGGCCTGGCGCAGAAGGACGCGCATGGCCGGGCGTTTCGCATGGCCGGATCGGTGATCGATGTGACAGAGCGCAAGCAGGCCGAACAGGTGCTGCACGATGCCAACCGCGCCAAGGACGAGTTTCTGGCCACGCTGGCCCATGAGCTGCGCAACCCGCTGGCACCCATACGCACCGGGCTGGAGATCCTGAAGCGCGACGGCGGCAATGGCCCGACCTCGCAGCGCGCCCGCGAAACCATGGAGCGCCAGCTGATGCACATGGTGCGGCTGATCGATGACCTGCTGGACATCTCGCGCATCAACAGCGGAAAGATCCGCATCGAGCCTGCCCGCATCGGTCTGAAATCGGCGATCGAGACCGCCGTGGAAATCAGCCGGCCGGCCATCGAGGCGCGCGGCCACGGGCTCGTGGTGGACATGCCGGAGCAGGACATCGAACTCATGGCCGACAGCACGCGGCTGGCCCAGGCGCTTGGCAACCTGCTCAACAACGCTGCCAAGTACACCCCCAGCGATGGCCACATCCAGCTGTGGGCGCGCCAGGAGGATGCCACCGCCGTGCTGGAAATCAGCGACAACGGTGTTGGCATTCCTGCCGACATGCTGCAAAAGGTGTTCTCACTGTTCACCCAGGTGGGCCGCACTCTGGACCGTTCACAGGGCGGGCTGGGCATCGGCCTGTACCTGGTCCGCAGCCTGATCGAACTGCACGGCGGCAGCGTCAGCGCAAGCAGCGCCGGGCCGGGCCACGGCAGCACCTTCACCGTGCGTATTCCCTGCCTGCCCCAGTCGGTCACGGCAGCTGCGGCGGCAAGCGATGCCGACGGCGCAGCGCAGGGCGCGCCGGCGCTGAAGATCCTGGTGGTGGACGACAACGTCGACGCCGCGGAAACGCTGGCCTCCGTGCTCGACCTCATGGGCCACCGGATCCAGACCGCTTACGTGGGCGAGGCGGTACTGGACGCCGCGGCCAGTTTCGACCCCGATATCGTGCTGCTCGACATCGGCCTGCCCGGCATCAGCGGGTATGAGGTGGCCAAGCAACTGCGAGCCGACGCCCGGTTCCACCGGACGGTGCTGGTGGCCGTGACAGGCTGGGGCAGCGAAGCCGATCGAGAACGCTCGCGCGAAGCAGGGTTTGACGCGCATCTGACCAAACCAGTGGATCTGGTGGATCTGGAGGAGCTGCTGACGCGTTGTCCTGCGGGCTGAGGCATTGGGGGTCCGCCATGGCGGGGGCGGACGCGCTCGTGCACTCTTGTCGGTAATGCTTGTTTCGACCTCGTTTGGGAAGAGTCCCCATCAGCAGCCCAATGACCATCGCCCGGTCGGTTTCGAGCAACCGCGCGCCTGGGTGCTGACACCACCGAGCCACGATCTCACCCCGCTGCTACAGCGTCAGCGCAACGGCCTGGGGCCGATCCGTATGCGCGACGAGCCTATGGCTGGCGTGTATGTGGACTTGCGCGTACTTGAAGCCACACGGCGCCTCATTGCGGCGCAGCCCACCGCCAGCATTCCTGCTGACAACCGTCAGTTGGTGGAGCAGGCTACACATCCGGAGGCGCTAAATGCCCT
Source organism: Rhodoferax sp. RT4P68 (assembly GCF_056521305.1). Taxonomy (NCBI): domain Bacteria; kingdom Pseudomonadati; phylum Pseudomonadota; class Betaproteobacteria; order Burkholderiales; family Comamonadaceae; genus Rhodoferax; species Rhodoferax sp. RT4P68. The sequence goes on from NZ_JBWMBB010000003.1 coordinate 109,014, forward strand.
CGCGGAAGAACTGGGCGAGCCTTGGGTGCGCTTCGGTATCGAGTACGAAGGCGCACTGGCCGCGACCAAGACGGTGGCCAACCTGCACGCGCTGCCCTACGACAGGGCTTTCGACGACATGCAGTTTCCCGAGGACGAAGGCCGCATCGGCAGCCGCCTCGGTGCGGCCGACCGCCTTGTCGTGTTCGATCCGGCGCAGGCCGGGCCATTTGGCCAGCTTGTCACGACGCTCGAAATCCGGCACCACCTGCTGCCGCATGGCCTGGCGCGCGATGCGCAGGTTGCGGACTTGTCGCCTCTGGCTGACGAGCCTGGTTTCACGTTCAGCCTGGGCATGGCGCAATACCGGTACAGCCGGCTGGGCGTTGAGCGTTTGACGGCGACCGTGCAGGCCAGCCTATGAAGGCCCTGCTGTCCAGGCAGGGCCTTCACTGCAGCATGCTGGCCGATGCTGCGGCGCGCCGGAGTCCGCAACAGGCCCGCCGCTCAGGCGGCCCGGACCTCGTCGAGCAGTTCCGGATGCCGATCCAGGATCTTGAGCAGCTTCACCAATGCAAGTGGAGGCTTGGTGCGGCCGTTCTCGTAGCGCGAGAAGGCATTGACCCCGCCCCCGAACAACTCTGCAGCCTCCCGCTGACCCAGGTCGAGCTTTGTGCGCACCCCCACGATGAACGCGGGGTCGACGATCGCAGCGTTGACCTGCTGGTTGAACGCCTGCATGTCGCGCATCACGCGATCAGTCTCGGCCGCGTCGGTGATGGATTCATCGCACGCCGGGCAGAAGTCGGCGGTCACCGCCGCAATCGTGGTCGTCTCGCCCTTGTAGACATAGGACAGATCACGGGTGTCGCGGACCAGGTCGGCCGCGCCGCAGACAGGACATTTCATGGTCATAGCTCCTTGAAGGACACGATCAGCACGTCGTCGATCACCGTCAGCTTCAGATACACCTTGCCCACCTGCGTGGCGGGCCGGTACACGTCTTGCCACACCGTGTGGTCGGCATGGGTGGTCATGCTCTTGAGGAAGTCCGCCGGAGTGAGCGCCACCACCACGCCCAGCATGTCCGGGAAGGTCAGCCCCAGCGCGCTTGCGCCTGAACGCGCGGAGTGCGTGGCGCGCACGCTTCCCGCCTCCACAAGCCGCTTGACGATGGCCAGCTTGCAGTGCGGCGCTCCCTTCTCCATGCGCCAAATATAACCTAGTTGGTATGTTCTGACTGCCGACGCCCACGCCACTTCTGCGGCGTCCACCGGCCAATGCCCTGACTGTTTCGGCCACGGGCTTTGAGTACAAGCTGATGACCGAACTGTTGACGGGAGGGCGTTTCGCACAGGGCTCAGCTTGGCGGCTCGATGGCTGGCCCGAAGATGCGGCACTCCAGGTCGTGGCCCAAGCCACCGTGCGAGGCCAGGGCAAGACAGAGGGCTACCACGAGCGGCGCGTACCGATCTCGCCGAAGTTGGCCCGTCGTCTCGCCGGGCCGCAGCGCGTCGCCGTGGCGGATGTGGCCAAGCAACGTGTTGCCGCCATTGCCGCCCTGCGAACGCTCGTGTGGAGTTCTTTGGTGATTGCGCCCGACATGAAGCCACTGCAGCTCACGGGCAGCGCCAAGCGCGCACGGTCCCAGGCGTCAAACCAGATCAAGACCCCGACGCTGAAGCCGGCTGCGCTGGCGCAGCGGTCCCAGGCGCAGATGCAGGCGGGATGGCCGGCATGCCCGACGCCGAAGTCTCGGCTCCAGACCCCGCGCCCTGTGCCATTGCGCCGCTTCCGCTCACACCTTCGGGCGCTCCACCCCCGTCGGCACGTGGGGTGCCGGGGCTCTTGCCGGCGCCGACTTGGGCATCGCCCGTCGTCGGTGCTGCCACAGGTGTGCTGCCCGCTGCCGAAGGTGCATTGGCCGTGCCGCCCGCCACGCCCGGCGTTGCCTCTTCGCGCTGGCATGCGCTCAGCAGCACGAGCGAAGCAAAGGCCGCAGCCATCGGCAGCCGCCACGAAGTGTGAAGGTTGAACATGTGATTCCTCGGGTGCGCTATGGGCTCAGGCCGCAACGGCGGTGGCCACCGCGTAGGCCACAAACAGCAGGATGACAGCAGCGACTGCGGCGACTACCCAGACCATCCGCTTGTTCGCAAAGCGGTTGCGGCCGGAAGAAGTCGGAACGCCGCCAGCTGGGGGTTGGTCTGTGGGCATGAGGGTCCTCGATCGTGGATGGCGTTGGCAGGTGCCAACACATGATGCAAGTCTTGGGTCCACGCGCAAGAGCGCAGGTAGGACGACTCGACCACATGACGCGGGAGCGCGCCTTGTTCATCTCCTCGGCTCCGGCCCGTAAAGCCACCGTCTGACGGGCACATGGAGCCGCGTCGCACACAGCGCGCGCAACGGCCTTCTGCGGCCTCACCCCAACCTCGTTAAATCATCACGTGGCCAAAGCTCTTTCAACCTCCACACAACGCGCGCAGACCGCGCAGTTCCGGCGTCCACCCACCAAGGGCCAGCGCCACTGCCATCAGCGCCAACACCAGCGCTGCAGGCCAGGCCATGTGCCGCCCCCATGCACTGTGCTTTTGCGCCAGCATCAGCGCCGCCAGGCCCAGCAGCCACACCGCGTCGTGCATGCCCACGACGAACATCAGCAGGATCATCGGCACGCAGCAGCCCACGCAGCTGGCGCCGTAGTGCAGCCCGGCCATCCACGCGTCGCGTCCGGGGTGTGGGCCGCCGTGCCAGTGCCGCGCCAGCAGCGCGAACGGCCGTTCACAGGCGCGTTGGCAGGCCTGGGCCAGCGGGCTGATCTGGTAGAGCGCTGCGGTCAGCAAGCTGCCTGCGGCCACGTGTTCGGCTTGGCCGGGCAAAAGGCCGGACAACAGGCCGCCTGCAAGCCACAGCGCCATCCACTGCAACACCCCGACAGCCAGCCATACGGCAGCGAAGCCGGCGCCGGCAGCCGTGCTCGCGCGCCCGCCACCGATGCGTTGCGCCGCCGCCAGAAAGGGCAGCGACGAGGGCAGCATCATGGCCCCCGTCATCAACATCCACCCCAGCAGAAACAGCGCCGCCCACGTGCCGACGGCCCAACGCGCCGGTCGCGCCGCATGCGGCAGCCAGCCGGCCGCGCTGCCGGCCAGCAGCAACGCCAGGCAGCCCAGCGCCGCCGCCAGCACCAGCGGCACCAGCGGGACGAGTGGCCGCGTTTGCAGGCGCTGCCACCACGGTGGCTGCAGGCCATGGCCGCGCGCCGCGGTGCTCATTGGTGGTCCTGCGTGCATCGCGCTGCGGTGCGCGATTGCTCGATGCGCGCCGTCGCGCTCATGGCCCCGCAGGCGCGTGCCGGTAGTCGAACGCGCCACGCATCGCACTGCGCCCACGCAGATCCAGATCGATCCCGCGCCCCGGCAGCCCCACCTTGAAGCGTTGGCTGACGCCCACCTCGGCCGGCGACCCCAGCACGCTCGACAGCCTGGCGTTCGCCAGCGTCGTTGCCTGACCATCCGGCCCCACCAGGCTGGTCGCCTCGGCCGCAATGCGCCGCCCCACGCTCAGCGTCGCGCGGCGCCTGCCGAGCGTCACGTCGATCGGCGCGCGCTCCACGGCCAGCAGCTCGCCCAGCAGCGTCGCCAGCTCGCCCAACGGGCCGCCGAAGCGGCCGCTGAAAGCGCCGGCCATGGCGCTGGCCTGGGCGTCGCTGGCTTCGTCGCCGACGAAGATCATCACGCGCTGGTGCCCGTTGTCGCGGTGGCCCTGATGGGTCGAGACGCTCACGGCGCGCTGGCCGGCCACGTCCACGCCGTCGATCTGGCCGGCTTCGATGACCCAGGCGAAGACGCCGGTGCACACGTCTTCTTCCGGCGCGCGGCCGGTCCAGCAGGGGCAGATGGTGTGGCAGTCGCACACCTCCAGAAACTGGCCACGCAGCGCGTAGGGCGCCAGGCGTGCGGCCGGGGCCTGCGGGCCGGGGCCGGGAGGGGACGTGTGCTCATTCATGGCGGTCTCCGCTTGCCGGTGGCGTCGGCGTTGCCGGCTGGTCCGGTGTCTTGCCCTCGGCACGCTTGTCTTCGGGGCTCAGCTCGAACATGGGCGCGCCGGGTGGGTGCATGTCCGGCATGTCCTTGCGGCGCCGCACCGGCTCGCTCGATGGCGCCTCCACCAGCGTGGCGATCTTGGGCGCCGGCAGGTCCGCCTTGGGCGCGCGCACCGGCAACGCGCGTTCGATGGCGCGGCGCTTGGGTCTAGGCCGGCAGAAGGTCGGCAGGCACTTGCGCAGCGCATCGGCATCGATGCCGGCACCTTCGGTCTTGCCCTCGCCCTTGCCGTGGTCCAGCAGGCAGTGCAGCAGCTTGCACAGGCGCTCGTCGCGCTCTTCCAGCCATTCGCCCAGCGGGTCGCCGGAGCGGGGCGGCTCGTGGCGCATGGCGCTCAGGCTCAGCGCGCGTTCGCGGGTGAACGGCACGCCCGACAGCGTGCGGCCGCGGGCCCGGCAGCGCAGCGCGTACAGGCCGGGCACGGGCGCGTGGATCTCGCCGCTGAACACGCCGGGTTCCACCTCGTCCAGCCGCACCTGGCGCGTGGCCGTGCCGCGCGGGCCGGTCACGTCCACCCACACGGCGGCGCGGCCCTCTACCGGCACGCCGTATTCGTCCAGCGTGGCGGTGACCAGCGCCGCATCGCCGGGCAGCAGCGGCCCGCCCTGGCAGGCGCAGTCGAAGCGCAGCGTGGAATAGGCGTGGACCAGGAAGTTGTAGGCCACGCTGCCACTGCGCAGTTCGCGGATCAGCGCCGCCTGGTCCTGCTTCTCGGTGCCGCGCAGCAGCTTGTCCACGCGCTTTTCGTCCAGCCGCAGCAGCGCGTGCCAGCGACCGGCGTGCACCTGCTTGCCCGGGTCGCCCAGGGGCAGCGGCAGGCGGTAGTAGCTCTCTTGCCGGCGCTCGACGAAGCTGCCCAGGGCTGCGGGCAGGTTCGGCGTCAACACGCTGCCGTCGGGCGCCTCCAGCCGCAGGTCGATGGCCGGGGCCAACGCGCTGGTGAGGATGGCGTCCAGCCCGTAGTCGGCCAGGCCGATGTCGAATGCGATGCGGTGCGTGGGGCCGAAGACCAGGTGGCCTACCGGGTCCAGCACCACCTGCGCGTTGCTGACGCCAGCCAGGATCTGCAGGAAGAATTTGGACAGGCGAAAGCGCTGGTCATCGTTCAGCGCGCCGGTCACCAGCAGGTAGTTGCCCGTGCCCTCGGCCAGCGCGTCGAGTGCCGATGTGCTGATTCCGCCGGGCATGCCCAGGCCCACGGCGTAGGTGGGGGCGGTGATGCCGGGCGCCACGGTGGCGATCATCGGCGCGACGTTCTCGATACCGTCGGTCAGCACCACGATGGCCTGCACGTCGTAGGGCGGCACGGCGGCGGCCTGGGCGTCGTCCAGCACCTCCTGCGCCTCGACCAGCGCGGCGCCGATGCCGGTGGCGCCGCGTGGCAGCAGGTCCGGGCCGGCCAGGATGGTGGCGGCCTGCGCCCGGCCCGATCCAGCCACCGGCGGCATGGGGCCGACGTCGGTCACGTCCATCAGCCTATCGACGAGGTGGTCGTAACCCACCAGGCCCAGGCCGTCGCCTTCGAGCATGGTGTCGACGAAGACCTCCACCGCCTCGACCAGCTTCTGGTGCTTGGTGGTGCCGTCGCCGGCGTTGCTGCTCATGCTGCCCGAGCGGTCCAGCGCCAGCGCCACGGCGGCCTTGGGCCGTGCGATGGTGTTGGCCGACAGGGCGATCACCCATTGCTCTGGCGTGCCCTGCTGCGCAATGGTGACGCTGCCAGCGGCCACGTCGCCGGGGGTGGTCGAGGTGTAGGCGATCCACACGCGGCCGATGGCGGGCGCATCGCCATGCTCGGCCGGCACGACCACGCTGGTGCCCAGCAGCGTGGTGGTGAATCCGCCCGAGGGGCCGGCGATGATCTCCAGGGTGACGGGCGCGCAGGCCCGCACCTCGAACACCACGGCGCGGTAGGTGGTGCGGCCGGCGCCGCCCATGCCTTCGGGCACATCCTGGAAGTTCAGCGACGGTGTCGTGAGCGTGACCTCGGGCGGGTCGCTGTCATACCAGAAGCCCATGCCGTGGTGGTCCAGCGTGCCGGCCACGGTGGTGGTGCCGCCCCAGGGCTGCATCGAGTCGTTGAGGTTGTGGCCGGCCGGGCCGCTGTCGCCCACCACGCCTTGCGGGTGGTAGGCCTCGGCCGGGTGCTCGCGCTGCCACTGCGCCCACAGGCGGTCGATGTTGCAGTGGTGCAGGAAGAACACCGGGTCGTTCGGAGACGAGGCCGGCAGCATCGAGCCGCCCACCCACAGGTGCACGCGGTTGTGGATCGAGCCCAGGCCCACCCAGCCCTCCAGACGGTTGCGGAACGAGGCGGCGGGCGAGGTGTTCCAGGGGCTGGTGTCGTAAGGCGTCTGGTCCAGGCAATCGGCCACCTGCGTGGGCGTGGGCAGCGCGCTGGCGTTCGACCCGAAGTCGCGCTGCAGGTAGGCCGGCCCGCCGCCCAGCGTGATGTCCCAATCGCCGGCGGCGTGCGCGAAGGGGCCGGTCATCACCGCGTTGTCGGCGCCGGTGCCGTCGCCACCCATGAAGTCGGCGCCCCAGATCGTGGCGGCAGCGCTGTTGTCCACCGTCCAGTCCCAATAGGGCAGCGTGACGCTGGCGTCGTGCTCCTGCAAGGCCAGTTCGTAGCGGCGCAGGTATTCGCGGTGCCACGGCAGGAACGCTGGCTGGCGGTGCGCCCAGCTGTTGCCGCCGGTCATCGAGTCGATGTGCTCCTGGATGAAGTCGTCATAGCGGCTGGGGGTGCCGGCAATGCTGGGCGCGGCTTTCAAGGCCAGCACGGCGTTGACGAACGCGGTGCGTTCGGCCGGCGTCAGCGACGCCTGGTTCTTGCGACAGCCCATGGTGTCTCCTGTTCCAGCGGGCACGTTCCGGCGGCCACCGTGCGGTGGTCGGCCCAGCGCCGCTGCTCGGTTCAATATAGGTCGCAGGCACCGTGGCGCAGGCCGCGCGTCATCGCTTTGGTGGATGCGCGCGCAGCCTGCATCTGCCCCCGGCCGGCCGCCGATCGCTCCGGCCTCCTACAGCGCGGCGCTGCCCTGGCGCCCACACTGCGGCAGCACCATTTCATTCTCAGGAGCACCCCCCATGGACCTCGCAACCCCCACGATGCACGACCTGTTTGCCCAGCTCGGCCTGCCCAACGAAGAAGCGGACGTTCAGGCATTCGTTGCCAAGCACCGCCCGCTGCCGGAGGGCATGGCGCTGGCCGACGCACCGTTCTGGACAGAGGCGCAATCGCAGTTCCTGCGCGAGCAGCTGCAGGGCGATGCCGACTGGGCCGAGGTGGTCGACCAGCTCAACGTGAGCTTGCACGTCTGACGCGCTGCAGCGGCTGAGCCCGCTGAGATGACGCGCTGACCTGCATCCGGGACCACCTGGCCGGTGTGCCCGGCGCCGCAATGGCACAGCCGTTGCTTGCACCAATTCCATGCACGCCGACGCACTGGATCTGGTCACCACCCCGCTCGAAGCAGCTGTGCATCCGCTATGGCAGCGCCAGCTGGGCCTGCTGCTGCAGTCCACCGGCGATGGCATCTTCGGCATCGATCTGGCGGGTCATTGCATGTTCATCAACCGGGCCGGCGCGCGTCTGATCGGCTACACGCCCGACGAGGTGCTGGGCCGCAACATGCATGAGTTGACGCACCACTCGCACGCCGATGGCACGCACTATGCCGACGAGGCCTGCCCGATCTTCAACGCCTTCCGCCAGGGCCTGCCGTGCCGCATCGACACCGAGGTGTTCTGGCACCGGGACGGCAGTGCGTTCGCGGTCGAATACTCCAGCTACCCGATCATGGATGGCGATGCCGTGCGCGGTGCCGTTGTCACCTTCGTCGACATCACCGAACGCAAGCGCGCCGCCGCCGCACTGCAGCGGGCGCACCATGAGCTTGAGCTGCGCGTGGCCGAGCGCACGCGCGAACTGTCGGCCGCGCTGGCGCGACAGCGCGAGCTGTCGGCCTATCTGGACGAGGTGCGCGAGCAGGAGCGCACGCGCATTGCACGCGAGGTGCACGACGAGCTGGGCAGCCTGCTGGTGGCGCTGAAGATGGACGTGAACTGGCTCGACAAGCGCCTGGCCGAGCAGCAGGCGCGAACCGCGAACGAAGCCGAGGCCATGCGCACGCGGCTGCGCAGCAAGTGCAGCAGCATGAGCCGGCAGATCGAGGTGGCGGTGGACAACGTGGGCCGCATCATCACGGACCTGCGCCCCAGCATCCTGGACCACCAGGGCCTGTGGGCCGCACTCGAATGGCAGGCGCAGGAGTTCGTGGCCTCGGCCGAGCTGCGGCTGGACTGGCACATGGACGTGGCCGCCGCGCCCGAGCCCGATGGCCCGCTGGCGATGGCCGTGTTCCGCATCTTTCAGGAGATGCTGTCCAACGTGGGCCGCCACGCGCAGGCACGCGCGCTGGCCGTGGTGGTGCAGGGCGATGCGCAGCAACTGACGCTGCTGGTGCGCGACGACGGCATCGGCGCGCCAGCGGCTGCGTTCGAGGCGGCCACGGCCTATGGCGTGATGGGCATGCGCGAGCGTGCGCTGCACTTCGGCGGGCACATCGCGATTGCCAGCACGCCGGGGCAGGGCGCCACCTTCGCGCTGGTGCTGCCGTTGCCGGCAGCGATGACTGCAGCGGGCAGAACATGAGCGTCACACCAAGCCGCCCCAGGCACGCGCGTGCGGCGCGCAACGCGGTGCGCCTGCCATGACCATCCGCCTGCTGATCGGCGACGACCACCGCATCGTGCGCGAGGGCTTGAAGCAGGTGCTGGCCGATGCGCCGGAGATGATGGTCGCGGCCGAGGCCGCCAGCGGCGCTGCGGTGCTCGCCGCCGTGCGCGCGGCCGGCGGGCGCGACGGGCTCGACGTGGTGCTGCTGGACATCGCCATGCCCGATGGCGACGGCCTGGGCGTGCTGCAGGCGCTGCGCGCCGAGTTCCCCGCGCTGCCGGTGCTGATGCTCAGCACCTACCCCGAGAACCAGTACGCCGTGCGCTGCATCCGCCTGGGCGCGGCAGGCTATCTGAACAAGAGCGCCGACCCGGACGCGATGCTGGCCGCCGTGCGCAAGGTGGCCGGCGGCGGCATCTACGTGAGCGCGGCCACGGCCGAGGCGCTGGCAGCCGCTGTGGGCAGCCGCAGCGCGCGCGCCGGCACCGATGCGCTGTCGCACCGCGAGCACCAGGTCTACCGCCTGCTCAGCGCCGGGCACAGCGTGAGCGAGATTGGTGCACAGCTGGGCCTGGCGGCCAACACCGTGAGCACCTACCGGGCGCGCATCCTGGAAAAGACCGGCACGCGCAACGACGTGGAGCTGGCGCTGTACGCGCAGAACCAGGGTCGCGGCGGCTGAGGCAGCGTTCGACGGCGCCGCCGCTGACACGCGTGTAGGGCTGGCACTACACGGCATGGTGCCGGCGTCTGCGATCTGGCGACGTGGCGGCTCCCGGACCGCCTGGCGGCGCAGATTGGCAAAGAGCTTGCAATGCGCTGTGCATCTTCGTTCGAAAGGTGCGCCATGCCGTTTGACTCCGACCCCTACGATGCCGACCGCCCGCTGCGCCTGTCTTGCGGCTGCGGCCGCGACCACAGCGCCGCCGAGCACGCGGCCGAAGCGGCTGAGGCCGCCGTGCAGGCCAGCGCCACCAGTGCCGCACGCGAGCTGCGCGAACGCAGCCGCGCGCCCGATGTGGAGCGCGAATCGCGCGCGTTCGTCGAGGCCGCGCTGATCAAGGCGCTGTTCCCGCAGGACGCGGTGCGCCGCCGCTTCATCCGCGCTGTGGGCAAGGGCACGGCCATGGCCGCCATCGGCAGCGTGCTGCCGATTGCCAGCCTGCAGGCCATGGCGCAGGACAAGGGCGCGCTGGAGAAGAAGGACTTGAAGATCGGCTTCATCCCGATTACCTGCGCCACGCCGCTGATCATGGCCCACCCGCTCGGCTTCTACCAGAAGCAGGGGCTGAATGTGGAGGTGACCAAGACAGCAGGATGGGCGCTGATCCGCGACAAGATGATGAACCGCGAGTACGACGCGACGCACTTCCTCTCGCCGATGCCGCTGGCCATCTCGCTGGGCCTGGGCAGCAACGCCATGCCGATGAACGTGGCCACCATCCAGAACGTGAACGGCCAGGCCATCACGCTGGCGATGAAGCACAAGAACAACCGCGACCCGAAGAACTGGAAGGGCTTCAAGTTCGCGATCCCGTTCGAGTTCAGCATGCACAACTTCCTGCTGCGCTACTACCTGGCGGAAGCGGGCCTGAACCCGGACACCGACGTGCAGCTGCGCGTGGTGCCGCCGGCCGAGATGGTGGCCAACCTGCGCGCCGGCAACATCGACGGCTTCCTCGGGCCGGACCCGTTCAACCAGCGGGCCGTGTACGAGGAGGCCGGCTTCATCCACGTGCTGACGCGCGACCTGTGGAACGGCCACCCCTGCTGTGCCTTCGGCACCAGCACCGAGTTCATCCAGAAAAATCCGAACAGCTTCATCGCGCTGTACCGCGCTGTGTTGACGGCTGCCGCCATGGCGCGCGACGCAAAGAACCGCGAACTGATCGCCAAGGTGATCGCCCCCGCGCAGTACCTGAACCAGCCCGAGGCCGTGCTGCAGCAGGTGCTGACCGGCAAGTTCGCCGACGGCCTGGGCAAGGTGCAGACGGTGCCCGACCGCGCCGACTTCGACCCCATGCCATGGCAGAGCATGGCGGTGTGGATGCTGACGCAGATGCAGCGCTGGGGCTACCTGAAAGGTGACGTCAACTACAAGCAGATCGCCGAACGCGTGTTCCTGCTCACCGACGCCAAGAAGCAGATGGCCGCTCTGGACCAGCCAGTGCCCGAGGGCGCCTACCCCAAGTTCAAGATCATGGGCAAGGAGTTCGACGCGGACAAGGCAGCGGCCTATGCGAAGAGTTTCGCGATCAGCAAGGCTTGACGTGAACTCGCTCACCGTGCGCGCGGGCCTGCTGTCCGCGCTGATCCTCTGCGTGCTGCTTGGCATCTGGCACCTGGCCACCACCGGGCCCAGCATCGGTGGCCCGTCGGCCGGCATGACGGCCGAGCAGATCGAGTACGCCAAGATGATGGGCCAGGACCCGGGCGCGTCCAAGAGCGGCGGCTTTCCCACGCTGGCGCAGATGGGCGCCACGGTGTGGGGCCACCTGGCCAACCCGTTCTACGACAACGGGCCGAACGACAAGGGCATCGCCATCCAGCTCGGGCATTCGCTGGGGCGTGTGGCGCTGGGCTTTGGCCTCGCTTGCCTGGTCGCCATTCCACTCGGATTCGTGATCGGCATGTCGCCGCTGATCTACCGCGCGCTCGACCCGTTCATCCAGGTCTTGAAGCCGATCAGCCCGCTGGCCTGGATGCCGCTGGCGCTCTACACCATCAAGGATTCGGCCATCAGCGGCATCTTCGTCATCTTCATCTGCTCGGTGTGGCCGATGCTGGTGAACACGGCGTTTGGCGTGGCCTCGGTGCGGCGCGACTGGTTGAACGTGGCCAGCACGCTGGAGGTGGCGCCACTGCGCAAGGCGTTCCAGGTGATCCTGCCGGCGGCCGCGCCCACCATCCTCACGGGCATGCGCATCAGCATGGGCATCGCCTGGCTGGTCATCGTGGCGGCCGAAATGCTGGTGGGCGGCACCGGGATCGGCTACTTCGTCTGGAACGAGTGGAACAACCTCTCGCTGACCAACGTGATCTTCGCGATCTTGTTGATCGGCATCGTCGGCATGCTGCTGGACCTGGCGTTCGGCCGGCTGCAGAAGGCGGTGACTTATGTGGAGTGACGTGCCCGTGTCTGTCGGCACGCCCGCGCTCCGCGCCACGCAACGAAAGGCGCAGCCCGTGGATGCTTTCCTGAAGATCGAGGGGCTGGCCAAGGCCTACGTGCCGGCGCGGCCGGTGTTCGCCGATGTGTCGTTCCAGCTGGCGCGTGGCGAGTTCGTCTGCATCATCGGCCACAGCGGCTGCGGCAAGACCACCATCCTCAATGTGCTGGCGGGGCTGGACACGGCCAGCGCCGGCCATGTGTTCATGGACGGGCGCGAGCTCGCAGGGCCCAGCCTGGAGCGCGGCGTGGTGTTCCAGGGCCACGCGCTGATGCCGTGGCTGACGGTGCGCCAGAACATCGCGTTCGCGGTGAAGTCGCGCTGGCCGGATTGGAAGCGCGACGCGGTGGATGCGCATGTGCAGAAGTTCGTCGCGCTGGTCGGCCTGCTGCCGGCCATCGACAAGAAGCCGAGCCAGCTCTCGGGCGGCATGAAGCAGCGCGTGGGCATTGCGCGGGCGTTCTCCATCCAGCCCAAGATGCTGCTGCTGGACGAGCCCTTCGGCGCGCTGGACGCATTGACGCGCGGCACGATCCAGGACGAACTGCTGGCCATCGTGCGGCAGACGCAGCAGACCGTCTTCATGATCACGCACGACGTGGACGAGGCCATCCTGCTGGCCGACCGCATCCTCCTGATGGGCAACGGCGCGGACACGCCCAGCAGCTACAAGCCCGGCGGCATCGCCGAGGTGGTGGTCAACCCGCTGGCGCGCGAACGCACGCGTGTAGGGCTGCACCACCTGGATGGCTACTACGAGGTGCGCAACCACATCGTCGACTTTCTGGTCAGCCGCGCCGTGGCGCACTGACCACTTTTTATCTCAACAACGGAGCCAACATGAACCGTCTCGAAGTCACCGAAAAGATCATCTCGACCAAGGTCGCCAAGAGCATCCAGTGGGCCGACGTGGCCAAGAAGGTCGGCCAGTCCAAGGAGTGGACGACCGCCTTGTGCCTGGGCCAGATGACGGCCACGCCCGAGCAGGCCAAGATCGTCGGCAAGATCTTCGGCCTGAGCGCGGACGAGCAGAAGTGGCTGCAGGTCGTGCCGTACAAGGGCTCGCTGCCCACGGCCGTGCCGACGGACCCGCTGATCTACCGCTGGTACGAGCTGGTCAACGTGTACGGCACCACGATCAAGGAGCTGATCCACGAGGAATTCGGCGACGGCATCATGAGCGCGATCGACTTCTCGATGGACATCGTGCGCCAGCCGGACCCAAAGGGCGACCGCGTGAACGTGGTGCTGTCGGGCAAGTTCCTGCCCTACAAGATGTACTGAGGACCAGCCTCAGGGGGGCGGTGTGGGAGGCCGGGTGCTGCGCCGGGGCGCTGGCTCCAGCGCGAGCAGATCCACCGGCAGCCCGTCGTTCCAGACGTCACGAAAGTAGGCGCGGTCACTGCTCACCAGGCCCGGCAGGGCCTCGCGCAGCGCTGCCAGTGCGCCAGCAGCGGTGCGCAGATCGCCGCTGTGTGCGGCGTACCAGGCTTGCTCCAGCAGCAGGCTGGCGTACTGCAGCCCGGGGTAGCGGCGCTGGCCGCCGCGGTGCTCGGCCAGCCGCGTGGAAGTCACCTGCACCCAGTCGGTCGCCCAGCCGGCGTCGGTGAAGCTGGCGTTCAACGGGCCCGCCAGGCCGGCGATGTCGGCCAGCGTCAGCGGTGCCAATGCGCGGAACTGCGCCAGCGTGGCGCGCGGTGGCGGCTGGCAACCACCGCGCGCGATGCGCATCAAGTAGATCGCATTCCAGGCCGAGCGGCCCTGCACGTCGGACAGGCTGCAGAGCCATTCGCTGAACGCGATCCACTGCACGGCGCGCGGAATCGGGTCGGCACCGCCCGCCACGTCCAGCCCGACCCGCTCGAACAGCCAGACCGCCATGCCCATGTTGGCGGCCACGTGCTGCGCCGCGTCGAAGGAATGTGATTCGAACGCGGCGGCCAGCGCACGGCCGAAGTGCTGAAGCGACTCCTGCGCCTGGGCCGTGGCCTCCACCGGTGCCTGTTCTGCGTACCCCAGCGCCTGTGAGCGGCAGGCCAATGCCCACAGGTTGCTCCACTCAAAGCGCACCTGCGGATGGTGGCGCAGCAAGGCGCCCTGGCCGGCGTCGGCCGCGATCCGCTGCAACTGCGCACGCGCCTCGGGCAGGTCGCGCGCCGTGTAGTGACACCACGCAGTCACGATGCCGGCCATCGCGCCCAGATAGTCGTGGCCGGCCACGTGCCGGGCCAGGCGTTGCCGCGCCAGAGCCTGCACACGTTTGCGCGCCTGCGCGTCGTCGCCGATGCGGCGCCACAGCAGCGCTTCGTTCAAGGTGACCAGGGCGCGCTGGAAATCGCTGCCGGCCAGTTGCGCGGCACGGCGCATGGCTTCGAGCGCGTTGGGCTGGCCGGCCGCTGCGTCGGCCGTGAGCGATGCGCTCCAGCGCCCCTGGCGCATGGCCTGCTGCGCCACGACCAGCTGCTGCCAGAAGCCGGCGTCTTGCAGGTGCACGGCATCGGGTGGCGCAGTCGCCGCGGCGTTGCGGGCCATGCGCATCGACCCCGCAGCCTGGGCCGGTGGTGCCGGATCGAGGCCCAGGAACGCGGCGTGTTCCGTCTGCGTGGCGGGCCGTCCCCCAACGACCAGGCGCAGCCGCCGGGCCTCGGCCTGCGGCAGCCAGAACGGCCCCTGGCTGCGCCGCTCGGCGTTCAGGAATCGAGGGTCGCGCGTACGGTCTTCGCCCCAGCCGACCTGCACGCCCCAGGCGCGGAAATCGCGGAACGCTCGGCTCACCAGCATGCGCACGGTGCGGGCGGCCGAAACCTGGCCGCGCAATGCTTCCAGCCGCAGCGGCTGGCCTTGCGCATGCGCATGCAGCAAGCGCACCAGCAGCCATAAAGACTGGTAGGCGGCGGTGCGGCCGTCCACCGTCTGCGGGGAGCACAGTTCAATCGTGACGCTAGGGTTTGACACGTGACAGAGGTTACACCTGTGCGCCAATGTCGCCCGCGCAAGCTTGGGGCTGCACAAGACGGTGTCTAGGATGGGCAGCGTCGCGACGGACTTTCCCTTTTCACCCTTCGTTCAAGAGACCTTTCATGTACGCCACTTTCTCTCATGCGCGGCGCGCGCTGCTGTGGGCTGCGGCCTGTGCCCCGTTCGTCCGCGCCGCTGGTGCGGCGCCCGCAGGCACCCTGCCGCAAGCGCAGGCCGAAGCGCAACTCGCGGCCCTGGAACACGGCTTCGCGGGCCGCATCGGCGTCTGTGTCATCGACACGGCCAGCGGCACGCAGCTCGGCCAGCGTGCAGACGAGCGCTTTCCGATGTGCAGCAGCTTCAAGGCGGTGCTGGCTGCCGCCGTGCTGGAGCGCAGCCGGTCCGATCCCGCGTTGCTGCAACAACGCGTGCGCTACACCCGTGCCGATCTGCTGGCGCATTCGCCGGTCACCGAACGCCATGTGGAGCAGGGCATGACCGTGGCTGCACTGTGCGAGGCCACCATTCAGACCAGCGACAACGCCGCTGCCAATCTGCTGCTGCAGCGCGTCGGCGGCCCGGCCGGGTTGACGGCCTACATGCGCGGGATTGGCGACGCACAGTTCCGGCCCGACCGGGATGAGCCGACGCTGAACACGTCGTTGCCGGGCGACCTGCGCGACACGACCACTCCGCAGGCCATGGCAGAGAGCTTGCGCCGACTGGTGCTGGGCGAAGCGCTGGATGCAGCCGGGCGCGCGCAGCTGGCCACCTGGATGCGTGGCACCACGACGGGGGCCACGCGCATCCGGGCCGGCATGCCGGCCGGCTGGGCGGTGGGCAACAAGACCGGCACCAGCGGCGCTGGCGCATACGGCTCCGCCATCGACGTGGCCGTGGTCTGGCCTCCCGCCCGCGCGCCGTTGGTGCTGACGGTCTTCACGACGCGCCTTGCAGCCAGTGCGCCGGCGCTCGACGCGCCGATTGCCGCTGCCGCGCGCATCGCTGTGCAATGGGCTACGGCGGCGTGACTGCGTAGCGCACGGCCCCGCTGCGCCCAAGCACGCCGGTGGGGCCGGCTTGCACCTGTGCAGGTGCGGCGCCCTCGGGGCGCAGTGTCATGCCGCGACGGCGAAACTTGACGAAGGTCAGGTACCAGAGCAACGTTCCCTAACACAAATGTTGCAGCTGCGCTGTAAGAGTTCGGGTATCGTCAAAACTTCTGCCCCAAAGCGGTTTGGAGCGGAAGAACCTATATCTATTCACCTAGAGTTTTGAAAGACAGCAGTATGAAAAAACTAGTTCTCTCGCTTGGCGTTGTAGCCGCCCAACTGTTCGCCGTTGGCGCATTCGCGCAGGGCGAAGTTGGCGGGGTCAAGCCCCCGCCTGCGGCCAAGAAGGTGCCGGCCGAGGAAAAGGCGGCAGCGCGCGCAGAGCGCAAGGTCGA
Organism: Rhodoferax sp. RT4P68; assembly: GCF_056521305.1. Classification (NCBI taxonomy): domain Bacteria; kingdom Pseudomonadati; phylum Pseudomonadota; class Betaproteobacteria; order Burkholderiales; family Comamonadaceae; genus Rhodoferax; species Rhodoferax sp. RT4P68. The sequence goes on from NZ_JBWMBB010000003.1 coordinate 125,358, forward strand.
AGGTGCTGCGGCTCTGAAGGAGCAGCCCCCCGGTGAGGTAGGTGCGGCCGACAAGCCCGTGACGGCTAAGAGGGTGTCGGCCGAAGAAAAGAGCGCTGCGCGCGCAGTACGGAAAGTCGAGGGCGCCGCTGCCCTGAAGAACGCCCCTCCGGGCGAAGTCGGCCCAACCAAGTAAGCCGTCGTTTCCGCAGGCGGTCCGCAGACCATGCGGACCCGCCGCAGCGGGGCATCGGCCGATACCGCCGAGGCGCATGCCAGGCGGCAGCGTCCCGCCGGTCAGGTGCGGTAGCCCGTGTCCACCCGGTCCAGCTTGCGCAGCAGCGACGGCCACACGAACTGCCCGCCGATGCCACCCGTCTGCACCTTCATCGCGTGGCCCACGCCCTCCAGGATGCGCGGGTCCACCTGCACCAGCGGCCCGCCGCCCGCCTGCGCGGCGATCTGGATCTGGCAGGTGTTCTCGAACGTGTACATCGACAAGAACGCGTCCGCAATCGTCTTGCCCACGGTCAGCAGGCCATGGTTGCGCAGCATCAGGTACGTGGCGCTGCCCATGTCGGCCTGCAGACGCGCCTTCTCGTCGTCGCGGATCGCCACCCCCTCGTAGCCGTGGTAGGCCAGCGAGGCCAGCACGAAAGTCGACTGCTGGCTGATCGGCAGCACGCCACCCTGCTGCGCGCTGACGGCGATGCCCGCGCGCGTGTGGGTGTGCAGCACGCACACCACGTCGTCGCGCACGGCATGGATGGCGCTGTGGATCACGAAGCCGGCGGGGTTGACCGGGTAGGGCGAGTCGATGATCTTGTTGCAGGCCTGGTCCACCTTGACCAGGCTGGAGGCGGTGATCTCGTCGAACATCAGCCCATAAGGGTTGATCAGGAAGTGGTGCTCAGGCCCCGGCACGCGGGCGGTGATGTGCGTGAAGATCAGGTCGCTCCAGCCATGCAGCGCGACGAGGCGGTAGCAGGCGGCGAGATCCACGCGCAGCTGCCATTCCTCGTCGCTGACGAGGCTGCGGACGTCGGTCGGGTGGGGGGCGTTCATGGCGGGTCTCCAGGGGTTGTTGTCCCCCCACTGTAGGCGCACATGAGAAGGCCGCGTGTCCGGCATTGGACACGCGGCCTCGGTACCCCCGGCCCTCTGGGCAAGCCCTGGGAAAGCAGTGTCAGGCGGCGACGGCCTGTGCTTGCGGCGCCGGCAGCAGCAGTGCGGCGGCGATGTCCGCCTCGCCCTGTTGCAGGGCCTTGGCGCGGGCCTCCGGACCCATGGCGATGCCCTCGGCCCGCACGAAGCGCAGGTCGGTGATGCCGATGAAGCCGAGCACCGTCTGCAGGTAGCTCTCTTGATGCTCCAGTGCACGGCCTTGCTCGCTGGTGGAGTAAACGCCGCCACGGCCCAGCACCGCGATCACGGTCTTGCCCTTGGCCAGGCCTTCGGGGCCGGCCGCGGTGTAGCGGAAGGTGCGGCCGGGCTGGGCCAGGCGGTCGATCCAGGCCTTGAGCTGGGTCGGCACGGTGAAGTTGTACAGCGGGGCGCCGATCACGACCACGTCGGCCGCCAGGAACTGGGCCAGATAGGCCTCGGTCACGGCGTTCTCGCGCTTTTGTGCGTCGGTCAGCGAAGCGTCCGTCAGCCCCAGGCGAAAGCCCATGGCGTCGGCGCCGAAGTGGGCCGGTGCGTCGGCTGCCAGGTCCAGATGCTGCACCTGGGTGTTCGGGTGGGCCGCGCGCCAGGCTTGCACCGCGCTGGCTGTGAGTTGGCGGGTGACGGAGGCATCGCCGAGGATGCTGGAGTCGATGTGGAGCAGTTGCATGGCGGGCTTTCGAGGTCGTGATGGGTGAATGGATTGATTGTCCCAGTGCTTCCTTTGTGCGATAAGTCGGCTAAATCGCAATGCATCGTTTCACCAGCAGGACAATGCCGCCATGCAAGACCTCAACGACATGCTGTATTTCGCCGAGGTGGCCGAGCGCGGCAGCTTTGCCGAGGCCGGGCGCGTGCTCGGCCTGCCCAAATCGCGCCTGTCACGCCGCGTGGCCGCGCTGGAAGAGCGCCTGGGCGTGCGGCTGCTGCAGCGCACCACGCGCAAGCTGTCGCTGACGGAGGTCGGCTCGCTCTACCTGCGCCACTGCCTGGCCATGCGCAGCGAGGCGATCGCCGCCGGCGAGGCGGTGCAGCGCATCTCGGCGGCGCCGCGCGGCACCGTGCGCGTGACGTGTCCCGTGACGCTGGCGCAGTCGGTGGTGGGTGACATCGTGCCGCGCTTCTTGCTGGACTACCCGCAGGTGCGCATCGAGATGGAAGTCAACAACCGCGTGGTCGACCCTGTGGAAGACGGGGTGGACGTGGCGCTGCGTGTGCGCCCCACGCTGCAGGACAGCGCCAGCCTGGTCGTCAAGCGGCTGGGTGTGGCGCACACGCTGCTGGTGGCCAGCCCGGCGCAGCTGGCGCGCCAGGGCGTGCCAAGCCAGCCGGCCGATCTGCAGCGGCTGGACAGTGTGGCCATGTCGGCCATCGACGGCCGCGCGCCGGTCACGCTGTATGGCCCGGGTGGTGCCGAGTTCGTGTGGCAGCGCCAACCGCGCTACGTGGCCGACGACATGGAGACGCTGCTGCGCGCCGCGCTGCAAGGCGTGGGCGTGGGTTTATTGCCCGACTACATGTGCCGCGAGGCGGTCGACTCCGGCCGCTTGCTGCCGCTGCTGCCTGACTGGTGCCCGCCCACCGGCATCGTGCACGCCGTGTTTGCGTCACGTCGCGGCCTGGTGCCGGCAGTACGGGCGTTTCTGGACCACCTGGGGCAAGCGCAGGTCTACTGAGCTTGGTGATGCCTTATAACTTTTTGATTGAAAGCAAACAAGAAAACAATCGTTTGTGCATAGCAGCAAGATCAGGACAATGCGCGGCTCTGTTCTGGGACCTGACATGACTTCTTTGCGCTTCTCCGCTGGCCGCACGGCCCGCACCCTGCTTGCCACTGCCTTGCTGGTCGCCGCTGGCGCCGCTTCGGCCCAGACTCAGCTGCTCAACGCCTCCTACGACGTGGCGCGCGAGTTCTACAAGGACATCAATGCCGCCTTCGTGCCGGTCTACAAGAAGGCCACCGGCAAGGATCTGAAGATCGACCAGGCGCATGGCGGCTCCAGCGCCCAGGCGCGCGCCGTGAACGACGGCCTGGCCGCCGATGTGGTCACCTTCAACACCACCACGGATGTCGACTTCCTCGCCTCCACCGGCGCCGTCGCCAAGGACTGGAACAAGCGCTTCCCGAACAACGCTGCGCCCACCACCTCGACCATGTTGTTCCTGGTGCGCAACGGCAACCCCAAGGGCATCAAGGATTGGGACGACCTCATCAAGCCCGGCGTGCAGGTGATCGTCGTCAACCCCAAGACCGGCGGCAATGGCCGCATGGCCTACCTGGCGGCCTGGGGTTATGTGCGCAGCAAGGGCGGCACGGACGCGCAGGCGGCCGAGTTCGTCGCCAAGCTCTACAAGAACGTGCCGGTGCTGGCCAAGGGCGGGCGCGACGCGACCACCATCTTCCTGCAGCGCAACACGGGTGATGTGGTGGTGACCTTCGAATCCGAAGTGGTCTCCGTCGACAACGAATTCGGCAAGGGCAAGGTCCACGCGGTGCATCCCTCGGTCAGCATCGTGGCCGAGAACCCGGTCGCCATCGTCGAGCGCACGGTTGCCAAGAAGGGCACGCAAGAGGTGGCCAAGGCTTACCTGGACTTTCTGTACACCGACGAGGCGCAGGAGATCGCCGCCAAGCACGCCATCCGCCCGACCTCGGCCGCCGTGTTGAAGAAGCACGCCGACGTGTTCAAGCCCGTGCGCATGTTCCGCGTCGAAGAGTATTTCGGCTCGCTGGCCGAAGCGCAGAAGGTGCACTTCAACGACGGCGGCCAGTTCGACAAGCTCTACACCGTTCGCTGAGCCGGCAGTAGCCCCCTCGACATGACTGCGGCAAGCCTGGCTTCCCCGGTGCCGGCGATGGCACCGGCGCGCGCCCGTGGAAGCAAACGTGTGCTGCCCGGGTTCAACCTGACCCTCGGGTACACCGTGCTGTACCTGAGCCTGATCGTGCTGATCCCGCTCTCGGCGCTGGTGTTCAAGACCTTCACGATGAGCTGGGACCAGTTCTGGGTCGCCATCAGTTCGCCCCGCGTGGTGGCGTCCTACAAGCTGACCTTCGGCGCCTCGCTGATCGCAGCGCTGGTCAACGTGGTGTTCGGCCTGCTGGTGGCCTGGGTGCTGGTGCGCTACAGCTTTCCCGGCAAGAAGATCGTCGACGCGCTGGTCGACCTGCCGTTCGCGCTGCCGACCGCTGTGGCCGGCATCGCGCTCACGGCGCTCTTGGCCGGCAACGGCTGGATCGGCCAGTACCTGGAGCCGCTGGGCATCCAGCTGGCGTTCAATCGCAACGGCATCGTCATCGCGCTGATCTTCATCGGCCTGCCGTTCGTGGTGCGCACGGTGCAGCCGGTGCTGGAAGACACCGAGAAAGAACTCGAAGAGGCGGCGATGTGCCTGGGCGCCACGCGCTGGCAGACGTTTCGCCATGTGCTGTTTCCGGCCATCGCGCCGGCGCTGCTGACGGGCTTTGCCATGGCCTTTGCGCGCGCGGTGGGTGAGTACGGCTCGGTCATCTTCATCGCCGGCAACATGCCGATGGTCTCGGAGATCACGCCACTGATCATCATCGGCAAGCTGGAGCAGTACGACTACGCCGGCGCCACGGCGGTGGCCGTTGTCATGCTGGTGATTTCGTTCGTGCTGCTGCTGGTCATCAACGCGCTGCAGGGTTGGCAACGCAAGAGGTCCGGCGCATGAACTCCAGCAACCTGACAACCAGACGCATCAGCACCACCGAGTCACCCTGGGTGCGGCGCACGCTGCTGGGCATCGCGCTGGTGTTCCTGGGGCTGTTCCTGGTGCTGCCGCTGGCGGCGGTGTTCACCGAGGCGCTGCGCAAGGGGCTGGACGCGTACATCGAAGCTTTGAGAGAACCCGACGCCTGGTCCGCGATCCGCCTGACGCTGATCGTCGCGGCGATTGCCGTGCCGCTGAACCTGGTGTTCGGCGTGGCGGCGGCCTGGTGCATCGCCAAGTACGAGTTCCGCGGCAAGGCCTTCTTGACGACGCTGGTCGATCTGCCGTTCTCGGTCTCGCCCGTGGTGGCCGGCCTGGTGTACGTGCTGCTGTTCGGCGCGCATGGCTGGATGGGGCCGTGGCTGGCCGAGCACGACATCAAGATCGTGTTTGCCGTGCCCGGCATCGTGTTGGCCACGGTGTTCGTGACATTTCCGTTCATCGCGCGCGAACTGATCCCGCTGATGCAGGCCCAGGGCAGCGACGAAGAGCAGGCCGCCATCGTGCTGGGCGCAAGCGGCTGGCAGACCTTCTGGCACGTGACGCTGCCCAACATCAAGTGGGGCTTGATCTACGGCGTGATCCTGTGCAATGCGCGGGCCATGGGCGAGTTCGGCGCGGTGTCGGTGGTGTCGGGCCATATCCGCGGCCAGACCAACACCATGCCGCTGCACGTGGAAATTCTCTACAACGAGTACCAGAGCGTGGCGGCGTTCGCCGTCGCCTCGCTGCTGGCCTTGCTGGCGCTGGTGACGCTGGTCATCAAGAGCATCGTCGAGTGGCGACACGAGCGCGAGATGCGCGCCTCCGCCGACGGCCCGCCCGAGCGGCCCCCTTCTGCCGCCGGCGCCGCCGCCTGAGCCCCATTTCCCAAGGTTGATCCATGAGCACCGCCGGGCCGCCCCCGAGGTGCTCGCTCCGAAGCCGTAGGCGAAGGTATCTAAATGAGCATCGAAATCCGCAACGTCAGCAAGCACTTCGGCGAATTCCGCGCGCTGAACGACGTCAGCCTGGACATCGAGTCCGGTGAACTGGTCGCGCTGCTGGGCCCATCGGGCTGCGGCAAGACCACGCTGCTGCGCATCATCGCGGGGCTGGAGACGGCCGACGCCGGCAACATCCTGTTCGCCGGTGAAGACACGACCGACGTGCACGTGCGCGAGCGCCAGGTCGGCTTCGTGTTCCAGCACTACGCGCTGTTTCGCCACATGACGGTGTTCGACAACGTCGCCTTCGGCCTGCGCATGAAGCCGCGCGGTGTGCGGCCCAGCGACGCGCAGATCAAGCAGAAGGTGCATGACCTGCTGGGCCTGGTGCAGCTCGACTGGCTGGCCGATCGTTTTCCTTCGCAGCTCTCCGGTGGCCAGCGCCAGCGCATCGCCCTGGCGCGCGCACTGGCGGTGGAGCCCAAGGTGCTGTTGCTCGACGAGCCCTTCGGCGCGCTGGACGCCAAGGTGCGCAAGGAGCTGCGCCGCTGGCTGCGCCGCCTGCACGACGACCTGCACGTGACCAGCATCTTCGTGACGCACGACCAGGAAGAAGCGCTCGAAGTGGCCGACCGCGTCGTCGTCATGAACAAGGGCCAGGTCGAGCAGATCGGCTCGCCGCAGCAGGTGTGGGACCACCCGGCCAGCCCGTTCGTCTATGGCTTTTTGGGTGATGTGAACCTGTTCCACGGGCGCGCCCACCAGGGCGAGCTGCTGGTCGAGGGCATGAAGATCGACGCGCCCGAGCACCACGCAGCCGACGACGCCAAGGCCTTCGCCTATGTGCGCCCGCACGACCTGGAGGTGGAGCGTTATGCGCCCGGTGCCACCGGCATCGTGGCCAAGCTGTCACGCGCCATCGTGGTCGGGCCGATCGCCCGGCTGGAGCTGACGCCTGAGCAGGGGAAGGGCGGCGACCAGATCATCGAGGCGCAGATGACCTCGGCCGAATACAAGGAGCGCGGCTACCGCGAAGGCGAGACGCTGGTCGTCACGCCGCGCCGCGCCAAGGTGTTCGTGGACCATGGGGCGGGGGTGTGAGGCGCACTCGGGTACCGTCGGAGCGCGTTCGCTTGGGGCGGCCCGGCGCTGCGCTCAGGCGAGCAGTTCGGCCTTCGGCAGCTTGGCTGCGCCCGCATCGAATGTCATGAACCGGGTCCTGCCCAGCTGGGCAGCACGTGCCAGCATCAGGCAGTCGGCGAAATCTGCTGCTGCGTGTTGGGCCCACACATACAGCGCTTCTTCCACCGTGGGTTCGTGCTCGAACGCCATGCCGCGCGTCTCCAGCAGTTGCGCGAATGCGGCCGCGATCGACGGTTTGTCGAGCTTGTAGCGGCTGCGCAATACCCATTCGGTTTCCAGCAGTACACACAAGACGATCAGCAAGCTTGTCGCCTGAAGTCAGCCCCAACCGTTCGCGGATTTCCCGCGGGACGGTGACTTGGCCCTTGCTCGTCAATGTGGTTTCAGGCATGGAATTTCCTTACGATTTTGAGTACCGTAATACCAACGCGCAAACGCGCAAGCACGGGTCGGTTGCCTCCAGGTCAAAAGGGGCCATCAGCCCCTTTGTCCGGTCCGGCCCAAGCCGGATCACATGAACATCACTTCTGATAAATCTGGTCGAAGCTGCCCCCGTCCGCAAAGTGCTCCTTGTCGGCCTTGGTCCAGCCGCCGAACGCCTGGTCGATCGTGAACAGGTTCAGCTTGGGCAGTTGCTTAGCGTACTTGGCCTGCGCCTTGGCGGAAATCGGGCGGTAGAAGTTCTTGCCGATGATGTCCTGCGCCTCTTCGCTGTAGAGGTACTTCAGGTATTCCTCGGCCACGGCGCGCGTGCCCTTGCGGTCGACGTTCCTGTCGACCAGCGTCACCGGCGGCTCGGCCAGGATGCTGAGCGAGGGGTAGACGAAGTCGACCTTGCTGCCGAATTCCTTCTCGAGCAGATAGGCCTCGTTCTCCCAGGAGATGAACACGTCGCCTTGGTTGCGCTGCGCAAAGCTGATCGACGAGCCGCGCGCGCCGGTGTCCAGCACAGGCACGTTGGCGTACAGCTTGGCCACGAACTCCTTGGCCTTCGCATCGCTGCCGTACTTGCGCTTGGCGAACTCCCAGGCGGCCAGGTAGTTCCAACGCGCGCCGCCGGAGGTCTTGGGGTTGGGGGTGATCACCTTCACGCCGGGCTTGACGAGGTCGTCCCAGTCCTTGATGCCCTTGGGGTTGCCGGCGCGCACCACCAGCACGACGGTGGAGGTGTAGGGCGCCGCGTTCTGCGGCAGCCGCTTCTGCCAGTCAGCAGGCACCCAGCCGCCGTTCTTGTGCAGCGCGTCGAGGTCACCGGCCAATGCCAGCGTGGCCACGTCGGCCTCCAGCCCGTCGATGATCGAGCGCGCCTGCTTGCCCGAGCCGCCGTGCGACTGGCGGATCGTCACGTCCTGGCCGGTCTTGGCCTTCCAGTGCGTGATGAATGCCTTGTTGAATTCCACGTACAGCTCGCGCGTGGGGTCGTAGGAGACGTTGAGCAGCGTGACGGGCGGTGGCGTCTGGGCGAAGGCAGCGGTGCCAGTGGTGAGTGCCAGCGCGGCGGTGGCGAGACGGGTGAGAACGTGGCGGCGGGTGCGCATGGGGGTCAGCTTTCGGTCGAAATCGGAAAGCGCCGATTCTGAAAGCCGCTCCTTCAAACAGGAACGATTGATTTCGCTTCTGCTTATGCCTCGCGGGTCTAAGGCGTGGCGAGGCGACGCGACGTCAGGCCACGACCCTGGCCATCTCCGGTGCGTGCAGCGCTTCTTCCAGATGCATGACAGCGGTCGAGGAGAGGTGCAGGCGCAGCACCCGCAGATCGTCGGAGGGGTCTTGCGAAGCGCGGTACGTCGCCAGGTCCACCAGCTCCCCACGTGCAATGCGTTCGCCCAGCACGGCGCTGATGGCGCACACGGCCATGCGCGTGGCGTGCATCGCGTCTGCAGCGGGCGCCGGCACGAAGCTGATCTGGCCGATGCCCCGGGTGTCGGCGATCGTCGCCTCGGGCAGGCCCCATTCCTGCATCAGCAGGCCGCCCAGCTCGCCGGAGGACAGGCCCAGCCGCTCTTGCTCGGCCAGTGCGCGTTGGGCCAGGCCCAGGCCGTCGGGCAGGGCAGTGACCGCGCGCTCGGCCTGGCGCCGCTGCAGCAGCGCGGCAGCGGCCAGGCGGCCCACGAACGAGAGCACCAGCTGCGTGGCCATGCCGGCAGCATCGGGCAGCCGCAGCTGTTTGCCCAGGTGCAGACACAGTTCGCTGGCGATGGCGCTGGCCTTCCACAGCGTGTCGAACTCGCGGCGCAGGGCCGGGTCCTTGGCCGAGATGGTCTCGCTCAACATGTACTGCACGCACAGGTTGCGCACCGTGTACAACCCCAGGAACGTGGTGGCCTGGCCGACGCTGGTGACGGCCTTGCGCAGGCCGTACAGCGGCGAGTTGACGGCGGCCATGACACGGGCGGCTACCACTGGCTCGCTCATGACCAGCTCGCCCAACTCTTGTGATGAGGCGCGGGCGATGAACTCGGGCGACAGCAGCTGGCGCAGGGCGCGCGGCGGGCGCGGGATGGTGCGCAACTCGCACAGCAAGGCCTCGCGCACGGGCGTCGGCAGCGTCTCGGGCCGTTCAAGGCGGGCGTCGACCGGCACAGACGCGCCGGACGCTACAACGAGGTTGGGCTGTGTACGTTCCGGAACGTTGGTGTACACGGGTTGCGTGTCGGAAAAGTCGGCGAGCGCTCTGACCCGCGCTCGCGGCGCCGGTGCCTGTGGCCGGCGCATCCACCACAGACCTATTGCTCCCAACACCACCACCACGGTGAGGACCACTTCAAGCATTTTGTGTTTTCTTTCTTGTCGCATGCCTCAAGGTGTGACCCTGGCGGGTCACGGCAGGCGCTAACGAATGTACACAACGAGGCGTGAAGCGTCGAGCGCAACGGGTGGGCGTGTCGCGCTGATAGCAACGCTGGGCTATGCGACGTGCAAGGCTGGCAGCGTGAGGGGCAGTGAGCCGGTTTTGACGCGCACGGTCGCGGTGCGGACGTCGTACGGCACCGGTGCACGGCCCAGGATGTGCGCCGCCACGGTGCGCACCTGCCGCGCGATGGGCTCGATGTAGCGGCTGGCCTGCCCGCCGATGCTGATGCAGTCGCCCAGTGCGTGGATGCGTGCATCGCTGGTGCGCAGGGTGATCGGGTCCACGGCGATGCCGCCATCCCACGCCAGGCCGGCGCTGTGGGCCAGCCGCCCCGGCGTGGCCAGGCCGGCGGCGGCCACCACATGGTCGGCGGCGAAGCGCTGGCCGCAGGCGGTGCTGACGCGCAGGCGCGTGCCCACGGCCTCGACCCCGCGCACCGACACGCCTCCGACGAAGCGGATCGGCAGGTCGCGCCAGGCCTGCAGCAGCGGTGTGCCGGCGAGCGCGGCGTCCCACCGGGCCAGTGGCGTGGCCTGCAGATCGAGCAGCGTGATGCGGTGACCGCCCAGGGCCAGGTCGTTCGCCAGTTCGCTGCCGACCAAGCCGGCGCCGGCGATCAACACTTCACGCGGGCCGGTGGCGTGCGCATCGCCCAGGGCGGCGCGCAACCGTTGGTAGGCGCTCAAGTGGTTGATGCGCCAGCACAGCGCCGCGGGCAGGGCCGGCGGCAGAGCGGCCTGCGCGCCGTGGGCCAGCACGAGGGTGTCGTAACGCAGCGGTCCGCGCGTGCTGCGCAGCGTGCGCGTGCCGGTGCAGATGCGCACGGCCTGCGTGTGGGCCAGCAGCCGCACGCGCAGGCGCTGCGCGGCGTCAGGCCCGCGCTCCTTCACCAGCGCATCGGGCGCGATGCCGCGCGCCATGGCGACCGAGAGCATGGGCTTGTCATAGCGGTCGCCGGCGCAGGCCGTGACGAGGGTGATCGGCAGACGTGCATCGGCCGCGCGCAGCTGCTCGGCCAGGGCCCAGCCGGCGCGGCCGGCACCGACGATCAGCACCCCGGGTGCGGCACGGCGGGCTGGTGCTGCGCGCGTGGCCGACGTGGGAACTGTCGCCCCCGTGCCGGCGGCGTTCACCGTGTCGGCTATCTGGGCCTGCGGCGCTATGTACGGTGAGAAATCTGACTTCGTCACGCCGCACAGCGGGCACGACCAATCGTCGGGAATGTCATCGAAACGCGTGCCGGCCACCAGCCCGCTGTCCGGGTCGCCCGTGGCCTCGTCGTACACATAGCCGCAGGCGTGGCAGATGTACTGGCGCCATGGGGCCAGCGCCTGCACCGCCTGGGCCACGGCGCTGTGTGGGCTGAGGGGCGTCGAAGTGGACTCGCTTTCGGCTGGTACTGCGGCTGCAGCGTGCGCTTGCGCCGTTCTGGCCGACGCGCCACTCTCTGGAATACCTTCGCTCTGCGTGCTGCGGTGCTGAGCGCCTTCGGGCGGCCGGGCGGCGCTCACGGCATCTCCTCGGCCGACAGCCGCGCGATCTCGCTGCGCAGGTGCTTGATGGCCGGCGTGACGATGGCCACGAAATGCGATTCGCGCACGCGGCGCTGCACCTCGGAGCTCAACAGGTAGCCACGCGCACCCTGGTGCAGCAGGGCAGATTGCGCAGCGCGCAGGCTCAACTCGGCGCCGTGCGCGCGGGCGTCGGCCACATCGATGAAGAACTCTTTGGAGCCATCGAACGGCGTGCGCGCCAGCGCCATCACGCGCGCCGTCAGTTCGTCCAGCTCGGCTTGCAGATCGCAGGGCCGCTCATCCAGGTACTGGTTCACGTGGCCCAGCTGCGGCTCGACCGCGCGCATGGAATCGATGGCGCCCTGCACCACGCCGATGGCCATGCCGCACTGGAGCATCACAAAGGCCGCGCGGATGCCGACGACCCAGGGCTTGGCCGGGTCGGCAATCACTTCGTCGGCGCTGATGAAGCAGTCCTTCAGCCGCAGCCCCCAGGTGCCCGTGCCCTCCATGGCCGAGAAGCTGGGGCAGTCGCGCAGCTCGACGCCCGGCGCGTCGCAGCGCAGCAGGAACATCACGTCGCGAGCGCTGCTGCCATCCGATTCGACCACCTGCGCAAGGGCACCGCAGTAGTGGCCCGGCCCCAGGTTGCTGACCCACGGCAGTGAGCCGTTCACCACGAACCCGCCCGCCACCGGCGTGGCCTTCAGCGCCATCGGTTCGATCAGCGCGTAGCTCTTCATCGGATTCGACATGGCGGTGCCGCCCAGGCCCGTGCCGCTGGCGTGGCGCTGCAGCACATCGCCCACCAGCGCCGGGTTGCCCGACTGCTCCAGGTACAGGCCGCACACCGCCTGGCACCACACCATGAAGCCGGTGGCGCCGCAGACGCGCGAGACCTCGGCCATGGCCTGGATCGCCAGGCCGTAGTCGCCGCTGCCGTGCGGCGCCTGCAGGTGGGCGCTCATCGCGCCGATGGCGCCGAGCTGGCGCAGCACGGCCTCGGGGTAGTGGCCTTGCCGGTCGATGGCGTCGGCCTGCGCAGCCAGCGGGCCGTGCGCGATGGCCCGCACGGCTGCCAGCAGCGCATCGGGGGGCAGCGCCTCGCGGGCGATGCCGGGGGGCAGGTCGGCGCGGTTCATCGCATCAGGCCAGTGCGATCTCGAACGGGATCGGGTTGCGCATGGAATTGGCCACCGGCGAATAGAAGTTGGCGTGCTGCACGATCTCGTCCAGCACTTCGCGTGGCGCATCGCCCTCGACCAGCACCTTCACGCGGATGGCCTGAAAGCCCATCTCCGGCGCCGTCTTCTGCAGCGCGCCACCGGCGCCCCAGGCGGCTGGGTTGCCGATGTCGCCTTCGAGAAAGATCTCCAGCCTGGTGAGCTTCACCTGCTTCCAGGTGGCCACCGCCGTGATGCCGACTGCCAGGCAGCCGCCCAGGCCCGACAGCACGATCTCGCCGGGTGCCGGCGCCGTGTCCTGCCCGAAGAGGTGCAGCGGCTCGTCCACCACCACCGGCGCGTGGTGGCCGACGGTGCTGAGCGAGCGGTACTGCCCCTCCATCACCGTGTGGACCTTGTTGGTGCCGCGCGAAGCGGGGTTGTGGCGGCCCTTGTCGGCAAAGGCGGCCAGGCCCTCGGCGTCGATCGGGCGCAAATAAGTCTTGACGGTCTGCACGGGGTCCAGGGTGGCGGTGGTCATGGGGAATCGGTCCTTGTGAGCGGTGAGGTAGCGGGTGAGATAGCGGGTGAATGCAGGGGTCAGGCGGCCAGCGCCAGCTTGGGTTTGGCTGTGGCGAACGGCAGGCCGCTCTCGATCGGCAAGCTGTCGATGCGCGACCACTCGTTCCACGAGCCGAAGTACATGCGCACGTCGGCAAAGCCGGCCTGCTTCAGTGCCAGGAAAGTGTTGGACGCACGCGCGCCCTTGAAGCAATACAGGTAGATCGTGTCGTCGGGGCTCACGCCCACGCTCGCGCATTCGGCCTTCACCTCGTCGGGCGACTTGAACACCGGGCCTTGCGCCGAGGGCTTCATGAAGCGGTACCACTCGACCCATCGGGCACCGGGCAGCCGGCCCTTGCGCGGCGCGAAGTCGCGGCCGTAGGGGCTGGAGCTGTCGCCGATCCACTCGTCCACATCGCGCACGTCGAGCAGCACCGTGTCGGTGTGCAGCGCGGCGGCCACGTCTTCCTTGGTCAGCATCACGTCGGCCATCGGCAGGTCGCTGGGGAAGGTGGCGGGGACGGCCACCGTCGGCGTGGTGGAGACAGGCAGGCCGGCCGCCTTCCACGTCGAAAAGCCGCCATTCAGCACCTTCACGCCGGGGTAGCCCAGCCAGGTCAGCAGGTAGTAGCCGCGGCAGGACTGGCCGTAGCCGCTGTTCATCGCGTCCTCGTAGAACACGGCCGTCTCCTGGCCTGAAAGGCCGGCCGCGCCGAGGCTGGCGGTGAAGCTGTCCTTCAGCTCCTGCAGGCCCTCGGGGGTCGACGTGGCGAGGAAGGTGAAGACCTCGCGCAGGTTGACCGCGCCCTCGATGTGGCCGGCCGCATAGGCGTCGGCGTCGCGCGTGTCGATGATGACCACGGGGCCGGCCTGCTGCAGGGCGAGCAGTTGGGCGGGCGTGATCAGAACGGAAGCGTCGGTGGCGGTGCTCATGGTGTCCTCTCGCAAAGGGGTGGAAGGCAATGTGCCTGCAGAGCCATTTGCAACCGCCGTGCCATGCCGCATGCGTGCGCTAGAGATCTCTGGAGAAGCCTTTCAGGGCTGGACTCGTCGCTATCAAGTCGAGAGCATCTGAAGGGCGGCGCGGCGAGGCCGATCGGCTGCGCCCCGCCACTGTGTCGACACAATGTCGACGTCGTGTCTGCATCGGGAGCTTGCGGTATCGTGGCTGCATGAAGACCACCCCACCGCCCACCGTGCCCCAGACGCCTGCGGCCGAGAACCCACCCAAACCAGCCAAGTCAGCCAAGTCAGCCAAGGGCGCCAAGCCGCCCAAGCCGGCCAACGGCACCAGCGTGCTGACCGACCGCCAGCTGTCCGCCCTGCAGCATGCCGACCCCAAAGCCAAGTTCAAGTTGGCGGACATTGATCCATCTGCCAAGCCGTACTCCAGTGGCGACAAGGTGAGCGACAAGGCCGCCGTCGAGGCGCTTGCCATTGAACTGGACACGCTGCAAAACCTCTTCTATGCCGACAAGCGCTTCAAGTTGCTGGTGGTGCTGCAGGGCATCGACACCAGCGGCAAGGACGGCACGCTGCGCGGCGTGTTCGGCCGCATGAGCCCGCTGGGCGTGCGCACCGTCGGCTGGAAGGCGCCGAACGACGAGGAGAAGGCGCACGACGTGCTGTGGCGCATCCACCGCCAGGTGCCGCGCACCGGCGACATCGTGGTCTTCAACCGCAGCCACTACGAAGACGTGCTGGTGCCTGTGGTGCACGGCTGGATCACACCCGAGCAGCAGCGCCAGCGCTACGCCCACATCAACGACTTCGAGCGCATGCTGGTGGATACCGGCACCATCGTCTGCAAGTTCATGCTGCACATCGGCAAGGACGAGCAGCGCGAGCGCCTGCAGTCGCGGCTGGACGACCCGGCCAAGCGCTGGAAATTCCAGCCCGAAGACCTGACCGTGCGCGCCCAGTGGGACGACTACCAGCGCGCCTACCAGGACGCGATCGCCGCCACCGGCACGCCCTGGGCGCCGTGGACCATCGTGCCGGCCAATTCCAAGACCCACCGCAACCTGATGATCGCCACGCTGCTGCAGCAGAAACTGCAAGGGTTGAAGCTCGCCTACCCGACTGGCGACCCGGCGCTGGTGGGCCGCAAGATCGACTGAGGCGCGCACCGGTGGACTGGACACGCTGGCGCGCGCGGCTGGTGCCGGTGGTCGTCGCCTGCCCGCTGTTCCTGCAGAACCTGGACACCTCCATCATGGCCACGGCGCTGCCCAGCATCGCCCGCGCCATGCAGGTCGAGCCGCTGCGGCTGAACCTGGCCATCACCGCCTACCTGCTGAGCCTGGCCGTGTTCCTGCCGCTGTCGGGCTGGTGCGCCGAGCGCTTCGGCGCGCGCCGTGTGTTCTGCTGGGCGATCGCCTTCTTCGCGGCCGGCTCGGCGCTGTGCGGGCTGGCAGATTCGCTGCATGAGCTGGTGGCCTTTCGCATCCTGCAGGGCCTGGGCGGCGCGATGATGGTGCCGGTGGGCCGGTTGATTCTGTTGCGCAGCGTGCCGGCTGCGCTGATGGTCAGCGCCATGGTCTGGTTCACCGTGCCGCCCACCATCGGCCGCATGCTGGGGCCGGTGGTCGGCGGGGCCATCGTCAGCTTCACCTCGTGGCGCTGGATCTTCTTGATCAACGTGCCGTTCGGCCTGCTGGCGATTGCGTTGGCGCTGGTGTTCATCGCGCCCGAGACCGAGCCGCGCGAGCCGCGCCCGTTCGACGCCATCGGCTTCGCGCTGATGGCGCTGGGCCTCACGTCGCTGCTGGGTGCGGTCGAGACGGCCGGCAAGGCCCTGGTGGCCGATGGCATCGGCTGGGCGGCGGCCGCCATCGGCGCGGCATCGCTGGCGCTGTACGTGTGGCGCAGCCGGCGTGTGGCGTACCCGCTGATCGACCTCTCCATCCTGCGGCACCGTACCTACCGCGCCTCCATCGTCGGCGGCACGCCGCTGCGCATTGCGATCGGCGCTTCGCCGTTTCTGCTGCCGCTGATGCTGCAGCTGGGGTTTGGCCTGTCCGCGCTGGAATCGGGCCTGCTCACGGTGGCCACGGCCATCGGCTCGCTCGCCACGCGCGTGGTCATGACACGCGTGATCCGCAACTTCGGTTTTCGTCAGCTGCTGACGGGCACCACCGTGGCGACCGGCCTGTGCTACGCCAGCTACAGCCTGTTCACGCCCGCCACGCCGCACCCGCTGATCTTTGCCACGCTGATGCTGGGCGGGCTGGTCAACTCGATGGGCATGGTGGCGCTGCAGACGCTGGGCTTCAGCGAGATTCCCCGGCCGCGCATGAGCCACGCCACCACGCTCAACAGCATGGCGCAGCAGTTGTCGCTGTCGCTGGGCGTGCTGCTGGGCGCCGGGCTGGTGAGCGCCACGGCGCGGTGGCATGGTGGGGATGCGGCGCATCTGACGGCACGCGATTTCTCGCCGGCGTTTCTCTGCGTGGGGCTGGTGACGCTGTTGTCGCTGCTGTGGTTCACGCGGCTGGGGGCGGACGCGGGGGCGGAGCTGCGGGGCAAAGGGTGAGCGCTGCGCTGCGATGTGGCGACCGCAGGCGAATCACTTGCCTGGGCGCCCGAGGAAGCGAGAAGGAGCTGGAGAGGCGCGGTCGCTGGCGACGGCGCCCCACCTCATTTCAGCGCGAGCCCTTCACGCACCCGCAGGGACAGTGCAGGCTCCACGCGCGCTGCGAAGGCGCGGGGTGTCGCGGAGCCTGATGGCGTCCAGCGCAGGCTGTGGCTGCCCAGGTCCAGCCGGCCCAGCGGCCGGCCGCCGTCGTGCAGCAGCACGATCTGCAGCAACACGGGGTCGTCCGCCGGCACAGCCGTGGGGCCCGTGTTCAGCATGAGATCGATGGCCTGGGCGACTGCTGCCGGCACATCGCTGCGGATGCGCGCCGGCCCGGCGCCGGGCAGCACCTGCAGCGCGGCCCAGCTGGCGGCTGCCAGTGCGGCTGCAGGCTCCTGCGCTGCTGCTGCTGCTGCTGTTGCGGGCGCCGCGCTGCGACTGCTCGCCAAATCGCTCTCGCCGAGTTGACCGCGTGGCGCTGCCGACGGCGGCGCGCCGGGTGTGGTCGTTGCTTGCGCGATGCGCGAAGACCGCACGTCGCCTTCCGGCCGGGGCACAGCCGCGCCGCGCAGCGCCGCAGGCTCGGGTGGCGGGCGCGTGGCGTCGGTGGCCGTGGCGTCCGATGCTCCGGCTGCGGACTGCTTGGCGCGGCTGCGTTCTTGCGTGGCGATGGGTGGCGGCGCCGGCATGTCGTCCGATGCCGCCGCCTTCGATTCTTCCCGGCGCATCGGCGCAGGTGTTGGCGGCCGGGGCTGCGCGGCGTCGCGCGCATCAGTGCGTCCGGTTGCGGGCGTGGGTGCACGAGCAAGGGGAGGAGCAGGAGCAGGAGCAGGAGCAGGAGCAGGAGCAGGAGCAGGAGCAGGAGCAGGAGCAGGAGCAGGCGGCCGTAACGGCGCAGCGGATGGAGCCGGTGCGACGGACACGGGCGGCGGCATGGCCGCCGGCAGGTCGCGTGTGCTGGCATCGGGTTGCGGGCCAGGCACCTCGCGGTCCCACCACAGGCCCACGACCACACCGGCCAGCAGCAACGAGGCGAAGGCGGTGTTCCAAGGCCGGCGTGCGCGCGGGGGCGATCCGAGCATCCGCTTCCACCAGGGCGATGGCGATACAGCCGTGGCCGCTGCTGCGACCGGCGCGGCGGCTTGGCGGGCCTGGCGCAGGATGGCCTCGCGAATGGCCGCCGGCGCGGCGGCGTGCGCGTCGGGCGCATGTTCCAGCGCCTTGCGCAATCGCGCGTCGCGCAGGTGCGTCGCCTCGGGCGCGGGCTTCGTCACCACGGTGCTCCCGGTGGCGCCAGGTAGTGCTGCATGCAGCCGCGCAGCTTGGCCAGCGCGTAGCGCAAACGGCTCTTGGCGGTCTCGAAACCCAGGCCCAGGCGTGCGGCCAGGTCTTCCACGCTGCTGCCGTCTTCGTGGTGCAACAGGAACACGGCGCGCTGCGCCGCAGGCAGCGCATCCAGGCACTCCAGCAGTTGCCGTCCGGCCGCGCGCCAGTGGGCCAGGTCGTCGGTGGCCGGGTGGGCCAGGTCCAGCGCCTCCTGCAGCCAATCCAGAGGGTCGGTGTCCGTGTCACCGTGCGGCGCGGCATCGTCGATGCTGTGTTCGCGGCCACTCGTGCGCAGCCGGTCCATGGCTAGATTGTGGGCGATGGTGAAGGCCCAGGTGCGCCACTGCGCACGCCCGGCGTCGAATGAGGCACGGGCCGCGATGATGCGCATCCAGGTGTCCTGAAACACCTCGTCCGCCTGCGCGGCGAGCCGCGTGCCGAGCAGCCGGCGCACGAAGCGCAACAAGGCCGCCTCGTGGCGCGCGTACAGCCGTTCGAAAGCGGCTTCGTCACCGCCTGCGTAGGCCTGCATCAACGCCTCGTCGGGCATGTCGTCTGTGGGGCGCGGCGGCATCGATGGATTCTCACACCACGTTCTACGGCGATCGGGCGCGCCTGGGGTTAACGACGGCGAGATTTTTCAACCCCGCACGGCGTGCCCGGCCGTACAGACATCCATCGCCACCACCGGAGCCATCGATGCCCACGCCCTTGTCCCTCGTCCTGCAACGTCGCCTGGCGGCCGTGCTGTGCACCCAGCTGGCGCTTTCGGCCTGCGCCGCGCAGCCCGGCCGCGAACTCTGGCCAGACCCGGCGCCGCAGCCTGTCGCCACCGTGCCGGTGCCAGACCTCGCGCCGCCCGGGGGCTTCGCGCCCCTGCGCCAACGGCCCAACTTCCAGGCGCCCAGCGCCGAGCACTGCGCCCGGCCGCCCCAGACGCGCGAGGTGCCCGGCCGTGCCGCGGGGCAGCGAGAGGAACTGCGCGGGGAACCGCGCGAGGCAATGCCCGGGGAAGCGCGCGCAGACATGTCGAGCGCGCGCTCGTCGCGCGTGCCTGCGCCGGCCGGAGCGGCACCGGCACCGGCATCGCCGGAGTCGAGCACCGCCGACCGAGATCGGACAGCGCGCGACGATGCGCTGTTCTCGCGCAAGCAGGCCCCAACCGAGGCCGGCATGGCACCCCAACGGCAGGCCGCGCCCGTGCCGGGGCCGGTGACCGCCGGTGTCGTCAACGACAACGCCGGCTTCGCCGAGTACCTGGCCTTTCGCGACCGCACCCAGGTGCCGCACCGCGCGCGCGACATCCGCGAGCGCACCTTGCTGCAAGTGCGCGATGCGCAAAGCCGCGGCGTGGCCGATGCCGAGGTGCTGGTGCGGTCTCCGCAGGGCCAGGCGGCCTGGGCGCGTACCGATGCGGCCGGCCAGGTGTGGCTGCACCCGGACGCATTCGACACCCAGCGTTCCCGCGTCTACGAGGTGACGGCGCGCCAGAACGGGTTGCAGACGCGCGGTTACCTGCAGCGCGGCCAGAAAAGCGCCATGGAACTGCGGTTGGACGGCGCCTCGCGCCCCGCCCGTGCGCGGCTGGACCTGGTCTTTCTGATCGACGCCACCGGCTCCATGGCCGATGAAATCCACAAGCTCAAGGCCAGCCTGCGCAGCATCGCCGACGAGGTGGCCGGCCTGCCGAGCCAGCCCGACCTGTGCTTCGCGCTGGTGGCCTACCGCGACCACGGCGACGCCTTCGTGCTGCGCAGCCACGATTTCACGAACGACCTGGGTGCCTTCCAGGGCGTGCTGAACCGGCTGCAGGCGGCAGGCGGCGGCGACTACCCCGAGGCCATGAACGAGGCGCTGCACGAGACCGTCCACCAACTCAGCTGGCGTGGTGATGGCGCGACCCGCATGGTGCTGCTGCTGGCCGATGCGCCGCCGCACCTGAACGCAGGCGGCCCGCAGTACGACGAAGACATGCAGGCCGCGCTGGGCAAGGGCATCAAGGTGTTCAGCGTGGGCGCCAGCGGCCTGGACCGGCAGGGCGAATACATCCAGCGCCAGATCGCGCAGTACACCGGCGGGCGATTTGTGTTCCTGACCTATGCCGATGCCCGGCGCCCCGCCAGCGGCCCTGGCCGGGAGACCGTGCACGACGTGCGCAACTACTCTGTCGACACGCTGGACCGCCTGATCGTGCGGCTGGTGCGCGACGAACTGGCGGCCTTGCAGACCACCGAGTGAGGTGTGCGCCAGTCTGTCAGGGCGCCGTGCAGGTGTAGTTCGCCGCCAGAGCCGCCGCTGCGGCACTGTTCGCCGGCCCGGTGTAGCGCGGGTACTGCGGATAGCGGCACAGCGGGCGTGTGAACTGTGCGTTGCCGCCCACCAGCTTGCTGGCCGTCAGCGTGCCTGGCGCCGTGCCGTCGCTGGCCCAGGCGTCCAGCGCGCTTAGCAGGTTGGCATCGTCGGCGCCCGGGCCACCCGCGCAGTGGCCCACGCCCGGCGCGATGTAGTAACGGGCGAAGCCGTCCATCGCCGCCTGGCCGCCCACGGCGGCGGTCGCGGCCTGGTAGTAGGCCGTGGTCGCCTTGTGGCTCAGCGCCGCGTCATTGCCGCCGTGCCACAGGATCAGCTTGGCGTTGCTGTTCATCAAGGGCCGTAGGTCGGTGTTGGTCGCGTCGTTCAGCGCTGCCAGCGCGTAGACGGCGTTCAGGTTGCTGTCCCAGGTGTAGGTCAGCGAATCCTGCGCCGGGTCGCGCGCCAGGTAGTTCTTGACTGTCGTGTCCTGGAACAGGAACTGCAGCGCGCCCTGCACGTTGCCACCGGGGCCGGTGACCCAGGCGGCCCAGGCACCGGGGTCGTCCTCGTTGCCGGTCAGCGCCCAGCCGGCGTTGGTGTAGGCGCCGCCGGCCCACGAGGCGGTGCCCGTCCATGAGGTGACGGCCGCCAGTTGCGCATCCGACAGGCAGCTGTCCCCGGTGTCCGCGCCACCGGCGCAGCGCAGCACCGCCGGGTCGAACGTGCAGGCCTGCGGGTTGGCCACCACGCCGTCGACGATGCCGTCGCCCGCATCGCAGGCGTTGCGCACCGCAGCGGCCAGCGTGGCCACCTTGGCCGCGCTGAAGCTGCCGCCCGGCGCCGCCAGCGCCTTGGCCGTGCGGTTGAACTGGCCCATGAAGCCGACCCAGTTGTAGGCCGGTGCGCGCGCGATGATGCCGTCGAACAGATTGGGGTTGCGCTGCGCCGCCATCAGCCCTTCGCGCCCGCCGTTCGAGCAGCCCTCGAAGTACGACTTGTCCGGCGCCTTGCCGTAGGCTGACTGCACCATCTCGCGCGCCGACGACAGCACCGTGGGCACCGAGAGCGAGCCGAACAGGTTGGCCGCGTAGGTGTCGTTCAGCGCGAATGCGGCCGACAGCAGGTTGCCGCTATGGCCCGAGTCGCTGCTCACGGTGGCATAGCCCTGCATGAGCGCACTCAGGTTGGGGCCCGCGAGGGCCGGAATGGCGCCGTTGTAGCCCCCGCCCCCGCCGTAGTGCAGCTTGCCGTTCCAGGTTTCGGGCAGGCGCAGTTCAAGGTTGAGCTGCGGCGCGATGGTGGCGTTGACCTTGCAGTACAGCGGCGTCGCGCCACTGGCAGCCACGGTGGCGGCCGTGGCCACGGTGGCGCCGCCCAGGGTTTTGCCGGCCAGCAGCGTGCAGGCTTGGGCGGCCGTCACGTCGCTGCCGGTGGGTGGGTCGTCGTCGTCACCGCCGCAGCCGACCAGGGCGGCGGCGGCGAGGGTGGCCAGGGTGAGTCGGAAAAGCGGTCGTGCTGAGGGGCTCGGCATGTCGTCTCCTGTGGTGATTTGTACGCGTACTGATGCAAATGGCACGCGGGGCTGATGGCACCGCAAAGGGCAGTCGCTGTGCAGCGGGGTTTTCCCGCGTAGTCCGCACTCGAACATTTGCTTACTTTTTGCGCGTCGGCTTGCCTGCTGCAAGCGACCACAGGAGGGCACTTGAGGCAGTGAATGAAAACTGGGAAGCGGCAGCGGAAGTGAGAGGAAACGCGAGGTCAGCGCTACGGCGCACTTGGGCCAAAATGAACGAAAAATGAGATTCGACCCAGATAATGAAAGAAAACGTGGCTCGCTGAAGGAAATATGGACGTCGTTGGCTACGCGTGGCTGCTGCAGCATCTGTCACTCACCGCATTCGAGATCGAGCGGCCGGCACGGGTGCGCCTGGTCACGCGTGTGATGCCCGCCGAAGGTCTGTTGGCTGTGCCCGCGCACGTGGCGCCTGCCGCAGGCGACGTGCTGGACCACCTGCTGTTCGCCCTCAAGCACGAGGGCACCAACCTGCAGGTGCTGTCCCAGGCCATCCCGCATGTCCCCTCGGACCGCATGCGCGCCGCCGTGGCGCAGACGCCAAACGGCCGCTACGTGCGCGTACTGGCCCACCTGTGGGAATCGTTCATGGGCCAGCCGCTGGTCGAGCAGCCACAGGTAGCGGGTCGCTATGTCGACGTGTTCGCGCCCGAAGAGTACGTGACCGGCCCGCCGCAGCGCGATCCCCGGTGGCGCGTCAACTTCAACGGCCTCGGCACGCCACGCTACTGCGCCACCGTGCGGCGCACGCCGGACATCGAGCGTGGCATGGCCGCCAACGTGCTGGTCCGTACCGACGCCTTCCTGCAGGGCCTGGGGCCGGCCCTGCTCGACCGCGCGCTGGAGTGGGCCTACCTGCACGAGACCGAGGATTCCTACGCCATCGAGCACGAGAAGCCGAGCGAAGACAAGGCCAGGGCCTTCGTGCAGCTGCTCCGGATGGCCCATCAGGCGCGACCGCTGACGGAGGATTACCTCGCGGAGCTGCAATCGGCCACCGTGATCAATCCACTCGACAAGGCCGTGCAGTTCCGCACCGAGCAGAACTGGCTGCGCGGCGCGGGCCGGGGCGCGGCCGGCGTCACCTACGTGCCGCCCTGGCCGGCCTTGCTGCCGGCGCTGATGGACGAGTGGATGCAGTTCGCCACCGAGGCGCCGCGCCATGTGGACCCCATCGTGGCGGCCAGCGTCGCCTCGTTCGGATTCGTGTTCCTGCACCCGTTCATGGATGGCAACGGGCGCTTGTCGCGCTTTCTGTTCCACCAGGCTTTGTGCGCGTCCGGTCGGCTTGCCCAGGGGCAGTTGCTGCCGGTGTCGGTGGCCATGAAGCGCCACGAGGCGGAGTATCTGGCCGTGCTGCAAAGCTACTCCAGGCCAGCACGCGAGCGGGTACAGGTGACCTGGATCGACGAGGGCGACTACCGGTTCGAGTTCAAGACCGACGAGGCCATCTTTCGCTACTGGGACGCGACACGCTGCGTCGAGTTCGGCTTCCAGATGGCCGAGCAGGCGCTGGATGTGGAACTGAAGCAGGAGACGATTTTCCTGGCGCGGTTCGACGCGGTGACGCGCCGTGTGGATGCGCAGATCGACATCCGCAACAACGACCTGGCCACGCTGGCCATCATCTGCCTGGATGGTGGCGGTGTGATCTCGAACAAGAAGCGCAAGCGCTTTGCCGAGCGTGTGCCGGCAAGCGTGTTTGACTTGTTGGAGGCTGCGGTCCGGGATGTGCTGGCTGCCGCCGGGGATGGCTCTGCAGCAGGGACCGCATAACGGTGGGCTGAACCCCGCACGCGCTCGTCATTCCACCCGCGCCACCACCCCCGCCGCCGCCAGCACGGCCACCTGCGCCTGCCCGCCCGCCACCATCACCACCCGGTCTGCCGACGCAATCGTCTCCGGCCGGTGCGCTACGATGATCCGCGTCAGTGCCAGGCTCTGCACCGCCTCGTTCACACTGCGCTCGCGTGCGATGTCCAGGTGGCTGGTGGCCTCGTCCAGGATCAGCACGCGCGGCCGGCGGTACAGCGCGCGGGCCAGCAGGATGCGCTGCTTCTGCCCGCCCGACAGGACGGTGCCCATGTCGCCCACCAGCGTGTTGTATTGCATCGGCATGGCGGCGATGTCCTCGTGCACGGCGGCCAGCCGCGCGCAGGCTTCGATGTGCGCGTGGTCGGGCGCGGGCTCGAAGAAGCTGATGTTCTCGCCGACGGAGCCTGCGAACAGCTGGTCGTCCTGCATCACGCTGGCCACCGCGCCGCGCCACGCCGCCAGGCCCACGTGCGCCAGCGGCCGCCCGCCGATCTCGATGTGGCCGGCGGTGGGCTGCAGCAGGCCCAGCATCAACTTGACCAGCGTGGTCTTGCCGCAGCCGGAAGGCCCGACGATGGCGACCGACTCGCCTGCCTGCACGCGCAGATTGAAGTCCTGCAGCACCCAGGGCTCGTTGTCGCCATGTCGGAACGACACGTTCTTGAGTTCGATGCTGACGTCGCCCAGCGTTGCGTCACCCGGGTCGGTGCCGGCGGCCTGCTCGGCCGGCGCCATCGCGATGTCGCCCACGCGGTCGGTGTGCAGGCCCAGCATGCGCAGCTGCAGCAGGTTTTCCACCAGCGCGGCGGTGCGCTGCATGAACTGCGATTTGTAGGAAACGAAGGCGTACAGCATGCCGACCGAGAACGCCGAGCCCTGCGCCACGTCCAGCACCAGCAACGCGCCCAGCCACAGCGTGACGGCGTTCTCGATGCCGAACAGCGCGCCCTGGCCGGTCTGGTAGATGAGGGCCAGGCGCTTGGCACGGATGCCGGCGTTGAACTCGTCCACCACCAGGTTCTGCCAGGTGGAGCCACGCTGCTCCTCGCGGCCCAGCAGCTTGATGCTCTGCATGCCGCGCACGCTTTCCAGCAGGTGGCTGTGCTGGCGCGCGCCGCGCACGATCTGCTCTTCGGTGGCCAGCCGCACCGGCGCATACAAGGCCACGCGCAGCGAGGTGTAGAGCACGGCCGCCCCCACGGCCACGGCCGCCAGCTGCGGGCTGTAGACCAGCATCATGGCCAGCGTGGTCAGCGCCATCACACCGTCGATCAGCGCCTCCAGAAAGCTGGTGGTCAGCGTGCGCTGCAGCACGCCGAGTGATTCGAAGCGCGACATCACATCGCCCACGTGGCGCTTCTCGAACCAGGCCATCGGCAGGCGCAGCAGGTGGCGCAGCAGCCGCGTCATCAGCTGCAGGTTCAGCTGCGTGCCCAGCACGATCAGCAGCCAGGCACGCAGGGCTGTCACGCCCGTCTGCAGCAGCGCCAGCAGCACGAAGCCGACGCCCAGCACGGCCACGAGGTCGCGGTCGTGCGCCACCAGCGCCTGGTCCACCACCCACTGCATGTGGAACGGGCCGGCGATGGCCAGCACCTGCAGCACGATGGCCAGCAGCAGCACCTGGCCCAGCGCGCCGCCCAGCCCGGGCAGGCTGCCGACCAGCGCCATCAGCCGCACGCGCTGCCGCTCGATGCGCGGCTGGAAGGCGGGCGTGGGCCGCGCCTCCAGCGCCACGCCGGTGAAGTGGCGCGAAAACTCCTGCAGCGGCAGCACGCGGCGGCCCACGGCCGGGTCGTGCACGACCAGCTGGTCACCATGGATACGCACGAGCACCACGAAATGGTTGAAATCCCAGTGCAGCACGCAGGGCAGCTGCAGCTGGGCCAAGTGGTCCAGGTCCAGCCGCAAGGGCCGCGGTGCCAGGTCCATCGCGCCGGCCACGCGCATCAGGTCGGAGAGCGTCGAGCCCTTGAGCGAGACCGCGTGGCGGCTGCGCAAAGTCGGCAGGTCGACGCGGTGGCCGTGGTGCGCGGCCAGCATGGCCAGGCACGCCAGGCCGCACTCCGCGGCTTCGGTCTGCACGATCACGGGGGTGTCGTGGCGCAGCGAGAAGTTCAGCAAGCCCATGGAATATCTCCGTGCTGCGCGCCCTGGGGCGGCACTGCGGTGGTCACACCCGGCCGGTCACCGAATAGAGGGGATCGAACAGCCACTCGACGATGCGGCGCCGGTCGATCCACACGTCCGCGTCGAACACCATGCCGGCGCGCAGCGCCATGCCTTCGCCGTAGGCCTGCACCTGCTGCGCCGGCAGGCGCACAGTCACGCGGTACATGGGCTCGGCCAGGGTCAGCGGCAGGCTCGTCTCGCCGGGTTGGATCACCGAGCGGCCCACCTGCAACACCTCTCCCACGTGGTGGCCGAAGCGCTGGTAGGGGAAGGCCTGGTAGCGCAGCGCGACCGACTGGCCGGTGCGGATGAAGCCGGCGGCGCGCGTGGGCATCAACAGCTGCGCCTGCAGCTCGGCCCCCGCCGGCAGGATGGACAGCAACGGCGCGCCGGGCTCGGCCTGCTGGCCAGGCACGACCAGCAGCGCGGTGACGGTGCCGTCGAGCGGCGCGGTGACGACCACGCTGCGGCGCACGTCGGCCTCGGTCAGTTGCTGGTCCAGCTCGGAAATCTGGCGGTCCAGCCCCGCTGCGTGGTTGCCGTGGCGCAGCGTGCTGGCGCTCAGGTCACTGCGCGCCGATGCCAGCTCGCTGGCCAGTGCGGTGGCGTTGCGCCGCAGGCTGGAGAGCTGCGCGCGTAGGTCGATCAACGCCTCCTGCTTCAGCTGCAGCGCGGCCTCGGACAAGAACTTCTCGGCCACCAGCGTCTCGTCGCGGCGCAGGCTGCGCTCGGCGCTGGCGATGCGGCTGGCGTGCAGGTCGAGCTGGTCCTTCGCCTGCGCCTGCTGCGTCTCCAGGCTGCGCACGCGCTGGGCGAGTGTGCTGGCGTTCAGCGCGTCGATCTCGGCCTGCTTCGCCTGTTCGCGGCGCAGGCTGTCGCGGCGCTGGGCCACGGCCTGGCGCACCGCCGTCTGCGTGTCGCGCTGGCCGGTGGTGGCGCGTTCGCTGGAGACGACCAGCAGCACCTCGCCCTGGCGCACGGCCTGGCCCTCGGCCACGCGCAGGCTGGCGATCTGCCCGGCCTGCGGCGTGAACACCTTGACCAGCCCCGCCGCCGGCGCCAAGTAGCCGGTCACGTGTTCCTTGCGTGTGTACTGGCCCCAGAAGCCGAAGGCCACGAGCAGCAGTGCGGCCGCCACGGCGCAGGCCACCAGCAGCCGGTGGCTGGGCAATGGCGCCAGCAGCACCTCGCCGGTCAATCGGCTGTGCTGGTGGCGCAGGGCTTCGAGGCGGAACATGGGAATCTCCTGGTCGGATCGGGCGCTGGGGCCCCGGGCCACTGTGTGGCGGCCCGGGGCCCCAGGCGCATCGTCGTTACGGGTTCAAGTAGCCCCAAAACACGCCGTCGACGTACAGCGCAGGGCCCGTGAAGCTGGTGGGGTAGAGCCTCATCGGCAGCTTGCCGCCGCTGACTTCCACCACTTGCTGTTCATTGAGCTCGACCATGGTCATCTCCCCTGCCTGGCGGTCACGGATGAGGAAGCTGCCGCGCGGCGTGACCGCCGTGACCGCACGGCAGCCTTGTGGCTAGAGCGAGACGGCCGGGTCGGCCGCCGCGCGCATCGCGTCACCGGGCGTGAAATTGAGCGTCGCCACCTGCGGGCAGCGCCGGCAGGCCGAGACGCCTTCCTGCGCCCACCAGCGGCATGTCGGCCGGATGGCGCAGCGCGGCAGGCGCTCCACCACGATGGGTGCCAGCGTGGCCGTCTTGCGCGCCAGACGGCAGATTTGCTCGCCACCGTCGAAGTGTTGGCAGGCGCCCTGCACGCAGGGCGAGGCGACGCGGAACACCTCGGCCGGATCCACCGGCTGCGCCAGCGCACGCACCTCGTCGGTCAGCGGCACGGCGTGCTCCAGGTAGTCGGCGCGCGGCGCGTCGGCCGTGCCGCCGACGACGGCAAACACGCGCGCGCCGGCCATGTCCGGGTGCGCGCTCGGGCACAGCAGCGATGGATCGGAGGCCATGGTGTTCGCCGCCTCAGAACCGCTGCATGCCGCCGACGTTGATCACCGGGGTCTGCAGCATCTGGCTGGCCTGTGCCAGCAGAGGGCCGGCCCAGTCACCGGGCTTGATCGTGAACACGGGCACCTGCAGCAACGGGCCGCGCATCGTCAGTGCGCCGCCGACCTGGTCGGCTTCCTCAGCGCTCAGTTCGGTCAGGGTCTGGCGTGCGGCCAGCGCGCGGTCCACGGCAGCGCCTGCCAATTGCGGCAGGTCTTGTTCTCTCAGCTTCTGTGATGTCGTCATGACGTACTCCTGTGGGTGGTGGTTGCAATCCGGTCACCGGTCCGGCCGCGCCGTGCGCCGGTCACCGTGAAGCAAGACTAGGTGCCACCCTGCGAAGCCACATCGTTAAAAGGCCGTAGTGAGATCGCCCTCGGCCGCGTCGGCACGCCGACTTCATCAGTTCTGACAACGCATCGGCGTCGGCACTCTTGCGGCGGCGCGCACTTGCGCTCAAGCTCAGGCTGTGGCCGGGCCGTCGTCTGGCCCGCACTCCGAGGAATGCCATGTCCAGCTCCCCCATTGCCGTGGCCCTGGTCGAAGACGAAGCCGATGTGCGCGAACGCTTCGTGCAGGCCATCGGCGCCAACCCTCAACTGCAGTTGCTGCAGGCCTGCAGCACGGCCCGCGACATGCAGCGCTGGCTGGACCAGAACCCCGTCGACGTGCTGCTGGTCGACCTGGGCCTGCCCGATCTGCCGGGGCTGGAGGTGATCCGCCACGCACGGCGCGTGCGGCCCGATTGCAACGTGATGGTCATCTCGTCGTACGCCGACGCCGCACACATGGTGCAGGCGTTCGAGGCCGGCGCCTGCGGCTACCTGGTGAAGGACGGCACGCAGGACGAGCTGACCCGCCACGTGCTGGACCTGCAGGCCGGCGGCTCGCCGATGTCGCCGATCATCGCGCGCCAGTTGCTGGCCCGCTGGCAGGCGCAGTCGCCGCGGCCCGCCCGCGCAGCACGTGCGCCGGTCGCCGTCGACGCGCTGACGCCGCGCGAGATGGAGGTGCTGCGCCTCGTGGCGCGCGGCTGCAGCTACCAGGAGACCGGCGCCTGCCTGGGCATCACCACGACCACGGTGCAGGCCCACGTGCGCAACCTGTACGGCAAGCTGGACGTGCATAGCAAGACCGAGGCTGTCTACGAGGCGCGGCAGCTTGGGCTGCTGGATTGGGCATGAGCGACGCGCCGGGCCGCCCCAAGCAAGCTCGCTCCCCCTCGGGGGGCAGCGAACCTCGCGCAGCGGGGAGCGTGGGGGCCACGTGCGAAGCGCCGGGCCGCCCCAAGCAAGCTCACGCCCCCTCGGGGGGCAGCGAACCTCGCGCAGCGGGGAGCGTGGGGGTGTTCGAATGAACCCTGGGCCGCTTCCTTACCCCGTCTCGGCCTGGGAGCGGCGCAAGGCGCGCGGCGCGCAGGGGCGTGCGGCCCTTGCCACGCGTGCCGGCATGGTGGCGCTCTGGTGCCTGCTGCTGTGGGCGCTGGCGGCGTGGCTGCCGGGCGGCGCGGCCGACACGGATGCGCGGACCGCATCCATCTCGCAGGCGCGCTTCGTGCTGCAGGGCGACGCCACGCCGCCACCCGACAGCGCCGACTGGGCAGAGGTCCCACTGCCCGACAACTGGTCGGCCACGCGGCGTGAGGCGCAAGGCATCGGCTGGTACCGCATGAGCTTCACCCACCACCCCGCCGCGCCTGGTGCGCAGGAGGGCGTCGGCATTCTGATCCGCCGCCTGTCGATGAACGGCGAGCTCTTCGTCAACGGCGTGCGCGTGCTGTCCGGCGGGCGCATGGCCGAGCCGGTCACGCGCAACTGGAACCACCCGTTCTTCGTCGAGGTGCCGGCCGCGCTGCTGCACGCCGGGCCCAACGTGCTGCATGTGCGCCTGTACGCGCTGCGCAATGCCAACGGCGGGCTGGGCACGGTGGAGGTGGGCGACGCGCCGTTGCTGCGCGAGCAGCATGCCAACGTGTTTGCGCTGCACGTGCAGGGCGCGCTGGTGTCGTGCGCAGTGGCGCTGGTGGCCGCGTTCATCGGCATCGTCTGCTGGTGGCGCATGGGACGCGAGGCGATCTACGGCCTGTTCGGCCTGGCCATGCTGGCCTGGGCCGTGCGCTATGCCAACTACTTCGTGCAGGACGTGCCGCTGCCGCCCACCACCTACGCGCTGGTCGTCTATTCGGCACAGGGCTGGTTCTTCATCTGCTTCACGCCCTTTCTGCTGCGCCTCACGCAGCTGCGCTGGCCGCGTGTGGAACTGGCGCTGGTGGCCATGGGGGTGCTGGGCACGCTGGGCATTTTTGCGGCCTTCCAGGGCTGGGTACCGCTGGCCTGGGTGATCGCGATCTGGCTGGCCATCTGGCTGCCGGGCTCGGCCGCGCTGCTGATCGTCTCCACGCGCCACGCGCTGCGGGCGCGCTCGGTGCCGGCGGTGCTGGCCGCGCTGGTGGCCTGGCTGTATGTGCCGCTGACGGTGCGCGAGCTGCTGATCACGGCCAACATCGTGCCGTTCGACGCCAGCTACATCGCGCACACCATGGGCATCCCGCTGGTGCTGCTGATCACCTGGATGCTGGTCGACCGCGTGGTCGCTTCGGCCGGTGCGGCGGCGCAGGCCGAGCTGGCACGCGCGCGTGCCGCCTTCGACGAGCGCCAGCGCATCACGCAGGACATGCACGACGGCCTGGGCCTGCAGATCGGTGCGGCGCTGCGCATGGCCGAGCGCGGCGTGGTCGACGGCCCCACGTTCGCCAGCGCGCTGCGCGCCTGCGCCGACGAGCTCCGGCTGATCGTGGACGCATCCGCCTCGGGCACCGGCGAGTTCGTCTCGCTTCTGGGCAATCTGCGCTTTCGCCTGCAGCCGCGGCTGGAGGCCATCGGCCTGCGCCTGCACTGGAACATGGACGCGCTGCCCGACACGCTGGCCCTGCCGCCGGCCATGGCGCTGCAGGTGCTGCGCATCGTGCAGGAGGCGATCCACAACGCCGTGCGCCATGCGCACGCCAGTGCCATTTATGTCGAGACCGCGCCCAGCCGGCGGCCCGGCCACATCGTGCTGGTCGTGCGCGATGACGGCCACGGGTACGAGCCCGCGGCCATCAAGCCGGGCCGTGGCCTGTCCGGCATGCAGCGGCGCGCCGACGAGTTGGGCCTGCGCCTGCGCCTGCGCAGCAGCCCCGAGGGCACGGCCGTGCAGATCGACATTCCCTTGGCGGGCGCAGGCATGCCTTCAGCCCCACCGCCCACCCCTGGAGACGCACCATGACCGCGTTCACACGCTGCCTGGCCGCCCTGTGCCTGGTGCTGGCCGCAAGCCCGGCCCCGGCTGCGGACGAACCCGCGCTGGAGCGCTTCACGCAGGTTCACCTGCTGACTGACAACGACGAGGCCTGGCAGGCCAAGCGCGCGCTGATCGCCAGCGCGCGCGGGACGTTGGACCTGGCCTACTTCATCGTCGAGGACGACGCCAGCACGCAGGCGCTGCTGCAGGACCTGGTCGACGCCGGGCGGCGGCAGCCGGCCGTGCGCGTGCGGCTGCTGGTCGACTGGTTCCAGACCTACCGGCAAACCGCGATGCTGCAGGCCCTGGCCGCGCACCCCGGCATCGAGGTGCGGCGCCGCGGCGCGCCCACCCCGGGCCTGCGCGCCGCGTTGCATGCGGCCGGCATCGACGGGCCGCGCTTCATCGCTGGGCTGACCAGCGCCAACCCGCATCTGGTGATGGCGGCGCTGACAGGCAGCCCGCTGTTTCCACCACAAGTCGCCACCGCGCTGGCCAGCCTGCAGCAGCAGCCGGCCGAAGCCCTGGGCGCCAGCGCCATGCGCATGCTGCCTGCGCTGACGCCGGCCGAGGGTGCGCCCTGGGCGCCGCAGGTGCGCCACCTGCTGGCCGAGCTGCACGGCTTCATGCACTGGACGCACCACAAGCTGCTGCTGGCCGATGGGCACTGCTTCATCATGGGCGGCCGCAATCTGGCCGACGCCTACCACCGCAATGCGCCTGGCAAGGCGCGCCCGTTCCAGGACACGGACGTGCACGCCTGCGACGCCAGCGGCACCAGCCACGCCCAGCGCACGGCCTTCGAGGCGTTGTGGGCCGAGGGTGTGGATGTGCAGCAGGCCGACCCGCTGGTGCTGGCGCAACTGCCGCAGCTGACGCAGCTGACGCAGCTGCCGCAGCCGGAGGCGCCGACGCCAACGAAGGAGCCCACGCAGCCCTCGCAGCCGGCGCAGCCGACCCCGGCCGAGGCGCAGCCGCAGGACGCGCCGCCCACCCCCGAGCCGCTGCGCGCCGACGCCTTCGTGCGCGTGCCCGGTCCGCTGCCCATGCTGCAGGGCTACCTGGTCAACAACCTGGGCGCGCCAGGCGGCGACACGGCCATCACCCAGGCCTATGTGCAGCGCATCCGTGCGCAGACCGCACGCGGCCGGGGTGTGATCGACATCGTCAACGCCTACCTGTTCCTGTCCGGCGAGAGCGAGAGCCTGGCCGCGCTGCGGGGCAGCCTGCTGGACGCCGCGCGCGCCGGGCTCACCGTCAACATCTACACCAACTCGCTGGCCTCCACCGACCTGCGGCCGGTCAACGTGGCCGCGTTCCAGACGCTGGGCGCGCTGATCGCCGGCGGTGTCCACGTCTACGAACTGCAGAGCGGCCTGGGTTCGCTGCACACCAAAGCGGCGGTCATCGGTGAGGAGTGGCTGTTGATCGGCTCCTACAACCTGGACCCGCGCAGCGAGCTGTACGACAGCAACAACCTGCTGGTGCTGCGCGACCCCGGCGGCCAGGCCACCACGGCCTTTCGCCAGGCGCGGGTGCATTGCGATTGCTGGACACGGCTGTCGCCAGAGGCGGCGCAGGAATGGCAGCGCCAGACCGAGCCCGCCGCGCGCATGTGGCGGCTGGTGCAGCGCTTGCTGTAGCGGCTGTGGGGGATCCGTGGTGGGGCAGGCCGGGGCGGCAGTCCGAGGCCGATGGCAGCGCCCCTACCGGCGCGCCTTGCGCAGCCGGTACCCGAACTGCCGCACCGTCAGCCCCAGCGCCTGCGCCGCGCGCGACTGGTTGCCGTTGTGCAACGCCAGCGCCTGTTCCAGCTGCTCGGCAGTGTGCGAATGCGCGGGCAGGTAGTCGCGCACCAGCGGGCCGAGCGGGGTGCGGGCGGCGCGCACGGACGGGTAGGGCGGCGCCGGCGGCACGAAGAGGGCGGCAGCGCCCGGCAGGAAGCGGCGCATCTCTGCCGTCGAGACATGGGCGCTGTCGGTCAGCAGCACCAGCCGCTCCACCACATTGGACAGCTCGCGGATGTTGCCCGGCCAGTCCTGCTGCTGCAGCAGGTCCAGCGCCGACGGCGTGAGGTGCACGTTGCGCTGGTGGGTCTGGTTGGCGCGGTTCAGGAAATGCAGCGCCAGCAGGCGGATGTCCTCGGGCCGTTCGCGCAGCGCGGGCAGGCGGATCGGGATCACGTTGAGCCGGTAGAACAAGTCTTGCCGAAAGCCCCCCTGCTGCGTGGCCAGGGCCAGGTCGCGGTGCGTGGCGGCCACCAGCCGCACGTCCACCCGGATCTCGCGCGTGCCGCCCAGGCGCACCACGGTGCCCTCCTGCAGCGTGCGCAGCAGCTTGGTCTGCATGGCCAGCGGCATGTCGCCGATCTCGTCGAGAAAGACGCTGCCGCCGTCGGCCTGCTCGAACCAGCCGGCGCGCGCAGCCACGGCGCCAGTGAAGGCGCCTTTCTCGTGGCCGAACAACTCCGACTCCATCAGCGCCTCGGGAATCGCCGCGCAGTTGACCTTGATGAACGGCGCATCGCGGCGCTGGCTGGCCAGGTGCAGCGCGCGGGCGAACAGCTCCTTGCCGGTGCCCGATTCGCCCAGCAGCAGCACACTGGCCTGCGATTGCGACACGCGCTCCAGCTCGTCCAGCGCGCGCAGCAGCGCGGTGGAGCTGCCAACGATGCCGTAGCGCGCCGCGGCCGAATCGAGCGCGTGCGTCAGCAGCGCGTTGCGCGTCTCCAGTGCGCGTGTCTTCTCCTGCATCAGATCCTGCAGCTGCAGCACCTGGCCGGCCAGGGTGGACAGGATGCGCAGCAGCGCCAGGTCGTCGTTCAGATGCCGCATGCGGCTGCGGATGCGGTGGCAGGCCAGCACACCCACGGTGCGGTGGCCGACCTCGATCGGCAGCGCCAGAAAGGCCACCGTCTCGGGCGGCAGCTGGGCACGC
This sequence comes from Rhodoferax sp. RT4P68, assembly GCF_056521305.1. Lineage (NCBI taxonomy): Bacteria > Pseudomonadati > Pseudomonadota > Betaproteobacteria > Burkholderiales > Comamonadaceae > Rhodoferax > Rhodoferax sp. RT4P68. The sequence continues at coordinate 159,375 of NZ_JBWMBB010000003.1, forward strand.
ACCACGGCCCGCGCCAGGAACAGCGGCTCGGCGTCGATGTCCTGCACCACCATGGGTTGGCCGGCGGCCAACACGTGGCCGGTGATGCCCTCGCCTGCGGCGTAGACACCGCGCTCCATCTCCGCGCGCGTGAGGCCATAGGCGTAGCGGATGCGGGCCGGCCTGGCGCCGTCGCGGCCGGGCGTGCTGCCTGGCTCGGCCAGCACGATGCGCCCGCGGTTCAGGCCCAGCAGCTCGGACATCAGGTGCAGCATCTCGCGCAGCACGATTTCGGGCGCCAGGCTGCGCCCGATCAGGCGCACGACCTCGCCCATCAGCAGCAGCTCCTGCGCGCGCCAGGGCGGCTCGGGGTCTGCGGGCTTGGGCGAAAGGGCCATGGCCGGTCGGTGCAAGGACCGTGCCGTGTACCGTGGCGGTAGCGGTAGCGGTAGCGGTAGCGGTAGCTGCGGCTAGCGCCTTGCGGGTGGCTGCGGCGCGGGCACGGCGTTGACGACCGGCGGCTGGGCCATGAGATGGCTGAAGATGGCCAGCAGGTCGGCCTCATCGAGCTGGCCGATGGCGTGCCAGGGCATCGGCGGCAGGATCGGCCGGCCGCTGCCGGCGTGCTGGCCGCGGCGCAGCGCCTGCACGAAGTTCTGCGGTGTCCAGGAGCCCAGGCCGGTGGCGGGGTCGGGCGTGAGGTTGCTGGCGTAGCTGACGCCCCATGGCCCCCAGAACGCGGTGTTCACGTCCGCGCCGCCCCACAGCCAGCGCCCGCGCGCCACCGGTGGTGGCGGCATCTGCAGGTCATGCGGGTGGCCGGACAGGCCGCGCGCCAGGTCGGGCTGTGGGCCCTTGGGGCCGGCCGTGTGTGGTGCGTGGCAGTCGACGCAGCCGAAGGCCTTGACCAGATAGGCGCCGCGCAGCAGCGGTGAATCCGGCGGGGCGGCGTGGCTGACCGTCGACAGCGCGGCCAGCAGGGCGGCCACTGCGGCGGTCAGCATGGGCAACGAGGGCAACGAGGGCAACGAGGGCAGCACGGCCGGACGGCTTGCGCGGGGCGGGCGGTGGGGCATGGTGGGTTCGTCCTCGTAGGAGTGGCTGTACAGCGGTGGCGGCAGGGGCCGCGTCCTGCCGGCCTGGCCAGCGCGCATGGCGTGCTGGCCGTGGATGGGGGCTGCGCCACTACAGCGGCGGCAACCGGATGTCGGCGCTGCCGGGCCGCACAGCGCGGGGCTGCTCGCGCGTGGCATCGATGCAGCCGCCTTCGGCGTACACGCCCTTGGGGTCACGCAGGCGCAGCATGCGCTGCAGGATGGCGGCGACGGCGGCCGGGTCTTCCAGCGAGGCGGCCACGCGCCGGGCCACCAGCTTCTCGTCCATCGCCGGCGTGCCGTCGGCCCCGGGCACCACACCATGGCGCCAGTGGAAGATCTCCAGCGCCTTGCTGGTCAACGTGAAGGGCCGCCCACGCTGCCAGAAGTTGCTGAACAGCCCGCCGCCCATGTAGAGCACCCACGATCCCTCGTAGCCGGTGACTTCGGCCGAGCGTTCGTCGGGGTTGCGGAACCACAGCCGGTCGCCCGGCACGCAATAGCGCGGCGGCAGCGGCTGGGCCGCACTGCCGTATTCGTGCAGGAAGACGTCGCGAAAGCGCGCCGAGCGGATCGCGTCGTGCTGGCAATGGTCCTGCAGCCGGTCCAGCAGTGCGGGGTGGCATTCGCGCAGCTCTTCGGCGATGCCGAGCAGCAGCACGTACTCGGTGGCGCGGTAGCACGAGAACGAGAACAGCCGGCCCGAGACCTCAGGCTGCGTGGCGGTGCGCAGCGCGGCGATCAGGTCGCGGCCCGGGCGCAGCAGGAAGCCGCGCGGCGCGTCGTAGACCCAGTCTTCCTCGGGCCGCTCGATCGCCTTGGTGTCGAAGGACAGCGCCGTGCGGCTGGCGGCCTGGGCAATGCGCCGGCGCATGCGCACGGCCGAGATCAGCTCGTCCACGCTGGCAAACGCAAAGCACACTGGCGCGGCGAGCATGGCGACCAGCACTTCGCGCTCCAGGTCGTCGGCATCGGCGGGGGTGTCCAGGCCCAGCGTCTCGGCCAGGCCCAGCGTGTCGTGCTCCGGTGTCCACAGCGCGGCCAGCGCGCCGTTCAGGTGCAGCTGCAACGAAGAGGCGTCGGCTGAAAAGTTGCAGGCGTCGACCAGGCCGTGCTGGTGCAGCAGCTGCTGCACGGTGGCCTGGGCTGCGGGGTCGTGGATGCGGATGCCGGGCTGATCGGGCGAGGTCACCGGCCCATTGTCACGCTGGACAGCCTGCACCATGCAAGCCCGCTGCGCTAGAAACAACGCGCCCAGGCCAGAGCACCCGCGGAACTGGCTCTGCCAGGCCGCTGGGTGCGCGCCCCTTCGCGCAGCAGAAGGGGGGAGCGGCGCAGCCGCCTGGGGGGATGTTCTCCATCTACGCGAAGGTGATCCAGTCCGCGTGGTCCGGGTGGTCCAGATGCGGCAGCGTGTTGTAGGTCATCAACACATGCCGGCTCGGCGTGTAGACGAACTCGCTGACCGCGCTGTTGCGGATGCGCATGTTCAGGTCGATCGTCGTCTGCGGCGTGGTGCCGAGCACCATGCCCACGGCGGTGGAGATCGGCCCGCCGCTGGAGACCAGCAGCACGTTGCCCGTGCACTGCGTGCGCACGTGGTCCAGCACGGCGGCGATGCCGGCGCGAAAGTCAGCGTACGTGGGCATGCCGGCTGGCTGGCCCTGGCCCGCCATCCAATGCGCCAGGCCCTTGCGCAGCAGGCGAAAGTGGTGCTTGTAGAGCTCGGGCGTGTTGGCCTTGCCCAGCGGCTCGGGGTGCACGGTGGCGATCACGGCGGCGCTGTCGTATTCGTTCAGCCCAGGCCAGGCCGTGGGCGCGGGCGCGGGCGACAGGCCAGCTGCCTGCAGGCCCTGCTGGATGCCGTCCAGCGTCTGCGCATGGCGCCGCAGCGTGCCCATCAGCGTGGCCTCGAAGGCGATGCCCTTGAACGCGAAGTACTCGCCCAGTCGCACCGCCTGGCGCTGGCCCTGTTCGCTGAGCTGGTCGTAATCATCCGCGCCAAACGAGGCCTGGCCATGGCGCACAAGGTAGAGGGTTCCCATGCGACGCACTGTACGGGAGCGCGCCGGGCCGGTTTGTCCCGGCAGCGACGGGCCGCTTCAGTGGCGCCCCGCCCGGTGCTGGTGCGACAGCGGGTGCACCTTGTGGATCGGCGCTTTGGCCACGTCGTGCCGCGCTACTTCGCGCACCTCGTCCATCAGCGCGCGGGCGTCCCAGTCCACCGGCCAGCCCTTCCACAGCCGCAGCTGGCCGGCCACCAGCACGGCTTCGATCTGGTCGCGTGCGGCCAGGCGCACCAGCTCCCAGCCCAGGTCCCACGACGGGCACAGCTCGGGCACATCCAGATCCAGCACCAGCAGGTCGGCGGCAAGACCGGGCGCGATGCGACCGGTCACCTTCGACAAGCCGGCTGCATCTGCCCCGCCCGCGGTTGCGTGCTGCGGCCACAGCCAGCCGCCGCCGCAGGACGAGTCGCCGGTGGCCAGACCTTGCGTCAAGCGTTGCGCGGTCTCGCCTGCGTCCATCAACCGAAAGCCATCGCTGCGCGTGCCGTCGGTGCCCAAGCCGAAGCGGATGCCCAGCGCGGCCATCAGCGGCGCGTTGGCGACGGCGTTGCCTTTCCAGCTGCTGGCCACGGGGTTGTAGGCCACGGCGGTGTTGGAGTCGCGCATCAGCATCAGCTCGTGCGGCGTGACCAGCGTGGCGTGCGCCACCAGCGTCTGCGGGCCGAGCGCGCCGACGGCGGCCAGGTGCTCCATCGGCCGCTGGCCGCGCGCCACCAGCGAGCGTTCGACCGAAGCCAGGTGCTCGTTGACGTGGATCTGGAACACCACGCCGGCCTCGCCCGAGAGTTGGGCGATGGCGTGCAACTGCGCATCGCTGGCGGCCTCTGGCGTGGAGATGGCCAGTGAGGGGTGCAGCAGCGGCTGGCCGGGGAAGGCCGCCAGGTGTGCCTCGGCCTTCGCCAGCAGCGCAAGGCGGCCAGCCTCGTCGCCACCGGCGTCGTTGCAGGTCAGCGCCAGCACGCAGCGGATGCCGGCCTCGCGCGTGGCCTGGGTGATCGCGTCCAGCCCCTCCTTCGCGCGGGTGCCGGCATCGCAGACGGTGGTGAAGCCGCCGCGCAGCGCTTCGAGCGAGGCCAGCTTGGCCGCCAGGTGCAGGCTGCGCGCGTCCAGGCTGCCCTCCAGCGGCACCCAGATGCGGCGGAAGATCTCGGACGGCTCGCCGAACGCCAGCGCCTTGCCGAACGACTGCGTGAGATGGTGGTGCACGTCGATGAAACCGGGCATCAGCAGCCGCTGCGGCAGCACCAGCGGCACCAGCTGCGGGTGGCGCTCGCGCAGCGTGGCCAGCGGCGCCACAGCCGTGATGGTGCCGGCGGCGATGTGCAGCGCCTGGCCCTGCACCGGGCCCTCGTCCAGCAGCATCCATTCGGGGGCCAGCAGCAGCGCGTCGGCCTGCAGCGCCTGGCGCAACGTGTCGGGGTTCATGTCGTTCTCCGTCAGTTCAGAACTTGAGAGGCGATTGCTCAAGCGATTGCCTCTCAAACGTTCAATGTGTGAAGGGCGTACCAAAGGCCCAGCAGCACAAGCAGCCAGCCCAGGATGCGGCGCAGCTGCGCGATGGGCATGCGCGCCGCCAGCCGGTCGCCGGCCAGCCAGCCGACCACCAGCACAGCCCCCAACAGCACGCCCAGCGCGATGTCCAGCTGACCGGTCCACCAGTTCACCGCGGTGGCCGCCAGCGCGATCGGCAGCTGCACCGCCTGTGCCATGGCGATGGCCTCGCGCGTGGGCATCGCCAGCACCATCAGCACCGGCAACAGCAGGATCGGCCCGCCGGTGCCCGACCAGGCCGAGCCCAGGCCGACGGCCAGGCCGATGCCGGCCATCGCCATGGGGGAGAGCCGGCGCACCGCCGTCTCCGGCACCACGCGCCCGAGCAGGCTTTGCAACCCGCTGCCCAGCGCCAGCGCCGCCAGCGCCAGGTGCATGCCGGTGCCCGACACCCAACGCAGGCTGAGCGCGCCGAGCGCAGCCCCCAGCAGCGCCGTGGCCATCAATGCCAACAGCGCGCGGCGGTCTTGAACGGCAGTGCTGATCGGCGGCGCCACACGGCGGGCGGCCTGCAGCTTCCAGGTGGCGATCACGCCGGTGAACAAAAAGGCCAGCGTGGACGCAGGCACCGCCCGCGTCAGCGGCATGCCCTCCAGCGCGCTGAGGCCCGGCACGACCAGCACGCCGCCGATGCCCGTGAGGCCCACGCACAGGCCGGCGAACAGCGTGAGGGCGATGACGGCGATGCTCATGGGTGCACCCTTCGGCCTGCGGCCTGTCCCGCCAGGCGGGAGCGAGCTTGCTTGGGGCGGCCCGGCGCGGCGCTCATGACGGCGGGGCCTTGCGCGCAAGCGTCATCAGTCCAGCTTGATCCCGGCAGCAGAGACCACCGGCGCCAGCGCCTGTTTCTCCTTCGCCAGATACGCGGCGAACTGCGCCGGCGTCAGCGAGAACGGCTTCAGCCCCGCATCGCCCAGCTTGCGCTGGATCTCGGGCTCGGCCAGCACGGCGGCGGTCTCGACCGCCAGGCGCTCGACGATGGCGCGGTCGACCTGCGCAGGGGCCAAGAGGCCATACCACGATTCGATCTCCACGCCCTTCAGGTCGGCCGTCTCGGCCAGCGCCGGCACATCGGGCAACGAAGCCCAGCGCTGGCGCGAGCTGACACCGTAGGCCTTGACCTTGCCGTCCTTGATGAACGGCTGCGCCAGCGTCACCGGCAACACAGCCAGCTCGATCTGGTTGCCGGCCAGCTCGGTCAGCACCTGCGTGCCGGCCTTGTACGGCACATGCACCAGGTCCAGCTTGGCGCTCTGCTTGATCAGCTCGGCCGTCACGTGCATGGATGTGCCCACGCCGTCCGTGCCGTAGTTCAGCTTGCCGGGTTCCTTGCGGATCAGCGCCAGCAGTTCGGCCGTGGTCCTGGGCTCCATGGCTGGCTTGCCCACCAGCACGAAGGGCGAGACGGCCACCGGCGAGATCGGCACCAGATCCTTCAGCGCGTCGTACTTGACGGTGCCCGGTGAGACCAGCGGCGCCACGCTGATCGGGCTGGCCACGGCGAACAGCAGGGTCTGCCCATCCGGCTTGGCGCGCGCCGCCCGCAGCGTGCCGATGGTGCCGGCCGCGCCGGCGGTGTTCTCGATCACGAAGGGCTGCTTGAGCCGCTCGGCCAGGCGCGGCAGCACGATGCGGGCCGCCACGTCCACGCTGCCGCCGGCCGGGAAGGGCACCACCACCGTGACCGGCCCGCTGGGCCACGACCCCTGCGCGATACTCGTCGCCGCCGTGGCAGCCAGCACGGCGGTGAGGGCCGCCTTCATCCAGAACTTCGGTTGTTTCATGATCCACTCCAGAGCTGTCGAACAAAGAACGCACCACCATGGCGCGAATTTAACTTGTTATGACAAGTTAGAACAAGTAGTGCAAACACCATGCCAGGCCTGAAGCCGCGTGCCGCGCCGGTTGCGCGCTCGGGATTGGTGCATTCCGCCCAATCTTTGTATGCGCAGCTGCGCGACCGCCTGAAGGCTGAGATCCTGGACGGCCGCCGCCCGCCCGGCGACCGGCTACCGTCCGAGGCCGAGCTGACGGCGCAGTACGGTGTCAGCCGCATCACCGTGCGCCAGGCATTGAACGACCTGCAGAAGGAGGGCCTGGTGGTCAAGGCCCACGGCAAGGGCAGCTTCGTGGCGCAGCCGGCCGTGGCGCAGGACCTGACCCGCCTGCGCGGCTTGTCGGAATCGTTGGCCGGCGAGGGGCGCAACGTGCACGGCCGGGTGCTGGCCTTCAAGCCTGGCAAGGCCAGCGCCGAGGTGGCGTCGCATCTGGGTCTGGCGAAGGGCGCTGGCGTGATGCAGTTGCAGACGCTGCGCTATTTGAACCGCGAGCCGCTGTCGCTGAACCACTCGTGGATGCCGCTGGCCATCGGCGAGCGCCTGGCGCGCGCCGATCTGGCCAACCGCGACATCCTGTCGATCTACGAGAACGAATTGGGCCTGGCCGTGCACCACGCCGACCTGTCGATCGGCGCCGCGCTGGCCACACCGGCCCAGGCCCGGCAACTGGCCGTGGCGCCGGGCAGTGCCGTGTTGCAGGTCGAGCGTGTGGTGCATGCGGCCGATGGCGCGGCGCTGCATTACGAGCACACGGTCTACCGCAGCGACCTGTTCCGCTACCAGTTGACGACGGCGCGCAGCGGGGGCTGAGGGGGTGGTGATTGTTGGCAGATCCGGAGCCAGACGCCGGGGCGAGCCGACGTAGACTCGCCGCGGCATTTTCCGCGGCCCCCGGCCCCGTGTCGGCAGGCCATCCCATCCGGTTCCTGGTTGAGGAGACAAACCCATGCTGACCCGTCGCCACCTTTTGGCCTCATCCCTGGCCGTCGCCGCCTGCCCCATGGCTGCGCGGGCGGCCATGGGGCCGACCGACAAATTCGACCTGCTGATCCGCAACGCCAACCTGCTGGACCCGAGCCAGAACCTCAGCGGCCGGCGCGACATCGGCATCCGCTTCGGCCAGATCGAGGCGGTCGAGGCCGCCATTGCACCCGAGCGCGCGCAGCGCGTGCTCGACGCAGCAGGCAAGCTGGTCACACCGGGGCTGATCGACCTGCACGCGCACAGCTACCCCTACGGCTCGGCCATCGGCATCCCGGCGGACGAGCTGGTGGCGCTGCAGAGCACCACCACGGTCGTGTCGGCAGGCGATGCGGGGGCCAACAACTTCGCCGCCTTCCGGCGCTTCGTGGCGCCGGGCTCACGCACGCGGCAGTTCGCGTTCGTGCACATCGGCCTGGTCGGGCTGGCGGGCTTTCCGGTGCCCGAGCTGATCAACATCGACTACGCGCGACCCGAGCCTGCGGCCCGCGTCATCGCTGAGAACGCCGACATGGTGCTGGGCGTGAAGGTGCGCATGAGCGAGAACGTGATCGCGCGCCATGGGCTGGAGCCACTCAAACGCGCCATCACCGCCTGCGAGATGTCGGGCGTCCCGGCCAAGCTGATGGTGCACATCGGCGGGGTGTCCGAGCGGGCGTTGATGTCCCAGATCCTGGACCTGATGCGCCCGGGCGATGTGCTCACGCATTGCTATTCCGGCGCGCGCAACAACGCGGGTGACGGCACGAACATCGTGCAGGACGGCCAGCTGCTGCCGGCCGCGCTGGCGGCCAAGCGGCGCGGTGTCGTCTTCGACATCGGCCACGGCGGCGGCAGTTTCGATTACACGATCGCCGAGGCCGCCATCGCCCAGGGCTGCCCGCCGGACACGATCTCCTCGGACATCCACGTCTTCTCGGGCAACACGCCGGGCATGCCGTTCATGCCCTGGGTCATGAGCAAGCTGATCGGCCTGGGCTTCTCGTTGCCCGAGGTGGTGGGCATGGCCACCGCCGCGCCGGCCCGCGTGATCGGCCGCCTGCCGCGCCACGGCACGCTGCAGATCGGCGCGCCGGCCGATCTGTCGCTGCTGGATGTGGTGGAAGGCCCGGTCGAGTTCGTCGACACGATGGGCAACAAGCGGCAGGGCAAGCTGCACTTGAAGCCGGCCGGCACGGTGGTGGCGGGGGTGGCGTTCGGGCGGCCGTTCCAGTCGCCGTTCAGTGTGCGGTAGGCAGGGGCACAGGCGAACCAGGCCAGGTCGTGCTGGGGGCCGTTCAGTGTCCCTGGGCTGCCAGCACGCCGGCAAAAACATTGGCGTCCACATTGCCGCCGCTCATCACGGTGCCGACCACCTGGCCGCGCAGCGTCGCACGCTCTTGCAGCGCCGCCGCGAAGCCGGCCGCACCGGCGCCTTCGGCCAGGTTGTGCGTGTCCGCGTACAGCGCGCGCATCGCCCCGGCGACCTCGTCATCGCTGACCTGCACAACGTGGTCCAGCCCATCGGCCAGGATGACCAGCGCCTCGGCGTCGGCGACGCGGCAGGCCATGCCGTCGGCCAGCTGCGTGGTGACGGGTGCCTCGACCACGCGGCCGGCCGCCAGCGAGTCGGCATACGTCGTGGCGTGCGCGCTGACCACGCCGACGATGCGCACCGCGTGGCCCAGCGCGCGCTTGGCCGTGATGGCTGCGCAGGCACCCGAGCCCTGGCCGATGGGCACGTAGATCACATCGAGCTGCGGCACGGCGCGCAGGAACTCCCACCAGTACGTGGCCACGCCCTGCACCAGTGCCGGGTGGAAGCTGGGCACCATGTGCGCGCCGCGTGCGGTGGCCAGGCCGATGGCGTGCTCGCGGCTTTCCTGGAAGTCGTGGCCGTGCTCGATCAGCGTGACGCCCAGTGCGCGCATGGCGGCGTTCTTCTCGACGGAGTTGCCGTGCGGCACGACGATGGTGCAGGCCACGCCGTATGCGCGGGCGGCCCAACCGATGCTCTGGCCGTGGTTGCCGCGTGTGGCGCTGACGACCTCGACCGGCAGCGGGCCAGCGGCCGCCAGCTGCGCGAAGTAGTTCAGTCCGCCGCGGATCTTGAAGGCGCCGACCGGCGTGTGGTTCTCGTGCTTGATCCAGCAGTCGGTGCCCAGGCGCTGACTGGACAGGGCCCAGCGGTACTGTGGCGTGGCCGGGAAGGCCGCGTACACGTGTGCCGCTGCGGCTTCGATCTCGGCGCGCGTGGGCAAGGCGGAATTCACCGTGGCACTGTCGTGCAAAGCATTGCGTGGCCCCATGCCGGCGTGCGGCCTGGCATCGCTCACAGCTGCACCTGGCCTTCGATGCAGACCACCGAGCTGCCGCCGACCCACACCTGGCCTTGCGCATCGCGGCTGACGTGCACCACGCCGTCGCGGCCCAGGCAGGCGCCTTGCGAGGCGGTGTAGGGCGCGGTGAGGTGTTCGTCTTCCAGCAGCCACTGCGCCAGGCCGGCGTTCAGGCTGCCGGTGACCGGGTCTTCGTTGACGCCGATGGTGGTGGCAAAGGCGCGCACGACCAGTGCGGGCGCAGCCGGCTTGGGCGCCCCGCCGCCACCCGCAAAGGCGCGTGCCTCGCGGTTGGAGCGGCCGATCAGCGCCGGCGCGTCGTCGCTGGTCAGCGCCGCCACGCCGACCTTGTGCCCCAGAGTCTTGAGCATCAGATGGTTCGGCTCCAGACCCAGCACGGTGCTGGCGTCGGTCAGCAGCAGCGAGAACCAGACCGGCCCGTTGTCCAGCACCTGCGCGCTGACGATCTGCTGCGACTTCAGGCCCAGGGCTGCAGCCACTTGCGCCAACGCTGCGGGCGGTGGCGCACTGCGCTTGAGCGGCGGCGCAGCAAACGCCAGGCGCTCGCTGGCGCGCTGGATGCGCACCAGGCCGGCGCCGCACTGCTGCACCACCAGGCCTTCCTGGCGCGGCTGGTTGCCGGCGTGCAGCCAGGCGTGGCAGCTGCCCAGCGTGGGGTGGCCGGCGAACGGCAGCTCGCCACCGGGCGTGAAGATGCGCACCTGGTAGTCCGCGCCCGGGTCGGTGGGCGGCAGCAGGAAAGTGGTCTCCGACAGGTTGGTCCACTGCGCGAAGCGCTGCATCTCGGCGTAGGAGAGGTCGGCGCCATCCAGCACCACGGCCAGCGGGTTGCCGAAGTACGGTTGGTCGGTGAAGACGTCGACCTGGCGGAAGGGGCGGGTTTTCATGTCATGACAACGGTTGGTCCAGCACGCCGACTGCGCCGGGGCGTTCGGCCACGGCCTGGTACCAGCGGTCCAGGTGCGGGCGCGCCGTGCGGGTGAAGGGCAGGCCGATCCACCGGTGAACCTCGCAGGCCGCCGGGATGTCGGCCATGGTGAAGCTGTCGCCGGCCAGGTAGGTGCGTTGGGCGAGCTGCGCGTCCAGCAGGTCGAGCAGCGCCTCGGTCGCGTGGTAGGAGCGCGTGATGGCGGCATCGTCGCGTTGCTCGGCCGGCGTGCGGATCAACTGCACGAACGCGTCGCGCCCGGCCGGGTTCAGGGTGGTCTGCTGCCAGTCCATCCACATCTCGGCGGTGAAGCGTGCGGCCAGCGGCTCGGGGTAGAGCGTGCCGGCGGCGTGGCGCGCGCACAGGTAGCGCACGATCACGTTGGATTCCCACAGCGTGACGTCGCCATCTTCCAGCAGCGGCACCATGCCATTGGGATTCATGGCGCGGTATTCGGGCTCGGTCACCAGGCCGAAGTGGCCCCCGGCGTCGGTGCGCTGCGCGGACAGGCCCAACTCCTGCACCGTCCACACCACCTTGCGGACGTTGATGGAACTCATGCGGCCCCAGATGCGCAACGGCGTGCTCACAGCTGCACCGCCGCTGCCGGCTGGCCGCTGTGTTGTGCGTCCATGGCTTCGCGGATGGTGAGTGCCAGCGCGGCCATGCCGGTGTCGATCTGGCCGTGGCTGGCCGTCACGAACGACAGACGCATGGTGTTGGCTTCGGGCGCGTCGGCGTAGAACGCGGCGCCGGGCACGAAGGCGACGTTGCGCTCGACGGCGCGCGGCAGCAACGCCACCGCGTCCAGACCTTGCGGCAGGCGCACCCACAGGAACATGCCACCGGCCGGCCGGTTCCACTGCACGCCCGCGGGCATCTCGCGCTCCAGCGCGGCCAGCATGTGGTCGCGCTGGCTCTTGTAGAGCGCGCGGATGGTCGGCACGTGGCGGTCCAGGAAGCCGTCCTGCATCACCTGCGCGACCATGCGCTGGTTGAAGCTGGGGCTGTGCAGGTCGGCCGCCTGCTTGGCCTGCAGCAGTTTGGGATACAGCGCGGCCGGCGCCACCAGAAAGCCCAGCCGCAGGCCGGGCGCCAGCACCTTGGAGAACGAGCCCAGGTACACGCCGCCCTCGGGGTTGCGCGCGGTCAGCGGCGCCGGGGGTGCCTGGTCGAACCACAGGTCGCCATACGGGTTGTCTTCGACCAGCGGCACGCCGGCCTGCTGCGCTGCGGCAACGACGGCGGCGCGGCGTGCCTCTGTCATGCTGCGGCCCGTGGGGTTCTGGAAGTTCGGCAGCAGGTAGGCAAAGCGCGCTCTGTCTGCACCCTGCCCGGCCTTGGCGGCAAAGTCGTCGGCACGCACGCCCTCATCGTCGCTGGCCACGGCGACGGCGCGCGGCTCCATCGGGGTGAAGGCCTGCAGCGCGCCCAGGTAGGTCGGCGTCTCCACGAGGATGCGGCTGCCCTGGTCGATCAGGATCTTGGCGATCAGGTCCAGGCCCTGTTGCGAGCCGGTGGTGATCAGCACCTGTGAGGGCGACACGTCCCACGGCAGGCCGGCGGCCACCATCTCGCGCAGCGGGCCGTAGCCTTCGCTGGCGGCGTATTGCAGCGAGGCGGGGCCGTCTTCGGTCAGCACGCGTTCGCAGGCGGCGCGGAACTCCGCCACCGGGAAGGTCTTGGGCGAGGGCAGGCCACCAGCGAAGCTGATGATGCCGGGCTTCTCGGTGACCTTGAGGATCTCGCGGATCACCGAGGGGTTCATCTTCTCGGCGCGGGCGGCCAGGGTCCAGTTCATGTCGACGTCCTTGCAGCCTCTTGCTGCGCTTGTGGTGAAACAGGGGGTGCGGCGACGGCCGGGGGCCGGCCACTCGGCGCGAAATTCTTGCCCAGAACCACCGTGGCGACCACCGCGGCGGCAAAGCCCAGGGTCGTCAGGTCCAGCGGTTCGCCCAGCAGCGGCACCGCCGCCAGGATCGACAGGAAGGGCTGCAGCAATTGTGTCTGACTGACACGCAGCGCACCACCCAGCGCCAGGCCGCGGTACCAAGCGAAAAAGCCGATCCACATCGAGAACATGCCCACGTAGACGAAGCCTGCCCAGGCCGAGGTGGCGACAGGTTGCTGTGGCCACAGCAGCCAGGTGGCCGGCAGGCTGACCGGCAGCAGCAGCACGCAGACCCAGCAGATCACGCGCTCGGCCCCCAGCGCCGGTGTGGCCTGCGCGCCGTAGATGTAGCCAAAGGATGCGGCCAGCACGGCGCCTACCAGCAGCAGGTCGGCCCACTCCAGGCCGAAACCCCCGTGCTGCTGTGCGCGCAGGATGGAAAAGCCCACCACCAGCACGCTGCCCGCCACCGCGCAGACCCAGAAGCCACGCGCCGCGCGCTGGTGCAGCACCCACGCTGCGACTGCAGCCGACACCAGGGGCAGCAACGCCGTGACCACGGCCGCATGGCTGGCCGTGACCGTGCGCAGCGCGAAGGCCAGCAGCAGCGGGTAGCCGATGGCGTTGCCCAGCACCGCCATGCCCAGCGGCTTCCAGTGCTGGCGCGCGGGCACCGGTGAACGGCTGCACAGCAGGAACGCGGCCGACAGCACGCCGGCCAGCGCGGCCCGCCCCAGCGTGACGAACCAGGGCGACAGTTGCGGCGCTTCGGCGGTGCCGGTGGCCAGCCGTGTCATCGGCAGCGTGACGGCGAAGATCGCAACACCGAGCACGCCGAGCCACAGGCCCAGGGTTTCGTTCTGGACCGTCGTAGCCCCCACGCTCCCCGCTGCGCGAGGTTCGCTGCCCCCCGAGGGGGCGCGATCTTGCTTGGGGCGGCCCGGCGCGTCGCTCATGCCTGCAACATCCACAAGGCCGTCAGCACCAGCACGCCGGCCATCGCGCGGTTGAACCACAGCAGCCGCCGGCCCTGCGCCAGCCAGCCGCGCAGCAGTGCGCCCATCAGCGCGTAGGCCAGGTTGCTGAAGAACGCGAAGCACAGCATCAGCGGCAGCACCTGGGCCAGGCGCAGCCACAAATCGTCGCGCCCGGCGATCCAGCCGGCGACGATGGCCAGCGCCAGCATCCAGGCCTTGATGTTGACGAACTGCAGCGCGATGCCCTGCATGAAGCCCACGTTCAGCCGGCGCGCATCGGCCTCGCCCAGCTGCGCGCTGCGCGCCAGCTTGGTGGCCAGCCACAGCAGGTAGGCCACGCCGAGCAGTTTGATCGCCAGCGCCAGCGCCGGTTGTGCCACGACCAGCGCGCCGACACCGGCCGTGCACAGCAGCAGCACCAGGCCCCAGCCGGCCGGCACGGACCAGATGAAGGGCATGGCGTGGCGCAGGCCGTGGTTGGCGGCCAGGGCGGACGACAGGGTCGTGTTGGGGCCGGGCGAGAAACTCATCGCCGTGGCCAGCAACAACAGGGTACTCAGTTCGCTTGCATTCATGGGGAAGCAGACTCTATAGTCTGGACCAACACACTACCAATACAGTTGACCAGCGCAGCGGCGTAACTGTATTGCCCGCCAAGCCGGTACAACGCATGTTCTGAAAGGGCGCGCCATGCTGATGCGCACCGCCTCGCAATCGCTGACCGAACAGTTGGCGGCCCATTTTGCCGAGCGCATCGGCGACCGTCTGCTGGCCGCCGGCACGCGGCTGCCTTCGGTGCGCCAGTGTGCCGAGCAGCACCAGGTCAGCCCGGCCACCGTGGTGGCGGCCTACGACCGGTTGCTGGCGCAGGGCCTGGTCGAGGCGCAGCGCAACCGCGGTTTCTTCGTGCGCGAACAGCGCCCGGCGCTGCCCACCGTTGCGGCTGCTTCAGCGGCTTCGGCCAGCCCGCCCTGGCGGCGCCAGGTCGACGCGGCGGCGTTGATGCGCGGCATGTTCCAGGGCGGCAGCCAGCTGCCGCAGCCGGGCATCGGCGTGTTCCCCATCGACTGGCTGGCCGGCGACATCGTGTCTGCGGCCGTGCGCCGTGTGACGACGGGGCAGGGGCTGCAGGCGCTGTCGCTGCAATACGGTGACCCGGCCGGCGACCCGGGGCTGCGGCGCGCGCTCTCGCACAAGCTGGCGGGGCTGAACGTGCCGGCGGCGCCGGAGCAGATCGTCACCACGGTGGGTGCCACGCATGCGCTGGACATCGTGAGCCGCACGCTGCTGCGCGCCGGCGACCATGTGATGGTGGAAGAGCCCGGCTGGGCCATCGAGTTCGCGCGCCTGCAGTCGCTCGGCGCGGTGATCCTGCCCGTGCCGCGCCGCGCCGACGGGCCGGATCTGGAAGTCATGGCACGCTACTGCGAGGCGCATGCGCCCAAGCTGTTCGTCAGCGTCAGCGTGCTGCACAACCCCACGGGCTATTGCCTGTCGCCCGGCAGCGCGCACCGGGTGCTGACGCTGGCGAACACGCACGGCTTCCACATCGTCGAAGACGACACCTACAGCCATCTGGCGCCCGATCACGCCACACGGCTCAGCGCGCTCGATGGCCTCACGCGCACCATCTACGTCAGCGGCTTCGCCAAAATCCTGGCGCCCGGCTGGCGCGTGGGCTACCTGGCCGCGCCGACCGATCTGGTGGAGCGATTGCGCGACACCAAGATGCTGGCCACGCTCACCACGCCTGCGCTGTTGGAGCAGGCCATGGCCTGGTGCATCGAGCAGGGCCAGCTGCGCCGCCACGCGCAGCGGGTGCGCACGCGGCTCGACCAAGCCCGCGCCCGCAGTGTGAAGCTGGCGCGCGCGGCCGGCTGCAGCTTCGTCAGCGAGCCGGCCGGCCTGTTCGGCTGGGTCGACACTGGCGTGGACACCGAGGCCCTGGCCCAGCGCATGCTGGACGAGGGCTATTTGCTGGCGCCCGGTGCGCTGTTCCACGCCGGCCGCAAGCCCGGCACGCTGATGCGCATCAACTTCGCGACCACGCAGGCGCAGGCGGTGTGGAAGGTGTTCGAGCGGGTGCGGGGGGCGATGCCGTGAAGGCGGCTGGCGAATTCAGTTCCGTACGATCGTCATCACCTCTTTGCCGCGCGTGCCGCTCATGTTGTTCTCGTCCACTTTGCGCAGGTGCAGCTGCACATCCTTGCAGCCGGCGATGACTTCGGAAAACTTGAGCAACAGCGTGGCCTGATCCCCTTCGATCTTCTCGAAGACCATCGGGACCTTGCGGCCGGCACACAGGTTGTTCCGACTCGTGAACAGGGACTGCCAGCTTCCGCCAGTGGGCGTGATCTCCAGGTCCGACTGGATGGGGCCGACGTTCGCCACGTTCCAGGTCGCTTTCCAGCTGCCCACGAACGCGTCGGGCGACTGCGCCAGAGCGCAGGCGCATGCCAGCTGGGCCAACGCGAGCAACAGGATGCGGTGGATGGTCTTCATGGGCGGCTCCTCGTGGCGGTCGGCTGGCGCGACAAACGTGGGGCGCTTGAGCGACCGGAGCGCAGTGTGCTGCTGTGCAGGGCGGGGCGCATCCACTGTTTGCAGGACGAGGGGGCGCTCGCTCGGGGCATGGGCTGCGGATCTGGGACGGGTGGCCAACCCATTTGCAGCCCGGCCCGCGTTCTGTTGGCAGAGTACGGCCCTAGCGCCCCGCGTTGCCCCGCTTGCGCCAGTAGACGAACTCGTCCTCGTGCACTTCGAGATCCAGCTCTGAGACACGCGCCTGCAGCCGCTCCTGCACATCCGTCACGGCACGGTTGTAGAGGCTGGGACCGATCTCCTGAACGAAGAAGTCCAGCAGCGCGGCGGCCGCGATGTTGCCGATGCGCTCGTCGCGCTCTTCCTGGAAGTAGCGCTCGATCGAGGTGATGGCCTGCTGGCGCAGATCCTTGGGGAGGGCGATGGTCATGGTGGGCGGGAGGGAGTGCGGCCCGGATTGTCTGCCCGCTGTGTTGCGTCGACGCGGCCACGCGGGGCGCGCCGGGGATGGATGCGCCTGCAAGAGAGATTTTTCCGCCGTGGCCAAACCGCGTGCGGTCGATCAGCAATCTATTCACCGCAGATTTTGCGGCGAATAGACGCCACAATCGCCGCATGGACGACGCCGACGCGCTCTACATCCGGCAGGCCACCGACTGGCCGCACTGGCGCTACGACCTGGCGTCGCTGGCTGGTGCGCTGACGCGCGTCAGCCGCGCCCAGGGGCTGCTGTTGGGCCGGCTGGCCGATGCCGGCATGGCCCAGCGCGACCAAGCCAGCCTCGCGGCGCTGACGGACGACGTGCTCAAAACCAGCGAGATCGAAGGCGAGTTGCTGGACGTGGTGTCCGTGCGCTCGTCGGTGGCACGCCGCCTGGGCGTGGACATTGGCGCCCTCGCGCCGGTGGATCGGGGCGTGGAGGGCGTGGTGGACATGGTTCTCGACGCCACCGGCCACTGCGATACGCCTTTGAGCCGAGAGCGCCTGTTCGGCTGGCATGCGGCCCTGTTTCCCGAGGGCTACAGCGGCTTGTCGCGCATCAGCGTCGGCACTTGGCGCGACGACGCATCGGGGCCGATGCAGGTCGTCTCCGGGCCCATCCAGCGCCGCAGGGTCCATTTCGAGGCGCCCCCGGCGCAGAGGCTGGAGCCAGAGATGCAGCGCTTTCTGAGCTGGGCCGAGCGCGACAGCGGCGAGCCGGCGCTGCTGAAAGCGGCACTGGCGCATCTGTGGTTCGTCACGCTGCACCCATTCGACGATGGCAACGGCCGCATCGCGCGGGCCGTTGGCGATCTGTTTCTGGCGCGTGCCGATGGTGGCGCGCAGCGCTTCTACAGCCTCTCGGCGCAAATCCAGCGTCGGCGGCGCGACTATTACGACGTGCTGGAGCGCACCCAGAAGGGGACGCTGGACGTCACGATCTGGCTGGCCTGGTTCCTAGACGCGCTGCAGCAGGCACTGGACAGCGCACAGGCCGCGTTGGACGCAGTGCTGCTGAAGGCACGCTTCTGGCGCCGCTGGGGCGACACGCCGATGAACCCTCGCCAGGCCAAGCTGCTGAACCGCCTGCTCGACGGTTTCGACGGCAAATTGACGAGTGGCAAATGGGCAGCGATCGCCAAATGCTCGGCCGGCACGGCGCTGCGCGACCTCGGCGAGCTGGTGGCCCTGGGAGTGCTGCAGCGCACGCCCGGTGGGGGGCGCAGTACCGGCTATGAACTGGCGCCGCTCTGAGCGGCCGGCCTATCGCGCCTGATACGCCAAGCGCCAAGGCACGATTCCCCCCGGGCTGGTGCGCTCAGCCCGCCGCGTCCGCGCAGGCCACGGCCTGCGGTGGGCGCGAACCCGCCCGCGCATGCTGCAGCGCCCACGCGAACACCGCCAGCCCGGCCAGCGCCAGCAGCGCGCCGACCCAGCCGGTAGACGTCCAGCCCAGCCCGGCGCTGATCGCCACGCCGCCCAGCCAGGCGCCCAGCGCATTGGCCACGTTGAAGGCCGAGTGGTTCAGCGCCGCAGCCAGCGTCTGGGCGTCGCCGGCCACGTCCATCAGCCGCACCTGCAGCGCCGGGCCGATGGCCACCGTGGTGCCGATCAGGAAGATGTTGATGGCCGCCAGCACCGGGTGGTGCGCGGTGAACGTGAACAGCGCCAGCACCACGGCCGCCCACACCAGCATGCCGCCGATGGTGCGCATCAACGAACGATCCGCCAGGCGCGAGCCGACCAGGTTGCCCACCACCATGCCCAGCCCGAACAGCGCCAGCACCGCCGGCACCCAACCGATCGGCATGCCCGAGACTTCCAGCAGCGTCGGCTTCACATAGCTGAACACCGAGAACATGCCGCCGAAACCGATGGCCGCGATGCCCAGCGTCAGCCAGACCTGCGGTTTGGCCAGCGCGCTCAGTTCGCGCCAGGGGCTGGTGTTGGCCGGCACCGGCATGTGCGGCACCCACCGGTAGATCAGCACGATGGACAGCAGCGCGATGGCGCCCACCAGCACAAACGCCGCGCGCCAGCCGAACACCTGGCCCAGCGCGGCCGCGATCGGCACGCCGAGCAGCGTGGCGCCGGTCAGGCCCAGCATCACAAGGCCCACCGCCTGGGCGCGCCGGCCGGGCGGTGCCAGCGCAGCGGCCACCAGGGCCGCCACGCCAAAGTACGTGCCGTGCGGCAGGCCGGCGGCAAAGCGCAGCAGGTTCATCGACCAGTAGCCGGGGGCGGCAGCGCTGGCGAAATTGCCCAGCGCGAACACCGCCATCAGCGCCATCAACAGCGCGCGGCGGCCCATGCCGGAGGCCATCACGGCCAGCACCGGCGCGCCGATGACCACGCCCAGCGCGTAGGCACTGATCACATGGCCGGCCTTGGGAATGCTGACGCCGATGTCGGCCGCGACTTCGGGCAGCAGGCCCATGATGACGAATTCACCGGTGCCGATGGCGAAGCCGCCAACACCCAGCGCCCAGATGGCGCGTGCGAAACCAGGGGCGGCCACGCCGGGCGCAGTGGGGGCCAGATCCTCGGCCATAGGGGGTGCGGTACTCACGACGAAAAACTCCTGCGCGGCGCGCCGCCGGCTGGCGGCGGGGCCTGGGATAAGGGATAACCCGATGCTTTGAACTTACCACGGCTGCCGTTTTTGTGCAGCGCAGCAATGTTTCAGGATGGCTCTCGGGCCGCCCAGTGCACGCGTGTCCAGCGCCAGGGGTTCCAGCCCGGATGGCGCGCGAGGTGCAGCCTGCCGCCTGGCAATTCCCACCCGATGCTGGGCGGGCCGGCCCCCTCGGCGCCGGTGCTGGCGAAGGCCGGGGCGCCCAGATCGGCGACCAGCTGGCGTGCGGCGCTGTGGTGTTCCCACCACGGCACCCAGACCTCGACGGCGCGCAGTCGGCCGTCGGCCAGCATGGCCTGCAGGCGGGCGGCCGGCACGCCATCGGCGTGTGACAGTGGGGCTGCGCACAGGCGGTCGCCGTCTTCCACATCGTTGCAGCGCAGCGCTGCGCCGACGAAATGGCGCTGCAGCGCGGCCTCGTCCATGGCGGGCGACAACGCGCGGTAGCGGGCGGCCAGATCGGCGCCGGCCGGGCCCGACCACCAGGCGCGGTGGCTGTCGAACTGCCCGCGCCCGGCCCACAGCAAAGCTGCCAGCGCCAAGGCCAGCGCCAGCAGCGTCAGTACCAACGTGCGGCGCGGGCCTGTGCCGGCGGCGGCAGGGGAGGTGACGTCAGGGCTTGGGTGCCGGGCCACGTGGGCCTCCTGTCGCGCTCGCGCGGTGGGCGGTGGAGGCCAGCTGGCGCAGCGCATCCTCCATTTGCGCCGACAGCCTGGCCAGTTGTGCATCGGCGTCCGGCGGCAGATCGGGCTGGCGCTGCAGCACGGCAATCTCCAGCCGCAGCGACTGGGTCGAGGCGCTGCAGATGCGCTGGTACAGATCGACCAGCCGGCCGTTGAGGTCCCAACGCGGCACGCGCAGCGGCGCCAGCTCGGCCATGATGGCGTCGCACACCGGCACGATGGTCTGCGCCGCGTTCTGCAGAAAGACCGGCTTGCGGATCTCGCCGCGCTGCAGACGCTGGCTGTCCAGCGCCACGCGGCGGTAGGCCTGCTCGAAGCGGCGCGCGATGTCGGGCAGCATCTCCTGCGCCGCGTAGTTCTGCGCGTGCCAGACCAGTGGCAGCGGTGTGGCCGCCACGGAATAGGCCACGCCCGCAGCCGCTGCAACGCCCGCCAGCGTGGCCCGGCCGAGCCGCCGCCGGGCCGGCGCTTGCGGGTCGAACGGCGCCAGCAGCACCAGCCCCAGCAGCCCACCGCAGACCAGGCCGCCCACATGCGCGGCGTTGTCCACGTTCTGCTGGCTGAAGCCATGCAGCAGCGAATACGTGACGAAAAAGCCCAGCCCCATCCACAGCCGCCGGCGGCTCGCTGCCGGCACGTGCGCGCGGTAGTGCCAGCTGGCCGCCAGTAGTGCACCCAGCACCCCGAACACCGCACCCGAGGCGCCCACCGAGACAGAGGTCTGCGCCGCGTAGTGCAGGCTGGCCGCGCTGCCGGCCAGCGCCGACGCGAGGTAGATCAGCGCGAACTGGCCATTGCCCAGCAGCCGGCACAGCTGCTTGCCGGCCTCCCACAGGCCCAGCATGTTGAAGGCCAGGTGCACGATGCCGCCATGCAGGAAGGCGGCCGTCAGCAGCCGCCACCACTGCCCGTCCAGCACCACGGCGGAAGCGGCATTGGCGCCCCAGGCGAACAGCTGGGGCGACAGCGGGCGCGTCGGGCTCAGGCCCGAGGCCAGGTTCATGCCCCAGGTCAGCACATTGGCCGCCACCACGGCGTACAGCGCCCAGGGTGTGGGCGTCAGCGCGTCCAGCTGTTCTTCGAACGCGGCCTCGACGCGGGCTTCGCGGCGGCTGGCCGATTCGCCGGTGCCGGCGCGGAAGCGCATCAGGTCCAGCCGCGCGTGGATGGCGTCGAAGGCGATGTCCTGCTGGCGCGCGCTCAGCAGGTGCAGGCTGAGCCGCGGGCGCGCGGGGTTGCGGCCGTCCCAGAAGCGGGTGGTGTCCGGGTGCGCGGCATCGGGCGTGCGGTGCAACCGCAGGATGCCGCCGCGCTCCAGCGTCACATCCTCCAGCACCGCCCAGGGCACCGGCGGCTGCAGCGCCGCGCCGGAGATGCCGCGCCCGTCCAGCCGCAGCACCGGCTTGCCGCTCAGGGCGTGCCGCACCAGCGTGCGCGCCAGCCACACCACCGGCAGCGCCACGGCGCAGGCCGCCAACACCCGCCAGACGAGGCCGAATGGCTCCACGAAATCATCGACCGCAGTCATGATCAGCAGGCCGAAGCCCAGCAGCATGGCGGCCAGCAGCACGCTCTGGCGCCGGCGCGTGGGTGCAAATTCGAGGGGCGAATGCAGGCCCGTGTCGGGCGGCTCGGCCGGTGCCGGCGGGGCGGACATCAAGCGCTCACGCGAACAGGTCCGGCGCGGCCTGCGGCGGCGCAACGCCCAGGTGGCGGTACGCGGCTTGCGTGGCGATGCGCCCGCGCGGCGTGCGCTGCAGAAAGCCTTGCTGGATCAAGTAGGGCTCGATCACATCCTCGATGGTGCCGGACTCCTCGCCGATGCTGGCGGCGATGTTGTCCAGCCCCACCGGCCCGCCGTCGAAGCGCAGGATCACCGCCTCCAGCAGCTTGCGGTCCATCACATCGAAACCCAGCGGGTCCACGTCCAACATGGCCAGCGCACGGTGGGCGATGTCCTGCGTGATGGTGCCGTCGCCCTTCACGTCGGCATAGTCGCGCACGCGGCGCAGCAGCCGGTTGGCGATGCGCGGTGTGCCCCGCGCGCGGCGGGCGATCTCCTGCGCGCCATCGGGCACCGTCGGCACCGCCAGCAGGCCGGCGCTGCGGGTGACGATGCGGGTCAGCTCCTCCACCGTGTAGAACTCCAGCCGCGCCACGATGCCGAAGCGGTCGCGCAGCGGGTTGGTCAGCATGCCGGCGCGCGTGGTGGCGCCGACCAGCGTGAACGGCTGCAGATCGAGCTTGATGCTGCGCGCCGCCGGGCCCTCGCCGATCATGATGTCGATCTGGTAGTCCTCCAGCGCGGGGTAGAGGATTTCTTCGACCACCGGGCTCAGGCGGTGGATCTCGTCGATGAACAGCACGTCGTTCTTCTCGAGATTGGTCAAGAGCGCCGCCAGGTCCTTGGGCTTCTCCAGCACCGGGCCGCTGGTCTGGCGCATGTTCACGCCCAGCTCGTGCGCGATGATGTGCGACAGCGTGGTCTTGCCCAGGCCGGGGGGGCCGAACAGCAGCACATGGTCCATCGCCTCGCCGCGCTTTTTGGCGGCGCCGATGAAGATCTCCAACTGCTCGCGCGCCTTGGCCTGGCCCACGTACTCGTCCAGCAGCTTGGGCCGCAGCGCGCGCTCGATCGCCTCCTCGTTGGGCGAGGCCGGCGCGGCCGACACCACGCGGTGCGACGGTGGCATGGCGAAATCGTCAGTCTGGATGGACACGGAGGGCGGCGCTCTGGGCAAAGCGGGCACTATAGCCGGCTGGTTGTAACGCCAGTGGCGGGCGCTCAAGTCCGAGGCTGGGGCGCCGATAGTCTGGAGACTGCGGTCCCTGCCGCCGATCGATCCATGGCCCATCTTCGAACGCTCTCCATCTCTGTGCGCCACGCTCTCCTAGGGCTGGCGCTGCCACTGGCCGGCGCTGTGCTGTGGCCGGCACTGGCACAGGCGCAGGCACCCGCCGCCAACGATCGCCTGGCCCAGCAGCTGCGCGAGGCGGTCGACCGTGTGAACGCCAGTCCACCGCGCCCGATGGTGAGCAGCCGGTCCGGCGGCGCCGCCAGCGCCCCGGTGGTCGAGCCAGCCAGCATCACACTGAACATCGGCAAGGCCGGTGACGCCCGCGTGGCGCCGACCGCATCCGCGTCGGCTGCTCCTCCTGCCCGGGCTGCCGTCGCTCCCCGGGCCGCCGCATCTGCCGGGGCTGCCGCTTTCGACCCGGCTGCTGCGCCTGCGGCGCGGCCGCCCACGCCAGCGGCCCCGGCGATGCGAGCGGCCCCGGCCACCATGGTTCGCCCTGCGGCTGCTCAGGCAACGGCCACTGCCGGCCCAGGCGCTGCCAGCCTGGCCCCGGCGCGCGCCACGCCAGCCCTGGCGCCGCGCACCATCGCCGCAGGGCCCGCGGACCGCAGCGCCGATGAGCAGATCCGCCGCCAATACGAACGGGCCCGCGCCATCGCCAACGGCTTGCCGATCCCGCCTTCGGCCCGCCTGCCGCGTGACGCTCAGGCCGGCCCCAGCACCGCAGACGGGCGCGCGCCCGCCATGCCGCGCGAGCCGGTCGAGTGGTCCTACCAGGGCGCGGGCGGGCCGGCCGCCTGGGCCAGCCTCAAGCCCGAGTACGCGCTGTGCGGCAACGGCCTGCGACAGTCGCCGATCCACATCGAGCCCGGCGCCGCGCTGCAAGGCCCGAACGAGGCGCTGGGCTTTGACTACCGCACCAGCAGCGGCACGGTGCTGCACGATGGCCGCACCATCCGCGTCGAGGTCGAGGGCGACAACCTGCTGCAGGTGCGCGGCGCGACCTACCGGCTGGTGGCGTTCGACTTTCAGCACCCGGCCGAGGAGATGGTCGGTCACCAGGGCTTTGCCATGGGCATGCACCTGGTGCACCGCGACGCGCAGGGCCGCACCGCCGTCGTCGCCGTGCTGCTGCAGCCGGGCGAGGCGCACCCGTTCATCGACAAGGTGTGGACCTACATTCCGCTGGACGTGGGCGACCGCGTGCGCATGCCGGCCGGCGCGCTGGACATGCCGTCCCTGCTGCCCGCCGACCAGCGCTACTACCAGTTCTTCGGCTCGATGACCACGCCGCCCTGCGAGGAGGGCGTGCTGTGGATGGTGCTCAAGCAACCGGTGAGCGTGAGCGCTGCCCAGCTGCGCCTGTTCGCCCAGATGTTCCCGGCCAACGCGCGGCCGGTGCAGGCGCTGAACGGGCGCATCGTGCGCGACGCGCAGTAACTTCTTTCGCCCTCAGCCCAGCGTGTCGGCCCAGATGTTGCGGGCCCAGTGCATCGCGTAGGTGCCTTCGAGCTCCGTCGGCTCCACGCTGAGGCCGCCCGATCCCGCGATCGTTTTGAACGTCTTCTCCGCCGGCACGTACGCGTGGACGCTGGCGACATGAACGACCCTGCGGTCGTCGACGAAGCTGTAGCACGTGTTCGTCAGCATCGGCGCCGGGTTGGCGGCCCAGCCCGACAACTGCGCCACGATGGCGGCCGCCGCCACCTTGCCGTGGCTGTTGGCCATGTGGCCGCTCTTGGGCATGGCGGGGGCGATCTGGATCGAATCGCCGATCACGTGCACGTCCTTCGCGGCGGTCGATTCGAACGTCAGATAGTCCACGCCGCACCAGCGGTTGTTGGCCTGGTTGTTCAGCCCGGTCTGCACGGCGATGGCGCCCGCCCGCATGCCGGGCAGCACGTTGAGCACCTGGGCTTTGACGTCGTCGTGCACCTCGAACTTGACCACGCCCGTGCCCGCATCCACGGCGATGGCCCTGTGCTGCGGACGGTATTCGACGATGCCCTTGTACTGCTCGGCCCAGACCTTCTTGAACAGCGCCCCCTTGGACGTGACGTCGGGGTTGGCATCGAGGACCAGCACCTTGCTGCGTGGCTTGGCCGTCTTGAAGTACCAGGCCACCTGGCAGGCGCGCTCGTACGGGCCGGGCGGGCAGCGGTAGGGCTGCTCTGGAATGGTGATCGCGTAGACGCCGCCGTCGGGCATGCTTTCCAGCTGGCGCCGCAGGGCTTGTGTTTCGGGGCCGGCCTTCCAGGCCTGCAGAATCCTGCCGGACGAGGTCGCCGCCTGCAGGCCTTCGATGGTGTTGAACTGCAAATCCACGCCGGGGGAAAGCACCAGCTTGTCATAGCGGATCTGCGCGCCGCCCCGCAGCGTGACCGTCTTGGCCCGCGTGTCGATGGCGCTGGCCGCATCGCGCACGACCGTGATGCCGTGGTGGCGCGACAGCCCGCTGTAGGGCGTCGTGATCTCGGCCATCTGCCTGCTGCCGCCGATGACCAGGTTGGACAGCGGGCACGAGACAAACGCGTCGTTCGGCTCGATCAGCACCACGTCGATCTTGTGGTCCGACAGCAGCCGCACGTACTTGGCCGCCGTGGCGCCGCCGTAGCCGCCACCGACCACGACCACGCGGGCACTGGTCGGAATCGACGTCGTCGCACAGCCCGCCAGACCCAGAAGCCCGGCCGCCGTCGACGATTGCAGGAAGGTGCGTCGTTGCATGCGAATCTTCTCCTTCACTTGCGGGCCGCGAAGTAGTCGGCCAGCTGCGCAATCTGGGCATCGGAATAGCCCTTGCTGAGCTGGTGCATGATCGTCGCTGGGCGGGTGCCGCCGCGAAACGCCATGAGCTGTGACACCATCTGATCGCGCGGCATGCCGGCGATACGCGGCACGGCCGAGCCATCGACGGGCCGACCGTCGGTGCCATGGCAGTTGGCGCACGTGGCGGCCAGGCTGGCCACATACAGCGCTTGGGGGGACTGCGCGGCGGCCAAGGCCGGCAGTGCCGCCAACAGGGCGGCGGCGATAGATCGATGGATCACCGTGGAGTCTCCTTCTGCGATCGGCTGGGCAGGTTGTGGCGCCGATTACATCAGCAATCGGCGCTACCCGATGGCAGCCGAAACGGCGCACCAGCTGGGAAACGGCGCCAGCATGGTCGTTCCGCGACAAGCCCACCCGACCAAGCGGTTGTGCTCCACTCACGGGTCATCTGGAGCCGACATGCCGACACGACGAGACACTTTGCATCAATCCCTGGCGGTGGCCGGTCTGCTGGCGGCCACCGGCTTGTTCCCGCGCGATGCGGCGGCCTTCAACAAGGCGGCGTTTCAGGCGCGCAGCGTGGCCGACGCCACCAAGGCCTACGGTGGCGCGGCGCCTGTCGAGAGCAAGGAGGTCCTGCTCACCGCCCCCGAAATAGCCGAGAACGGCGCCGTGGTGCAGATGGCCGTGACCACGACGCTGCCCAACGCCCGGCACCTGCTGCTGCTGGTCGAGCGCAACCCCAATGCCCTCGTGGCCAAGTTCGACGTGACCGACGCCGTCGAGCCGAGCTTTGCAACGCGCGCCAAGATGGACCAGAGCTCGTACGTGTACGCCGTGGCCATCACGGCGGACGGCAAGGCCCTGTACGCCAGGAAAGACGTCAAGGTGACGCTCGGCGGCTGCGGCTGATCTACCGCGCCCACCGTACCCACCCGACACCAAGGAGTTCACCATGGCAGACCCCATGCGCATCCGGGCCCAGGCCAGCGGCAGCAACGCGATCGTGCGCGTCCTCATGAGCCACGAGATGGAGAGCGGCCAGCGCAAGGACACTGCCGGCAAGCCCATCCCGGCCTGGCACATCACCGATGTGACGGCGTCCCTCAACGGCAGGAAAGTGATGAGCGCCGAGTGGGGCCCCGCAGTCTCCAAGAACCCGTTCCTGCAGTTCACCGTCAGGGGCGCCAAGGCCGGCGACAAGGTCGCGGTGACCTGGAAAGACAACATGGGCGACACGCGTACCGACGAAGCCACGGTCGCGTGATGCATCGCCCGTCATGACGGCCCGCACGGCCTGCACGGCGCTCGCCGCGCAAGCCCCGGCGCTTGCCGCTCAAGCGCGGATGTGCGGCAACGCCCCCGGCAGCAGCAGGCCCTCGTGCAGCGCCACGTGCTCCAGGGCGCCCTCGAACTGCGCGCGGCAGCCGGCTGCCACCTGCCGCAGATGGTCGTGCAACGCGGCATCGGCCGGGCTGCGGTGCGCGCACTCGGCGCTGTAGGCCTCGAACTGCGACAACTGCACCAGCAGCTCGGCGACGTGGCGCGGGCATTCGCAGGCGATCGTCGAGGACTGGCCCGCAAACTCGGCCAAGGCGGCGTCGTCCCAGCGTCGTGGCGGCACGGTCTCTGGCAGGGGCGGCGGCGTCGCCGCGGACCCGTTCACCACCGGGTGCGCCGTGGTGGACAGTTGGCCCAGCCACGCAGCCAGCACCGCATCGGGTTGCGGCTCGCGCAGCAGGGCGGTGCCGGTGGCTGCCAGCGCGTCGCACACGGCGTTCGAACCGAAGCCGTACAGCACCGCCTTCGCGCCCGAGGCCAGCCCGGGCGACGCGTCCACGGCATCCAGCACGCCTGTGTGCAGCCGTGGCGCGTGGACCAGCACGGCGTCGATGGGCAATGCACCCGATGCGGCGGCGGCCTGCTGCGCATCGTCGAACGGCCCCAGCAGCTCCAACGGCCGGCCCAGCCGGCGCAACATGCCCGGCTGGCGCAGGCGCGCACCCAGCGCACGGCCGATCACCACCACGCGCCAGGGCCGTCCCAGCGCCGGCGCGGCCGTGGCCAGGCCTGCCTGCGTGGCGGCCAGCGCGCCGGCATGCGTGGCCGCCACGTGCTGCAGTTGCGGCAGATCCAACGGCGCCAGGCTGCCGATGGCGTGGCCCAGGTCCGTCAGCTGCTTGATCAGCGCGAGCCGCTGCACGTCCTCGGCCGCATACAGGCGCTGGCCGCTCGGCGACAGCTCGGCCTGCGTCAGCGCGTAGCGGCGCTCCCAGACCCGCAATGTGGCCACCGGCATGCGCAGCATGCGGGCGACCGCGCCACTGCGGTGCCGGGTGTCGGCGGCAGGCTGGCCGGGTGGCAGGGCAGGTCCGTTGGGGTTCATGCGAAAAAGGAATGAATCGTATTTGACCTGGAGTATCCGACAAATTTGATGGAATGAAGCGTGAATGACGCGCGCGCGCCCGGGTTGTGCGTAGGATGCGCCCCAGGTCAAGAAGCCGCCCCGTTGCTTCCGCCCCCAACAGGAGATTTCCATGCAGTTGCCCCTCGATCGCCGTGTGTTCATGATGACGCTTGCCGCCACCGGCGCCGCACTTGCCACCCAGGCCCAGGCCCAGACCCCGGCCATGGTCGACGAAAAAGATCCCCAGGCCGTCGCGCTCGGCTATGTCACCGACGCCAAACGCGTCGACACCAAGAAATTCCCCAAGTACGCCGCAGGCCAGAACTGCGCCAACTGCGCGCTCTACACGGGCAAGCCGGCAGACAAGGCCGGCGGTTGCCCGCTGTTCGCGGGCAAGCAGGTGGCTGCCGCCGGTTGGTGCAGCGCCTGGGTCAAGAAGGCTTGATGCGCGCTTGAACGCCCCACCAGCACGCCGCGCAGCTGACCCGGTCAGCGGCGCGCGCTGGTGGTGGCTTCACCCTGGTGCGGCCGCTGCGTGAGCGGCGCCACCGCAGCGGTGCCGGGAAGGCGCCGCTCGCT
Source organism: Rhodoferax sp. RT4P68 (assembly GCF_056521305.1). Taxonomy (NCBI): domain Bacteria; kingdom Pseudomonadati; phylum Pseudomonadota; class Betaproteobacteria; order Burkholderiales; family Comamonadaceae; genus Rhodoferax; species Rhodoferax sp. RT4P68. The sequence continues at coordinate 187,917 of NZ_JBWMBB010000003.1, forward strand.
GGTCTGACCCAGCACCAGGCCTAGAGCCATTCCAGAACTCACGTCGGATCAGGCTCACGCCTCGCGCTCTGCGCGCGAGCGCATCCCCCAAGCCCACAGCTTCTCGCTGGGTAGCGGCAACACCATGAACCAGTGCTCCAACACCGCCAGGCTCAGCAGCGTGGCCACCAGGGCCGCGCCGATGGTGTCGAACGGGCTGGCCGCCGGCTGCAGCGCTGCCTGCCAGACCGCACCGGCCGCCAGCGTGCCGGCAATCACGGAGCTGGCGAACAGCGCATTGCTGGGCCGCTGGCGAAAGTAACTGTGCATGTAGCGCAGGTGCTCGGGCAGGAATTGCTCGTTCAGGTTGCGCACGCCCAGGAACACGTTCAGCTTGGCCGACAGGCGCATCACCCACAGCGCGAGAAAGGTCCACAGCGCCACCTGGTTGGGCTGGCCCCAGGTCAGCCAGAGGATCATGGCGCCCAGTGCCAGCAGCGCCAGCTCGTGCCACAGGATGGCCATGATCGCGTGGCCCACGCGGCGCCAGCCGCGCGCCTGCGGCGGGCAGGGGCTGCGGCGCGGGCCGGTCACGTAGCCCAGCAGAAAGCCCAGCTCCTGCCAGCCCCACACGGCGATGGCCGCCGTGAACGCCAGGTAGGCACCGGCCGTGCGGGTGTCGGCGGCGGTGGCCGCCACGCCGCACAGCGCCACACCCAGCAGCACCGTGGCCACACCCATCAACGCGCCATGCCAACGGCGCGGCAGGCCGTTCAGGTAGAGGATCACGCCCGTGCTGGCCCACCAGACGAGCAAGGTGTAGAGCAGCGGGGCAAGAAGCCGCATGGCGATTCGGATGGGGCGACGGTGGTGGTCTTGCGCGTGTCGGCGGGCGCGGGGCCTACCAGCTCGGCGCCACGCGCATGTCGGCCGGCAGTGCGTGCTGCTTGACCGGCCGCAGGTACAGGCGCAGGAAGCAGGCGCCTGCGCCCAGTGTTCCCCAGGCCTGTTGCAACTTGCCCACCACACCGCCGCGCTGCTTGGCCGCATCGATGCGGCGCGAGCAGTCCAGCAGCCGCTCCAGCCCGGCACGAAAGGCCGGGTGGTCGGTGTCCAGGCTGATCGGGAACACCTGCTGGCTGATCTCGGTCGTGATGTCGAACACCTTGTAGTCGTAGGTGGTCGGGTCCATGCCCAGCGCCTCGGCCAGCCAGGGACGGGTGTGGTCACGCACGTACATGGTGGCGTAGACGGCCAGCAGGAAGAAGCGCACCCACAGCAGGTTGGCGCCCTGCAGCAGGTGGGGCTGCGCACGCATCAGCAGCGCAAACGATTCGCCGTGCCGAAACTCGTCGTTGCACCAGCGCTCAAACCAACGAAAGATCGGGTGGAAGCGGCGCTCCGGGTGGCGCTCCAGCTGGCGAAAGATCGTGATGTAGCGCGCGTAGCCGATCTTCTCGCTCAGGTAGGTGGCGTAGAAGATGTACTTGGGCTTGAAGAAGGTGTAGGCCTTGGTGCGCTTGAGGTTCACCAGGTCCACGCCCAGGCCGAAGTCTTTCAGCGACTGGTTCAGGAAGTTCGCGTGCCGCGATTCGTCGCGCGTCATGTAGCGCATGAGCTGCTTGATCTCGGGGTTGTCCACGTGCTTGGCGATCTCGGCGTAGAGCACGCAGCCGCTGTATTCGCTGGTCAGCGAGCTGACGAGGAACTCCTGGAAATCGCGGCGCAGTTGCGGCGACCACTGCGCCGATGCGGCGGCCACTTCTGCAGCAAAAGCGGCGTCGCGCTGGAAGTGGTCGTGGTTGTTGTCGCCCTCGTACTCGGCCATCATGGTGTCCCACTCGGCGCGCACCGGGCTCACGTCCAGCTTGTTCATCGCCGCGTAGTCGGTGGTGTAGAAGCGCGGCGTCAGCACTGTCTCCTGCTTGGCCAGGCGGGCGGCGTCTTCGGGGGTGTGCAGCTCGGCTTGCATGGTGGGTCCTTGGCGTTCTACAGCAGTCGCGCGAACACGGCGGAGTTCACCGGTCCGAAGGATTCGAGGTCGACGCGGCGTTGTGTGGCCGGGTCGATCAGCGTCAACCGGCCATCGCTGCGGCCGATCAACTCGAAGGGAATCTCCGGGCCGATGCCCTGGCGCTTGCGCTCACGCACCAGGCCGCGCATGGTGCTGCGGATGAAGCCGCCGGTGCCGGCGACCACCGTGTCCAGCACCTGCCCGCTGCGGTCGTCGATGACCTGCAGGCTGCCGTCGGGCACATCGGCGAAGCGCAGGGCACGTTGCGCGACCGCAGCGGCGTCGGCCTGCTGGGTGATGTCGATGCCGGTGAGCCGCACGGCCGCCGTGGCCGCCAGGGCGCACAGCACCAGCACGACCATCGCCAGCAGCGGTAGTGGGGCCAGTCGTTGGGTGTTCATGGTGGCCTCTCAGGCGTGGGCGTGCAAACCGGGGACGGAGGAAGTGGGGGCGGTCGGTGTCGCCGGCGTCGCCGTCTCGCGCACCGGGCGGCGCGGCAACGGGTGTGCCTCGTCGCCCAGGGAAGCGCCCACCGGTGCAGCGACCGGTGCCGTTGCGCAAGCGCTGGCCTGCGCATGCGCCGCGCGCAAGGCCTGCGACAACTGCGCTGCGACGGCAGCCGCCTGCGCCTCGGGCAGCGCGCGCAGCATCGGCTGCGGCTGGCGCAGGTGCCAGGGGCGGGCATGCGGCCACAGATGCGGGTAGGCGATGCGGTCGTCACCGGCCAGGGTCAGCGCGATCTCGCCGCTGCCGGTGCGCTGGCGCAGGCTCGCGGCGGCGATGCGCTTGAGCGGCAGGTTGAAGGTGATGGACAGCACCACCCCGATGCGCATCACGACGCGCGCGCTGGTCAGCGTGTAGACGCTGGTGCGCGCCAGCAGCCAGGCCATGCCGGCGATCAGGCCCAACCCCAGGCTGATCGGCGCCAGCATGCCCAGGCAGCCCAGCAGCGCCGCGCCCAGGCCGGCGCCGTCGTACAGATCGCTCACCAGGCGCCACACCAGCAGCAGCGCGAAGTACAGCGCCACCTTGCGGATGTGCAGCACCTGTACGGCCAGCAACTTCGCATCGGGGCTGCCTTGCCACAGCAAGGTTTCGCCAGCCGGCAGCTCTTCCGGCAGGCCGTGCGTCGCCTCGAACTCGTGTTCGTGCGCGGGCTCCAGAATGTTGACGGCCTTCACAGCAGCGGCTCCTGCCGCTCGGCCGTGGCGTACAGCGTGCCGGCGCCGTAGTAGGCCATCACCTTTTCTTCTTCCAGCATGGTGACCTGCTCCGGGTTGCGCGTGCCGGGCACGTCGGCGAACTGGTGGCCGAGGATGGAGCGCACCAGCACGCGGCGCCGCTGCACCCGCGCGAAGTTGATCGGCAGCAGCACGCGGCGCCCGCCGGCCGTCTGCACCTCGACGTAGCGGAACAGCATCTCGGCGCGGTCGACCCACAGGTCCACCACCGTGCCGCCTTCCATCATGTCGGCGCCATAGACCGGCAGGCCGCGCGGGTCCACGTCCTCGCGCGCCACGCCGAAACCGCCAGCCGCGCGCAGCGGCACGATGCGGGCGTCGCCTTCGACCGTGCGGTCGGGCACGTCGGCCCGGTCAGCCCAGGCGCCGGGGCCTACGCCGGCCAGCAAGGGGTTGCCCGTCGGCTCCAGCGGCAGCCCGCGGTACACGCCTTCGTGCATCGGCGGCTGGTTGTCGCGCCGCGCGTTGGGTGCCTGCACGGTGCTGCCATCGGCCATGCGGTAGGTCTTCGGTTTGGGCACCGAAGGCCAGCCCTGGTGCGTAATCGACCCGGAGCGGTCCGACTCCAGCGGGTAACCCTCGCGCTTGTTCTCGCGGTGCAGGTAGTAGATGAGCCCCGCGAAGAACACCCAGAAGGCGTAGAGCACGATTTGGGCAACGTCGATGTAGCCCGTGATGGCACCAGTTTCCATGGAAAGCTCCTTCAGCCTGGGAATTCCGCCAGGCCGAAGCGCCTGGCAGGGGGGGAGGGGTCGGTGCGCGCCGCGCGGCGGCTGCGCACCAGGGGACCAATGGCGACCAGCGTGGCGAACAGCAACGCGATCTCCAGGTGGTAGACGGTGCTGTAGGGCACCGAGATATCGGTCATTGCAGGGCCCAGCAGCCCATGGGCACTGAGCCAGCCGAACAGGTCGCGCAGCAGTCCGCCGGCGGCCGTCGCCAGGCCGGCGCAACCAGCCTGCACGGCGCCCCAGGCGCCCAGTGCCAGGCCGGCATGGCCGTCGACCTTCAGGCCCATGGCGACGATCAGCATGCAGACGGCGAAGAGGCCGCCGCCCAGACCGATGCCGAAACTGCCGACACGGAACAATGCGGCCGACTGCAGCGGCGCGGCGAACACCACGGCCGCGAATGCGAAGATGCCGACCAGCGAGCCCAGCGCTGCCAAGCGATATGGATCGGCGCCCTGTTGCAGCTTGCGGCCCGCAAAGGCAAAGGCCAGCAGCGAGCCCAGTGCCAGCCCGGCCGTCAGCAGGCTGGTGGCCGCGACCGACAGCCCCAGCACCGTGGCGCCGTAGGGCTCCAGCACCACGTCCTGCATCGCGAATCCTGCTGTGCCCAGGCCCAGCGCCACCAGGAAGCGTTTGGCCTGCGGCTGCGCCACGAAGCGGCCCCAGGCGTGGCGGAAAGGCGCCTCGGCCGGAGCGGTGCTGCGCGTCGGGCTGCGGGCCTCCTGCTTCCACAGCGCGATGCCGTTCAGCACCACGGTAAGAATGGCCGCGCCCTGCACCACACCGACCAGCCGCGTCGGCGTGAAGGTCATCAGCACCAGGCTGAACACCACACTGCCCACCAGCATGCCGGCCAGCAGCATCACGTACATCAGCGCCACCACACGCGGGCGCTTCTCAGTGGGCGAGAGGTCGGTGGCCAGCGCCAGGCCAGCGGTCTGGGTCGTCTGCATGCCCAGCCCCACCAGCAGGAAACCGAGCGCCGCGGCTGCCTGCGGCACGCCGGGAATCTCGATGGCCGCCTGGCCAATGACACCGGCCGGCGCCATCAGCAGCAGCGCAAACGGCAGGATGCACAGGCCCCCGAACTGCAGCAGCGTGCCGATCCACAGATAGGGCACACGCCGCCAGCCGAGTGCCGAGCGGTGCGTGTCGGAGCGGTAGCCGACGAAGGCGCGCAGGGGCGCCACCAGCATGGGCAGCGCCACCATCAGCGCGACCAGCCCGGCCGCCATGCCCATCTCCACGATCATCACGCGGTTCAGCGTGCCCACCAGCAGGGCCGCCGCCATGCCCACCGAAACCTGGAACAGCGCGAGGCGCAGCAGGCGCGCCAACGGCAGGTCGGTACTGGCCGCATCGGCAAACGGCAGCAGCTGCGGGGACATGCGCGTCCACAGCTTGATCAAGGGGGCAGGCGCGAGGTTCATGGCTCAGCGTGCACGTGCCATCTCGCAGGCCTGCGAGGTGTAGAAGCCACTGGCAATGCGCTGCGTGCGGGCCTGTTGCCAGCCTGGCACGTTGCGTGACAGCTGCGTGCGCAGGCCGTGCACGCCCACGGGCACGATGGCCGGCGCGCGGTCGCCGCGCGGGAACAGCCGGCCGACGTTGTGCATGACGGTGAGCAGCGGCGTGCGCGGCGCCACCGTGAACACGATGCTGTGCCGCACGCGGCCCGACCAGCCGTGGACCAGCGCGGCGGCGTCATCGGGCTGGTAGTGGATCAGCGAGTCCATCGCCACCACATGGTCGAAGTCGCCATCGTCGGGCGCGCGCATGTCGCCGCTGCGCCAGGTGATGCGCTCGCGTAGCAGCTCCGCATCCGCCTCGGCATCACAACGTTCGCGGCCGAGCTGCACCAGCGTGGGCGAGAGGTCGATGGCCAGCACCTGGGCGCCGCGCCGTGCCGCTTCCACAGCCAGTGCGCCGGTGCCGCAGCCGGCGTCCAGCAGGCGCAAGCCGGTCATGTCCGTGGGCAACCACGACAGCAGCGTGCTGCGCATGCGGTCACGGCCCGCACGCACCGTGGCGCGGATGCCGCTGACCGGCGCGTTCGATGTCAGGCGCGCCCAGGTGGCGGCGGCCGTGCGGTCGAAGTAGGTTTCGATCTCGCCGCGGCGCTGCAGGTAGGCGTTCGCCGGGCCGCCCCTAGAACGCAGCGCCCCCTCGGGGGGTGGCGAGCGCAGGGAGACTGGGGGCGATGTATTTGGGGTGCTCATGATCAGTCGAATCCCAGCAGGTCGAACAAATCGCGGTCCTTGAGCGGAATGGCTTCGAGCGGCGCACCACCCAGATACAGGGCAGCCGCCAACCGCATGTACTCGGCCTTCACCTTCTCCAGCTCGGGGCTGGGCTCCATCTCGAACAGCGTGCTCTTCTTCAGCCGGCTGCGGCGGATCACGTCCAGGTCGGGGAAGTGCGCGGCCAGCGTCAGCCCGGTGCGCGCGTTGTACTTGTCGATCTGGTCTGTGTCCGTGCTGCGGTTGGCAATCACGCCGCCCAGGCGCACCTTGTAGTTCTTGGCCTTGGCGCCGATGGCCTGCACGATGCGGTTCATCGCGAAGATCGAATCGAAGTCGTTGGCGGTGACGATCAGCGCGCGGTCCGCGTGTTGCAGCGGCGCGGCGAAGCCACCACACACCACGTCGCCCAGCACGTCGAAGATCACCACGTCGGTGTCTTCCAGCAAGTGGTGCTCCTTGAGCAGCTTGACCGTCTGGCCGACCACGTAGCCGCCGCAGCCGGTGCCGGCCGGCGGGCCGCCCGCTTCGACGCACTGCACGCCGTTGTAGCCTTCGAACATGAAGTCTTCGGGCCGCAACTCTTCGGCGTGGAAGTCCACCGTCTCCAGCACGTCGATGACGGTGGGCAGCATCTTCTTGGTCAGCGTGAAGGTGCTGTCGTGCTTGGGGTCGCAGCCGATCTGCAGCACCCGCTTGCCCAGCCGCGAGAACGCGGCCGAGAGGTTCGACGAGGTCGTGCTCTTGCCGATGCCGCCCTTGCCGTAGATGGCGAACACCTTGGCGGTGCCGATGCTCACGTTCGGGTCCAGCTGCACCTGCAGGCTGCCCTCGCCGTCCAGCCGGCGTTTGCTGATGGTGCGGATCGGAAACTCTTCGACTGCGTTCATGCCGCTGCCCTTTCGACGAAGACACCTTCCAGGCGGTCTTCGAGTTCATCGCCGGCCTGGCGCAGGGCTTCGAGCGTTTCGGCGTCCGGCTGCCAGTACTGCCTGTCGCAGGCTTCCAGCAGACGGTTCGCCAGCCGCGCCGATGCGGTGGGATTGAGTTGGGCCAGGCGATCACGCATGGCCGCATCGAGCACGAAGGTTTCGCTCAGACGCTGGTAGACCCAGGGCTGCACCTGGCCCGTGGTGGCCGACCAGCCCAGCGTGTTGGTCAGGTGCACCTCGATCTGGCGCACGCCCTCGTAGCCGTGTTCCAGCATGCCCTCGTACCACTTTGGGTTGAGCATGCGCGTGTGGGTTTCGAGCGAGACCTGTTCGGACAGCGTGCGCACCACGCCGGCATCGCCCACCGTCTGGTCGCCGATGTAGACGGGCAGCGGCACGGCGGCGCCACCCGGCGCGCGCTTGGCGCGTTGCACCGCGCGGCTGATGCCGCCCAGGGTGTCGAAATACGTGTCGACCGTGGTCACGCCGAGTTCTACCGAGTCCAGGTTCTGGTAGGCCAGCTCGACGTTGCGGAGCACGCTGGCGAGCAACGCGGCCTTCTGCACGGGGCGACCGCTGCGGCCATACGCAAAGCCTTTGCGGCGCGTGTAGGTTTCGGCCAGTTCGTCTTCTTCGCTCCAGGCGCCGTTGTCGATGAGGCTGCCGACGTTGGCACCGTACGCGCCCTCGGCATTGCCGAACACGCGCAGCGCTGCCGTTTCCATGTCGCAGCCCTGTTCGCGCTGGTAGGCCAGCGCATGCTTGCGCACGAAGTTCAGGTGCTCGGGCTCGTCGGCCGATGCGGCGAGGAACGAGGCCTCGGCCAGCAGCTTGATCTGCGCGGGCAGCAGGTCACGGAAGATGCCCGAGAGCGTGACCATCACGTCCACACGCGGGCGCCCGAGTTGCTCGAGTGGCACCAGCTCCGCACCGGCCAGCCGGCCGTAACTGTCGAAGCGCGGCGTGGCGCCGATGAGGGCCAGCGCCTGCGCGATGGGGGCGCCTTCGCTCTTCAGGTTGTCGGTGCCCCACAGCACGAGTGCGATGGATTCGGGAAAGCCATGGCCGTCCTGCGCATGGCGCTCCAGCAGGCGCGTGGCCTGGATGGCGCCGTCCAGCACGGCGAAGCGGCTGGGGATGCGCGTGGGGTCGAAGCCGTGCAGGTTGCGGCCCGTGGGCAGGATGTCGGGGTTGCGCAGCAGGTCGCCACCGGGGGCCGGGCGCAGGTAGCCGCCGTCCAGCGCGTGGACCACGGCAGAGAGCTCGGTATCGACGGCCAGCAGGCGCGCCGTGTGGGCCAGCGACTCCATGTGCGCGCGGCGTTCGGGCTCGGCGGAGCGGCCTTCGGCCAGCAGCAGTGCGGCGGCGCTGGCGCCTGCGACCAGGCGTTCGATCAGGGCCTCTGCAGGGGCCTGGCCTGTCGGGAAGCTGGCCTCGGCGCAGGCCATCAGCATGCCGACGCGTTCGCTGGGCCTGGGCACTTCGCCCAGCACATGCAGGCCGTGCGGAATGAGGGTCAGCTCCAGCTCCTGCAGTTCTTCGCCGAGGTGCTGGGCCAGGGCTTCGGCCGTGGCATCCCACAGCGCGGCGCCCGCCGGCAGCAGGTTCATGGCCTGGCCTTGCGACTGCAGCAGCGGCGCCAGTGCGGCGCGCTCGGCCTGCGCCTCGGGTGGCAACGCGCGCCAACGCAGCAGGGATGCCTTCAGATCGACCAGTCCCTTGTACAGCCCGGCCTGCGCAACCGGCGGCGTGAGGTAACTGATCAAGGTGGCGGCACTGCGGCGCTTGGCCAGCATGCCTTCGGAGGGGTTGTTGGCCGCGTAGAGATAGAGGTTGGGCAGGTCGCCGATCAACCGATCGGGCCAGCAGTCGCCCGAGAGTCCCGCCTGCTTGCCGGGCATGAATTCCAGCGCGCCGTGTGTGCCGAAATGCAGCACGGCATGCGCGCCGAAGTCCTCGCGCAGCCAGCGGTAGAAGGCCGAGAAGGCATGCGTGGGCGCAAAGCCGCGTTCGAACAGCAGCCGCATGGGGTCGCCCTCGTAGCCGAAGGCGGGCTGGATGCCGACGAACACGTTGCCGAAGCGCTCTCCCAGCACCTGGATGTGCTGGCCGTCGCTCTGCTGGCGGCCCGGCGCGGGACCCCATTGCGCCTCGATCTCGGCCAGCCAGCGCTCGCGGCGCACATGCTCGTTGGCGGGGATGCGTGCGTGCACATTCGCCATGGCGCCGTGGCGTGCGGCATTGCCGACCAGCAGGCGCTCGCGCAGGTCATCCACGCTGGCCGGCATCTCCACCGTGTAGCCCTCGCGCTGCAGCGCCTGCAGCGTGTTGAAGAGCGAGGCGAACACACCGAGGTAGGCGGCGGTGCCGGTGTTGCCGGCATTGGGCGGGAAGTTGAACAGCACGGCGGCGATGCGACGCTCGGCCCGCTCGCTGCGCTTCAAGACCACCAGCCGGGCCACGCGCGCGGCGAGCATCTCGGCGCGGTCGGGGCAGGTGTGCATGTCGTTGTGGCCTTCGCTCTTCTCGAAGGTGCAGTGCCGGCTGCAGCCGGTGCAGGCGGTGCCGTTGGCGTCGCTGCGGCCGCCGTAAATCATCGGGCCGGTCGATCCATCCAGCTCGGGGATGGCGACCATCATGGTGGACTCCAGCGGCAGCAGGCCGCGCTCGGAACCACCCCAGGCCTCCAGCGTCTGGAACTCCACCGGCATCACCGAGAGGTAGGGCACGTCGAGCTGCGCGAGCAGCGTTTCGGCGGCCTTGGCATCGTTGTAGGCGGGGCCGCCGACCAAAGAAAAGCCCGTCAGCGACACCAGCGCATCGACGGTGACGCGGCCATCCTGAATGAAGAACTTCTCGACTGCAGGCCGCGCGTCCAGCCCGGTGGCAAAGGCCGGCAGCACCTGCAGGCCGCGCGCTTCCAGTGCGGTGATCACACCGTCGTAGTGGGCGGTGTTGCCCGCCAGCAGGTAGGAGCGCAGCATCAGCAGGCCGACCGTGCCGCGCGGCGGCTGGCCCGCCAGGGTGATCGGGCGCGGCAGACTCGCTGCGTTCTCGCTGATGCGCTGCGCCATGCGCGGGTGGTAGACGCCCAGCTCGGGGTATTCGGTGGGTTCGGCCGGCTTGGTCTGGCCGCGCAGGGCGGCGCGCGGGCCGCTGGCATAGCGGTCCACCAGCATGTGGACCAGCGCGGCGATGTTCTCCTGCGAGCCGGCCAGCCAGTACTGCAGCACCAGGAAGTACACGCGCACGTCCTGCGCGGTGCCGGGGATGAAGCGCAGGATCTTGGGCAGGCGGCGCAGCATCTTCATCTGCTGCGCGCCGGCACTGGCCTTGGACTTGTCGTCCCCGCTGGTGGCGGACTTGCCGCGCAGGCGCTTGAGCAGGGCCATCGGCCCGCTGACCTTGCCGTCCATCGAGAACTTGCCCATGCGCGTGAGCTTCATCACCTCGCCCGAGGACATGGCGCAGACCATCGCGTCGCAGGCCTCGCGGCGTGCGCGCAGCGCCTCGATGACAGGCAGGAAGTGCTCTTCCATGAAGAGCATGGTGACCAGCACGATGTCGCCGCGTGCGATGTCGTCGATGCAGCAGCGCAGGGCTTCTTCGTCGGTGGCCCAGTCTGCCGCCGCGTGCACCGAGAGGCTGACGCCGGGCAGCGAGCGCGCCAGCACGCCATGGGCACGCTCGGCGGCGCTGCGCAGGTGGCTGTCCATGGTGATCAGCACGACCCGCATCGGCACAGCCACCGCCACCGGCGCGCGGGCCGAGGCCACTGTCCTAACGACTGAAATGGGCTTTGGCATCGTAGAGGGTCTCGATGGTGATCAGGGGCAAGCCCTGGTCGATGGCATAACGCTCGGTGTTGCGCCGGGCCTTGCCCCGCACGAAGAAAGGAATCTTGCCCAGCTCGCGCTCGGCATCGGGGGCCCAGCGGGCGACGACGATGGGTTCTGAAGCCGGCGCGGGCATCGGGGGCGCGGCAGTGGCGGGAACAGGCTTCAGCGCAGCGCGCGGCATGTGTTCGGCTGCGACCGGCATCTGTTGGGCTGCGGCCAGGGGCGCCGGGACTGCCGGGAGCGCAAGCTCCGCAGCGGATGCAAGTTCTGCGACCGGAGCAGGCTCTGCGACCGGTGCCACTGCGGCCAGCTGCGCAGGCGCCGGGTTGTTGCGCGTGAGGTGCGAAGGCGCGGCATCTTCGTGGAATTCGAAGTCGCCCTTGAACATGTGCAGCAGGTGCTCTTCCAGGCCCATCATCAGCGGCTGCACCCAGGTGTCGAAGATGACGTTGGCGCCTTCAAAACCCATCTGCGGTGCGTAGCGCGCCGGGAAGTCCTGCACATGCACGGGCGCGGAGATCACGGCGCAGGGCAGGCCCAGCCGCTTGGCGATGTGGCGCTCCATCTGCGTGCCCAGCACCAGCTCGGGTGCTGCGGCGGTGATGGCGGCCTCCACATCGAGGTAGTCGTCGCAAATCAAAGGCTCCACGCCGTACAGGGCGGCGGCCTCGCGCAGGTCGCGGGCGAACTCGCGGCTGTAGGTGCCCAGGCCCACGACCTGCAGGCCCAGCTCCTGGCTTGCCACGCGCGCTGCGGCGATGGCGTGCGTGGCGTCACCGAACACGAAGACGCGCTTGCCGGTGAGGTAGTTGGCGTCCACCGAGCCGGCGTACCAGGGGCTGTGCGAGGCGGTGGCATCGACGCGTTCCATGGCTTCTTGCGGATCGATCCCGGCCAGGCCCGCCACTTCGGCGATGAACTCGCGCGTGGCCAGCACACCGATGGGCACCGTGCGTGTGTGCGGCTGGCCCAGCGTGCGTTGCAGCCAGGCGGCTGCCAGCTGGCCGGTCTCGGGGTACAGCACCACGTTGAAATCGGCGTGGCCCAATTGCGTCAGGTCGTGTGGGCTGGCGCCCAGCGGCGCGACCACGTTGACCTCGATGCCGATCTGCGCCAGCAGGCCGCGGATCTCCTTCAGGTCGTCGCGATGGCGAAAGCCCAGAGCCGTGGGGCCGAGGATGTTGCAGCGTGGTGCCGCACCGGCGACGCGTTCTACGCGTGTCTTGGGCACCAGGTTGCGCACCAGTTGGTAGAAGGTCTCCGACGCGCCCCAGTTTTCCTTCTTCTGGTAGGAGGGCAGCTCCAGCGCCACGACGGGGATCGGCAGCGCCAGCGCATGCGCCAGACCACCCGGGTCGTCCTGGATCAGCTCGGCGGTGCACGATGCGCCCACCAGCATGGCCTGGGGCTGAAAGCGCTCGTAGGCATTGCGCACGGCGTCCTTGAACAGCTGCGCCGTGTCGCTGCCCAGGTCGCGCGCCTGGAAGCTGGTGTAGCTCACCGGCGGGCGCGTGGCCTTGCGCTCGATCATCGTGAACAGCAGGTCGGCGTAGGTGTCGCCCTGCGGCGCATGCAGCACGTAGTGCAGGTCGCGCATGCCGGTGGCCACGCGCATGGCTCCCACGTGCGGGGGGCCTTCGTAGGTCCAGAGCGTGAGTTGCATGCTGTTGTGCTCTATGCGGCCAGCAACTGGCGGCGGTGCAGGGGGCGGCTGAACAGGCCGGCCAGATCGGCCGCCTGCTCGAAACCCTGGATCGGGCTGAACACCAGCTCGATGGACCACTTGGTGGTGTAGCCCTCGGCCTCCAGCGGGTTCGCCAGGCCCAGGCCGCAGACGATCAGGTCGGGGTTGGCGGCGCGGCAGCGGTCCAGCTGGCGCTCCACGTCCTGGCCCTCGCTCAGCACGGTGCCGGCCGGCAGCCAGGCCAGTTCCTGCGCCATGTGCTGGCGGTGCAGGTAGGGCGTGCCGACTTCGGTGAGCTGCATGCCCATCTCGCGCGCCAGGAAGCGGGCCAGTGGCAATTCGAGCTGCGAATCGGGGAAGAAGAAGATGCGCTTGCCGGCAAGCTGGCGGCGGTGCACGGCCAGGGCTGCTTCGGCACGCTGGCGGGCCGGGGCCATGGCGGCGAGCGCACGCTCCGGCGGCACGCCCATGGCGGTGGCGGCGGCCAGCAACCAGGCGCTGCTGCCTTCCACGCCGAGCGGAAAGGGCGCGGCCACGCGCTGGGCACCACGGGCCTCCAGCAGTCGCGCCGTCTCGGCCAGAAAGGGCTGGGCCAGCAGCATGTGCGTGTGCAGGCCGACGGCCGGCATGCTGCCTGCGCGCCGTGCGGGAAGGAAGTCCACACGGGTGATGCCCATGGCGGCGAGCAGGCGGCGGAACTGGTCCTCCACCACATCGGCCAGCGCGCCGACGATCAGCAGCGAGGGCGCCGTGTCCTGCGCCTCGTCCAGTTGTGGCACCAGGGCGGCGAGGCAGGCGTCCTCGCCCTGCGTGAAGGTGGTCTCGATGCCGCTGCCCGAGTAGTTCAGGACCCGCACGGCCCCGTGTTGCTGCGACAGGCGCTGCGCGGCGCGCGACAGGTCCAGCTTGATGACTTCGGAGGGGCAGGAACCGACCAGGAACAGCAGCTTGATGTCGGGCCGGCGCTGCAACAGCCGCGAGACGACCTTGTCCAGCTCCTCGTTCGCGTCCGCCAGGCCCGCCAGGTCACGCTCGTCGATGATGGCCGTGGCGAAGCGCGGTTCGGCAAAGATCATCACGCCGGCGGCGGACTGGATGAGGTGCGCGCAGGTGCGCGAGCCAACCACGAGGAAGAACGCGTCCTGGATCTTGCGGTGCAGCCAGATGATGCCGGTCAGTCCACAGAACACTTCGCGCTGGCCGCGCTCGCGCAGGATCTCGGTGTCGGTGCAGCCGGCCTCCACCTGGATGGGGATGACGGGGCTCACGGGGCGCAGTTCCGTCTTTGCGACTGCCGGCGCAAACGCCGTCGAGAACGCGGCTGCCGTAGCGGTAGCGGTCGTCATTGAGAGGGTTGCGGCGGCATTCATGCGGCCGCTCCCGCCGCCATGTCCAGCCGCGCCGCGCGCAGCTTCAGCAAGAACTGCGTGGCGTTGATCGCATACGCGGCATAGGCCGCCAGTGCCAGCACCATCTGCTGGTTGGCCGTTCCCCAGCCGTTCCACCAGGCCAGCAGGTAGGCCGTGTGCAGGGCTAGCACCAGCATGCTGAACACGTCCTCCCAGTAAAACGCCGGGGCGAACAGCCAGCGGTCGAAGACCACCTTTTCCCAGATGCAGCCGGTGACCATGATCAGGTAGAGCAGCGAGGTCTTGGCCAGCACGCTCCAGGCGGCCACTTCCTCGCCTTGCCCGGTCCACAGAAACCGCAGCACCAGGCCCAGGCTCACCAGGAACACCAGGAACTGCACGGGGGCCAGCAGGCCCTGCACGAGGGTCCAGCGGGTGGCATCGCGGCGCACGCGCTCGGCCGGCGTGTAGAGCGGCGCACGCCTGCTCGGATGGCGCGTAGGTGTGGCGGACTGCGATGCGGTAGGTGGCATGTGGCGAATCTAGGCTGCAAGCCAGCAAGTGTCAACTTGTATTGACGTTAAACAAAGTGGACACTTCCTAGGGTTTGCCCGCAGCTGGCGAAAATTCATTCAGAAAGTGCTTGACGGCACGCTTTGCTCCGAACGACATTGCACGCCGGGCGAACGAATCTGCTGAATCGGACGGCGCCCAGCCACCCGTTGTCAATCGCGGTTGACGCTGCGGGGCTGTTCATAGGCTTGATTGGCAGTGGCACTCTCTCGTGCACTGATGCACGGGGCGTCCGTTTTCGAACGGATGTCGGCGAGTCCGCAGAGCGCTGCTGTGAGTCCACCCGAGGAGACACGAGGTGGGTGCATTGAATCCTGATCGTTCCGGGCGCCGCAGCTCAGCGTCGCCTGGCTTCACTCGCGCAGACACAGCGGCGAGCCCTCCCACCACTTCGGGGGCGGCGCGTGCGCGTGCTGGCCCGCAGCTGGTGTCCGACAACAGCGGGCATGAGCAGCAACTGTCGCGGATCGTGGAGCTGGAGATCATCCCGCGCCTCTTGCTGATGCATGCCCACGCGGCGGCTGCGTCACGGCGTGTCGGCGTCACGATCACGTCCGCTCACGTGTCCACGCTGGCCGAACTGGCGGTGGACGATGACCCCTTGAGCGTGCCGCGCTTCGTACAGGCGCTGACGCAGGCCGGTGCCACGCCGCAGCAGGTTCTTCTGGAGCTGCTGGGCCCCTGTGCGGCGCTGATGGGCAGTTGGTGGTGCAGCGACGTGTTCGATTTCGCCGATGTGACGATCGGCATGTGCCGGCTCCAGCAGGCGCTGCACGAGCACGTCTCTCAGGCGCGGCCCGCCCTGCGCAGTGACGCGGCGCGCATCCTCTTGGCGGCACCGCCCGAGTCGCAGCACACGTTTGGCGCCGCGATCGCTGCCGAGTGTTTTGCCCATGCGGGCTGGGACGCGCAGTACAGCCCCGGGCTCAGCTGGCGTGCGCTCAGCGACCTGCTCAAGGGTGAGTTCTTCGACGTAATGGCACTTTCGTTGTCATGTGATGCGCAGGTGGCAAGTGTCAGATCTGGTATCGTCAAACTGCGTCAATCTTCTTGCAACCAGTCCATTGCCGTGTTGGTCGGCGGGCCGTTGGCCCTTGCCAGCGACGATCTGGATGCGCGATGTGGCGCGGACGGCATGGCGATCAGCGCCGGCGCTGCGGTTGAATTGGCCGAGCGCTGGCAAGCGCGCTTGGGCCGCGATCGTCATACAGCGGGCATCGGCTGAACTGGCGTTTACTTGTCAACCCCTGCGCGGCACACGTGTTGCCGCATGCCGGTGCACCGAAAGCGTTAGATGTACAACCGGAGCTCTTCCACTGCCACTGTGCCCGCTGCGCAGGCCCTGCACCTGACCGACGCGGACGCCGGCATGATGACGGCAGTGGTGGCTGCGGCGTCCGACATTGCCCTGGTGATCGATTCGCAGGGCGTGATCCGCGAGGTGGCGCTGGGCGCCGAGGCCGCGCAAGACCTTGCCGAAACACAACTGTGGGTGGGCCGGCGTTGGTCGGAAACCGTGACGGTGGAGAGCCGGCCCAAGGTCATGGCGCTGATGGCCGGCACGCACGGCGACGATTCGGACTTTGCCAGCCAGGCGGTGACCCGGCAGGTCAACCATCCCATCGGCGGCGGCCTGGATCTGCCGGTGGCGTACCGCGTCGTGCCGCTGCGCAGCGGCGGTCGTGTGCTGGCACTCGGGCGCAACCTGCGCACCCTGGCCGTCGTGCAGCAACGTCTGGTCGACGCCCAGCAATCGATGGAGCGCGACTATCTGCGCCTGCGCCATGCCGAGGCCCGCTACCGGCTGCTGTTCGAGGCTGTGGAAGAAGCGCTGGTGGTCGTCGATGTCGCGACGCTGAATGTCGTCGAGCACAACGCCGCTGCGGCGCGTCTGGTGGGGGATACGGCCCGGCGCATGGTCTCGCGGCCGGCGCCCGATCTGTTCGAACTCGAATCGCAAGCTGCCGTGCAGGCGCTGTTCTCGCAGACGCGCAATGCCGGCCGCGGGGAGGCGCATGGCCTGCGGCTGACCGCAGGCACGGAGGTGCGCATGGTCGGCTCCCTGTTCAAGCAGGACGGCGTCACGCTGCTGCTGCTGCGGCTGGTGCCGTCCAGCCCGGCGCAGGCGCGTGGCCAGGGCAGCCCTTCGCTGCTCGACATGGTCAACGCCATGCCCGATGCCTTCGTGCTGTCCGACATGGTCGGCCGTGTGCTGAGTGCCAACCAGGCGTTCGTCGACATGCTGCAGCTGCCTGCCGGCGAGCCCGTGCTCGGCCAGATGCTGGACCGCTGGCTCGGCCGCTCGACGGTGGACCTCAACGTGTTGATCGGCAACCTGCGCCAGCACGGTGTGCTGCGTCTGTTCCCGACCACGCTGCGGGCCGGTGACGGCCAGGCGACAGCGGTCGAGATCTCGGCCGTCGCCGTGGTCGACGGCCCGCAACCCTGCCTGGGCTTCACCATCCGTGACGTGGCCCGCCGGCTGCCGGCCGAGGGCCGCAGCCAGCGCCAGTTGCCACGCTCTACCGAGCAGTTGACCGGCCTGGTCGGGCGGCTGCCGCTGCGTGACATCGTGGGTGAAACCACCGACCTGATCGAACGCCTGTGCATCGAGGCGGCGCTCGAACTCACGCGCGACAACCGTGCTTCGGCCGCCGAGATGCTGGGCCTGTCGCGCCAGAGCCTGTACGTCAAGCTGCGCCGCTACGGCATCCACGACACGGCCGGCCGCGCCGAGTGATGTGTCTCGCCCGCGTTGCCGGGCCAGTGTAAATATCAGTTGACATTGAGAGGTGTCAGTCCAGAATGGACTGATGGCCCTGCCCAGCCCCTCTGCCGTCGCCGAGCTGCTCAAGCCGATCACCTGGTTCCCGCCGATGTGGGCTTTCGGCTGCGGGGTGGTGGCCTCGGGCATGCCGACCGAAGGGCGCTGGACCCTCATCGTGGCCGGTGTCCTGCTCGCCGGCCCCTTCGTGTGTGCCAGCAGCCAGGCCGTGAACGACTGGTTCGACCGGCACGTCGATGCGATCAACGAGCCGAACCGTCCGATTCCCTCTGGCCGTCTGCCGGGCCGCTGGGGTCTGTACATCGCCATCATCTGGACCGTCCTTTCGCTGCTGCTGGGCAGCCTGCTCGGGCCGGTCGCACTGCTGGCTGCCGGCGTGGGACTGCTGCTTGCCTGGGCCTACAGCGCCCCCCCATTGCGACTCAAGCGCAACGGCTGGTGGGGCAACAGTGCCTGCGCCCTGTGCTACGAAGGCCTGGCCTGGATCACCGGCGCGGCGGTCATGGCGGCAGGCGCGCTGCCCGATGGCCGTTCGCTGGGGCTTGCGCTGCTCTACAGCCTGGGCGCCCACGGGATCATGACGCTGAACGACTTCAAGTCCATCGAAGGGGATCGGCAGATGGGCATCGCCTCATTGCCGGTGCAGCTCGGCGTGCAGGGTGCGGCGCGTGCTGCGTGTCTGGCGATGGCGCTGCCGCAGGTGGTGGTCGTGGGCCTGTTGTGGCATTGGGATGCACCGGCGCACGCGGCGGGCGTGGCCGCGCTGCTGGCGGTCCAACTGGTGCTGATGCGCCGTTTCCTCGCGGCGCCGCTGCAGCGCGCCACTTGGTACAGCGCGCTCGGCATCAACTTCTTCGTCATCGGCATGCTGGTCAGCGCCTTTGCGCTGCGTGCAGGCGCCTAGCCCATGCCGCCTGTCATGTTCGGTTGGAGCGGCATCCTGCGGCTGGGCCTGGTCCAGATGGCGCTGGGGGCTGTGGTGGTGTTGACCACCTCGACGCTGAACCGCGTGATGGTGGTCGAGCTGGCGCTGCCGGCGCTGCTGCCCGGCGTGCTGCTGGCGCTGCACTACCTGGTGCAGGTCAGCCGCCCGCGCATGGGCCATGGCTCGGACCGGACGGGCCGGCGCACGCCCTGGATCCTCGGCGGCATGGTGCTGTTGGCGGTCGGAGGTTTCGCAGCGGCCCTGGCCACGGCCTGGATGGCCACCGCCCCGGCGGCCGGCATGCTGCTCGCAGCCTGTGCATTCGTGTCGATCGGCCTGGGCGTCGCAGCGGCCGGCACCTCGCTGCTGGCCTTGCTGGCCAGCCGGGTGCCGCAGCAGCGCCGCGCCGCTGCGGCCACCACCGTGTGGGCCATGATGATCGCCGGCTTCGTGGTCACAGCCGGCACGGCCGGGGCTTTTCTCGACCCCTACACCCCGCAGCGCCTGGTCGCGGTGGCAGGCGTGGTCGCGCTTCTTGCGCTGGCACTGACGGTGGTCGCGCTCTGGGGTCTGGAGGGGCCGGCGGCAGCAACCGGCGCACGCGCGGCACACGCCAGCGGCGGCTTTCGGATGGCGCTGCGCGAGGTCTGGCGCGAGTCGGACGCGCGGCGCTTCACCATCTTCGTGTTCGTCGCCATGCTGGCCTTCAGTGCGCAGGATCTGATCCTCGAACCCTTCGCGGGCGCGGTGTTCGGCTACTCCCCCGGCGCCTCGACGCAGCTGGCTGGCGTGCAGCATGCCGGCACCTTGCTCGGCATGGTGCTGGCTGCCGTGGCCGGTCGGCGCGGCTTCGGTTCACTGCGCCACTGGGTGCTGGGCGGGTGCGTCGCGTCGGCTGTGGCATTGCTCGGCCTGGCGGCTGGCGGGCTGGCCGGCGCCGGTTGGCCGCTCAAGGCCAATGTGTTCCTGCTGGGCGTGGCCACCGGCACGTTTTCGATCGCAGCCATCGGCTCCATGATGCGGTTGGCCGGGCAGGGGCGCGGCGGCACCGAGGGCCTTCGCATGGGTCTGTGGGGCGCGGCCCAGGCGCTGGCCTTCGCGCTCGGTGGCCTGCTCGGCACGGGGGCCAGTGATCTGGCACGGGGGCTGCTGGCCGATGTCGGCAGCGCCTATGCCATCGTGTTTGGCCTGGAGGCGCTGATGTTCCTGGCCGCAGCGCAACTGGCGGCCGGCGTTGATCCAGGCGCGCGCGCGGCAGCCGACGGCGCCGCCAACGGCGTCGGGCTGCGCGCCCTGGTGCAGCCTGCATCACAGAGGGCCATGTCATGAGCTTGCGCGCGGCCGCTCCGAAGCGCGCCCGCTCTGCATCCGTTGCCCAAGCGCCAATGCGCGTTGCGCCAAACCGCCCGAGCCAGCGCGCTCCACAACCGAAGGGACACCCATGAACGCCTCCCAGGACTGCGATGTCGTGGTGATCGGTGGCGGGCCGGCAGGCGCCACCGCAGCCGACGATCTCGCGTGCGCCGGCCATCGCGTGGTGCTGCTCGACCGCGCTGGTCGCATCAAGCCCTGTGGCGGCGCCATTCCGCCGCGGCTGATGGCCGATTTCGCAATCCCGCAGTCGATGCTGGTCGCGCGTGCCGATGCGGCTCGCATGGTCTCCCCGCGCAGCCAGAAGGTCGACATTCCGATCGAAGGCGGCTGCGTCGGCATGGTGGACCGCGAGCATTTCGACGAATGGCTGCGCCAGCGTGCGGTCGAGCACGGGGCCGAGCGCGTCGAGGGTCGCTTCGAGCAGATCGAGCGTGACAGCGACGGCCGCGCGGTCGTCCTCTACACCGATGCACAGGGCCTGCCGCAGCGCCTGCGCACGCGCGCCGTGGTCGGCGCCGATGGGGCCCGCTCCCGCGTGGCGCAGCAGACCGTGCGGGGTGCGGACCAGGGCCGCTGCGTGTTCGCGTACCACGAGATCGTGGCCACACCCGCCATCACGCCGCCAGACTTTCAGCCCAGCCGCTGCGAGGTGCACTACAACGGCGCGCTGTCGCCCGATTTCTACGGTTGGGTGTTCCCGCACGGCGCCACCATCAGCATCGGCACCGGCAGCGCCGACAAGGGTTTCTCTCTGCGCCAGGGCGTGCAGAAGCTGCGCGAACAGGTCGGCCTGCAGGACGCGCGCACCATCCGCCGCGAGGGCGCACCGATCCCCATGAAGCCGCTGCCACGCTGGGACAACGGCCGCGACGTGGTGCTGGCCGGGGACGCGGCCGGCGTGGTCGCCCCCGCCTCGGGCGAAGGCATCTACTACGCGATGGTCGGCGGCCGGCTGGCGGGCGAGGCCTGTGCCGAGTTGCTGCGCACCGGCCAGGGCCGAGCGCTGGCACAGGCACGCAAGCGCTTCATGCGCGAGCACGGAAAAGTGTTCTGGGTGCTCGGGATGATGCAGCGCTTCTGGTACGTGAGCGACCGCCGCCGCGAGCGCTTCGTCAGCATCTGCCGCGACCGCGACGTGCAGCAACTGACCTTCGATGCCTACATGCACAAGCGCCTGGTGCGCGCCCGGCCCATGGCGCACGTGCGCATCTTCTTCAAGGACTTGGCGCACCTGCTGGGGCTGGTTCGTGCATGAGCTTGGCGGGCCGTCTTTTCGCAGGCCGTGGGCAGGCCGCCGCGTGGGCGGCGGGCGCGGCCATCGTCACCGCCGGGCTGGGCGGCCTGGCCACCGATCTGTCGCCCTGGTACTACGCGCTGCGCCAGCCGCCCTGGAAGCCGCCGGACTGGCTGTTCGGCCCGGCCTGGACGCTGATCTACACGCTCACGGCCAGCACGGCGGTGCTCGCGTGGGAAGCCTGCCCGGCCGGCGCGCAGCGGCGCTGGCTGCTGGTGGCGTTTGTGTCGAACGCGCTGCTGAACATCGTGTGGAGCTGGCTGTTCTTCACGCTGCGCCGGCCCGATTGGGCGCGCATCGAGGTGCTGCTGCTGCTGGCATCGGTGGTGCTGTTGATCGTGCTGGCTGGCCGCCTGCGACCCTGGGCCGGCTGGCTGCTGCTGCCCTACCTGCTGTGGACCGCATTCGCCGGCTGGCTCAACTGCTCGGTGGTGCGGCTGAATGCCTGAACTGACGCCCGTGCTGCTGGTCGATCTGGTGCTGGCGGTCGGTGTGCTGGAGTTGCTGGCCCTGCTGCTGCTGCGGCGGCCCGCGTTGGTCATCACCTTGCTCGCCGGCCTGGCCTTGATGCTGGCGCTTCGGCTGACTGTCGCCGGCCTGGCGCTGCCCTACATTGCCCTGGCGCTGGCGGCCAGCGGCTTGCTGCATGCCATCGATTTGCGGCGGCGCTGGTCGGCCACCGCCAGCCGCCACGCGTTGACGTCTGTGCCCACTACTTCCCACGAAAGAAGACCATGAACAACCGTCGTCAATTCATTCGCATCGTGCCGGTGGCCGGTGCCGCCGCGCTCTTGGCGCGCACCGCCTGGTCCCAGGCGATGGTGGACGAGAAAGATCCCCAGGCCGCAGCGTTGGGCTACGTGGCCGATGCAAGTAAGGTCGACAAGGCCAAGTACAAGAACTACGTGGCCGGCAGCCAGTGCGGCAACTGCGCCCTGTTCCAGGGCAAGGCGGATGCCGCCAGCGGCCCGTGCCCGCTGTTTCCTGGCAAGCTGGTGGCCACCAAGGGCTGGAGCAGCGCCTACGTCAAGAAGCCTTGAGCCTATGAGATTCCCGCACCGCCCGTTACCTAATCCGCTCTGGCCCTGATGCCCGCACCGTTCCCCTTCTCCGCCATCGTCGGCCAGGACGAGATGAAGATCGCGGTGCTGGTCGCCGCCGTCGAGCCGGCCATCGGCGGTGTGCTGGTGCTCGGCGACCGTGGCACCGGCAAGAGCACCGCCGTGCGTGCGCTGGCGGCGCTGCTGCCGCCCATGCGCGCCGTCGAGGGCTGCCCCTACCACTGCGACCCGTCGCAACGCTGCGGCCACTGCGCTCCCGGCGCCAAGTCCACGCAGCTGCCGGTGCCGGTGGTCGACCTGCCGCTGGGCGCCAGCGAGGACCGCATCGTCGGTGCGCTCGACCTGGAACGTGCCCTGTCCAGCGGCCAGAAGGTGTTCGAGCCCGGCCTGCTGGCGCGCGCGCACCGCGGCTTTCTCTACATCGACGAGGTCAATCTGCTCGAAGACCATCTGGTCGACCTGTTGATCGACGTGGCGGCCTCGGGCGAGAACGTGGTCGAGCGTGAAGGGCTGTCCGTGCGGCACCCGGCGCGCTTCGTGCTGATCGGCAGCGGGAATCCGGAGGAGGGCGAACTGCGCCCGCAATTGCTCGACCGCTTCGGCCTGTCGGTCGAGGTGCGCACGCCAGACGACCTGCTGCAGCGCGTGGAGATCGTCAAGCGCCGCGATGCCTACGAGCGCGACCCCGAGGCCTTCCACGCGCACTGGGCCAAGGCCGATGCCAAGGTGCGCCGGCAGATCGGCCGCGCCCGCGAGCGCCTGCCCGATGTCGTGGTGGACGACGCACTCCTGCTGCGCTGTGCCGAGCTGTGCCAGCGCCTGGGCAGCGACGGGCTGCGTGGTGAGCTGACCATGATGCGCGCCGCACGGGCCATGGCTGCGCTGCAGGGCGAGGGCGCCGTGCAGGAGTCGCACCTGCGCCAGGTCGCCGCACCTGCGCTGCGCCACCGCTTGCGCCGCAATCCGCTGGACGACACCGGCTCGGCCGAGCGCATCACGCGCGCCGTGGCCGAGCTTTGGGGCTGAAATGGCGCGACTCCGTTTGGATGTCTCACTGCGTGTAGACATCCCATCCACCTCCAGGGGCGCCGCCAGCGGCCGGGCAGAGCCCGTTCCGCGGCGTCGGCGGACATGGCCTGCTCCGCAGCGACTCGAACAGCGGCTTGCGACCCGGCTTCGTGGGCTGCGGATGGCGCGCGGCGCTATGGAAAACTGAGATGTCTGCGGGTGCCTGGGCTGCCCGCCTGCTGGCGCTGGACCCGGCGGGTCTGGGTGGCATCGTGCTGCGTGGCGGGCCGGGCCCGGCGCGCGATGCGTTGGTGGCCGAGCTGCAATCCCTGGTCGCACCGGGCACGCCGTGGCGGCGCTGCCCGCTGCAGATCGACGATGCACGGCTGCTCGGCGGCCTGGACCTCGGTCTCAGCGTGGCCGCCGGCCGGCCGATGGCGCAGGCCGGTCTGCTGGCCGAGGTGCACGGCGGCGTGCTGGTCCTGCCAATGGCCGAGCGGGCACCGATGGCGCTGGCCGGTCGGCTGGCGCAGGCGCTCGATGGTGGCGGCTTCGCGCTGCTGGCGTTGGACGAAGGCGTGACGCTCGATGAGCAGATCGCCACCTGCCTGGGGGAGCGTCTCGGTGTGGTGGTGGACACCAGCCTGTCTGGCGCCGCCGAGTGGCCGGCGCCACCCCCGGCGGCCCGCCTGGACGATGCGCGTCTGCAGCTGCGCACGCTGCCTTTCGACGCCGAGGGGGTCGAGGCGCTGTGCGCGTGTGCCCGGGCCTTGGGCATCGTGGGGCTGCGCGCACCCTGGCAGGCCTGGCGTGCCGCGTGTGCGGTGGCCGCCTGGCAGGGCCACAACGCCGTCCTGCAGGAGGACGCCGAACTGGCCGCGCGGCTGGTGCTGGCGCCGCGCGCGCGCTCGCTGCCGCCGGCCGAACAGGCCGAGCGGACCGAAGAGGCCGATGCCGAACCACCGGCGGACGAGCCGCCCGCTGGCGACGACGCCGCCGATCAGCCTCCCGGAGACGCCACCCCTGCACCCGATGGCGCGGAGTCGCCTACGCCCAACCCACCGCCGCCAGAGCCCGAAGGCACTCGCGGGGAACGAACCCCGCCGCAGGCGCCCAGCGACAACGAAGAGTCGCTGCAAGACCGCCTCATCGCGGCCGCCCAGGCTGCCATTCCGCCCGGTCTGCTGGCACTCCTCGCGGCGGGCCTGGCACCCCGGCGTGGCACAGCCGCCGGCCGCCAGGGCGAGGCCACGCGCATCGCCAGCAGCGGCCGACCGATGCCGCCGCGCCGGGGCCTGCCGCGGGGCGCGCAACGGCTGGATCTGCTGGCCACGCTGCGCGCAGCCTTGCCGTGGCAGGTGCTGCGCCGGCAGGAACGCGAACGGCTGGCCCTGCCGCCGTCCAACGCGCGCTGGCTGATCCGCCGCGACGACTTCCATTGCCGCCGACACCGGCGGCCGGCCGAGACCACCACGGTCTTCGTCGTCGATGCGTCGGGCTCGCAGGCCCTGAATCGCCTGGCCGAAGCCAAGGGGGCCGTGGAGTTGCTGCTGGCCGACTGTTACGTGCGCCGCGACCGCGTGGCGCTGATCGCCTTTCGCGGCACCGCTGCCGAGCTGCTGCTGCCACCCACCCGGTCGCTCGTGCGGGCCAAGCGCGCGCTGTCCGAGCTGCCCGGCGGCGGCGGCACGCCGCTGGCCGCCGGCATCGAAGCCGGCTGGCAACTGGCGGCCGGCCTGCAGGCGCGCGAAGGGGCCCGGGCTCAGCTGGTGTTCTTGACCGATGGCCGCGCCAACATCGATCGACAGGGCCGTGGCGGGCGGCCTGCGGCCATGGCCGATGCGCAAGCGATGGCGCGACGGCTGGCCGGTGCCGGCATCAGCAGTCTGTTGATCGACACCTCGGTGCGGCCGCAGCCCGAATCGGCTACGCTGGCGCGGCAGATGGGGGCGCGCTATCTGGCACTGCCGCAGGGGCGGGCGGAGTTGCTGCACCGGGCGATCGGCGCGGTGCTGTGAAATGGAACGCAGTCGGCTTGCAGGCTGACTTGTCTGTGCTCAAGCGACCTAGCGCGTCCGTGTAGTCGAAATTTCGCGGATTGCACGAAACGTACTCAAAACATCAGCCTTCTAGTCGTTCGTTGGGCGAGAGCCCGGTTCTAGCTGACGGATGGAGTCGGTTAGCGCAGGTTGGCCCAGTGCAACGCCGGCCATGTGATCGCCACGAGATGACAGCGGCACTTCATGGCAGCCCGAGCTCTGTCAACAGCTCCGCCACCACCCCCGGCGCCTCCTCATGCGCCAAGTGCCCCAACCCGGCCAGCATCCGAAACCGCGCGCCCGTCAGTTGCTGCGCCACGCGTTGCGACTGCGCAGGCGCGACCGTCGTGTCCGCACTGCCGGCGGCCAGCAGCAACGCCATCGGTTGCTGCGCCATGCGCCTGCGCAGCGCAGGCACCAGCGGGCCGACCTGCCAACTGGCCATCATCTGCAGTGCGCCGGCCACGTGATCCGGCCGGCGCAGCAGGTCGCGGTAGTGCGCCACCTCGGGTTCGGCCAACCGTGAGCCGGTCGAGGCCACCAGATGGTGCAGCGAGCGAGGCCGCGATGCAGCCTGCGCCGCCAGCCAAGGCACGACGGGCAGGGCCGCCATGGCGCGCGCCAGGGGGGGAAACACGGCGCCAGCCAGGCCCGACAGCGGCTGCAACGCCCCATTGAGCGACAGCAGCCCGCGCGCCGCAGGTAAAGCCCCGTCCAGCCAGAGCTGCAGCATCAGCGCCGCACCGGCCGAGTGGCCGACCACGCCGACGGGCGCCGCGCCCAGTTCGCGCAACAGCGCTGCCAACGCCTGCGCCATGCGCGGCAGGCTGGCCACGCCGTCCGCGAACGCGCGGCTGCCGCCATGGCCAGGCAGGTCAGGTGCGAGCAGCGTGAAGCGCTCGGCGAGCCGGGCCGCGCTGCCAGCCCACGAGCGGCCCGACGAGCCGGTGCCGTGCAACAGCAGCAGCAACGGCCGGCTTGGTTCGGAAACCGGCGAGCGCCGCAGGTGCCAGCGCAAGCCGGCGGCCGTCACGTCGGCTTCTTCGAGCGGGTCAGGGTCCAGGAGCATGCAGGCCCTATTGTCAACTAAACATGACACTACTACTATCTGTCTCATGTTGACACCCCCGCGTCGCAGCGATTCCCGGCCCAATGCGGTGGTCATCGGCAGCGGCTTCGGTGGCCTGGCTGCTGCGGTGCGGCTTGGCGCGCGCGGCTACCGCGTGACGGTACTCGAACGGCTGGACGCCCCCGGCGGCCGCGCGTACGTTTACCGGCAAGACGGCTTTGTCTTCGACGCCGGCCCCACCGTCATCACGGCGCCCTTTCTGTTCGAGGAGCTTTGGCAGCTTTGCGGCAAACGCCTGGCCGACGACGTGGACCTGCGCCCGGTCAGCCCCTACTACCGCGTGCGCTTCGACGATGGCACCGTCTTCGACTACAGCGGCGACCCCGACGCCATGCGCGCAGAGGTCGCACGCATCGCGCCAGAGGATGTGGAAGGCTACGAGCGCTTTCTTGCCGCCAGCAAGGCGATCTACGCGGTCGGTTTCGAACAATTGGGCGACCAGCCTTTCGACCGTTTCGCCGACATGGCCGCCGCGCTGCCGCAACTGCTCAAGCTGCAGGGCTACCGCAGCGTGTACGGCCTGGCCTGCCAGCACGTACGGCACGAAAAGCTGCGTGTGTTGCTGACTTTCCAGTCGCTGCTGGTGGGCGGCAACCCGTTCCAGACGACCTCGGTCTACTGCCTGATTGCGCACCTGGAGCGGCGCTTCGGCGTGCACTTCGCGATGGGTGGCGCCGGCCGGCTGGTGCAGGGCCTCGTCGGCTTGATCGAAGGGCAGGGCGGGCGCGTGGTCTGCAACGCCACGGTCGAAGAAATTTTGACCGAAGACGGCGCCGCCAGCGGTGTGCGGCTGTCCGGCGGCGAACGCGTCGACGCGGCGGTCGTGGTGTCCAACGCCGATGCAGCCTTCACCTACAGCCGCCTGCTGCCCAGCGTGGCGCGCAAGCGCTGGACCGACCGCAAGCTGGCCCGCGCGCGCTATTCGATGAGCCTGTTCGTCTGGTACTTCGGCACGCGGCGGCAGTACCCCGACGTGGCCCACCACAGCATCGTGCTCGGCCCGCGCTACCGCGGCCTGCTCGACGACATCTTCGTGCGCAAGCACCTGGCCGACGACTTCAGCCTGTACCTGCACCGGCCCACCGCCACCGACACCAGCCTGGCCCCGCCCGGCTGCGACACCTTCTACGTGCTGGCGCCCGTGCCGCATCTGGACAGTGGTGTGGACTGGCAGAAGCGCGCCGAGCCCTACCGCCAGGCGATTGCGGCCCGGCTTTCGGCCACCGTGTTGCCCGGTCTCGAGGATCAGATCGTCAGCTCGCACATGCTCACGCCGCAGGACTTTCAGGACCGGCTGCTCTCCGTCAAGGGCGCGGCTTTCTCGTTCGAGCCCCTGCTCACGCAAAGCGCCTGGTTCCGCCCGCACAACCGCAGCGAGGAGCTGCGCGGCCTGTACCTGGTCGGTGCCGGCACCCATCCGGGTGCGGGCCTGCCGGGCGTGCTGACTTCCGCCAAAGTGCTGGACCGCGTGGTCCCGCATGCCGACACCCTGCGCGGTCCGCGCGCCGCCCCATTGGAGATGCCGCATGTCCGTCGCGCCCACCGTCCTGCTTGAGCCGCATCTGGCCCGCCATTGGGCCGCTGATGTTGCTGCCTGCCGCGCCAGCTTGCAGCACAACAGCAAGACCTTCCACGCCGCCTCGCTGCTGCTGCCGCCGCGCGTACGCGAGCCGGCCACCGTGCTCTATGGCTTTTGCCGGCTGGCCGACGACACCGTGGACGAGCAGGGCGGGCGCTCCGAGGCCATCGCCCGGCTGCGCGAGCGGCTCGATCGCGTCTACGCCGGCCATCCGCTGACAGTGCCCAGCGACCGCGCACTGGCCGCCGTGGTGGCTGCCTATGGCGTGCCGCGCGCGCTGCCCGACATGCTGATCGAAGGCCTGGCCTGGGACGTGGAGGGCCGCACCTACGAGACGCTGGAGCAACTACACGACTACGCAGCCCGGGTGGCCGGAGCTGTTGGCGCCATGATGAGTTTGCTGATGGAGACCCGCAGCCCAGCCGCACTGGCCCGCGCCTGCGATCTGGGCGTGGCCATGCAGCTGTCCAACATCGCGCGCGACGTGGGTGAGGACGCACGCAACGGTCGGCTCTACCTGCCGCGCGCCTGGCTGCGCGAGGCCGGGGTCGATCCGCAGGCCTGGCTGGCCGATCCAGTGCCCGATGCGCGTGTCGATGCCGTGGTGCTGCGTCTGCTGGCCGAAGCCGACCGCCTGTACACGCGTGCCACCGCAGGTGTGGGCAGCCTGCCGCTGGACTGCCGGCCCGGCATCAACGCCGCGCGGCTGCTGTATGCCGGCATCGGCCACGAAGTTCGCCGCGCCGGTGGCGACGGCGTGCGCCAGCGGGCCCGCGTACCCGGTTGGCGCAAGGCCCTGTTGCTGGCGCGCGCCAGCGTGTACCTGTGGCCGTCGCAATCAGCGCTGACCGCACCGGCATTGGCCGCCAACCAGCCGTTGCTCGATGCCGTCGCGGCAGCGCCGCAGCCCGGCCGCCAGGGCGCCGCCGAGTTCGTCGTCGACCTGTTCACCCGGCTCGCGCACGACGACCGGCTGCTGCGGCGCGGGCCGGCGGGCGCCTTGCTGCGTGGAGAGGTTCGATGAGCGCCGCGCCGGGCCGCCCCAAGCAAGCTCGCTCCCCCTCGGGGGGCAGCGAACCTCGCGCAGCGGGGAGCGTGGGGGCCACGTCCGCCGCGCCGGGCCGCCCCAAGCAAGCTCGGCCTTGCAGGCCGCGCCGTGGCTTGCGCCCCGGCCCCTCCCCAGGCACGACAGGTCCACTGGACCTTTCGTGTCCGGGCTCGGCCCCCTCGGGGGGACAGGCCGCAGGCCGCAGGGGGCAGCCATGAGCTTGATGGCCCTGGGTCTGAACCACGCCAGCGCGCCGCTCGATCTGCGCGGCCGCTTCGCCTTCCCCATGGAGCGCCTGGGGCACAGCCTGCAGGCCTTGCGCGGCCACCTGGCCGCCGTGCAGTCGCCCGCCAGCGGGTTGACCATCCTGTCCACCTGCAACCGCACCGAGCTGTACCTGGGGCTGGCGCCCGAGGTGGAGCCTTCGCCCGAACTGCTGCAGCCCGTCATCCACTGGCTGGCAGAGCAGGGCGGCAGCAGCCCGCAGGCGCTATGCGATCACAGCTACCTGCTGCAGGGCGAAGCGGTGGCACGGCACGCCTTTCGCGTGGCCTCCGGGCTGGACTCGATGGTGCTGGGCGAGCCGCAGATCCTCGGCCAGCTCAAGCAGGCCGTGCGCGAGGCCGACGACATCGGCGTGCTCGGGCCGACGCTGCAGCAACTCTTTCAACGCAGCTTCTCGGTGGCCAAGGCGGTGCGCACCGGTACCGAGATCGGCGCCCACGCGGTCAGCATGGCGGCAGCGGCGCTGCGGCTGGCGCAGCAACTGTTCGGCGACCTGACGCAAAGGCGCGTGCTGTTCGTCGGTGCCGGCGAAATGATCGAGCTGGTCGCCACGCACTTCGCGGCCCGCGCGCCGCGCATGATGGCGGTGGCCAACCGCAGCGCCGAACGCGGCCAGGCGCTGGCCAACCGGCTCGGCGCGCAGGTGCTGCCGCTGCTGGGGCTGGACCAGCGGCTGGGCGAGTTCGACATCGTCATCAGCTGCACGGCCAGCAGCCTGCCGCTGATCGGCCTGGGCGCAGTGCAGCGTGCGCGCGTGGCACGCAAGCGCGAACCGATGCTGATGATCGACCTGGCCGTGCCGCGCGACATCGAGGCCGATGTCGGCCGGCTCGAAGACGTGTACCTCTACACCGTGGACGATCTGGCCCAGCGTGTGCAGCAGGGCGGCGAGCGCCGCCAGGCCGCAGTGGAGCAGGCTGAAGCCCTGGTCGATGCCGGCGTGCACCGCTTCAGCCAGTGGCTGGAGCAGCGCTGCAGCGTGCCGTTGATCATGGAGCTGCGACAGCGCAGCGACCACTGGCGCCAGCTGGAACTGGAGCGTGCACGGCGTTCTCTGGCGCGTGGCGAGGATGTCGAGCAGGTCCTCGAACAACTGGCCGGCAGCTTGAGCGCCAAGCTGCTGCATGGCACGCTGGCCGGCCTGCACGCCAGCCGCGGCACGGAGCACCGTGACTGGGCGGCGGCGGCGCGCCGCTGCTTCCTGCACGAAGGCTCCCACGAGCGGCATTGACCCCACCATGCGGGAGCGCCTCGGCCTGATCGAGATGCTGCTGTTCTTCGGCGTGGTGTTCGGCTGGGCGTTCTGGCAGTGGTGGGACTGGCGCAAGTGGAAGCGTCGGCAGAAGGACGAGGAGCCGCCGCCATGAGCGCCGCCCAGCCGCCCGAAGGCGCTCGCTCCGCAGCCGAAGGCGGTACCCCAATGAGCGCCGCCACATCCTGCCGGCGCGTGCTGCTGCTCGGCGCCAGCGGCACCATCGGGCGGGCCACGGCGAGCGCGCTGCGGGCACGCGGCTACGCAGTGGTGTGCGTGATGCGCCCGCGTGCCGACGCGACGCAGGTCGCCCGGTCATGGGCCGGCGCGACGCTGCACTTCGGCGATGTGGCCGATGCGAGCTGGCTGTCGCAGCAGGTGTTCGCCCCAGGCGAGCGATTCGGTGCCGTGCTCTCGTGCATGGCCTCGCGCAGCGGTGTGCCGGCCGACGCCTGGGCCGTCGACCACCGGGCGCACAGCCAGGTGCTGGCGGCGGCGCAGCGGGCCGGCGTGCCGCAGTTCGTGCTGCTGTCGGCCTTGTGCGTGCAAAAGCCCCGGCTCGCGTTCCAGCAGGCCAAGCAGGCTTTCGAGCAGGAGCTGATCGCCTCCGGTCTGCGCTATTCGATCGTGCGGCCCACGGCGTTCTTCAAGTCGCTGTCTGGCCAGGTTGAGCGCGTGCGGCGCGGCAAGCCTTACCTGGTGTTCGGCGACGGCCGGCTCACCGCCTGCAAACCGATCAGCGATGCGGACCTGGCCGATTACCTGGTGGGTTGCCTGCACGACCCGTTGCGCTGGAACCGTGTGTTACCCATCGGCGGCCCCGGCGCGGCCATCACGCCGCGCGAGCAGGGCGAGGCACTGTTCGCGCTGCTGGGCCAGCCGCCGCGCTTTCGCAGCGTGCCGCTCGGTCTGCTGGACACGATCATCGGTGGCCTGTCGACGGCGGCACGGCTGTGGCCGGCCCTGGCGGCCAAGGCCGAGCTGGCGCGCATCGGGCGGTACTACGCGAGCGAATCGATGCTGGTGTGGGACGCTCAAGGCGCGCGCTACGACGCCGAGGCCACGCCTTCGACCGGGCGCGACACGCTGCTGTCGCACTACGCGGCGCTGCTGGGCGGCGAGGCCTTGCACGAGCGGGGCGAGCACACGGTGTTTTGACCGCCAGGCGTCAACGCCTCCCGAACGGCAGCTGCCCGCGCCAGTAGCGCATCACCAGCCAGCCGCCCAGCAGCCCGCCCAGGTGGGCGAAATGCGCCACGCCGCTGGCGCTGCCGGTCACGCCCAGCGTCAGTTCGATGGCGCCGTAGAGCATGACGAAGACCCAGGCCGGCATCGGAATGGGCGGCAGCAGCGGCGTGATGCGGCGTTGCGGGAACACCATCGCAAAGCCCATCAGCAGGCCGAACAGGCCTCCCGAGGCGCCCACGGTGGGGGCCGTGCTGCCGCTCATGCCCGTGACCACCAGCTGTGCCAAGGCGGCCGTGACGACGCTGGCGGCATAGAACATGCCGAGCCGGCGCGCACCCCACACACGTTCGAGTTCGCCGCCGAACATCCAGACGCCGTACATGTTGAAGGCCAGGTGCATCAGCCCGCCATGCAGGAAGGCGTAGGTGCCGAGCTGCCAGGGCATGAACAGGCCCGAGTCCAGCGGCCACAGCGCGAACCAGGTAGCGAAGCCGCCGCCCAGCAGCATCTGGAGAACGAACACGCCGATGTTGGCGACAAGCAAAGCCTGGGTCAGTGGTGGCATGGCGCCATGCTATGCGAGCCGGTCTGCCCGTCCGCCGGCTACGGGATAGGCGTGCTCGGCAGCCTTCGGATGGGGTTCACTCGATGCGGATGCTGGCGGCCTCGACGACCTTGCTCCATATCGCGACCTCGTCGTCCACGAAGCGCCGGGCGTCTGCCGGGCTGCCGGGCACGGCGGTGTTGCCGGTGGCGGCGAAACGCTCGCGCACCTCGGGCAGCAGGGTCTTGTCTGAACGCACCACCGATGTGAAGCGGGTGAGTGTTGCCAGCAATAGGCCCCAACGGACCGACCCCGTCGCCGACCGACAGTCTTGAGCGCCAAGCTTGCGCGCAGGCACACCATCGCTCTGCGCTGCCCTGGTTCGGGAGTACTTGACAATATTTCGCCATATTGCAAATATCGCAAATATGACAAAAGAAGCCAACTTGCCTGTGACACTGCGCACCTTGCGCGCCAGCCTCGATCTGACCCAGGAACAATTGGCCGACCGGCTCGGCGTGTCTTTCGCCACCGTCAACCGCTGGGAAGGTGGCACCTCCAAGCCACAAAAGGCTGCGGCCGAAGCGATCCAAGCACTGGCTGTGGAGGCTGGCATCGCCACCGAAGAGCTCAGTTCCCAATCCGCAGCCGTGGAGGTCAGTCGCCGCCGGGCGCGCACGCCAAGGTCTGCCGACCAGGCCATGACCACCAAGCCGATGGAGCAGATGCTGTGGGACGCCGCCTGCTCCATCCGCGGCGAGAAAGATGCGGCCAAGTTCAAGGACTACCTGCTGCCGCTGGTCTTTCTCAAGCGCCTGTCCGATGTGTTCGACGACGAGGTGAGCCGCCTGGCCGAGGACTACGGCGACAAGGCCACGGCGCTGGAGATCGCCGAGACCGACCACTCCCTGCTGCGCTTCTACCTGCCGCCCGAGGCCCGGTGGGCGGTGATCAGCGGGCGCGAGAAGGACGGTGAGCGCTACGTCTGGCCGTTGGACGAGAAGGGCCGCAGCACCGCCCCCAAGGACGCTGGCGAGCACCTGACCCGCGCCTTGCGCGGCGTGGTCAAGCACAACCCCAGCCTGTCCGGCGTGATCGATGTTGTGGACTTCGCCGCCGAACGCAACGGCGAGCGCGACATCAACCCCGCCAAGCTGCGCGCCGTGATCGAGACCTTCTCCGACCCGCGCTACCGGCTGGGCCTGGCCGATGTGCAGCCCGACTTTTTGGGCCGCGCCTACGAATACCTGCTGCGCAAGTTCGCCGAAGGCTCTGGCCAGAGCGCGGGCGAATTCTTCACCCCCACCGAGGCGGGCTTTCTGATGGCGCACATCCTGCGGCCGCGCCCCGGCGAAACCTGCCACGACTACGCCTGTGGCTCCGGCGGCCTGTTGATCAAGCTGCAGCTGGTCTCGCGCGAACTCGACCCGATGGCCAAGGTGCCGCTCAAGCTGTTCGGCCAGGAACTGGAGGGCGCCAGCTACGCCGTGGCGCACATGAACGCCAAGATCCACGATATGGACATGGAACTGGCGCGCGGCAACAGCATGCTGAACCCCAAGTTCCGCACCGCCGACGGCCGCATCCAGCGCCACGACATCGTGATCGCCAACCCGATGTGGAACCAGCCGTTCGACGCCGAAACGACTTTCGCCAACGACCCGTACGACCGCTTCCGTACCACCGGCGGCATCACCAGCGGCAAGGGCGACTGGGCCTGGTTGCAGCACACGCTGGCCTGCCTGAACGACCACGGCCGCGCGGCCGTGGTGCTGGACACCGGCGCCGTCACGCGCGGCTCGGGCGCGAAGAACGAAGACAAGGAACGCAACATCCGCAAGTGGTTCGTCGACCAGGACCTGATCGACGGCGTGATCCTGCTGCCCGACAACCTGTTCTACAACACCACCGCGGCCGGCGTGATCGTGGTGCTGAACCGGCGCAAGCCAGCGGCGCGGCAGGGGCGCATCGTGCTGCTCAACGCGAGCAAGCGGTTTCGCAAGGGCAAGCCGAAGAACTATCTGCCCGAGGAAGACATCCGGCCGTTGGCGGCGATGTTCCTGAAGGGGGAGGCGGTGGAGGGAGAGGTCGCGGTGGTGACGCGCACGCAGGTTGTGGAGGCGGACTACAACTTGAGTCCGAGTCGGTGGGTGGGGCAGACCGACGCATCGGCCCATCGCCCGATCAGGACAATTCTGTCTGAGTTGAATGCGCTAACCGGCACCGCGGCGCGCATCGATGCGGCTTTGATCGCTGCATTGAAGGGTCTGTGAGCGCTATGCAGTGGCCCACGCAGACGATTGGCGAGCTTTTCGAGATTGGGTCGGGCAAGACGATGTCTGCCAAGGCTCGCAACGGTGCCAAGCGCACGCCTTTCCTTCGGACAGCCAACGTCTTCTGGGATGAGATTGACTTGACGACGGTCGATGAGATGGAAATCTCTGACGGTGAGCTTCAAAGCAAATCTCTTGAAGCCGGAGACCTTTTGGTTTGCGAAGGCGGTGATATCGGTCGCGCAGCAGTCTGGGAAGGGCAGCGTGGTGTGATGTCTTTTCAGAACCATTTGCATCGGCTCCGCCCAAAGACAGACCTCACCGATTCACGGTTTTACGTCTACTACTTGCAGTGCGGGTTCACTCAGCTAGGCATCTTCGAAGGCGCAGGAAACAAGACCACGATTCCGAATCTCTCCAAGAACAGGTTAGCTGCACTCAACGTGCCAGTGCCCTCGCGAAATGAGCAAGACGCCATCGTGAGCGTTCTGCGCCGGATTCGGGAAGCCAGCAAGGCGCATTTCAGAGCAGCTCAACTATCGCAAGAACTGAAATTCGCATGTATGACTGACCTTTTCTCGCGAGGGTTGCGCGGCGAAGCACAGAAGGAAACCGAAACCGAAATCGGCCCAGTGCCGATGGGTTGGAATGTCTGCTCCTTCAGCGCGGTGCGCGAATGGCTCCAGTACGGCACATCCGCCCGTTGTGACGTGAAGGAGGCGTGCTATCCCGTTCTTCGCATACCCAACATCGGGGCAGGAAAAGTCGAGCCTAACAACCTCAAGTATTGCGACTTGCCAGATGTCGAGGCTGGCAAGTACATGCTCGAACGCGGCGACTTGATCTTCATTCGTACCAACGGTGTCCTTGAACGCTTAGGGTCATGTGCTGTTTACGATGACCAGCCCCCCAGGGCGCTCTTTGCGTCCTACTTGATCAGGGCACGTCTGAAGGCTGAACTGGTGTCTCCGAGATTCGTTGCGCACTTTTACGGATCGGCTCTGGGCACGTCGCTCGTTGCTGGCAGAGCAACCCCGGCATCGGATGGCAAATACAACCTGAACACCGGGACCATCGACGCGCTGCCTCTTCCCTTGCCGCCCTCTTTAGATGAACAGAACGAGATTGCAGACGTTCTCGACGCCATCGACCGCAAGATCGAACTGCACCAGCGAAAGCGCGCCGTGCTTGACGAACTCTTCAAAACCCTGCTGCACAAGCTCATGACCGGCGAGATCGACGTGAACGACCTGGTCCTGCAAGCACTGGCCACCATGGAACGGAGCCCCTCATGAAGAAGGAACTCATCCACCAGCTCCACCAGAGCTTCGAAAGCTGCGCCCACCAGAACGAGGGTGTGGAGTACTGGCTGGCGCGCGAGCTGCAGCCGCTGCTGGGCTACAAGGAGTGGCGCAACTTCGGGATGGTGATCGACAAGGCCCGCATCGCCTGCGAGAACGCAGGCCAACTGGCCACCGATCATTTTGTTGACGTCAACACAATGATCGGGCTGGGCAAGGGCGCCGAGCGCGAGGTCGACGACATTGCCCTCACGCGCTACGCCTGCTACCTCATCGCCCAGAACGGCGACCCGCGCAAGGATGCCATCGCCTTCGCCATGACCTACTTCGCCGTGCAGACGCGCAAGCAGGAACTGATCGAGGCGCGCATCGCCGAGACGGAGCGCCTGCGCGCGCGGGACAAGCTCACGCTGTCGCAAAAGGAACTCTCCGGTGTGCTCTACGAGCGCGGCATCGACAGCCAGGGCTTCGGCCGCATCCTGAGCAAGGGCGACGCGGCGCTGTTCGGTGGCATGACGACGCAGAACATGAAGACCCGGCTGGCCGTGCCCGAAGGCCGGCCGCTGGCTGACTTTCTGCCCACCATCACCATCAAGGCCAAGGACTTCGCCAACGAGATCACCAACACCCAGGTCAAGCAGCAGGACCTGCGTGGCGAGCCCAGCATCACGCAAGAGCATGTGAAGAACAACCGCGACGTGCGCAAGCTGCTGACCGACCGCAACATCGTGCCCGAGCAGCTGCCGGCGGCAGAAG
The DNA here is from genome assembly GCF_056521305.1 of Rhodoferax sp. RT4P68. Lineage (NCBI taxonomy): Bacteria > Pseudomonadati > Pseudomonadota > Betaproteobacteria > Burkholderiales > Comamonadaceae > Rhodoferax > Rhodoferax sp. RT4P68. The sequence goes on from NZ_JBWMBB010000003.1 coordinate 224,340, forward strand.
ACGCGAAGAAGCTGGAACGGCGGCTGAAGTCCGAAGAGAAGAAGCTGCCGCGCCAGGTGCCCAAGCTGGGAAACAAGCCATGAGCACCGCGCCGGGCCGCCCCAAGCAAGCTCGCACCGAAGGCGGAGCCGAAGGTAGTCCAGAGAGCGCCGCTCGGCCGCCCGCGCCGCTGCACCCGCCCCCGACGCTGAAGATCAGCGAAGCCGGCAGCGTGCAATTCACGATGGTGGACCACGCGGTGGAGATCGGCTGGCAGCCGCTGAACCCTTTGGAGGCCGTGTACCACCGGGGCGGCGAGGCCGGCAACTTTCTGCGCGGCCTGCTGGCCAAGAAGCTGGCGCACTTCAATCCATGGCTCAGCGACGAGGGCGTGCGCGGCGTGCTCGATGCGCTAGACGCGCTGCCGCCCAGCATCGAAGGCAACCGCGCGCTGCTGGCCTGGATGCGCGGCGAGCATGCCTGGTACGACGAGGCCGAGAAGCGGCACCGCCGTGTCACGCTGATCGACTACGAGCATGTGGCCGAGAACGCCTTCCATGTCAGTTGGGAGTGGAAGATCAAGCCGCCCGCGCGCAAGGGCAACCGGGCCGATGTGATGTTCCTGGTGAATGGCATGCCGGTGTGCATCGTCGAGCACAAGAACCCCAAGGACGGCGGCGCGATCGAGCGCGGCATCCAGCAGCTGCGCCGCTACGAGTTGGAAACGCCGGAGCTGTTGGGCAGCGCGCAGCTGTTCAACGTCACCCACCTGCTGGACTACTGGTATGGCGTGACCTGGAACGTGACGCGGCGCGACATGGCGCGCTGGAAGCAGGTGCCGGAGGAGACCTACCGCTTTGCCGTGCAATCGTTCTTCGAGCCCACGGACTTTCTGCGGACCTTGCAGCACTGGATCCTGTTCTACGTGCAGGACGGCGAGACCCGCAAGTCGGTGCTGCGCCAACACCAGCAGCGCGCCATCGAGGCTGTGCTGGACCGCTGCGCGGACCCTGGCAAGACGCGCGGCCTGGTCTGGCATACGCAGGGCTCAGGCAAGACCTTCACGCTGCTCACGGCGGCCCGCCGCATCCTGGAGGACAAGGCACGCTTTCAGAACGCCACGGTGATCCTGGTGGTGGACCGCACGGAACTGGAGGGGCAACTCAAAGGCTGGGTCGAGCGTCTGTTGGGCGAGATGCAGAAGCACGACATCGCCACGCGCCGGGCCAACAGCAAGCCCGACTTGCAGGCGCTGCTGGATGGGGATTTCCGGGGGCTGGTGATCGCGATGATCCACAAGTTCGAGGGCATCGCTAAGGAAAGCTGTGTGCGCGACAACGTCTATGTGTTCATCGACGAGGCCCATCGCTCGGTGGCCAAAGACCTGGGCACGTACCTGATGGCCGCAGTGCCCAAGGCCACGATCATCGGCTTCACGGGCACACCGATCGCCAACAACACCCAGGGTGAGGGCACGTTCAAGATCTTCGGCGCGCAGGACGATCGCGGCTACCTGGACAAGTACGCCATCGCCGAATCCATCGACGACGAAACCACGCTGCCCATCAAGCATCTGATGGCGCCGTCTGAGATGACGGTGCCTGCGGAGCGGCTGGACAAGGAGTTCTTCGCGCTGGCCGAGTCAGAGGGCGTGACCGATGTGGAGGAACTCAACAAGGTGCTGGACCGCGCCGTGGGCCTGCGCACCTTTCTGACGGCGGACGACCGCATCGAGAAGGTGGCCGCCTTCGTGGCGCAGCACTTCCAGGAGAACGTGATGCCGCTGGGCTACAAGGCCTTCGTGGTGGCCGTGAATCGGGACGCCTGCGCCAAGTACAAGAAGGCGCTCGACAAGCTGCTGCCACCCGAGTGGACGCAGCCGGTGTATTCCGAGAACGCGGCGGACGTCATCGAGCGGCCGCTGGTGGCGCAACTGCAGATCAGCCCGGAGCGCGAGGAGGATGTGCGCCTGCTGTTCAAGAAGGCCGACCGCGAGCCCAGGATCCTGATCGTCACCGACAAGTTGCTGACCGGCTATGACGCGCCGCCGCTGTACTGCCTGTATCTGGACAAACCCATGCGCGACCATGTGCTGCTGCAAAGCATTGCGCGCGTGAACCGGCCCTATGTGGACGCCCAGGGCGTCAGCAAGAAGGTCGGCCTGGTGGTGGACTTCGTGGGCGTTTTGCGCGAGCTGAAGAAGGCGCTGAAGTTCGACTCCGACGATGTGAGCGGCGTGATCGAAGACCTGGACGTGCTGATGCTGGACTTCCAGCAGAAGATCGTGCAGGTGAAGGCCGACTACCTGGACGACACGAGTGGCGATGCCGCTGGCTTGGGTGCGGACGAAAAGTTGGAACGGGTCGTGTACGGCCGCTTCCTGTCGGTGGAGGCCCGCAAGACCTTCTTCGAGCGCTACAAGGAGGTCGAGGCACTGTGGGAGATCCTGTCGCCATCGCCCGAGTTGCGGGACCACATCGGCACCTACAAGCAGCTTTGCCATCTGTATGCCGCAGTGCGCAATGCCTACGCCAGCAAGGTGGGCTTCGTCGCCGACCTGGCCTACAAAACGCGCCGATTGATCGAAGAGAGTGCGACACAGCAAGGTCTGGGACGGCTGACGAAGAGCATCACCTTCGACACTAGGACGCTGCAGTCGCTGCGCGGCCATGCCGGCACCGACGAAGGCAAGGTCTTCAACCTGGTACGTGGCCTGCAAGAGGAGATCGACGACGATGCCAACGCGGCGCCCGTGCTGCAGCCGCTGAAGGACCGCGCCGAGCGCATCCTCAAGGACATGGAGGACCGCCGCACGACAGGTCTGGCAGCCATGGACCAACTCGCGGCCCTGGCTGCGGAGAAGGAGGCGGCCATGCAGGCGGCCAAGGCCAGCGGCCTGTCCGGCCGCGCCTTTGGGGTGTACTGGACCCTCCGGGCCGATGCTGACCTTCAGGAAGCCAGCATCGACCCCATGGCCCTGGCGCGGGAGGCCGAAGCCCAACTGGCCAAGTTTCCCAATGCAGCCGTGAACTCGGACGAGAAGCGCCGCTTGCGCGCGTCGCTGTATCAGCCCTTGCTCACGCTCTCGGCGACAGCACGGGCGCGCGTCGTGGACGCCATGATTGCGGTGCTGCTGCAGCACTCGGACGCCTGAACATGGCAGTTGCGCATCATCAGCCAGTCGCGCAGCGTCGGCGCAGAGGTTCGGGCTATCCGGTGCAGGACCTGCGGCAACGCGCGCTGGCCTGGGCCGTGAAGCTGCGCGTGAACCCGCGCGTGATTCGCGTCCAGGACATGCGCGCCAAATGGGGCTCTTGCACTTCACTGGGCACCGTGACGCTGGCGCATGACCTGTTGGATCGCGCAGAGGATTTCCAGGACTACGTGATCGTCCATGAGCTTCTCCACTTGCGCTACGCCCACCACGGGCGTGTGTTCAAGGCGCTGATGAGCGCCTACGTGCCGGGGTGGCAGCGCATGGACAACCAGCGGTCGCGGTAGTCATCCAACGGCCCGCCGCGGCATGCGAAACGGCAGCATGGCCTGCACCAACGGCCGGTCGAAGCGTGCCAGGTCCAGGCTCTCATGCATCCACGGCGCGCCCCCCTGCGCATCGGCCAGCAGGCTGCGGCAGTAGAAGGGGCCTGACTCCAGCGTCGCCGCCACGGTCGGTGCGGCCTGTGACATGGCGCGGGTCTGGCGGGTCAGGCCCCAGCGGCTGGCGGGCAGCGGGCAGCAGGGTGGCGCGTCGTGCACGTCCACCCCGCCATCGGCCGCGATGCGCAGATCCAGTGCCTGCGCACCGCCCGCGCGGGGCTCGCATGCATACAGCACGCGGCAGCCGCCGGCCGGCAGCTGCTGGCGCGACCAGTGCCAGCGAGCGAAATCGCGCGCCAGTGGGCGCCGGCCCCAGTTGGTGTCCAGGTAGGCGTCGCCCTGCCAGCGTGCGGCTGGTGCGTCCAGCGCCACGTCGATGCGCGCGACGGGGGCGATCGGCTGCCAGTGGTGCAGGCCGGCGCCGTCCAGCGCGAACTGGCGGGCCGGCTGGGTCTGCAACTGCACGGCCAGGCTGCCACGCACGCGTTGCGGCCATGGCGCGGCCCATTCGTCCAGGTCGATCAGCAGCCGGTCGTCGCCCGCCCACTGCAGGCGGCTCGGGCCGATGGCCAGCGCTTGCCTGCTGCGGCGCAGATCGCGGTGGCCGCGTTCGGTCATGGTCCACCACTTGGCGTAGTGCGGCCGACCGGGCGCGCGCCGGTACAGCGACACGTTGACCGCCACATGCTCCTCGGCCAGCGCCTGGTCGTCGCCCCAGCGGCGTCGCTTCCACGCGTAGTACGGCGAGAAGACGCTGCCGACGAAGGCGATCAGCGTCAACGCCCAGGCGCTGCCGTCGGGCTGCGGGTCGCTCAGCGCGTCGAGGTACCACCAGGCATAGCCACCGGGTGGAACCGCGAGGTCGAAGCCAGGTCCGCCAGCATCTGCCGCGCGGCCAACTGGCCCGACAGCGACGCCATCGGCAGCCCCGGCCCCGGGTGCGCCGTGCCGCCCGCCAGGTACAGGCCCGGCACCGCGCTGCGCTGGGCCGGCCGCTGGAAGCTCGCCTGCCAGCCGTGGCTGGCCTGCCCGTACAGCGCACCGGCCGAGCCCGGGTAGGCCGCCGCGAACTGCGTCGGCGTCGTGCGCTGCGCCGGCCAGGGGCCAGGCCGCAGCACCAGGCCCATGCGGGCCAGTTGCGTCAGTGTCTGCTGTTCGCATCGTTGCAACTCCTCCTCGACAGGCGGTCGGGTGTCGGCGCGGGCCGGTGCGTTGACCAGCAGCATCAGCCGCTCGGGGCCAACCGGCACATCGGGGTTCAGTGCTGCCGCGCTGCGGTCCTGCGCGCACAGGTAGACGGTGGGCGAGGGCGGCAGCTGGCCCTGCTGCAGCGCGTCAAATTCCTTGCGGTAGCCGTCATGCGCCGGGGCGCAGAAAAACACGTTGTGGTGCGACAGCGCAAAGCCTTCGGGCGTGGCGACCTGGTGCCATGTCAGCGCAGACAGCGAGCGCTGCGCCTGCGCCAGCGGCTGCATGCCCAGGCCGGCCTGCACGGGGCTGCCCAGCAGGCCCTGCGCCAGTGCATCGGCGTCGCCGTTGAACAGCACGGCGTCGGCCTGCAGCACTTCGCCGCTGGCCAGCACAACACCGCTGGCGCGGCCCCGCGTGAGGCGGATCTCGCGCACGGCGCTGGCGTAGTGCAGGGTGGCGCCCTGGCGCTCGGCCGCGCCGGCCAGGGCCTGCGCCAGGCGGTGCAGGCCGCCCTCCACCTGCCAGACGGCGTCGCGCTCCACATGGGCCACCAGCATCAACGTGGCCGGTGCGCTGAAGGGCGAAGAGCCGCAGTAGGTGGCGTAGCGGCCGAACAGCTGGCGCAGGCGCGGGTCGTGGAAGTGCCGGCCCAGCGCCTGCCACATGCTCTGGAATGGCTGGATATGGGCCAGCCCGCGCGCCCCCTGCAGGCCCTGGCGCAGCACGCGCGCCGTGAGGCTCAGCGGGTTGTTCGGGCGGCTGGCGGTGATGAAAGACGCCTCCAGCGTCTCATACACCGCCTGGGCGTGCTGGCAGAAGCCGCGGTAGCGCTGCGCCTCGGCCGGGCTGCTGAAGGCGGCGATGGCGTCCACGCTCGCATCCAGATCGGCCAGCAGATCGAGCCGATCGGTGGCGGCTGGCCCCCAGGCATGACGGGCCAGCACCGCGCAGGGCTTGAGCTGCAGCTGCTGCGCAAGCGACAGGCCGAGCGCATCGAACAGCTGCTCGAACACCCAGCGCATCGTCAGCACCGTGGGCCCCGCATCCAGCCGGTGCGGGCCGACCTGACGCGTGCAGGCCTTGCCGCCGGGCCCTGCGGCCTGTTCCAGCACGGTGACATCCAACCCGGCGTGGGCCAGCAACGCCGCCGCGCTCAGGCCGCCGATGCCGGCACCCACGACCAGTACGCGTGGTGTGTGCGGCGTGGGTGGCGAGCGGGGCAAGGGAATGTCGGGAGGCATGCGCATTGACGGCTGGAGGCGATGTGTCTAATCTACGTGACAGTGTCAAATGTATTGCAAAGATGACGAATGGTGGTGGGGCAGTGGCCGCACACCGCGCCACTGGATGCAAAGCCTCTTCACGCCGGACCCAAAGGACCACCCATGCCCAAGCCCGACCGCATCGAACGCGCACTGCGCGCCAGCCTTGACCGTTGCCTGGCGCCCGGCCATCCGCCGCGGCTGGCGGCGGCCATGCAGCACGCGGTGTTTCCCGGTGGGGCGCGCGTGCGCCCGAAGCTGGTGCTTGCGGTGGCCTATGCCTGCGGCGATGACGATCCAGCCTTGGCCGACGCGGCGGCGGCCGCCGTCGAACTGCTGCACTGCGCCTCGCTGGTCCACGACGACCTGCCGTGTTTCGACAACGCCGCCACGCGGCGCGGCCTGCCGTCGGTGCACAGCGCCTACGGCGAGCGGCTGGCGGTGCTGGCGGGTGACGCGCTGATCGTGCTGGCGTTCGAGTGCGTGGGCGCTGCGGCCCGCAAGCACCTGTCGCGGCTGCCGGGTCTGCTGCAGACCGTCTGCCAGGGGGTGGGCATGCCGCACGGCATCAGCGCCGGGCAGAGCTGGGAGTGCGAAACCCAGGTGGTGCTGAGCGACTACCAACAGGCCAAGACCGGTGCGTTGTTCGCGGCCGCCACCATGGCCGGCGCGCAGGCCGCCGGGGCCGACCCCGCGCCCTGGCGCGCGCTGGGCCAGCAGCTCGGGCAGGCCTACCAGGTGGCCGATGACATCCGCGACGTGCTCGGCGATGCGCAGGCGCTCGGCAAGCCCGTGGGGCAAGACTTGTTGCTCGACCGGCCCAGCGTGGCGCGCGAACTGGGCCTGGAAGGCGCACTGGCCGAGTTCGACCGGCTCGTCGCCGCCACCCAGGCCCGCGTGCCGTCCTGCCCCGGCGCCATGGCGTTCCGCAGCTTGATCGCGCTGGAGGCCGAGCGCCTGTTGCCCGTCGGGCTGGTCGGTGCGCGCAGCGCGCCGATTGCTGTCCACGCATGACATCACCCCACGCAGCCGTCGCGGCGCCCCTGCATTGGAGCGATGCCTGGCTGCGCTGGCGTGACCGGCTGCTGTCCAGCCCGCGCTTTCGGCGCTGGGCTGAAAGCTTCCCGCCGGCGCGCTGGGTCGCGCGGCGGCGTGCCGCGCAGCTGTTCGATCTGCTGGCCGGCTTCGTCTACAGCCAGGTCCTGCTGGCCTGCGTGCGATTGGGCGTGTTCGAGCGCTTGGCCCGAGACGGCCCGCAGAGCCTGGCGGCGCTGGCCGTCGTGTTGCCGCTGCCCGAACCGGCGCTGGACCGGCTGCTGCAGGCCGCCTGCGCGCTGCGCCTGCTGGAGCGCCGCCCGCACGCGCGTTTCGGTCTGGGCCCGCTGGGTGCGCCGCTGGTTGGCAACGCCGGGCTGACCGCCATGGTCGAACACCACGAGGCGCTGTACCGCGACCTGGTCGATCCCTTGGCGCTGCTGCGTGCAGCGCCGGGGCAGGGCACGGGCACGGGCGGTGCCCTGTCGGACTTCTGGCCCTACGCACGCGCGGCGCAACCGGCGCAGCTGGACGCGCAGCAGGTGGCCGCGTACTCGCAACTGATGGCCGCCTCGGTGCCCTGGGTGGCCGAGCAACTGCTGCACGCCTACCCGGTGCACCGGCATGCCCGGCTGCTGGACGTGGGCGGCGGCGAAGGCGCGCTGGCCGCGTGCCTGGCGCGCGCCGTGCCGCACCTGCAGGTGCAGGTGTTCGACCTGCCCGAGGTGGTGCTCCGCGCCGAGGCGCGCTTCGCACGCGAAGGCCTGGCCGGGCGTTGCACGGCCAGTGGCGGTGACTTTCTGCGCGCCACGCTGCCGTCCGGATTCGACGCGATCAGCCTGGTGCGCGTGCTGCACGACCACGACGACGCGGCCGTGCTGCGCCTGCTGGCCGCCGTGCACGCCGCGCTGCCGGCCGGTGGACGCCTGTTGATCGCCGAGCCGCTGGCCGACGCGCCTGGCGCACCGGCGATGGGCGCGGCGTATTTCGGCCTGTACCTGTGGGCCATGGGCAGCGGCCGCGCACGCACCGTGGCGCAGTTGCGCGCCCTGCTAGAACGCAGCGGCTTCGTCGATGTCCAGGCCCGGCCCACGCCCATGCCGCTGCACGCCGGAGTGCTCGTGGCCGCAGCCGGCAAAGCCCCGACAAAACCAAGTGTAAATTTGAATTGACATTGTGTGGTGTCTTCATAAGATTACGCCATGACCTCTTCGCCTCCCACTTCTCACCTCGACGGAGTACACACATGAACACGCAGGCCGTCGTGCTGGAGGCTCCCGAGCAATTGCGCCTGCGCCCCTTGCACCTGCCGGCCCTGCAAGGTGACGATGTAGTGGTCGAGGTCGAATGGAGTGGCATCAGCACCGGCACCGAGCGCCTGCTCTGGACCGGCCAGATGCCGATGTTCCCGGGCATGGGCTACCCGCTGGTGCCCGGCTACGAGGCCGTAGGCCGCGTGCTGGAAGTCGGCAAAGCAGGTAGCCGCCGCGTCGGCCAGCGCGTCTTCGTGCCCGGTGCCCGCTGCTACGGCGATGTGCGCGGCCTGTTCGGCGCCTCGGCCTCCAGGCTGGTGGTGCCGGGCGCCAAGGCGATCCCGGTGGCCGAGCGGCTGGGCGCGCAGGCCGTGCTGCTGGCGCTCGCGGCAACGGCCTACCACACGGTCGCCGATGGTGGACGGGGCGCGCCCCACACGCCGCCCGATCTGATCGTCGGCCATGGCGTGCTGGGCCGCCTGCTGGCGCGGCTGAACGTGGCGGCCGGCTACACCAACTTCCGCGTCTGGGAGACCAACGCGCAGCGCGCCCAGGGGGCGGTCGGCTACGAGGTGCTGCACCCCGAGGCCGACACACGGCGCGACTACCGCGCCATCTACGACGTGAGTGGCGACGCCGGCCTGCTCGACAGCCTGATCGCCCGCCTGGCGCCGGGCGGCGAGGTGGTGCTGGCCGGCTTCTATTCCAAGCCGCTGAGCTTGAACTTCGCGCCGGCCTTCATGCGCGAGGCGCGCATCCGCGTCGCCGCCGAATGGAAGCCGGCCGACCTGGCGGCCGTGAACATGCTGCTGGACGACGGGCGCCTGTCGCTGGACGGCCTGATCACCCACACCGAGCCGGCCGCCCTGGCGCACGAGGCCTACGGCCAGGCGTTCGGCGATGCGAGCTGCCTGAAGATGGTCCTGGACTGGAGAGCCCACCAATGAACACCGCCCGGCCGCCCAAAGTCGTTCAGCACCGCAGTGCGCAGCACGGAGGTATCCGATGAATTCCACGATTCCGGCCGAGGCGACGGTTCGCTTCCAGTCCCGCACCGAGCTGCTGCGCGCCGAGGCCGCCATCGAGCCCGACCCCGTGGCCAGTTCAGCCACCAGCCCTGCCGCCAAGACCACGCAGATCATCGCGATCTACGGCAAGGGCGGCATCGGCAAGAGCTTCACGCTGGCCAACCTCAGCTACATGATGGCCCAGCAGGGCAAGAAGGTGCTGCTGATCGGCTGCGACCCCAAGAGCGACACCACCAGCCTGCTGTTCGGCGGCAAGGCCTGCCCCACCATCATCGAGACCAGCAGCAGGAAGAAGCTGGCCGGCGAGGCGGTCGCCATCGGCGATGTGTGCTTCAAGCGCGATGGTGTCTATGCGATGGAACTCGGCGGCCCCGAAGTCGGCCGCGGCTGCGGCGGGCGCGGCATCATCCACGGCTTCGAGACGCTGGAGAAGCTGGGCTTTCACGACTGGGGTTTCGACTTCGTGCTGCTCGACTTCCTGGGCGACGTGGTGTGCGGCGGCTTCGGCCTGCCGATTGCGCGCGACATGTGCCAGAAGGTGATCGTCGTGGCGAGCAACGATCTGCAGTCGCTCTACGTGGCGAACAACGTCTGCAGCGCGGTGGAGTACTTCCGCAAGCTCGGTGGCAATGTCGGCGTGGCCGGCATGGTGATCAACAAGGACGACGGCACGGGCGAGGCGACAGCCTTTGCCGAACGCGCCGGCATCCCGGTGCTGGCCGCGATTCCGGCCAATGAAGACATTCGCAGGAAGAGCGCCAGCTACGAAATCATCGGCCGCCCCGACACGCAATGGGCTTCGCTGTTCGAGACCCTGGCCACCAACGTTGCCGAGGCGCCGCCGGTGCGGCCCAAGCCGCAGACCCAGGACCAGCTGCTGAGCCTGTTCAGCGCCGAAGTCACAGGGCGCGATTTCAAGATGGAGCCGGCCACGCTGTTCGACATGGTCGGCAAGACCGAGCTGGTCAAGCCGACGCTCGAAGTGGTCTACGACGCATCATGAGTAGCTGCCACGCGACCCCCGAGCAGGCCCAGGCCCTGGCCTCCGCCATGCCCGAGGCCACGCAGCAAACCCTGGCCACCTACGCCAAGGACTATCCCAAGGGCCCGCACGACCAGCCGCAGAGCATGTGCCCGGCCTTCGGCGCGCTGCGGGTGGGCCTGCGCATGAAGCGCACGGCCACCATCCTCAGTGGCTCGGCTTGCTGTGTGTATGGCCTGACGTTCACCTCACATTTCTACGGTGCCCGGCGCAGCGTCGGCTACGTGCCCTTCAACAGCGAATCGCTGGTGACAGGCAAGCTGTTCGAAGACATCCGCGAGGCGGTGCACGCGCAGGCGGACCCTGCGCTGCTCGACGCGCTGGTCGTCATCAACCTGTGTGTGCCCTCGGCCAGCGGCGTGCCGCTGCAACTGCTGCCCAAGGCCATCAACGGCGTGCGCATCATCGGCGTGGATGTGCCGGGCTTCGGCGTGCCGACCCATGCCGAGGCCAAGGACGTGCTGGCCGGCGCGATGCTGAAATACGCACGCGCCGAGGCCGAGACCGGCCCGGTGTCCGCCCCGCGCGGCTGGCGCGAGCAGGGCCTGGACAGCGCCAAGACCGTGAGCCTGCTGGGCGAACTGTTCCCGGCCGACCCGATGGTGATCGGCATGCTGCTGGCGCCCCTGGGCCTGAAGGCCGGCCCCACCGTGCCGACACGCGAATGGCGCGAGCTGTATGCGGCGCTGGACTGCACGGTCGCCGCCGCCATCCACCCCTTTTACACGGCCAGCGTGCGCGAGCTGCAGGCGGCCGGACGGCCCGTGGTGGCGTCCGCGCCCGTCGGTGCCGAAGGCACAGCCGCCTGGTTGCGCGCCATCGGTGAAGCGGCCCAGGTGCCCACGGCGCAGGTCGAGGCCGCCATTGCCGGCATCGTGCCCGCCATCCGCGGTGCGCTGGCCAAGTCGCCGATCAACGCCAAGGTCACGGTCAGTGGCTACGAGGGCTCTGAACTGCTGGTCGCAAGGTTGCTGATCGAAAGCGGCGCCACCGTGCCCTATGTCGGCACCGCCTGCCCGCGCACACCTTGGTCCGAGCCGGACCGCGTGTGGCTGGAATCGCGCGGCGTGGAGATCCAGTACCGCGCCTCGCTGGAGCAAGACCTCGCCGCCGTCGAGCGCCACCGCCCGAACCTCGCCATCGGCACCACACCCCTGGTGCAGGCCTGCAAGGAGCGCGCGATCCCCTCGCTGTACTTCACGAACCTAATCTCGGCCCGCCCGCTGATGGGCCCGGCAGGAGCCGGCTCACTGGCCCAGGTGGTCAACGGCGCGATTGCGAACCAGACCCGCTTCGACACCATGCGCGAATTCTTCGGCGAGACCGGCAAGGGCGACCGCGCCGGCATCTGGAGCGAGACGCCGGTACTGCGCCCCGAGTACCGCGCCGAAACCCGCCGCCAGGTCATCAAGATCATGAAGCGCCGCAAGGCCGAGGAGATGGTCTGATGGCCTTCGTCCTCGACCACGACCGCGCCGGTGGCTACTGGGGCGCCGTCTACGTGTTCACCGCCATCAAGGGCCTGCAGGTCATCATCGACGGCCCGGTGGGCTGCGAGAACCTGCCGGTCACCTCCGTCCTGCACTACACCGACGCATTGCCGCCGCACGAGCTGCCCATCGTCGTGACGGGCCTGGCCGAAGAGCAACTGGGCCGCGAGGGCACCGAAGGCGCGATGAAGCGCGCCCATGCCGTGCTCGACCCCGACCTGCCATCCGTGGTCGTCACCGGATCGATTGCCGAGATGATCGGCGGCGGCGTGACCCCTGAGGGCACGACGATCGCGCGCTTTCTGCCCCGCACCATCGACGAAGACCAGTGGCAGTGCGCCAACCGCGCCATCTACTGGTTGTGGACCGAACACGGCCTGCGCAAGGTGCCGGCGCGCACACCCATCGCAGACCGCCCGGCGGGCGAAAAGCCGCGCGTGAACCTCATCGGCCCCAGCTACGGCGTGTTCAACAGCGCCAGCGATCTGCACGAGATCCGTCGCCTGGTCGAAGGCATCGGCGCAGAGATCAACATGGTGTTCCCGCTCGGCAGCCACGTGGCCGATGTGGCGAATCTTGCGGACGCCGATGTGAACGTCTGCCTGTACCGCGAGTTCGGCCGCATGCTGTGCGAGGCGCTGGAGCGCCCCTACCTGCAGGCGCCCATCGGGCTGCACAGCACCACCGCCTTTCTGCGTGAACTCGGAAGGCTGCTGCACCTCGACCCCGAGCCCTTCATCGAGCGCGAGAAGCACACCACGATCAAGCCGATCTGGGACCTGTGGCGCTCGGTCACGCAGGACTTTTTTGCCACCGCCTCGTTCGGCATCGTGGCCAGCGAGACCTACAGCCGCGGCGTGCGCCACTTCCTTGAAGACGAGCTGGGCCTGCCCTGCCAGTTCGCTGTGGCACGCAAGCCCGGCGACAAGACCGACAACGCGGCGGTGCGCGCGCTCATCAAGACCAAGGCGCCGCTGGTGATGTTCGGCAGCGTGAACGAACGCATGTACCTGGCCGAGGCCGCCTCGCAAGGGCCGATGCGGCCCAGCTTCATCGCGGCGAGTTTTCCCGGCGCCATCATCCGCCGCGCCACGGGCACGCCCTTCATGGGCTACGCCGGCGCGACCTGGCTGGTGCAGGAGGTGTGCAACGCGCTGTTCGACGCGCTGTTCCACATCCTGCCACTCGGAACCGACATGGACCGCGTCGACCCGACGCCAGCCCGCGCGCTGCCCGAGCTGGTCTGGTCCATTGACGCACGTGAGCTGCTCGACGAGTTGCTGGAGGCGCAGCCCGTGCTGGTGCGCATCTCGGCGGCCAAGCGGCTGCGCGACCAGGCCGAGGCGCGTGCCCGTGAAGCGGGCAGCGCAGCGGTCCATCCCGAACACCTGGAAGGGCAGGCACGACAGATCGTCACCGCCGCGCTCGGAGCACTTGCATGAGTTACGCCATGCACGGGCCGAGCCCCCTGATGACGCCCGCAGGCCTGCCGCCTGGGTGTGCCTTGCCGCGCGGGAGCTGCGCGGTGCTGGCCGCAAGGCCGATGTTGAGGAGTGATCCAAATGGTTGAAGACAGGAGAGGCTCGTTATCCGGGCTGACCGAAGGCGAAGCCAGGGAGTTCCACGGCATCTTCATGGGCAGTTTCATGGGGTTCACGGCGATTGCCGTGGTGGCCCATGTGCTCGTGTGGATGTGGCGGCCCTGGCTCTGAGCTGACGCGACAACTGCGCGAGGAGGCATCTGCCATGACTGAAAACGCGACCGTTTCGACGGCCCCCCAACTACTGCAGAACAAGGGCGATGGCGCTCTGTTTCTGATCGGCATCGTGTTCGTGCTGCTGGTGGCGCTGGTCGGTCAGGTCCTGTTCCTGAATTGGCGCGATTGGTTCCCCGGCGCAGAGAGCGAAACATCGTTGTTCAAGAGTGTGCGGGCGGGGGTCTACACCTTCATGTCCCACCTCAACTAGGAGAGATAAGCATGTGGAAAATCTGGTTGTTGTTCGATCCCCGGCGCGCGCTGGTGGCCCTTGCGGCCTTCCTGTTCGTGCTGGCGCTGATCATCCATTTCATCTTGCTGAGTACCAACAAGTTCAACTGGCTCGACGGTCCCCGCACCGCCGTGGTCGGCCAGAACACTTCGATGCCGGCGCCCGCGACGGCCCCGACGAAATAGCGCCGATCGGGGCGGGCCGGCGCTGCCGGCGCGTTGCCCCTGCGCATCCCAACCCGGGCTCCGCGTCACGCGGGTGCCCCTTCATTTTTCGGTCCCGGAGGTGGCGGCCATGGCCATGTTGAACTTCGAACGCAAGTACCGCGTACGTGGAGGTACGCTGCTGGGAGGCGATCTGTTCGACTTCTGGGTCGGTCCCTTCTATGTCGGCTTCTTCGGCGTCACCACCGCGTTCTTTTCGCTGGTCGGCACGCTGCTGATCGTCTGGGGCGCATCGCAGGGGCCGACCTGGAACCTCTGGCAGATCAACATCGCGCCGCCCGACCTGAGCTACGGCCTCAGCCTGGCGCCGCTGAGCGAAGGCGGGCTCTGGCAGATCATCACGTTCTGCGCGACCGGCTCGTTCATCAGCTGGGCACTGCGCGAGGTGGAGATCTGCAAGAAGCTGGGCATCGGCTACCACGTGCCCGTGGCCTTCGGCTTCGCGATCCTGGCCTACGTCACGCTGGTGATCGTCCGCCCGCTGCTGATGGGCGCCTGGGGGCATGGCTTTCCGTACGGGATCATGAGCCATCTGGACTGGGTGTCCAACACCGGCTACCAGTATCTGCACTTTCACTACAACCCGGCGCACATGCTGGCGGTGAGCTTCTTCTTCGCCACCACCTTCGCGTTGTCGCTGCACGGGGCACTGGTGCTGTCGGCCACCAACCCGGGCAAGGGCCAGGTCGTGAAAACCGCAGAGCACGAGAACACCTTCTTCCGCGATGCCATCGGCTACTCGATCGGCACGCTGGGCATTCACCGCCTGGGCCTGTTCCTGGCGCTGTCGGCCTCCTTCTGGAGCGCCATCTGCATCGTCATCAGCGGACCGTTCTGGACCAAGGGCTGGCCGGAATGGTGGGGTTGGTGGCTGAAGCTGCCGGTCTGGAACTGACAAGGATGCACCATGGCTGAATACCAAAATCTTTTCACCAGCGTGCAGGTTGCCGCACCCTCGTACCCGGGCGTCTCGCTCGGGCGCAAAGACGGCGAGCGCTTCGGCAAGCCGAGCCACGTGCATCTGTTCGGCCGCCTGGGCGATGCGCAGATCGGCCCCATCTACCTGGGCTACCTGGGCCTGCTGTCGCTGCTGTGCGGCTTCATCGCCATCGAGATCATCGGCCTGAACATGCTGGCCTCGGTGGGCTGGGACCCGATCCAGTTCGTGCGCCAGCTGCCCTGGCTGGCGCTGGAGCCGCCGCCGCCCGGCTATGGCCTTTCCCTGCCGCCGCTCAATGAGGGTGGCTGGTGGCTGATGGCCGGCCTGTTCCTCACCACCTCCATCCTGCTGTGGTGGGCGCGCATGTACCGCCGCGCCCGCAAGCTGGGCATGGGCACGCACGTGGCCTGGGCCTTTGCCGCCGCCATCTGGCTCTACCTGGTGCTGGGCTTCATCCGCCCGCTGCTGATGGGCAGCTGGGGCGAGGCGGTGCCATTCGGGATCTTCCCGCACCTGGACTGGACGGCCGCGTTCTCGCTGCGCTATGGCAACCTGTTCTACAACCCGTTCCACATGCTGAGCATCGCGTTCCTGTACGGCTCGACGCTGCTGTTCGCCATGCACGGCGCCACCATCCTGGCGGTCAGCCGCTTCGGTGGCGAGCGCGAGATCGAGCAGATCACCGACCGTGGCACGGCCAGCGAGCGGGCCGCCCTGTTCTGGCGCTGGACCATGGGCTTCAACGCCACGATGGAATCGATCCACCGCTGGGCCTGGTGGTTCGCCGTGCTCTGCCCGCTGACCGGCGGCATCGGCATCCTGCTCACCGGCACGGTGGTGGACAACTGGTTCCTCTGGGCCGTCAAGCACGGCGTGGCGCCGACCTATGCGCCGGCCTTCGCGCCGGTGATCGACCCGCTGATCGGCGGTGTGCGATGACCCGCCCGCTGCCGACCCCGGCCCACCCACCCTTGCCAGCAGGGAGCCAGCGCATGCGATCCATCCGAAGCTTTGTCGCCGCCATGGCCGCCGTGCTGTCCCTCGCCGCCTGCGAGCTGCCGCCGCCCGAGAGCGTGCAGCGCGGGCCGCGCGGCACAGGCATGGTGCAGGTCTACAGCCCCGAGACGCTGGCCGAACAGGCGCCCAACAACGTGGCGCCCGAGCCCCTGCCCGCGGCCTCGCCCGACGGCCCCAAGGCCGGGCAGGTCTACCAGAACGTCAAGGTGCTGGGCCACCTGAGCGTGGCCGAGTTCGCCCGCACCATGGTGGCGATGACCAACTGGGTGGCGCCGGGCCAGGGCTGCGTGCACTGCCACAACCCGACCAACTTCGCCGACGACACGATCTACACCAAGGTCGTGTCGCGCCGCATGTTGCTCATGACGCAGAAGATCAACGAGCAGTGGAAGCCGCACGTGGCCAACACCGGCGTGACCTGCTTCACCTGCCACCGCGGGCAGAACGTGCCGGCCGAGGTCTGGTTCAAGCCGCTGCAGGACGCGCGGGCCAACACCTTCGCAGGCAACAAGGCCGGCCAGAACGCGCCCGAACCGGCGGTGGGGCTGAGCTCGCTGCCGTTCGACCCGTTCACGCCGTTCCTGCTGGAGGACCAGAACATCCGCGTGGCCGGGACGACGGCCCTGCCAACGGGCAATCGTCAATCGACCAAGCAGGCCGAGTGGACCTACGGGCTGATGATGCACATGAGCAAGTCGCTCGGCGTCAACTGCACCCAGTGCCACAACACGCGCAGCCTGTCCAGCTGGGATGGCGAAGCCTCGCCGCCGCGCCTGGCCGCCTACCACGGCATCCGCATGACGCGCGCGCTGAACCTGGAGTACATGGTGCCGTTGACGCAGGACTTCCCGGTCAACCGCCTGGGCCCGGGCGGCGATGTGGCCAAGGTCAACTGCGCCACCTGCCACCAGGGCGCGCACAAGCCGCTGTATGGCGCGCAGATGGCGCAGCACTATCCGGAGCTGCTGAAGTCGACGGTACCTGCGGCCGCACCGACCGCGCAGATCTCGGCCGACGACGTGCGGCTGGTGGCGCCGCTGGGCCAGGGCACGGCGCCGGCAGTTGCCGCCGTGGCAGGCGCGCAGTAGGCCCGGCGTGGGTCGGGCCGCCCGGCCTGGGGTGCCCGCCGTGGCCGCCCGGTGGACGCGTCCCTCGCCCAGGGGCTCGGGCAGCCTGCGGTGCTCGGCCTGCGGGCGCATTGCACAACTCGCACCACTCACTGCGTTCGTTCACCTCGAACAGGTGCAATGGATCAGTCAACGAGGCGTGCTGCGCCGCCGCCCGCAGTCCTGCGCTCCTCGGCGCGGCCACAGGTTGGCCACGGCGGTCACCCCAGGCCGGGCTACGTGGTGGGTGGCTGAAGCGCTGCCGGGGGACCGGCTCGCGTCACGCGGGCGCATTCTTCTCGGCGGCTTTCCAGCGCGCACCGATCGCGTGACGCTTGCGCTCTCCTCGGCCTACCAGTAGGCACTGCGCACCGGTATCAGCCGCACGGAGCCCAACATGGATTTCTCGACGGCCTGCCAGCAAGCACCGCACATCGGAGTCAGCCGCACCGAGCCCGGCATGGGGTGCCCCCAGGGCCGGCCCTGCAGATGCGCCGAGGAGCGCAGTGGCATGGGCGGCGGCGAAGCGCGCTTCGTGAACTGATCCATTGCACCTGTCCGAGGTGAACGAACGCAGTGAGTGATGCGAGTTGTGCAATGCGCCCATGCCGGGAGCACCGCAGGGGACCCCGAGCCCCTGGGCGAGGGGCGCTGAGCCGGGCCGGCCCTGGGGGTGTCCCATGCCGGGCGGCCCCCAGCACACCCAGCACACCCAGCACACCGGGCACAAACGGCACAAACGGCACAAACGGCAAACCCGGCAATCGGCGAGGTACCAGCGCCGAGACCTTGAAAGATGTGCCCCTCAGGCCTTGGACAGCGAGCGCAGCGCGAGCTTGATGCCGTCGCTGACGCCCATGTCCTTCGGCAGTGCCTTCAGCGCCGCAGCGGCCTCACGGTCGCTGTAGCCCAGCGCCAGCAGCGCCTGCAGGATGTCGGCCTGGTGGTCGTTGGCCACGGCCGTGTGCGGGCCGATGTCGGCGCCCAGCTTGCCCTTCAGTTCCAGCAGCAGGCGCTCGGCCGTCTTCTTGCCGATGCCCGGCACCTTGATGAGCCGGCCCGCCTCCTGCAGCGTGATGGCCTGCGCCAGATCGGCCACGCCCATGCCCGACAGCACCGACAGCGCGGTGCGCGGCCCCACACCGGCAATCTTGATCAACTGGCGGAAGGCATCGCGCTCGGCCGTGGTGCCGAAGCCGTAGAGCAGCTGCGCGTCCTCGCGCACCACGAAGTGCGTCAGCAGCGTCACGCGCTCGCCGATGGCCGGCAGGTTGTAGAAGGTGCTCATCGGCACGTCCACCTCGTAGCCCACGCCCTGGCAATCCAGCAGCACCTGGGGAGGGTTCTTTTCGGCCAAAAGGCCTTGCAGTCGTCCGATCATGGTGGGCGATGGTAGCGGGCGACAATCGCGCCCATGATCTTTCGCCACAACTTCACGCCCCCCAACAACACCCGGCTGGACCATGTGTGTGGCCCGATGGACGCGCACCTGCGCACCATCGAGACGGCGCTGACCGTCAAGATCGCGCACCGCCACGAGCAGTTCAAGATCGACGGCCCCAAGGCCAAGGCCCAGCGCGCGCTCGAAGTGCTGCAGGCCATGTACGAGATCGCGCAGCGCCCGCTGTCCACCGACACCGTGCAGCTGATGCTGGCCGGCGATGCCGAGATGGTGAAGAGCGACGGTGGCCCCTCGCTGATGACACGCCGGGGCGACGTGAAGGCGCGCACGCTGAACCAGGCGACCTACCTGGACAACATCGCCAGCCACGACATCACCTTCGGCATCGGCCCGGCCGGCACCGGCAAGACCTACCTGGCCGTGGCCTGCGCCGTCGACGCGCTGGAACGCAGCGCCGTGCAGCGCATCGTGCTGACCCGACCGGCCGTGGAGGCGGGCGAGCGCCTGGGCTTTCTGCCCGGCGACCTGGCGCAGAAGATCGACCCGTATCTGCGCCCGCTGTACGACGCGCTGTACGAGCTGATGGGCGCCGACAAAGTGCAGAAGTGCTTCGAACGCAACGCGCTGGAGATCGCGCCGCTGGCCTTCATGCGCGGGCGCACGCTGAACAACGCTTTCGTCATCCTGGACGAAGCCCAGAACACCACGCCCGAGCAGATGAAGATGTTCTTGACGCGCATCGGCTTCGGCGCCAAGGCCGTGGTGACGGGCGACGTCAGCCAGATCGATCTGCCCAAGGATCAGCTGTCCGGCCTGATCGACGCCGAGCGGGTGCTCAAGCGCGTCGACGGCATCGCGATCACACGCCTGACCAGTGCCGATGTGGTGCGCCACCCGCTGGTGGCCCGCATCGTCGACGCTTACGACGCGCGCGGCGTGGGCCGCATCGTGGATGCCGACGACGCGCGCGTGGACGCGACGGCCAAGGTGGTGCGTGCCCGCCGCACGGTGCGATGAAGGCCTTGCAGCTGTCCTTGCAGTTCGCGGCGTTCGAGGGCGCAGCCGAACACCGCGCCGCGCTGCCGCGCCACAAGGTCGCCCGCTGGGTCCGCCATGCGCTGGAGTCGGATGCCGAGATCACCGTGCGCATCGTCGGCCTGGACGAAGGCCAGGCGCTGAACCGCGACTACCGCCAGCGCGACTACGCCACCAATGTGCTGACCTTCGACTACACGCAGGAGCCCGTGGTCACGGCCGACCTGGTGCTGTGCGCGCCGGTCGTCGCGCAAGAGGCGCAGGACGCCGGCAAGACGCTGCAGGCCCACTACGCGCACCTGCTGGTGCACGGCACGCTGCACGCGCAGGGCTGGGACCATGAGACCGGTGAGGAAGACGCCGAGGCGATGGAGGCGCGGGAGATCGCCATCCTGGCCGGGCTGGGCATCGCGAATCCGTACGCCTGAGCGCGGCCCGGTTCACCCGGGCGCGCCAGCGTGCGCTGCTCCACCGCGCAAGTCTGCTGCATGGTCCGCCGCATATTGCGCCAGTGTGCGGGGCGGTTGGCCGGTCAAACGTTGGACCCCGTCGCTACACGCTGCCGTGTCGCCCCGCCGCACGGCGGCAAACAGCGCGGCCAGCATGCGGCCGTTGGCTTCGGGCAGGCCTGCCGCTTGGAGCTGTGCTACGAATGCGTCGTCGCCGACAGGCCGGTAGGCGATGGGCCGGCCCGCGGCGCGTGACAGCAGCGCCGCTGCTTCACCGTAGCTCAGGGCCTGCGGCCCCGTCAGCGTGAAGGCCTGGTGGTCAAATCGCGCGCTGGTCAGCGCGGCCGCAGCGCTGGCTGCGATATCGCGTGCATCCACGAAGCTGGAACGACCTTCGCCGGCCGGCAGCGCAATCTCGCCACGCGCGACAGCCGGCGCCCACAAGCCGTGGAAGTTGTCCGCGAACCAGTTGGGGCGCAGCACGACCCACGCGGGCACTGCAGCCTGCAGCGCGAGTTCCACCTGGCGATAGGGGTTCGCCGGCTCGTTCTCCACGCCCATCACGGACTGCATCACCACCTTCACTCCGCGTCGGGCCGCCAGGGCAATGGCGGGCAGCAGGAAGGCCTGGACCTGCAGGCTGTCCGCCGGCATCACGAGGTACAGGCGATCGATGCCGTCGAACGCCGGCGCGTGGGTGGTGGGGTCTGCGTAGTCGAAGCGCACGCCCGGTGAGCCGCCCCGGGCCCGCCCGCTGCGCGAGGCTGCCTTGACGCGCATGCCCTGCGCGACCAGCGTGTCGACCAGCAGGCTGCCGACGGTGCCCGAGGCACCCGTGACCAGAATATCGTGCATGGGTGTGGGCCTTTCTTTGTGAAGCCATGTTGAACGAGCGTCCACGATATAAAGCTGTCAACAGAATAGGAAGTCTGCGTGTCGTGCAATCACTGTTAAGCGGAACTTCACAATGGACGATCTGAAGCATTTCGCGCTGTTCGCCGAGGTCGTGCGTGCCGGCTCGCTGAGCGCTGCGGCGCGGTACCTGGGCATCAGCACCTCGGCCGTGAGCCAGCAGCTGCGCGCGCTCGAGCAGCGTTACGGCGTCACGCTGGTGCACCGTTCGACGCGCAAGCTCACGTTGACGGAGTCGGGTGGCAACCTAGCGGAGCATTGCGCGTCGCTGGTGGCCACCGCAACGCGCGCGCGCCAGCAGCTGGCACTGGCGCGCGATGCACCCGAGGGTGAACTGCGCATGTCGGCGCCGGTCGGCTTTGCGCGCTGTGTGGCGCCTGCGCTGGCGCCGTTGCTGGCCGATCATGCCGCGCTTACCTTGCACCTGGAGATCGACGACCGGATGATCGACCTGATCGATGCGCGCATCGATCTGGCGATCCGTGCGGGTGAACTGGCTGATTCGGGTTGGAGCGCGCAGCGCCTGTGCAACGTCCACTACCTGTTGTGTGCGGCCCCGGCCTACCTGGCGCGGGCCGGCATGGCGCAGTCGCCGCGCGATCTGCAAGGTCACCAGTGGCTGGCACCGCCGCGTGGTGGGCGCGCCCTGCCTTTGCAGATGGCGGGACCGGGTGGTGCGCTGGAGGCCATCGAGATTGCGCCGCGCATCACGAGCAACAGCCAGATCTCGCTGCAGCAGATGTGCGCGGCGGGCCTCGGCCTGACGTTCGTCGTCAGCACGGAAGCGCGGGACGATCTGCTGGCGGGCCGGCTGGTCCGCGTGCTGCCCGACTGGCAGGTTCCACCCTTGCCGTTGTGGGCGTTGACACCGCAGCGCGGCGTCAAGCCGGCCAAGGTGCGGCATGCCATCGCTGCGCTGCGTGACTATTTGCGCGCGACCGCCGGGGTCACCGACGCTGCGCCGGGCTGAGCGCGGGCGCGGCCTCCGCGTCCAGGCCAGTGCGCTCACCCGGCGCTCGGCGCCCCTCACCCCCCCATCTCATCGCCCGTCTTCGCCAGCCGCTCGGCCGCCATGAGGCCTGCGATGCGCCGGAATTCCGCCAGCGGGTAGCGTTGCCCCGGCACCAGCGGCGCGATCGGGCCGTCGCTCGGGATCACCACGTCGTCGTCGTCGCCGGCCGCGCCCTTGAGCCACAGGGCTGTCAGGTGCAGGGCCGGCACGCGGATCAGCGCCAGCTCCTGCTGCGGGCTGCTGGCCGCCGAGCGCGCGCGCGTCAGCGTGCCGATGCGCCGGGCCAGCGCCTTGACCTCGGGCCCTTCGGAGACGGAGGTGAGCTTGCCCTTCTTCTGGTCGACCTCGGCCATGGCGCGGTCCGTGCCCTGGGCGGGCAGCAGTTGCACCCACAGGCTGGCCTTGGTCTTGCGCGGGTTGATGCCATCGGCCAGCTGGTCCAGGCCGAGCACGGTGACGGGCGCGCCGACGCCGGGGTCGGCGTCCGGGGCCAGCGCGGCCGTGACCGATCGCGAGATGCTGCGCCCGCTGCGCGCCAGGCTGGGGCGGGTGCTGCGTGCGGTGGTGGCGTCAGGCGTCGGTGCACTGGCCGCCACAGCGAAGCGGGGCAGACCGGTGGCCAGTGCAGCAGCCACGGCGGCGGGCATGGTGGGCAGGGCGATGGGCACGGCGGTTCTCCTCGGTGCGCCTCAGGCGCGGGTGAAATAGCTGTGGGTCCACGTGCCCGAGCCCCGGTAGGCCGTGCGCAGCGTGTCGTAGGCCACCAGGGCCAGGGTGCCGCCTCCGGGGTCGCTGACCCAGACGAAGCCATCGTCTTCGGTGCCCGAGGCGACGATGAAGTGCCCGCCACCGCCGGCCCAGCCCACGCGGATGCACAGCGGCCGCCCGGCCACGACTTCGTTCTCCACCGTCTGCAGCGACTCCTGCACCCCGGTCTGGCGGTCCAGATGGCCCACGGTGGTCAGCGCCGTGCCCAGCACGGACGGGTTGTTGCACGCGCCCCCGGCGCCGGTGCCGCAGCAATCTGTGCGGCCCCACTGCACATTGGCCACGCGGCATTGGGTCCAGGTGGTGGCCGGCACGTAGAAGCGCGAGACGCTGGCGGACACGGCGGCCCAGCACCACTGGCTCTGCGTCTGCGCCTGGATCGGAAAGCGCAGCACGACGTCCACCGGGTCTTCACCTGCGTAGCCTGCGACGAAGGTCGGCCGCCAGCCGCTGGCCTGCATGTCGTCGAACTTGAGCTGCCAGGTCGGCCCCGTCATGCCGTGGTGCATCACGCTGGCGGCGGCGCGCTTTTCCCACAGCGCGGCATAGCTGTCCTGGCCGCCCAGCGTAGCGGCGTTGCCGCAGACCAGGTCGTAACCCTGGGCCGCATAGCCTTGCGCGGCGGTGCGAAAGGCGGCCTCCTCCAGACCGTGCCGCGCCACCCAGGCCGGCCCGCTCGATTTCTCCCACAGCGCCGCGTAGCGCAGCTGGGCGCCATGCGCATACGTGGACACCCAGCGCAACCGGTAGCCCTTGGCGACCAGCTCGTCGAAGGTCTGCTGGTATTGCGCGCTGCTCAGGCCGTGGCGTGCCGTCCAGGCGGGGGCACCGGCTTTCTTCTCCCACACCGCCGCAAAGCGCGGCGAGGCGCCGACCGCGTAGCCGTTGACCATCTTCAGCCGGTAGCCCTGGGCCGCGTACTGGTCGAAGGCCTTCTGGTATTGCGTGGCCGTCAGCCCATGGCGTGCCGCCCAGGCCGGGCCGGCCACCTTGTCGAAGATCGCCGCGTAGCGGGTGCTCGTGCCGACCCGGTAGCCGCTGACGGTGCGCAGCCGGTAACCCTGGGCCACGTACTGGTCGAACGCCTTCTGGTACTGCGTGGATGTCAGGCCGTGGCGCGCCACCCAGGTGCCGCCAGCGCGCTCCCAGGACGCCATGAACAAGGCTCGAACGGTCATCGCGGTCTCCTCGGTCGGGTCGATGCGCCATTGTGGGCAGCGCGTCGGCGGGATGCATCCGCAAGTTCGATGAAGGCGCTAACACCTTTGAGCGGCTGCGCCGTGGTGATGTGACCACTGCGTTTTGTGACGCAGTTACTTGAGCCCGATCATGCGCGGGGTCAATTTCAAACCGGCGCGCGGCATGCAAAATGCAACCGAACGTTACATATTGCTCAACCTGAAGGGCGCGGGTGCTCGGTATTCCTGTTGCTATTTCTTCGAATCTGCCTTCTGCGTCCTTGGTCATCTGCCTGGCCATCGTGGCGCTGGTCTCTGCGGCGCTTGCGTTCAGCACCGCGCGCGGCATGCCGGCGTTCCAGCCCGCGTTGCGGCGCTGGGGCGGGGCCATGCTGTGCCTCGTCGGGACGGCGCTCGCCCTGCTGGTGCGGCCCGTGCTGCCCGAATCGCTGATGGTGGCCCTGCCCAATCTGCTGGCGTTTGCCGCGGCGGCATTGCTGGCGTCGGCCGCCGGCGCGTTGGAGGGCGCGCGCAGAGGCGGCGCGCGCTGGGTCTGGTGGGTGGCCGGCGTGTCGTCGGCCGCGTTGGTGGCGGCGCAGGCCTGGGGGGCGCCGTTCACCGTCGCCATGGCCATCGGCTCGGGCGGCCTGGCGTTGGCCTTTGTGCTGCAGGTCTGGCTGCTGTCGCCGCAACTGCGGCAGGCGCCGCGCAGCCTGCCGGAGTGGGTGCTGTGCACCGCCAGCCTGGCCATGGCGACGGCTTTCGCACTGCGCGCGTTGCTGGCCGGGCTGGACGCCTTCGGCGCGATCACCATGCCGGCGTGGCTGTCAGGCCACCCGCTGCTGGTCGTCAGCGTGACCTTCGTGGCCATCGGCTCGCAAGCGTTCTTCTCGATGCTGCACGAGCGCCAGCGCGTCGCGCTGCGCGACGTCTACCAGCGCGACAGCCTGACCGGCCTGTACATCCGTGGCGAGTTTTTCCGCCGCGCCCAGGCCATGCTGCAGGAAGCCCGCCCCGGCGATGCGTTTGCCGTGGTGATGGTCGACCTTGACCATTTCAAGCGCATCAACGACACCTATGGGCACATCGTGGGCGACAAGGTGATTGCCCACGCGGCCCGGCTGTTGCTGGCCAGCACCCGGTTGCACGACGTGGCGGGGCGCTACGGAGGCGAAGAGTTCTGCCTGTTGTTGCGTGAGTGCGACGCCGAGCGTGCCAAGACCTTCGCCCGCCGCCTGCTGCGCGTGGCCGAGCAGCCGGTGAGCCTGCGCGACGGGCGCAGCATCGCCGTCACGCTGTCGGTCGGCTACCTGGCCTTCCGCGTGGAAGACCAGGCGCCTCTTCTGGAGTTGATGGTCGATCGCGCCGACCAGGCTTTGCTGCGCGCCAAGGCCCAGGGGCGCAACCGTGCGGTGGATGCGCACGCGCTGGGCGGCGAGGTCTGTGGACTGCAGCCCCTGGGATGAACCTGGCGGCTGAGCGCAGGAACCCGGCCCCGTTCCCGGCCCCGGTGCGGGCCCGGGGCCCGTCGACTTACAGCCGTTCCACGGCAATGTTGGACACGATGGCGCGGCCCTGCACGCCCACGAAGTCCAGCGTGAGCTTGCCGTCCGTCACATTGACGGTGAAGTTGCGCGCCATCACTGTCCGGATGGCACCCGTGTTCTGGAAGATGTCCAGACTGGAGATCGCTGCCGCGCCCTCAGCGTTGACGTTGAACACGCGCGCACCGATGGCCGTGGCCGTCGGTTCCAGGAAGCCGAGCGTCACCTTGTACGTGCCGTTGGCCACCGGCACGTCGTAGGTGAAGTTGCTGCCCTCGCGCCACATGTCCCACACGCGGCCGGTTTCGGGAATCACCGACGTGCCCAGCCCGTTGATGGCGACGGCACCCGACAGGCCCACCGTGCTGCGGCCGGACAACGGCGGAAGATCACCGTTCAGGAAGTAGTTGTCCGAGCCATACACGTTGTTGCCGAGCAGCGGATCGTTGGACACGAAGCCGCTGGTCAACTGACCCGCGGCGATGTAGACGTTGGCCGCGTGCTTAGCCGACAGGTTCCAGTTGACGAAGTCCGTCACGCTCTGGCCGCCGTGGTCGCCCACGGCCGAGATCGTGTTGACCCCGGCGGCGAGCGGCACGTCGCCGAAATTGCACACCTTGACGGGGCACTCGGCGGCAGACTTTCTCGCGACCTCGGCGCCGTTGACCCGCAGCGAGACCGAGGCAGCATTGCTGTAGACCTTGACCTGCGCCGTCTTGTAGACCCGCTCCGTATGGCGCCGCTCGGCGATGTAGGTCACCGGTGCCTGCGACCAGTTCGCCTTGTAGAAGAAGAAGACGTCCTTCTTCACATCCCGGCCAAAGGTCACGATGCCCTTGGTGTTGGTCTGGCCGATGTCGCCCTCGTGGCGATTGCCGGAACCGAAGTCGAACATGTTCCAGATCCACGTGCCCATCAGGTAGGGGCGCTGCACCATCTGTTCGTAGGCCTTCTCGTGCACGTAGTTGGCATAGCCTTCGGGCTGGTAGCACAGCCGGGTGGAGCCGCTGGTGTCGCTCGAGCACACACGACCGCCACGCACGTTGTCCGTGTGCTGCGAGAGGCCGCTGCCGGCGCCGTATTCGGTGACGCCGATGGGCTGTGTGGGGCTGGCGGCGTGGATCTGGTCCAGGTTGTCGCCCAGCTGGGTTTCGGACTGGCCGTAGTACCACTGGAAGTAGCGGTTCACGCTGAAGCTGTCGGTCACGCCGGTCAGCGTGATGGCGTCGGGGCGGATCACATCGCCGCTGCGGTTGATCTGGTTGGCCAGCGTGGTGATGCGGCTCGGGTCTTCCGCCTTGGTCACGTCGTGCAGGCTCTTGAACATGGCCTTGACGTTGTTCTGGTTGTCGTCGCCACCCTGCACTTCGTTGCCGACCGACCAGATACCGAGCGAGGCGTTGTTGAACTTCTGGCGGATCAGCTCGCGCATCTGCATGCGGGCGTTCTCGGCAAAGCCGGTCGACTCAGGGTCCACCGTGCGGCCACCCACCGCGGCCGAGTTGACGAAGGGCAGCTCGGCCATCACCACCAGCCCGAGCTTGTCGGCCTGCTGCACGGCGTAGTCCGAATGCGGGTAGTGCGCCATGCGCAGCGTGTTCGCGCCGACTTCCTTGATCAGCTCGAACGAGCGGTCGATGTCTTCGTGCGAGACGGCCCACGCCTTGCCCAGCGTGTCCTGGTGCATGTTGACGCCATGCAGCGGCACGCTGCGCCCGTTGAGGAAGAAGCCCAGGTTCGGATCGAACCGCATTTCGCGGATGCCGAAGTCCTGCACCACCTTGTCGACCGACGTGCCGGTGCTGTCCTTCAACTCCACCACCAGCTTGTACAGATACGGGTCGGCCAAACCCTGCCACAGCCGCGCGTCGGTGACGCTCAAGTCCTGGGAGATGGAGGTGGCCTCGCCGGGCTTGAGGTCGACGGTGGTACCCACCGATTGCTTGACCGTCTGGCCCTGTGCATCCAGCAGCGACGCCGTGACCCGGTAGGTGCCGGCGGTCTGCACCGCGTTCTCCAGCTTGGCCACCACATTCACGACGGCCGCGGTGCCGTTGACCGAAGCCGTCTGGGCGTACACGCCAGGCCCGCCCAGATCACCCAGCGCGATGTGTGCCTTGTGCGGCGTGGTGACCAGTGAGACGCCACGGTACAGCCCGCCGGACATGTTGAAGTCGCCGCTCAACGGTGCGATGGCATTGGCGTCGCCATCGCGCAGCGCCCGGCGGTTGTCGGTCTTGACGACGAGGACGTTCTTGCCGGGCTTCACGAGGTCCGTGACCTGAAAGCGGAATGCCGTGAATGCGCCGCGGTGCTGGCCCAGCTTGACGCCGTTGAGCCAGACGTCGGCGGTGATGCTGGCCGCGTCGAACTGCAGCCATTTCGTGCCGGCCGATTGCGCGCCGCCATCGAACTCCAGCTGGTACCAGCCCACACCGCGTTCGTACAGCGGTGTGGACGGTGTCGATTGCGCAGTGGTCGCCGCGTCGATCGCATTCCACGTGTGCGGCAGCGTGACCGCAGACCAGTTCGAGGTGTTGGCGCCCAGCACCTGCTCCTCCGTGAGGTTCTCGTCGAAGACGAAGCGCCAGTTCTGGTTCAGCGACGTGACGGCGCGCACCTGGTCGACAGTGACGGCCGTGCTGCCGCTGTCATCGCTGCCGCCGCCGCAACCAGCGGCCAGGGCGGTGGTCAGGGCGACGACGAGTACGGCGCGGACGATGCTGTTCAAGGGAAGTTGTGGCATGTTGGCTTCTCCGATGGGTTCATGTGGGGCGGGTGGGGTGCTCTTCGGCGAGCGGGGTCGGCTCGTTGGGCCAGCGCGCAGGCGTGGCCGTGCCGCGCGCAGCCCTTGCGGGCTGCGCGGCGCTCGACGCGCTATCGCTGCGGGTGGTTCAGTACGTCAGACCGAAGCGGAACGGGAACAGCGTGTCCGCCGCCGGGTAGCCCGGTGCGTCGGGCTGGTTGTTGACGATGGCCAGTGAGTTGTTGGCCAGTGCGAACGGCAGCTTGCCCTGCGGCTTGAAGGCCGCGCCCGTCGCCAGCACCTTGCCGCCCAGCACGTCCAGCAAGGCCGTGTTGCTGACGCCGAAGCCGGCCACGATGGCGCCTGCGTTCTTCAGGCCGCTCGCATCGTCCAGCACATACGGCTGGCGGAAGTAGATGGCCAGCACCGTCTTCTTGGCGCCCACTTCGTTCATCACGGCCTGGATCTGGTCCAGCGAGGGTGAAACCAGCCAGGACTCGGCCGCCGCCATCTCGGTGAACGACATCTTGCCGTTCTCCCAGGGGAACGAACCACCGAAGTTGAGCCGGTTGTCCAGGCAGCCGAGCGCCGCGTCTGCCGCCGAATACAGCGCCGTGCCCGCAACGCAGCGGTCGTCCGCGCCCCAGGTGCGGCCGGTGGCGGGGTTGATGCGCCCACCGGTGGCCGGGTCGTCGCTGCGGTAGGTCGTGGTGGCGCGCGTGTTGGTGCCGGGCACCAGCTTGTTGTTCGACACCTCGACGCGGATCACCGCGTAGTCATGGCCGGCAGCACTCGGCCGCACGCCGCCGACCAGGGCTTCGCCATCGGTCACGGTGTAGCCGTACTTGTCGGTGTCGGTCTTGGCCAGGCCCATGGTGTAGACCTTGGCGCCCGCCTTCAGCGGCAGCGTTTTGCCGCCGGTGTCGGCGTCCTGGTTCTGCAGCAGCACGACGGACTTGCGCTGGATGTCCATGCCGGTGGCGCGGTGCGCGTCCTTGCCGATGGTGCCGTTGGCCTGCGCGGCATCGACATACGGGTTCTCGAACAGGCCGAGCTGGAACTGCTCTTTCAGCAGGCGCTTGGCGGCCTCGGTCACGCGGGCTTCGGTGACCAGGCCGGCCGCGACCAGATCGGTGATGGTCTTGTTGTCGCTGAAGCCGGACAAGGTCTCCGTGCCGCCGTTGATGGCGGCCGCCACGCGCTCGGGCACCGACTTCATCTCCAGGCCCCAGGCGCGGTCGTTGATGATGCCGGTGTCCGAGTTCACGTAGCCCTTGAACCCCAGCTTGCCGCGCAGCAGGTCGGTCACGATCTGCTTGGAGAACGCCATGCCGGTCTGCTCGTAGGTCACGCCCTCATAGGTCACGTTGATCGGCACGCCGTAGTAGGGCATCAAGGCCGAAACACCGGCGTCCATCGCGGCGACGAAGGGCTTCAAGTGGTAGCCGAAGTTGCCGGCCGGGTAGACCTGGTTCTTGCCGTGCGCGTAGTGCGGGTCCAGGCCCATCTCCTGCGGGCCGCCACCGGGAAAGTGCTTCAGCGTCAGCGCCACCGCCGAGGTCGGCGAGACCGAGGTGCCGTCCTTGATCTGCGTGCCCTGCAACGTCTGCACCAGGGTGCGCATGATGTCGGCGTTCAGGTCGGCGTCTTCGGTGAAGGTCTCGTGCACGCGGTACCAGCGCGGCTCGGTCGACAGGTCGGCCATGTAGCCGTACATGCCGCGCAGGCCGATGGATTTCCACTCGTCGCCCATGACGGTGGCGAAGTCCTTGATCAGCGACATGTCGCCCGCGCCCAGCGAGGCGGCGGCCAGGCCGGCCTCTTTCGGGAATTCGGTGAACGCACCGGACGCCTCGTTGATGCCGACGCGCGGGTCCTTCTCGTAGTGGTTGCGCGCATTCGACTTGAACACCGCCGGAATGCCCAGGCGCGTGGCTTCGCTCATCTCCTGCACAGCATTCAACGACGTGGCGGCCTGCTCGGGCGTGACCTGCGAGCCGGTGGCCGGAATCGTCACCACGCTGCGGAACACGAAGCGGCTCATCTTCTGCGTCTGCACCATGTTGGTTGCCGCGGCCGGCAACGCGCCGCCGGCACCGGCGTTCAGCGTGTTGATCAGCATCAGGCCGGCTTTTTCCTCCAGCGTCATCAGCGAGACCAGGTGGTCGATGCGCTCGTCAACCGACAGGCGCCAGTCTTCGTAGCGGTCGAGCTGGCCATTGCCGTTGGCATCCTTGAACTGCTTGCTGTCCACGGTCAACACGGCCTTGGAGCGGGCACCGATGATGGGTTGCACGGGCTCGTCATCGCCGCCGCCGCAGGCCGCGATGCCGGCCGTCAGGACGATGGTGGTGGCCAGCGCGATGGCGGTTCGGCGGTGGTGGTGGGGGCGGTTCATCGAAGTCTCCTGTCGGGGTGGTTGGGGCAACTGGTGCCGTCTAAAAACCGGTTTACTGCGAATGCTGTCAGCTTCTTATAGGACAGAATTCCCGGAAAGAGTGCTGAACTCAAATTTCAGTTAACCGTTTAACTAACGCATTCAAAAAAAGGCCGCGAGGCCTGGGTTGGATGTTGATCGATAACATTTCGAGGGTCAAGCGCTGCGGCTTCAGTGTTTACCCTTGGCCTCGCACCGTCGTCGACTCCCTCACCACCAGCCGGCTGGTCAGCACGTCGTCCTGCTGCGAGGCCACACCCTGGATCACTTCGGCCAAGCGGCGCAGGGCCATTTCGCCCACGGCCTCGCTCATCATGTCCACGCTGGTGAGCGAGGGGCTGACGAGGCGCCCGTAGGCGATGTTGTCGAAGCCGGCCAGCGCCACCTGCTCGGGCACGCGGATGCCCAGCGCCCGGGCCTCGGCCAGGATGCCCATGGCCAGCAGGTCGTTGAAAGCGACCACAGCGTCCGGCATGGCGCCGGACAGCAGCACCATCGACGCCAGCCGCTCGCCCTCGTCCGTCACCGGCGCCGTCGCCTCGAACTGCTGGAAGCTGGCGTCCACCCCCTCGAATGCCCCTTGCAGCCCGCGCCAGCGTTCGTTGCTCCACAGCGCCGTTGGAAAGCCCACGTAGCTGATCCTGCGGAACCCCCGGTCGCGCAGGTGGCGGCCCAGCATGCGGCCGGCCAGTGCGTTGTCGCAGCACACGCTGTGGTAGGCCG
This sequence comes from Rhodoferax sp. RT4P68, assembly GCF_056521305.1. Lineage (NCBI taxonomy): Bacteria > Pseudomonadati > Pseudomonadota > Betaproteobacteria > Burkholderiales > Comamonadaceae > Rhodoferax > Rhodoferax sp. RT4P68. The sequence continues at coordinate 255,699 of NZ_JBWMBB010000003.1, forward strand.
GGTGCGGCGGCGGCCCGCCGTAGAAGACGACCGGCGTGCCGCTGTCGAACAGCGCCTCGATCACCGGCGCGGGCAGGCGCGCGCTGACGATCAGGCCGTCGACACGGCGCGACAGGGCCTTGAGCACCGCCAGCTCAGGCTCGCGGCTTTCGGCGGCGTCGGCAAAGATCAGGTTCAGCCCGGCCGCCGCCGCCGCCCGTGCCGCGCCCTTCACCATGCTGGTGAAGTGCGGGTTGCGGATGTCCAGGATCACGATGCCCACGTTGCCCGTGCGCCCGGTGGTGATGCCGCGCGCCATGGGGTTCAGCGACCAGCCCAGCTCCTTGACGGCGCGCGTGACGCGGGCCTCCACATCGGCCGTGAAGCGCTGCCCGCCATTGACGAACTTGGACACCGTGGCGGTGGAGACGCCTGCGGCCTGGGCGACATCACGGATCGTGGCGACGCGCTTGCGCGTGGGGGTCATGGGGGTCCAGTCGAAGGGCGGGGTGGTGGGGCGTGGGCACTATATTCGCCCGGCCGCGCACCGCCGCTCCACACACTGCCACCCCATGCTCCGCTACCAGACCATCCCCGTCACCCGCTTCCAGCAGAACTGCTCGCTCGTCTGGTGCGACGCCACGCGCCAGGCCGCCGTCATCGACCCGGGTGGCGACCTGGACGTTCTGCTGGCGCAGGTCGACGAGCGGCATCTGCAGCTGGAACAGATCTGGCTGACCCACGCCCACATCGACCATGCTGGCGGCACCGGCGAGCTGGCCGGGCGGCTGGGCCTGCCCATCGTCGGCCCGCACCCAGGCGATCAGTTCTGGATCGATGGCTTGGCCGAGCAGAGCCGGATGTTCGGCTTCCCTGCGGCCGAGCCCTTCACGCCCACGCGCTGGCTGTACGATGGCGACACGGTGACGCTTGGCGCGCACACGCTGCAGGTGCGCCATTGCCCGGGGCACACGCCGGGGCATGTGGTCTTCTACGCGCCCGAGATCCAGCGCGCCTTTGTCGGCGATGTGCTGTTCGCCGGCTCCATCGGCCGCACGGACTTTCCGCAGGGCGACCACGACCAACTGATCGACAGCATCGTCCAGCGGCTGTGGCCCATGGGCGAGGAGACGGTGTTCATTCCCGGTCACGGGCCCGAAAGCAGCTTCGGCCACGAGCGGCGGCACAACCCCTACGTGCGCGACCGGCGCTAGGCCGAGGTGCGCGACAGGCGGTGGGCCTTCTTGCGCGCGAGGCGCCGGGGCGACCCGCTCAACCAGGCCGCCGGGCCACGACCAGCTTGGGCGTGAAGCTCTGCAGCAGCTCGCCGCGCTGGTTCAGCGTGCGGCAACGCATCTGCACCATGGCGCGGCCGGGTTTGGAGCGCGAGGGCACGATCTCCATCACCTCGCTCTCGACGTGCAACACGTCGTCCGGCCGCGTGGGCTGCGCCCAGTGCAGCTCGCCGCCCGAGCCGATGACGCCCTCGGCCAACGGCATACCACTGTCCACCAGCAGGCGCATGGTGATGGCGGCCGTGTGCCAGCCACTGGCGGCCAGGCCCTGGAAGAGGCTGGCCTTGGCGGCCTCTTCGTCGGTGTGGAAGGGCTGGGGGTCGAACTGCTGGGCGAAGGTCTTGATCTGCGCGGCGTCCAGCGCGTGCTCGCCGCTCGTGAAGCGGTCGCCGACCGCGAGATCGTCAAGGTAGAGGGCGCGTCGTGCGCCGGGTTGCTGGGGCTCGGCCATGGGACTCCTTGCAGGTGCTGCCTGCGAAGGCAGGCGGCGCGCACATTCTGGCGCGCGGCGGCCCGGCGCGCGTACGGCTTAATAGCCGACGGTGAAGCGCTGGCGCGAGTGCTGCGGTGTCTCGATCTCATTGACCAGCGCGATCGCATAGTCCTCCATCGAGATGTGGCTGTGGCCGGCGGCATCGGCCAGCAACTGGTCGCCGCCGAGGCGGAAGCTGCCCGTCCGCTCACCGGGCTCGAACAGGGCCGATGGCGAAAGGAAGCTCCAGTCCAACGTGGGCTCGGCGCGCAGCGCGTCAAGGAACACGCGGCCCGCCAGCGCCTCGGGCTTGTAGGCGGCGGGGAACTGCGGCGTGTCCACCAACGCCGTGCCGGGCGCGACTTCCAGGCTGCCGGCCCCGCCGACCACCAGCAGGCGCTTGACGCCAGCCTGCCGGGCGGCGGCGATCAAGGTCGCGGCATCGCTGCCGCCGTCAAAGCGCGTTGCGCTCACGAGCACGTCATGGCCGCGCAGCAGCGGCACCAGTGCGTCCACACGGGTCCCGTCTGCGGACTGCAGCGTGAGGCCCGGCTGGGGCTGGGCCTTGGTCGCATCGCGGGCGATGCCGGTCACGGTATGGCCGCGCTGCAGCAGCTCGGTGGCGATGCGGGAACCGGCGCGGCCGGTGATGCCGAGAAGGGCGATTCGGGTCATGGTTGCTCCTTGAAAAAAGCGGGTGGGAAACACGGAAACCGGAGAGTCAGATCGCGCATGCATCGGGGCTGCAGGCCGGGCTGGCGCTGCCGCCCGGCTCCGAGGGCAGGGCATGCCCGAGCAGCGCCTGCAGATGCGCGCGCCAGGGCGCGGGCCTGCCCAGCCAGGGGCCGATGTCCAGCAGCACGAGCGGTGCGTCGGCCCGGTCGCCCTGCTGCAGCGCAAAGGTCGGAAAGCCATGCCCACCCGCGCGCGCCAGCCACTGGCGGCTTTCGGCGATGTGCTGTTGCGTGGGCACACCCGCCAGGCGTTCGAACGCACCGGCGAACGCGGGCGCGTCCAGCCCCAGATCCTCTGCCAGCGCCTGCAGCACGGCGGTGTCGGCGATGCGCCGGCCCTCCACGTACTGCGCGCGCTGCAGCCGGTGCGCCATGTCCAGGCCACGCCCCGCGATGTCTTCTGCGGCCAGCACGGCGGTGGTCGGCGGCGCCGAATCCAGTACGGCGCTGGTGTCGCGCAGCAGGCCGTCGGCATACGCATCGCCGAAAGGCTGGCCCGTCAGCTGGGCGATGCGCCGGTCGTGTGGCAACACGTAGTCGCGCCACTGCAGCGTGACGGGCCGGCGGTTGGCGCCGGTCATCATGCCGCCGCCGTGGAACTGCACGCGCAGCCCAGGCACAGCGCGGGCTGCCTCGACCAGCGGCGCGGCCGCATAGCACCAGCCGCACAGCGGGTCGAAGATGTAATGCAGCGTGGCTGCGGCACCGTTCATTGCGGCCATTTCATGTCTCCCTTGATGACCTTGGCGCTGAGCTCCAGCGACGAGGCTTCGCCCAGGTTCGGGTACCGCCCGGTCATGGCGGCGATCAGCGCGGCGGAGTTGGGGGCCTTGGCCGCCTCCTGTTCGAAGGCCCGCAGGTAGTCGCGTGTGAAGCGCACGCTGGCCAGCGTGTCGGGCGCCTTGCCGTCTGCGCCCACCAGGTAGTGGCCTGGCACCACGGCGCGCGGCTTGAGCGCGTCGATGGCGTCCAGCGTCGTGCGCCAGTTCTTGCGCGAGGCAGCGGTCTGCGTATCGGCCACCCAGACGTGCACGTTGGCCATCACGGGGATGCCGCCGGCCACGGTCTTCAGCGCGGGGATCCACACGAAACTGCGGGCCGCCTCGGGGCCGCGGATCTGCAGCGTCTGGCCGTCCACCGTCAGCCGGCGTTGCGCCAACGGTGCGGGCACGACGAGCTCCTTCGGTGCGTTGTCCTTGAGGATGGGGCCCCAGTGCGCGAGCTTGCCGTCTTTGCTGGCCTGGATCTTGGCCACCGTCTCGGGCGTGGCGACGATCTTGGCGTCCGGGAAGGCGGCGCGGACCACGTCCAGGCCGAAGTAGAAGTCTGGATCGCTGTGGCTCACGTACACGGTGGTCAGCTTCTTGCCGGTGGCCTGGATCTTCTGCACCAGGGCCTGTGCGTCGTTGCGCTGGAACTGGGCGTCGATCAACACGGCCTCGGTGGGGCCCGTCACGATGACGGATGACACCGGGAACATCGACTTGTCGCCGGGGTTGTAAACCTGCAGTTGCAGCGCGTCGGCGGCCAGCGTGCTGGTGGCGAAACCCAGGCTCAGGGCGCTGGCGATCAGCGTGCGGCGGGACAGGAGATGCGACATGGAAAAACCCTCGGAGTGGAAGCGATGACGAATCGTAGATTGCTTCGATCGATGGAAATACGCCATAACATGCAAGTCTTTGTTGCATCAATCGATTTAATATGGACCGCATCACGGCTGCCGAGGTGTTCGTGCAGATCGCCGAGCGCGGCAGCATGGCGGCGGCGGCCGATGCGCTGGACATGTCGCGCGCGATGGTCACGCGCTACCTGGCGCAGATGGAGCGCTGGGCCGGCGCGCGGCTGCTGCACCGTACGACGCGGCGGCTGAGCCTGACCCCTGCAGGCGAACAGACGCTGGCGCGCTGCCGCCGCATGCTGGACATCGCGGGCGAACTGGTGCTGCCGCCGCAGGACGAGGCCGACCCTGTGCGCGGACTGTTGCGCGTGGCCTGCTCGCAATCGCTGGCGCAGGAGGTGCTGATGCGCCCCGTGGCCACGTTCCTGCGCGCGCACCCGCAGGCTGCGGTCGACCTGCGCATCGACGCCCGGCCCGTGAACCTGGTGGAAGAGCGCATCGACCTGGCGATCCGCATCACGAACGAGTTGGACCCGAACCTCATCGCGCGCCGGCTGGGCGATTGCGCGTCGGTGGTCTGCGCCGCGCCGGCCTACCTGGCCACCCACGGCACGCCGCAGCGCGTGCAGGACCTGGCCGTGCACAACTGCCTGACGTATTCGTACTTCGGCCGCAGCCTGTGGGCGTTCACGGACGCTGCGGGCGAGCCGGCCAGCGTGCCCGTGGGCGGCAACCTGAGCGCCAACGAAACGCAGGTGTTGCTGGCCGCCGCCATCGAGGGCGTGGGCATCGCGCTGCAGCCGCTCTATGCAGCAGCCGGCCCGCTGGCCCGGGGCGAGCTGGTGGCGCTGCTGCCGGGCCATGCGGTGCAGCCGCTGGGCATCCACGGCATCTACGCGTCACGGCGGCAGATGTCGGCCGTGCTGCGCGCCATGCTCGATGCGTTGGCCGCGCATTTCGCCGACCCGCAGTGCTGGCCGCCCGTGGCCGTGATGCCGGCCCGGGCGGTAAAGCCGCCTCGACCAGCGCAAGCTCTTCCTGCAGCGTGATATCGCCGCGATCTTGTCCCACACGCGAACGCGCGCGGCCGGTGTAACTTGCGTCTGCATCGCGTCGACCGTGCGACGCTACAGGAGCTTGTCATGCCCGAACCGGTCACCACACCCGCCAGTTCCGAATCGGCCGGTGCCGAGCCATCGTTGCACCGCGTCATGGGCCCGTGGCTGCTGTTGCTGTTCATCGTCGGCGACATCCTGGGCACCGGCATCTACGCGCTGACGGGGCAGGTGGCCAAGCAGGTCGGCGGCGTGGTCTGGCTGCCCTTCGTCGTGGCCTTCGTCGTGGCGCTGGTCACCGCGTTCAGCTATCTGGAACTGGTCACCAAGTACCCACGCGCGGCCGGTGCGGCGCTGTATGCGCACAAGGCCTTCGGCATCCATTTCGTGACCTTCATCGTGGCCTTTGCGGTGATGTGCTCGGGCATCACCTCGGCGTCCACCGCGTCGCGTGCGTTCGCGGCCAACCTGTCGGGCGCGTTCGATCTGGGGATCGCCGGCGGCATCGGCATCACCGCCATCGGCTTGCTGTTCATGGCGCTGGTGGCGGCCATCAACCTGCGTGGCGTGGGAGAGAGCGTCAAGTTCAACGTGGTGCTGACCTGTGTGGAACTGACAGGCCTGCTCATCATCATCTTCATCGGCATGTCGGCCATCTTCGGCGGCGAGGGCGATTTCTCGCGCGTGACGCAGTTCAGCGCGGCGGGCGACCGGGGTGCGTTCTGGTCCGTGATCGGTGCCACCACGCTGGCCTTCTTCGCCATGGTGGGCTTCGAGGATTCCGTGAACATGGCCGAGGAATGCAAGGACCCGGTGCGCCACTTCCCCAAGGTGCTGCTGGCCGGGCTGTTCATCACCGGGACCATCTACGTGCTGGTGTCGATCTCGGCCATCACGCTGGTGTCGCCCGAGGAACTGAGCGAGGGCGAGACGCCGTTGCTCAAGGTGATCGAGGCTGGCGCGCCGAACTTCCCCGTCGGCGTGTTCGGCCTCATCACCATGTTCGCCGTGGCCAACAGCGCGCTCATCAACATGCTGATGGCCAGCCGCCTGGTCTACGGCATGAGCCGCGAGGGTGTGCTGCCGGCCGCGCTGGGCAAGGTGCATGCCAAGCGGCGCACGCCCTATATCGCGATCGGCTTCACGACGCTGCTGGCCTTCGGGCTGATCACCTTCGTGGGTGAGGTGCCGGCCCTGGGCGGCACCACGGCGCTGCTGCTGCTGTGCGTGTTCACGGTGGTCAACGTGGCAGTACTCATCCTGCGGCGCGACCCGGTGGAGCACAAGCATTTCAAGACGCCCACGGTGCTGCCAGTGCTGGGCGCGCTGTCGTGCGCCTTCCTGGCGGGGCCATGGACGGGGCGCGACATGGCCCAGTACAAGATCGCCGGCATCCTGCTGGCGATCGGGGTCGTGCTGTGGGGGCTCAACACGGTGTTCCACCGCGCGCCGAAGACGGCGACGGCGGCGACCTGAGTTGGGCGCGCGCCGAGTGCGCGGCGCAAGGTGCGCACGCGTTGGAAGTCTTTGGTTGTCCGCGTGCTGGCGTTGCGCGATGCGTTCAGACAGGCGGGTGCAGCACCACGCGCCCGATGGTCTCGCGCTGCTGCGCCAGCGCGAACGCCTCGGCCGCGCGGTCGAACGGAAAGCTGGCGGCCACGTGCGGCCGGATGCTGCCGACCGCGTGCAGTCCCGCCACGTCGCGCAGCAGCGCCTGAAACGCCTGCGGCTGGCGCTCGCGGAACTGACGCACGTCCACGCCGATCAGCGAGGCGCCTTTCACGATGGCCAGGTTGCCGCGCAGGCTGCCGATGGCTCCGCTGGCAAATCCTGCGACCAAATGCCGGCCGCCCCAGCCCAGCGTGCGAAACGCCGCGTCCATGAACGCGCCGCCGATCGGGTCCAGCACCACGTCGACGCCGCGCGGGCCGGCGAGCGCCTTGACCTGGTCCTTCCAGTCGTCGGCCTGCAGATCGATCACCGCGTCGGCGCCTGCGGCCTGCGCGGCGGCCAGCTTGGCCGCGCCTGTGGCACCGGCGATCACGCGCGCCCCGAGCGCCTTGGCCAGTTGCACGCCAGCCGCGCCGATGCTGCCGGTCGCGCCCAGCACCAGCACCGTCTCGCCCGGCTGCAGCTCGCCGCGTGCGCGCAGCGCATACAGCGCCGTGCCGTAGGGCATGTGCAGCACGGCGGCCTCGTCGATGGAGGCGTGCGGTGCCACGGTTTGCAACATCTCGGCCGGCATGCACAGCAGGCTGGACCACGCGCCGATGGAGGTGGAACCGCAGACCCGGTCGCCCACCGTCAGGTGCGTGACGCCCTCACCCAGCGCATCGACGACGCCGGCGAATTCGCTGCCGACGGTGAACGGCAGATCGGGCCGCCACTGGTAGCCGCCGCGTGCGATCAACAGGTCGAAGAACGAGATGCCGCAGGCCTGCACGCGCACGCGCACCTCGCCCGGCGCGGGGGTCGGGTCGGGCAGGGTGTCGAGCCGTGGCGGCTGGTCGAAGGCGTGGACGCGCAGGGCTTGCATGGGGAGTCCTGGAGGGTTGGGGGCGCGGCCGTTGTAGCACGGGGCGAAGCCGGTCGCGTTGGCTACTGGCAGATGTACTGGCAGGGGGCCAGTGCCCCACCTACCTCTTGGCCAGGTGATAGGCCACCAGGGCGTTGGCGTGACCGTGACCAAGGCCGTGCTCGGACTTGAGCAGGCTCACCAGCTCCATGTGCTTGAGGTTGCCGGCACTTCGCAACATGCCGAGCCAGTGCTCAACCGGCTGGCCGTATTTCTTCTCGATCGACGGGAAGTAAGACGCGGGTCCTTTGGCTTTCTCTGTGGGTTCCATGGATCGACCTTGGCGACAAATGATCTGCACGGGGGGTGGCGGCTGGAGTTTGGAAGTGGGAGCCGGAAATTTGCGGCTGCCCGATGCGGCCTTGCTGTGCGCGCCACTATGCCGCCTCCAGCATGAACTCAACCTTCACAGCCTCAAAGGGGAACACCACACCACCTTCTGGTGCCCGACTGAGAACACCAGCATCCAACAAGGCCGTCACATCCCCGTGTACCGCCTTCACATCACGACCGACGCGTCTCGCCGCCTCGCGGATCGACATGCCACCAGCCCCGCACATCGCTTTGAGCAACTGCCAACGTTTGGCCGTCAGCACCTGCCACAACAACTCGGGCGTCGCAAAGCCGATGCGAGCTTCGCGCTCAGCGCGGCCAGAGTGCATCGCGCGGGCTGCATCTGCAAGAGTGTCAGCCAGGGAACGGACCTCAAGAATGACCGTGTTCATGATTCCACCTCGTAATGTCAGCGTTGAAGTCGAGCATCAACTGCTCCGGTGTCGAGAAGACATAGTCAACTTCCTGCTCGCCGACGTGCCGGTGGTCACCTTTGCCTCGTTCGTTGTCATACCTCAGCACGCATTTGCCACGGACCACATAGGCAAGCCGATACTTGAAAGGATGCTCAGAAGGTGGGACAGGTTCAGGGACTCGCCACACGGCAACCTCTGCGAACGCGTCGGGTGCAAGGACAATGCGACGACGAACCAGCGGGACAGCCTGCATGTTGGACATTGTGACAACACGCAAACACTGTTGTCAACAAGTCCAACAAATTAAAGGTTCCCGCGAGGCTGGACTTTTGACACGAGGAGTGACCCAAAGGCGTAGGCTTTTGGGCATCCCCTCGATGGAAGGGTAGGCCGCACCGCGCGCTGGACCTCAGTAGTCCCTCCTGCCTTGGGCGCTGGCAGCCACGAGTGCGCTGAATCGTTTCGCCCGCGTAGCTTCCTTCTTGGCGCTGATGATCAACCAGTTGACCTTCCGTCGGTAGCTTGGCGGCAGTGCTTCGTAGAACGCCCAGGCCTTCTCGTTCGTCCTGAACTCGGCCGTCTCAGCTGCTGAGAGTTCAGGGAACTCCTTCTGCTCGTATGAACCGAGCCTGGACCTTTCCTCCGTGCGAAGAGCAAAGGCAGCGAGACCTGCCTTGGTCATTCTTCCCTCAGCCTCAAGCTCAGGCACTCGCTTGATGTTGACCGCACTCCACCTGGAGCCTGGCTTGCGGGGAGAGAAGCGAATGTTGTAGTGGTTCTCGTCGATGCTGGTGCGAACGCCATCAATCCAGCCAAAGCAGAGAGCCTCGTCGACGGCATGCGGCCAGGTGAGCGTGGCTCTTCCCGTGTGGGTCTTGACGAAGCCGACGATCAGTTCGGATGCGTGCGCGCCATGCTCTTCGAGCCAGGCGCGCAGACCTGCGGCGTCTCTAAAGAAAGTCGGATCGGCGCACACGTTCGTTTGGTGCGGCCTAACGGAAAGCGTTTATCTGACGCCAATCCCAAGGCCGGCAAACACGAGCAACGTTCATAGCGTCAGATCAACCTCGTTGGACTGAACCGCGGGCTACAGGGCGCGTGGCCCGCGCGCCATAGGGGAATGCTTCGGCGAGAAGCCGCGCACAGCGCTGGCCATTATGGGCAAGACGGCTGCGCCCGGCATCCCCCACCTGGCGCATGGCGCACGCGGGGCCCGCAGGCGTTGCGGCCAGCGCACAGTGATCGCGTCGTACGGGTCCGGGCGTGCGCGCGGGCAACACCTGGCCCGCACCGCCGTGGCGGCGCATTGCCTCGCATCGACGCCGCGCTGCTCAAGGCGGTCCCCGGTTGTGCTGCCCCGGTGCGGCCGTGGGGCCGGGCAGCGACTTCGGCCCGGCCAGCGTCTGCACGCAGCGCAGCGTGCCCGTCTTGCAGCACGGGCACTGTTGCGCGTCGATGCGCGCCACGCGCTGCAGGAACTCCCGCGCCAACTCCATGGCCCGCGGGTTGGGCGTCGGCATCCGCAGGTCCGTGCGCGCCGCGTCCAGCTTCTTGCCCTTGCAGGCCGCCGCCAGCACACCGTAGTGGCGGATGCGCTTGATCCCCGTGGGCAGCACGTGCAGCAGCACGCGGCGCACGAACTCGGCGCCGCTCAGGTGGATCGTCTTATTGCCGCCCTGGTCATCGGCCCGCACCGTGAAGACGACGGCGCTGTCGGTCACGGCGCGGATGCGCTCGTTGCCGATCGCCGTGCGGTGCGTGTAGCGGCTGAGGTATTCCAACGCCTGCGAGCGCACCTGTTACAAATCGGCCGAGGTTGCCTCACTGGTCAACATGCCCGCAGTGGCGGGCTTCAGTGCCGTGCGTCTGCCGATCCTGCGTGGCGCCGCTGCTGCGCCGCCGCAAACGCGCATATGACGTGTCCGCCACATCAACGCGCCGGCACACTGGCACCGGATCGTCGCGTTTGCGGGCGCTGCGCTCGATCGTGCTCGGCAAAAATGAGCGGCACGGCCAGACCACCGGCGCAGCTGGGGATGCACCGCAGCCGCGCCCCGCGATCAGCTCTCGCTGCAGCTGAAATTCGCCGCATCCTCGATGCTCCCCGTGCCCTTGTACTTGGCGAATTTGGGGTACGCGCACAGCGGCCGCGTGCGGTTGGGGTAGTAGGCGTTGGTCGCCGTCGCCCGTGCCGCAATCGTGTCGGGCGCGATGCCCTTCTCGACCCAGTCCACCATGGCCTGCAGCGAATCGTACGTGTCCGTCGCCGGGCCGCCCGAGCAGTGCGCCATGCCGGGCACCAGGAAGTTGCGCGCGAAGCTCTGCGTGGCCGCAATGCCGCCGTTGTTGGCGGCCAGCCGCTCGTAGTAGTCCACCGTGTCGGTCGCCGAGAAGATCGGGTCGGCCATGCCGTGGATGAACAAGAGCTTGCCGCCGCGCGCCTTGAAGGCCGCAAGCGTCGTGTCGCGATACGTGTCGTAGACGGCCGAGAACGCCTCCATGCGCGCCGGGTCGGTGTCGAAGTTGAAGGCCAGCGCGTCGAAGGCCGGCTCGGGCGGCGTGAAGAACTCGTTGCGCAGCGCGTCCAGCATCAGCACGTTGTAGCGCGAGTTGGGCACGGCGGTGGTCGAGGTGCCCAGCGTCCAGGCGCGCCAGCCGGCGTCGCGGATGCCCGGGTCCCACGGCTGGCCAGCGTAGAGCTGCTGGCCGCCCGAGTTTTTCGGGCCGCCGAACACGTCCTTCAGCGCGCCGACTTGGGCTGCGGTGATGCAGCTGTCGGTCTTGGCGCCTGTGCATTGCAGCACCACGGGGTCGAACGTGCAGGCCTTGGTGTTCGCCACCAGCCCGTCCACCGCGCCGTCGGCGGCGTCGCAGGCGTTGGCGATGGCGCCGGCCACCAGGTTCAGATCGCCATTGCTCAAAGCCTGCGACAGGATGCGGTTGCCGCTGCCGTCCTGCGGCGCGATGTCGGTGAACTTCTTGTTGTTCCACATCGCCGCCACGGTGGCGCCGCTGGACACGCGCATGGCCGGCGCGCCCGCCGTGATGCCGTCGAAGTAACTGGGAAAGCGCTGCGAGAACATCATGCCCTGGCGCCCGCCGCCCGAGCAGCCCGAGAAGTACGAGTACGCCGGGGCGCGGCCGTAGCGCTGGCGGATCAACTCCTTCGCGCTGGTCGCGGTCTTGTCGTGCGATGCATACGCGTGGTCGATGCGGGCCTGCGGATCCAGGCCAAAGCTGGCGCTGGTGCCGCTGTGGCCGGCGTCGGTGCTGACCACCGCATAGCCCTGGCCCAGCGGCGAGGGCGTGCCCACCGAGATGCTGGAGGACAGCGAGGTGTCGCGCAGCGTGCCGTCGTTGCCGCCACCGCCCAGGTACAGGAAGCGGCCGTTCCAGTTGTCCGGCATGCTGAGCTGAAAGCCCGTGGCGTACGGCTTGCCGTCGACACCGGTGCGCGCGCCGATGGCGCCGGTCACCACACAGTGGCCGGGCAAAAACTCACCGGTCGTCTGCGTGCCGGGGCGCTTGGTGCCATCGGCCACGTAGGCCGTGGTCAACGTGGTGGCGGCCAGGCCGGCGCTGGTGGCCAGTTCGGCGCAGCGGGCCTGCGAGGCCTGGGCGCCGAGCTGGATCCATTCGTCGCTGCTGCCGCAGCCGGCAAGCAGGGCCAGCGCGACGGCGGACAAGGGTGTGGCCAGGGTGATGCGGTGCATGGGGTTGTCTCCTCCGGGGTGTTGTCGTTCAGTCTGCTTTGAAGCCGGTCGCGGCAACGGCCTTGCCCCAGGTCACCGTGTCGGCGGCGATGGTGTTGGCAAAGTCCTGCTGGCTGGTGCCGGTCACGCGGAAGCCCGCGTCTTCCATCTTCTTCTGGCCGTCCGGCGAGCGCATGGCGCGCACGATGTCGGCGTTCAGCTTGGCAATGACCTCTGGCGGTGTCTTGGCCGGCGCGACGATGCCGAACCACGAGTTGAATTCCAGCGTGTTGTAGCCCTGCTCCTTGAACGTCGGCACCTCGGGCAGCGCGGCCGTGCGCTGGCCGCCGGTGCTGGCCAGCGCGACCAGCTTGCCCGATTTGACGTTCGGCGCGGCCAGGCCGACGCTGGCGAACACGCCCGACACGTCGCCGCCGAAGATGCCGGTCATGGCGTCGCCGGTACTCTTGTAGTGCACCGGCTCGGGCTTGACGTTGATGGCCTCGCCGAACATGTAGGCGCCGAAGTGACCCGGCGTGCCGGCGCCGAACGTGGCCATGAACAAGCCCTTTTGCTGGCGCGTCCAGTCCACGAATTCCTTGACGTTCTTGGCCGGCACCTTCGCGGGGTTCACCAGCAGCACGAAGTCGGCGGTCACGACCTGCGAGACGGGGATGAAATCCTTCGCCGGGTCGTAGGGCAGCTTGTTGTAGCTGCTGGGTGCGATGCTGAGCTGGCCGGTCTCGCCGAGCATCAGCGTGTAGCCGTCGGGCGTGGCGCGGGCGGCTTCTGACGCGGCGATCAGGCCGGCGGCGCCGGGCTTGTTGTCCACGATCACGGCCTGGTTGCCCCAGCCTTCTGAGAGCTTTTGCGCCAGCAGACGGGCCACGATGTCCGGGCCGGTGCCGGCCGGGAAGCCGACGATGATGCGCACCGGCTTGTTGGGGTAGGCGGGCGTCTGGGCCTGGGCGGCCAGGGGCAGGGTCAGGACGAAGGATGCAAGCACGGCGGCGTGGCGGCGGTTCAGGTTCATGGTGGGTCTCCGATGCAGGTGGGGAAAAGTCAGGCCAGTTCAAAAAAGCGCATCACGACCTTGTCGGGATGCCGCGCGCCGCTGCCGACGAACAGGCGCTCGTTGATCCAGCCGAGCGCAGGCGAGGCGGTCTCGAAGCGCGGCAGGCAGCGAAAGTAGATCTGGGACGGGTCCACCGGCTCGCCGCGGGCGATGCGTTCCATCTGCTCGGGCGCACCGCAGCGGATGGCGTGGTTCTGCACGTAGATCAGGTCGCCGCCATCGGTCTCGACGACATAGCGCGCGTCCAGTTCGGCGTAGCCCGGGTTCACGATCAGCTGGAAGTCGGCGCCGCCGGGCAGCACGCGGGCCGACCAGCCGTCGCCCCGCACCTGGCCGCCGACGATGGGGATCACACGGCGCGTGCCGCGCACGGCGGCGCCGACCTGCTGGGGCGTGCCGACCTCGACCGACAGGTCGGCGAAGAAGCGCAGCAGGGGAGGGGCGAGCGGGGTGACTTCCATGACAATCGGTTCCGAAGTAAGAGCCAACGGAGCGTAATGCGCCGGCAAGGGGTCGCTGTCATCCCAAAGGTTGACGGGCGTACCCTGAGCCCAGGGCTGAGGAGACACGCATGAGGAAATGGGCACCAGCCGCATGGCGGCACGATACCGGGGCAAGGGCAGCCGTGGCACCGGCCGAGGCCATGGGCCGCATGATCGCCAGCCTGGGTGAGCAGGGTTTCGAATCCAGCCTGTTGGAGCAGTTGCAGCCGGTGTTGCCGGCCGCCTCATGGTCGGTCTACCGGGTCGGCCCGCACTGCGCGCCCACGCTGTTCATGTCCGCCAGCCGTGGCATCCCGGACACCACGCGTGCCTGCTGGGGCGCGTACCTGGACGGCCCCTACCGGGAAGACGCGACGCTGCGCTTTGACACCGCCACGGCACGCAGCAGCACGCAGCTGTGCCACATCACCGCGCAGGAGGTGGCCAGCGAGCACCGGGTGCGCGTGTACGACGCCCACGGCATGGCCGAGCGTGTCTCGGTGGTGCGCCATGCCGACGACGACAGCCTGTTTGCCGTCAACTTCTACCGCCACGCGCACCAGCGCGCACTGACGGACGCGCAGATCGCCTGGTTCGAACAGATGGCGCCGGCCTTGCTGGCGCTGGCGCAAAAGCATGTGGCGCTCTGTGGCGGCGCTGCAGTGGTGGAGCGCTCACCCGCAGCGCTGCGCGAGCGGCTGCTGCAACGTTGCGCCGAGTTGACCGCGCGCGAGCTGGATGTGTGCACGCGCCTGCTGCGCGGCATGACGCAGGACGGCATTGCCGCCGACCTGCAGCTGTCGCTGCCGACCGTGAAGACCTACCGCAACCGTGCGTTCACGCGGCTGGGCATCCACTTTCGGAACGAGCTGTTTGCGCTGGTGATGCCGGGCGGGTGAGGACTGCGGGCGGGGGCGCCCGGGCGTTCAGGCGCACGAACGGTGCGCCGGGGTGCCCGGCATGGCCGCTGGGGCTGCCTGCGTTGCGGCCCGTCAGCGGTGGGGCTGGTCAGCCCCGTGCGGCGTATTCGTGGCGGTCGGCTGGGGCGTACAGCTCTTGGGCGAACATCGGGTCCGACGCCAGCAGCTTGTCGGCCTTGGCGCGCACGCGGTCGGCTTGCTCCAGGGCGGTCAACGGGCGGGCTGCCACGGTGGTGCGCATGGCGGACCACAGGGTGTGTGCGCCGTCCAACCCGCTCTTCAGCAGGGCGCCGATGGGGTTGGCGATGGACGTAGCGGTGTGGGTCAGGATGATCGACATGGCAGCTTCCGGGCAGTTATGTTGCAGTGCAGTATAGGGTTAGCCCTAGTTTTGCGCTGAGCAGTACTGTCGCATGCCCTGCCTATGGTCGGGATTGCGTCCGCGCCCGCTTTAGTGGAGCCCGGCAGCATTCATTTGCTGCTGCACGTACTGATAGACGACACCGGCCCGTGCCTCGATGTCCTCATTAGAAAACAGCTCGGGCATGCCCTCCAGCAGACGGTCGATGATCGCGGCCTTCATCTGGGCTTGCACGGAAGCCCGCTCGCTCAGATCTCCCCATTCACGCAGTCGGTGCTCAACCGTCGCTGTCAGTTCTTGCGCGACCTTTTTCAACCTGGTGATGTCAGCCTTGGTGATGTCGGCCTTGTCCTTGGACAGCAGGTCGAACACCGCGAGCTCTTTCTCGCTGTGGAAGCCTTCGCGCAAATAGCGCTTCGCTTCATGGTCCAGTGCGTCATGCAGCTTGATCAGTTCATCGAAGACACGTTGGATCTCGGCGTCGTCCTTGTCGTGGTTGTATTCCGCAATGATGTCCAGATAGCGCTGGTACAGGTCGACGCGCCCGGGGTTGAGCTTCAGCATCAATTCCAGCCGGGAATCGATCCGCTCTTGCAAGGTCAGCACCGCCGTCTCCCGGTACGGCGACTTGGCGAACTCGGCTCGCAATCGCTCGAAGTCGATGCCGGACAAGTCGTACTGCCTGGAGGGTGCCCGTGCGCCGCCCTTGGGCGCCACGTCCAGTGACGTGTCGATGACGCCACGAATCTCTTGCATGATCGCCGTGATATCCACCCGGGGCTTGGGTTGCTGCAGCAGGTTGTAGAGCGCGGTGATCGCGTTCTCCTGCGGCTCGTACTGGAACACGCCAGGATGCGGGAACAGACCGCGAAACCGGTCGAACACGTCTTCTGCTAAGACCTGGAAAGCCTTCTTGTCCTCAGGCGATCGGCTCACGGCATTGCGCGCCGTCAACAGCTCCGACCAAGTCTCTTCGCCTTCCTCCGCTCGCACCAGCGCCCCCAAGTCGTAGCCGAGCTGCATGAGATGGGTCTGCAGCGAGTCGATGGACGATGCGTAGTCGGCCAGTGCCTGTACCTCGTCGACCAGCGGGTCTACCGCCATGTTCTTGTCGCTCTGCCCATAGGTGGCCAGCGCCTTGCGCAGGCTTTTCAGCATGCCGTTGTAGTCCACCACGAGCCCGTTCGGTTTGTTGGGCGCCACGCGGTTGACACGGGCAATCGCTTGCATCAGCGTGTGCCCCTTCATCGGTTTGTCCAGGTACAGCGTAGCCAGCGACTTCACATCGAATCCGGTCAGCCACATCGCGCAGACCACCGCCACGCGGAACGGGTTCCTTCCGTCCTTGAAGCACTCATCCAGGCTCTTGCCACCGATGCCATCGGCCATCACCTGGCGCAGCGGGCGCACGTCGATGCCCTCGGCCGCGAAATCCTTGACCTCGTTCTGCTCGGGGCTGAACACCGGGTGGATCTGCGTGTCGGCCATCCAGGCAATCTGTGCGCGCAGCCGGGCCACCGACGGTGGCTCCGGTTTGCCCGACCGAGCGAACGCCGCCTCCTCCTGCTGCAACTTGACTTGCAGAGCGAGCCGCTTGGCGCTCCACCGCGTCTTGATGCGTTCGGCCATCTTGGCGCAGGTGAGTTTGTCGATGCAGACCAGAAGTGCCTTGGCGTTGCCTCCGTAGCGGATGGGCTGGCCAGCTGGGGTCGGCGCTTCCATCAACCGCCAACGCTGGTGATAGTGCTCGACGAAATCGGTGGCCACATCGTTCAAGTGCGTGTCTGACGTGAACACCGGATAGTCACGAGCCAATTCGCGGTACAGCTTTGCCTCCTGGTCCTCGGTCAGCTCGCCACCCGCTCTGGCAGCGTCAATGTGGTCCTCGATCCTCTGGTTCAGCGTGGAGTCCACCAGCCGCAGCTTGTCGCCACGGTTCTCGTAGTGCAGGGGCAAGGTCGCGCCGTCCGCTACCGCGCGCTGGAAGTCATACACCGACACATACGAGCCAAACACCTTTTCGGTCTCGTGCCGCTCCTTGCCGTCGATCAGCGGCGTGCCGGTGAATGCCATGAACGTCGCCGAGCGCAAGGCCATGCGCATCTGCGTCGCCAGCCGGCCGTACTGCGTGCGGTGAGCTTCGTCCGACAAGACGATGATGTCGCGGCGCGTGGTCCACGGGTCGGTGACGCGCTTGCGGAACTTATGGATCAGGCTGAAAACGTAGCGACGGTCCTGGTCGCGCAGCAAGCGCTCCAGGCCGTCCGCCCCCGTCGCCTTGTCCCCCTTATGGGTCGAGACGCCGCAGCCCACGAAGGTGGTGTAAATCTGATCATCCAGCTCCTTGCGGTCCGTCAGGAGCACGAAGGTATAGCTGGCCGACACCCTGCGGTGCACCTTCTGGCAGAAAAACACCATGGAATAGCTCTTGCCGCTGCCCTGCGTGTGCCAGAACACGCCCAGTTTGCCCGCCAGCACCTCGGCGTCGCCCGACTGCAGCTTGGCCAGCGCCCGGTTCACGCCGATGACCTGGTGGTTCCGGGCCACCACTTTCACCGTCACATCCTCGCTGTTGTCGAAGAGGATGAAGTTCTCCACGATGTCCAGCAGCGCGCCCTTGGCGCACATGCCGCGCAGCAAGATCGGCAGCAACGGCTGCAGCGGGTGCTCGTTGTGCTTGGGTGCGGGGTCCAGGTCATCCTCGCGCAGGCGCTTCCAGCGGTAGAAGTGGTCCCAGCTGCTGGTGATGGAGCCGAAGCGCGCGTCCAGCCCGTTCGACACGACGACCAGCGCGTTGTAGTGGAACAGGTGCGGGATTGTGTCCTTGTAGTCGCTGTAGTTGTCGTCGAAGGCGGCCTTCAAGCCCTTGTCGTGGCGCTTGAGTTCGATGAAGACCAGTGGCAGACCGTTGACGAAGCCCACCAGGTCGCAGCGACGCCGGAATGGGCCGCTTTGCACCCACAGTTCGCGCACCAACAGGAAGTCGTTGTTTCCATGGTTGGTGAAGTCGATCACGGTGACGTGCACGTCATCTGCCGACTGGCCGGCGGGCGACGTCACGGTGATGCCATCGCGCAGCTGCTTCCACTTGTTCTGGTTGTGCTGCAGCAGGCTTTTGCTGGGGTCGGCGTCCAGCAGTTGGTCGCGTGCCACGCCCAGCTTGGCGCGGCCTTCGGGCGTGGCCGCCAGCTTGGGGTTGAGCCTCGTCAGCGCGGCGTCCAGATCCCGCGTCAGCACCACATCGCTGGCATCGCGGCGTCCCAGCAACGAGGCCGGGCCGAAAGTCTCGGCGTTGAAGGCATAGAGCGAGCGCCAACCCAACACATCCTCGAACAGCCGGGCGGCGGGTTCCTGGATGTTGCGGTCTTCCGAGTAGTCGGCGCGGGGCATGCTGTTTGTCTTTCTTGTGGGTCAGACGGCGAGTTCGCCGGACATGAGCTTGGGGAGCAGGGCGTCGCGGGCTTCCTGCAGGTGCGTGTTCTGGCGCGTTAACTTGTTTTGCAGCTCGAGCATGGGAAGACATCTCTCATCGAAGCTCTGCAGAACCTCCGCACTTGGGAGCAATAGCGGCGCTTCCTCAAAATCCTTGGCGCTGACCGCAGGGTAGGCCGCGCCGGTAGCTCGGCTGGTCAGATATGCGACGAACGCATCGGAGGTAGTTGCCACACTGAGGTAAGAGAACGGCACGCCAATCGCGGTGAGAACCGCAAATCCTGTCGAAACCACCACATCGTTGTCTGGCTCCCACAGCAGCGCAAAAGAGCGTCGATTGGGGCGGACGCACGACCAGATAACGTCTCCATGTTGCACGAGGCGTCGAGCACGACTAGGCGCATCGACAAAGCGCAGTCTGGTTGTACCTAAGACGATGCCTGTCTCCACGGCCGCGATATCGATGTACTGGATGTGCTCGGGCGGGTTCTTTGCGCTGACGTTGGCTTTGTTGACCTTGACCAACTCGGCCATCGGACAATTTCTCCAGCCGACCGGCAGCCCGGACGAGGATTTGACGACAAGATCGGGATAGCGAAAATCCACGAACCACTCGCGGTACAGCAGCCGCGCCGATTCCTCCAGCAGAGCGATGCGGCGGCGGTTGGCTTCGATCAAGGAATCGAAGTTCCGCACTTGCTCGGACACGTGTAGCTGCGTGTCCATATCCGGAACGCGGATGGAGAACGACTGGAGCCGTTCCAACTCGAGCTTCTTCGTGCCATGCGCCGCCTCTGTGGCGAGATCACGTATTGCCGATTCGTTGGCGCGCAGGGCACAGAACAGGAAGTAGGCGTCAACGCCAGCTTTTGGAGTCAAGGCCTTCAAGTCCTGGTTAAAGGCCATCTGCCTGGTGGCATAGGAAACCCGAAACTCGGTCGCGAGCGACATACCCCTGACCACGGCAAAGATCGTTCCAGCGGGCACCAGTCGGCTCCCCGCGATTGCGCCCGCCTCGGTGATGTGCAGGGATGTGTTTGAAAGCAACTTCTCTGACATCTCGCCCGAGCTGACCCAGGGAATATCGCCGCCCCAATAGTCGGGTCTGCCCTTGTTGGGGGTTCCACCCGATTTGAAGGATGCGCAATCTGCCAGCGTCCGTTTTTGCCAGTTCATTCGAGCAAGCCCGTGATCGTCTCTTGAATCTTGCTCGCCAAGGTTGTGGAGAGCTCGTTCAGTTCCGCAAGCTCACTGTGTATTTCACGCATCCGATTGACAAACGCCTCGCCGTCGTGGTCGTCCTGAGCTCCGATAGATGCCCCCACATACCGCCCCGGTGTCAGCGAGTAGTCGTTGTCCTTGATCTCTCCCCTGCTCACGATCCTGCACAAGCCGGGTACATCCACGTAGTGGCCCTCGGAAAACCGGCCCAGCAGCCAGTGGCCCTGGGCGACGAAATAGCTGGTGCGCTTGAACACCTCCACGCCAAGGTCCCGCACGGTCGGTCGCTCACGCTTTTTGGCATCGCGTGGCAGCAAAGCCTGCTTCGCCGCGCGTGTCGCGTCGCCATCGAATGCTGGCCATTGGCGGGCACGCAGGGTCTTCTCTGCTTGCTCCAGCAGCCGCAACCAGGCTTTGTGGCGGGCTTCCAGGGCGGTAAGTCCTGCCTTCAAGGCGGGTTGCAGGGCATCGGCCAAACGTTGCACCTCCTTGCGCTGCTGGAATGTGCTGCGCGCCGTCTGCGTGGCCACTTGGTCCAGCAGCTTGCCGGCTTCCCGCTGCGCGGCATCCAAAGCCGGCAGCCACAGGTCGGGCTGCGCGTCCAGCGTCTGCAGGTCGGCGCGGTAGGCATGAAGCGCGTCGTCCGTGATGCCGTGGTCCTCACCCAGCTTGGCGCGCACGGCGGCAACGGCCGCTTCGTCCGCCGTGGTCTTGGCAAAGCCGCGCAACGCCGTGGTCAGCGCGCGCATGTGGTGGGCGTCATCAGCCAGCCGGGCCGCCAGCTGTGCGAGTTGCTGCGCTGCCTGCGTCTGGTAGTGGGCCAGCAGCGCGACGAATCGGTCGTTCTCGCCGCGGTACAGCCAGGTGATGGCGGTGATGTTGGCAAGTTGCTCGTCGGTGAAGACATGCGAGCGCGCCGACACCACGGTGTAGACGTTGCGCGCATCGATCTTAGCACGGTGTCCAGCAGCTCGTCGGGCTTGCCCTTGTCGTAGAACCACAGCGCGCACGGCAGGCTGCGGGTGTAGAAGAACTTGGGGCCGATGGAGACCATGACGTCCACGTGGCCAGTCTCCACCAGCTTCTGGCGAATCTCCTTGTCTTTGTTGCCGGCATCGGAGGCGCTGGACGCCATGACGAACCCGGCGCGGCCTTCGTCGTTCAGGTAGCTGTAGAAGTACTGCAGCCACAGGCTGTTGGCGTTGGAGATGGTCTCGCCGTCGCCGTTGTTCTTACCCTTGGTTTTGGTGGCCACGCCGGGCAGGCCGAATGGCAAGCGCCCGGTTTGCTGGTCACCGACCTGATGCTTGATCTTGGCGGCCTGCACGCCGTCCACATTGAAGGGCGGGTTGGCCATCACAAAGTCGCAGCCGTTCACCAACTGATGGTGGTCTTCGTAGAAGGTGTTGCCGATGCGGATGTTGCCTTCCAGCCCATGCACGGCCAGGTTCATGCGGGCCAGCTTGCTGTTCAGATCGGCCTTCTCTTGCCCGTAGAAGGTGATGTCCACCTCATTGGCGCTCTTGTGCCGCACGTCTTCGATGAAGTGGCCGGTCTGCACGAACATGCCCGCCGAGCCGCAGGCCGGGTCGAGCACCACGCCGTGGTCAGGCTCGATCACGTTGACGATCAGCCGCACCAGGCTGGGCGGCGTGAAGAACTCGCCGCCCTCTTGCGCGCCGCTCTGCGCGAACTGGTTCAGAAAGTATTCGTAGATGCGGCCGAACACGTCGCCCGTGGCGGTCTGCAACGCGGGGCGGTTGAAGATCTTCAACAGCTCGGCCAGCAGGTCTTGCTCCAGGCCCAGGTAGTCCTTGGGCAGCGCGCCCTCCAGCAGCTTCTGGCCCTTCTGGTCGGTCACCGAATCCTCGATGGCAACCATGGCGTCGCGCAGGGCCTCGCCTACATGGGTGCCGGCCGGCAGCGCCGCGAGGTGGTCGTAGCGTGCCGTCTCGGGCAGATAGATGGCGGCCTTGCCTTGAAAGCCGAGCTTGATGCGGTCTTCACGCAGCGTGCCGGTGGCGCGGGCGGGAACGGCTTTGACAACCTCGGGCAGCAGTGCGTGGAAGCGCGTGGTCGCGTGGCGCAGAAAGATCAAGCCCAGCACGGGCATCGAATACTCGCTGGCGGTCAGCTTGGAGTTGGCGCGGAGCTGGTCGGCGGCTTCCCATAGGTCGTCCTCCAGCAGCTTCAGTTCTTGGTAGTCCATCAATCCATTCGACAAGGTTCACATGGCGGCCATCGCAGCGTGCGCTGGCCAGTGGGGCGACGATCTGTGTCGTTGTGCCGCCCGGCTCGATAGTGTCGCGGGATCCGAAGAGGCGGCGATGCGTCGGCGCTCAGCTGCCAGCCTCTGGCAGGGTGATCCCTGGAAAGATCTTGATCACCGCGCTGTCGTCTTCCCCCGCATACCCGGCCGTCGAGGCCTGCATGAACATCTGGTGCGCCGTGGCCGCCAGCGGCAGCGGGAACTTGGTGGCGCGGGCCGTATCCAGCACCAGGCCCAGGTCTTTCACGAAGATGTCTACCGCCGACAACGGCGTGTAGTCGCCCGCCAGCACGTGGGCCATGCGGTTCTCGAACATCCAGCTGTTGCCGGCGCTGTGCGTGATGACCTCGTACAAGGCAGCCGCGTCCACGCCTTCGCGCAGGCCCAGCGCCATGGCCTCGGCTGCGGCGGCAATGTGCACGCCGGCCAGCAGCTGGTTGATGATCTTGACCTTGCTGCCCGCGCCCGCCTTGTCGTCCAGGCGGTAGACCTTGCCGGCCATGTCGTCCAGCACGGCGCCGGCCTTGGCGTAGGCGGCGGGCGTGCCGGCCGTCATCATCGTCATCTCGCCACTGGCGGCCTTGGCAGCGCCGCCGGAGATGGGGGCGTCCAGGTACAACAGGCCCAGCTCGGCCAGGCGCGATTCCATGCGCACGGACCAATTCGGGTCCACCGTCGAGCACATGATGAACACGCTGCCGGGCCGCATCGCCGCAGCGGCGCCGTGCTCGCCGAACAGCACTGCCTCGGTCTGCTGTGCGTTGACGACGACAGACACCACGATCTCGCAGCCCGCAGCCACTTCGGCCGGGTGCGCGCAGGCCGTGCCGCCCGCCTGCGCGAACGCGGCGGCCGACCCGGCCCGCGCATCGCACACGCGCAGCGCATGGCCCCGCGTGCGCAGGGTTGCCGCAATGCCGGCGCCCATCGCGCCCAGGCCGATCACCCCCACCGTCGTTGTCGTCATGTCTGCACTCCTTGGTTCAGCTTTGCATCGGGATGGTGACCGGGCCGTCGTTGACCAGGTGCACCTGCATGTCGGCGGCGAAGCGGCCGGTGGCCACCACCGGATGGGCCGCACGCGCACGCGCCACGAAGTGATCGTAGAGCCGCCGGCCCTCGTCCGGCGCCGCAGCGCCGGAAAATCCCGGGCGGTTGCCGCTGCTGGTGTCGGCCGCCAGCGTGAACTGGCTGACCAGCAGCAGGCCACCGGCCACGTCCTGCACGCTCAGATTCATCTTGCCGGCGGCGTCGCTGAAGATGCCCAGCTTGAGCAGCTTGAGCAGCAGCTTGTCGGCCTGGACTTCGCCGTCGCCGCGTTCGGCGCAGACCAGCACCAGCAGGCCGGGACCGATGGCGCCGATGACCTCACCGTCGACCTCGACGCGGGCTTCGCGTACCCGTTGCAGCAGCAGCTTCATCGCCGTGGGCCGTGGGTGGGCACCAACCCTCTTGCCACTGGCGCCGGCGAGGGGCCGCGGCCACTGTGGATCGCACAAGAGGCAGGGCGGGTGGCCGCAAGTCGGTGGCAGATCGCCTCGCGCGTTCGGGCCATGGACATACGAGACAGCCTTTTCGAAACAACAGTTGGACAATGCCGGCGAACCACCTGCCAGAGCCGGCGACGGCGGCACTTTACGTCAACCTTCACCCAACGAGGATCTATGACAGGCACTGCTCCGAGAACCCACGCCCATCTGCGCGCAGTCGCGACCGATGACGGCATCCGGCAAGCGCGCGTGCACCTCGCGGCCGCCAACCGGCTCGCGGTACACGATGGCCTGGAGGAAGGCATCGACAACCACTTCACGATGGTCGTGCCGGGCACCACCGACCGCTTTTTGGTGCTGCCCTTCGGACTGCACTGGTCCGAGGCCAGGGCGAGCGACCTGATCGTGTTCAACGAAGCGGGCGAGGTTCTGGAGGGAAGCGGCAGCGTCGAGCTCAGTGCGCTGAGCATCCACGCCCCGCTGCACAGGATCACCGGCGCCAAGGTGGTGCTGCATACCCACCAGACCTGGGCGCTGGCGCTGAACATGCTGCAGGACAACCGGCTCCTGCCCGGCAGCCAGACCGCAGCGTTTTTCACGAAGAACATCGCCTACGACGACGGCTACACCGGCCTGGCGGCAGGCCTCAGCGAAGGCGAGCGCCTGGCAGGCGTCATCGGTGACAAGCATGTGCTGTTCATGAAGAACCACGGTGTCGTGGCCGTGGGCGATTCCGTCGCCCAGGCTTATCGCCGGCTTTACCGGCTCGAGCGGGTCTGCAAGGCGCAGATGCTGGCGATGGCGACCGGCAGGCCGTTGTCGCTGCTGTCGGACGATCTCGTCGCCAAGGTGGACACGCCGAACCCGCACGACAGCCATTCGCGTGCCGAGCGCGAGGCCCTGTATTTCGCCGCCATGATGCGGGTGCTGGACCGGCAGATGCCCGGCTACGCGGACTGAAGCGGGCGGTGGGTCTCAGGTCTCGCCCACCTCGCGCAGCACCTGCTGAATGATCGCCGCGCTGATGCGAAAGTCCGTCGCGTGCAGGCGGGCAAAGCGAGGCTTTGCCGCGTCGATGAGTCCACGCCTTTTCGCAAGGCCGATCAAAGCGGCAGTGCCCGCCACGCGGACCCCCAACTCGTTCGCCACGGCCCGGCCGGCGCGCTCGTCCATCAGCACCAGCGCGTGGTCCCGTCCAACCGCCAAGGCGATGTGCAGGCACTCGGTTTGGCCTGCATCCAGATCGGGCACATCCACCGCCGGGGTGGCAATCGCCTTCTTCCAAGGGCGCAGCAGCTTGCGTCGCAAGGCAGCGGTGATCTCTGCTTTTCCACGTGCGCCGACCCCCGGCAGCACCTCCTGCTGAACCGCTGGCGGCACCCACACTTCGCCGAACAGCGCAGGCAGCCAGGCCAGCCCGTCGACGATGGCCAGCCCGATCAGCGGGCTGGCGTCCGTCAGGACGATGCGAGCCATTCGTCCAGCGTCTGCAGATCCCGGGCGACATCGCCCGCGTCATGGTCCACCACGGAGATGCCCAGCCGCGACACATGGGCAATGAACGTCGCTAGCGGCATCTGCGCCATGCGAGCGCTGCGCGCCAGCGACAACCCGCCATCGCGAAACAAGGCCGTGGCCAGCGCGGCCCGCGCACCCGGCTCGGACAGCAGCTTGCCCGATTGCAGGCCGATCATCACGGCATCGGGCTGGTCACGGTTCATGACCACGACCATCTCGTCCCGCGCTGTGCGCAAGGCTTCGCTGGGGTTGTTCTTCAAACCGGAAACATTGACGACCTGCATGAAAATGCCCTTTCGACATGGGAATGTCTAATGGGAAGATTTTAGGGGAATCAGTGCCCAGCCCGACGGCTACCGCCCCGCTGGCCCGTCTGTCGCCTGCTTCCACTGGTGGATGAAGTCGCGGTAGTTCTGGTTGTTCAGGTACCCGATCAGCGCAGGCCCCACCGCGATGGCGCGCAGGCTGCTGCCCAGCGTCTGCGTGAGGCCCGCAGCCGTCGCGGGGCCACTCACATCGGCGCGCACCGCGTACAGGCCGGACTGGTTGGCGATCACCGACTGGCCGCGCCGCGACAGCAGGTAGTCCACCCACAAGCGCGCGGCATTCGGGTGCGCGGCCCGTCTGTTGATGAGCAGCAGGCGCGACATCACCAGCGTGTAGTCGCTTGGGAACACATAGCCGATGCCGGCATCCGCGCGCGCTGCCGTCACGGCGTAGGAGCCCAGCACGTTATAGGCCAGGGTCACCCTGCCCGATGCCACCTGCTGCAGCATGCCCCCGGTGGTTGCGGCATAGCGCGTGCCGGCCTTGCCCAGGCCGCTGGCGATGTCCCAGAACGTCTGCGCAACTGCCACGTCCTGCGTCGCCAGGAAGAAGCCCAGGCCGGATTTCTCGATGTCGTAGGTGATCACCTTGCCCCTGAAACGCGCGGGGTCGGCGTGCAGCAGCCGGGCCAGATCGGCATGCGTGCGCGGTACTTCGGCCGCAGGCAGCTGGGCCTTGTTGTAGGCAATGGCCACGGGCTCGAAGGTGGTGGCCCAGGCCTGGTCCTTCCACTTCGCCCAGTCCGGCAGGCCGGCGCTCTCGGGCGACGCGTAAGTGGCGGCATAGCCGTTGCTGACCAGGCTGGCCTGCAGGTCCATGGCCGAGCTCCAGACCACATCGGCCGAGCCACCGCCCAGCTGGGTCTCGGCCACGAAGCGGTGGTGCAGCTCGGTGCTGGTGAGGTCTTCGTATTCGACGTTGATGCGCGGGTACATCGCCTTGAAGTCGGCCAGCAGCGGCCGGGCCACGGCGGTATCCGTGGTGGCGTAGAGCACCAGCCGGCCTTCGTCCTCGGCGGCCCGCACCATCGCGGCGTAGGCGGCCGGGTATGCCGCAGGCGCTTGGCCGCGCGGCGCATAGCCCATCAGTTCGTCGGCATCCTGCGACCAGGCCGGCGCGGCGAGCCCGGCCAGCGCCCAGGCCAGCGCCGAGCGGCGCTTCATGGCGCCTCCGGCGCATCGGCCGGCACGGCCACGTCGCGGCCCACCGGCACCAGCAGCAGCGGCACGCGGATCTTGCGCGTCACCTCCTGCACCACCGAGCCGAACAGCAGGCCCATCAGCACGCCTTCGCCGTGCGAGCCCATGAGCACGAGGTCGACCGCGTGGTTGTGCACTTCGTCCAGGATCAGCTGGGCCACATCGTCGCCCTCCTTCACGTCGATCCTGGCGAGTGCCTGCTGGGGCGCCTCGCCGGGCCGCAGTGCGTAGAAGGCCGCCAGCTGCGCCTCGATGTGCCGCTGCACGCCCAGCGCGCGCGCATCGTGGTACTGGTCCAGCGCCGCCTGCGGCACATGGCGGTCGGCCTCGACCAGCGATTTTTCGCGCTGCTCGGGGATCACGCTCAGCACCTGCAGCGTGGCGCCCAGGCGGTTGGCCAGGTCGACGGCGTAGGCCAGCACGGTCTCGCAGTCCTCGCACAGGTCGGCGGCGTACAGCACGGATCGGATGGGGTGGCGCATGGTGATCTCCTAGCCTGGCAGGCTGGCCGTGATGGGGACGACGCCGAGCACGATGCAGGCCACCAGCATGACGACCGCCGCCGACATGGCCCACAGCAGCGTGTAGCGCTGGTGGTCGCCGAACTCCACGCCGGCCAGCCCCACCAGCAGGTAGGTGGAGGCGACCAGCGGGCTCAGCAAGTGCACCTGCTGGCCGATCAGCGAGGCGCGCCCGATCTCGGCGGGGCTGAAGCCATAGACCGCTGCGGCCTTGGCCAGGATCGGCAGGATGCCGAAGTAGAACGCGTCGTTGGAGATGAAGAACGTGAACGGCACGCTCAGCACCGCCGTCACGATGGCCATGTAGGGCCCCAGCCACTGCGGCACGCCGCTGATCACGCTGGCGGCGATGGCGTCCACCATCTTGGTGCCCGACAACACGCCGACGAAGATGCCCGCCGCGAAGATCAGCGAGACCACCGGCAGGATGTTGGCCGCGTGCTCTGCGATGCGCTCCTTTTGCTGCTGCAGGCCGGGGTAGTTGATCATCAGCGCCAGCGCCGAGGCCACCATGAACAGCACCTGCAAGGGCACGGTGCCCAGCACCAGCAGCACCATCAGCGCCGCCGTCATCGCGAAGTTGACCCACAGCAGCCGGGGCCGCTTCAGGCCGCCGTCGGCCTCGCCGGCCGCCGGGTCCAGGGTGTCCGGCAGGGCCGACAGCGCCACGCTGCCCCCCAGCCGGCGGCTCTCGCGCCGCCCCAGGATGAAGGCCACGAACACGCCCCAGGCACCGGTCACCACCATCGGCAGGATCATCGGCACGAACAGCTGGCCCATGTCCAGCCCCAGCGCACTGCCGACGCGGGCGGTCGGCCCGCCCCAGGGCAGCACGTTCATGAGCCCGCCTGCCATCATGATCACGCAGGCCAGCACCAGCCGGCTGAGGCCCAGCCGCTTGTACAGCGGCAGCATGGCCGCGCAGGTGATCATGTAGGTGGTGGAACCGTCGCCATCCAGCGAGACGAACACGGCCAGCACGTAGGTGCCGACCACGATCTTCGTCGGGTTGTTGCCCACCACCTTCAGCACGCCGCGCACCACGGGGTCGAACAGGCCGGCGTCGATCATCACGCCGAAGTACAGGATGGCGAACATCAGCATGACGCCGGTGGGCGCCAGCTTCTTGATGCCGTCCAGCATCATCGGCCCGAGTTCCAGGCCGAAGCCTGCGAGCACGCCGAACACGATGGGTACCAGGATCAGCGCGATCATCGCGGACAGCCGCTTGGTCATGATCAGCGCCATGAAGACGATGATCATCAGATAGGCCAGAACGGTCAGCATGGGGTGTGTCTCCGATTCCCATGCTCAGGCCACGAACTTGCACACCGACGCCACGGTGCGCGTGTCCATGTTGCGCCCGCGGTTCAGATGGTCGTCCACCTCGGCCGCACAGCCCAGCATGCGCGGGTACAGGAAGATCGTGAACGCGGCCGTCTCCAGCTCACGTTCGCCGATCTCGCCGGCCTGCAGCGGCTTCCACAGCATCTTGAGCAGCAGCGCGGCGATCACCGCGTCGATGTTCACGCAGTAGACGTTGCGCGAGACGCCGGCATCGAACAGCTGGCGCACCAGCGCACGGTAGAACTGGTGGAACACGTTGCTCTCGCCGCGCTCGTCGAACAGCTTGGCGATGAACACCTCGCGCGGGTCGTGGTTGACCGGCTTGTCCTTGAACACGGGGTGGTTCACGCCCGGCAGCTTGGCGATGTCCAGGCTGCCCAGCGTCTTCTTCTGCGTCTTGTACTGCGCGTACTGCGTGACCGCCTTGGCGGCGATCGCCTGCAGGTCGATGCCGTGGTCCCTGGCGCTCGGGTCTTTCAAGCCGCTGTCCTTGAACTGCTCGACCAGGTAGGCGATGCCCTCGTAGCCGTTGCCGCCGTGCGCGTAGCCGGTGTGCGTGAGAAAACCGATCAGCGCCTTGTTGAGCTGCACACGCTCGGGCTGCTCTGGCCCGTCGGCCGAGACCGCGCCCTTGGCGCCCTGGGCCGAGATCGCGCCCGGGCCGTTGGTCAGCAACAGGCCCACCAGCGTCTGGAATGCGAACAGGTCGTCGGCCCCCGGCGTGTGGCCCAGCAGCGCGGCGAACGCCGTCTCGCCCAGGCTCAGCTCACCCAGCAACCGCGCCTGTGTGATGCCGCAGAAATATCCCGGCTCATGCCGCGCCGCGTCGGCCGAGGCGCCGATCAACGTGCCGAACAGCTGCAGCCACCACGGGAAGCTCTCGGCCGTGGCGCGCGAGATGCGCTTGCGCGACAGCGGGCCCCAGGCCAGCGTGGCCGAGATGGCGGCCAGCACGGCCGCCTCGGTCGGATGGCCCGGCTGGGCCGCGAGCCAGCGCAGGAAGACTGAGCGGCCACCCCGTGCTGCCACCCCGTCGAGCAGCGCCTGCGCGCGCGCATCGGGCGTGGCCGTGGTCAGGCCGGCGTGGCTGCCGGCGTCCACCAGCGACATGTCGAAGCTGTCGCTCAGCGAGGCGCCGAACTCCATGCCCAGCCCCGCCGCGTGGAAGCGCTCGATCATGAACTTGAGCGCATCGCGCGCCGCCTGCTGCCGCTTGGGGCCGACGATGGCCGCAGCCGCCGCCAGCACCGCATTGGGCGCGTTGCCGGCCTCGCGGCTGGCCTGGGCTGCCGCCAGCTCGGGCCGGCCGTGCAGGTTGATGTAGGCAGCAATCGCTGGGGCGATCAGCTTGCGGTCGTTCTCGCCACCGGCATCGTGCAGCAGCGCCAGCGCCACGTTCGATTCGAGCGAGAAGGTGGCAGCCGTCAGCATGCTGGTGCCGTGCAGGCTGCTGACCTGGGTCTTGGCATCCATCTGCGAGGCGCCCGAAGCATCCTTCATGGTCTGGCGCGGCACCACGCCGCCGATCTGCGTGTTGAGCAGCGCGACCTGCTCGTTGTAGGGCGCCAGCGCTTCGACGACCGGCAGGCGCAGGGTCTCCGGCAGATCCAGCCCTTCGTCCGAGCCGAACCAGGGCTTGAGCGCCAGGTTGCCTTCGGCCGGGAAGTCCGGCAGCGTGGCGTTGGCACGCATCACCGCGCTCAAGGCCGCCGGGATGTGGGCGATGTTGGTCACCACCGCGCCCTTGGCCGAGCAGACCGGGTTCTCGGGCGTGAACAGCTCGGTCACGCCGAACTTCTGCATGAACCAGCGCTCCTTGGCCTGCGCGTCGTCATGGCCACCGGCCATGGCGCCGGCATGGCCCACGGCGCGCGTGAGCATGCTCTTCCAGCGGCCGACCACGCAGGCCACCACGGGCTTGGTGAAAGTGGCGTCGTGCTCGTAGTAGCCACCGGGCTCGCAATACAGCACGGCCGCCTTGCTGCGCGCGTCGTTGGCCAGCGCGAACGCGAACTCGGGCGCGGCGTAGTGGATGTAGACATCCTTGCCGCTGCTGATGACGGTGGTCGTGCCCCAGCCGCCCATGCGCAGGTATTGCGCAATCGTGGTGGAGAAGCCGCCCGAGTTGGAGAAGATCGCGATCGAGCCCGGCCGCAGCGAATCGCTGGGCTTGTCGCCACCTAGCGCGCCGCCGATGCGCACCTGGTTCCACGAATCGGCCACGCCCAGGCCGTTGGCGCCGAAGATGTCGATGCCGTGCTGCTGGCCCATGGCGCGGATCTCGCGCGCGTCGTGCACCGAGATCTTCTCGGTGATGATGAAGATCTTGCGCAGCTCGGGGTTCACGCGGATCAGCTCGGCCACGCCGTCGCGTGCCGCCGAGGGCGGCAGGTAGACCACGCCGCAGTTGAAGCGGTGGCCGGCGGCCAGCGCGTCGCGCACGTTGTTGTAGACCGGGATGTTGCCGATCGACGTCTCCAGCACGGCGCCGCCCTTGCCGGGGGCCGTGCCACAGACCACGTTGCCGCCCGAATACACGTGGCTGACGGGCGTGACCTCGCTGGACTCGCCGCCCAGGATGTTGAGCACGCAGACGCGGTCGTCGCGCGAGGCGACCTGGGTCAGCGAGCTGATGCCGACGTGGTACTTGAAGCCGCCCACGCTGTGGCGTTGGAAGGTAGTTTGCATGGCGTGTGTCTCCTCAGGCGTTGGCGGTGGCAGCAGCGGCGGGGGCGGCGGCAGGGGCTGCGATGCCGAGCCGTTCAGCGACCTGCGCCCGGCCCCCATCGCGCATCCACAGGTCGATCTTCTTGGCGAACTGGATCACCTCGCTCATGTCCGAGTCGAAGCCGAACAGCCGGTACGGCAGGCCCAGCGCATCACATGTGTCGCGCAGCGCGCCCATGCCGCGCACGAGGTTCGGGCCGCCCCGGCCCAGCACCACGTAGAGCGGGGTGGGCCCGTGCGCGCTGAAGTGCTCGCGCAGCGCATCGGCCATGGCGCGCAGGGTCTCGAAGATGTCGGTGTTGTTGCTCTTGCCGCCGATGATGAACAGCACGTTCGATTGGCGGAGCCAGTGCTTGAAGCAGATGCGCGCCACCTCCTTCATCTTCTCGTAGGGCGGGTTGCCGCCGAAGTCCGAGCTGATGATGGCCGCGTCGCCCAGCATCTCGGTCACCAGCGAATTGGCACCGCCGCCGAAGGTGGGCGCCAGCACCGTGCCCTTGTCGTTGATCACATACACATCGCTTTGGCCCTGGTGCGTGCGCAGGGTGTTGATCTCTTGCTCGAAGGGCGAGTAGTCGGCGGCGAACAGGTGCGGCGGCAGTTTGAGGCGCAGCCAGCGCGGGTCGTCCCGGTCGAAGCCGCACTTGAAGTCGCAGGCCACGGGCGTGAGCCGGCCCTTCTTGTCCTGGCGCATGCGGATCGGGTTCAGCTCCAGCGTGGTCATGCCGAAGTTGTGGAACAGCTCCCACAGCTTGGGCAGTTGCTGCACCAGCGGCGAGATGATCTCTTTGGGCGCGCCGATCTCGGTCAGCGCGTTGGCCACGACGAAGGCCTTCAGCCCGGTGAGCGGGTCGAACGGCACCATCGCCACCTGGGTCTTGTCCAGCTCCTCGATGTCCATGCCGCCCATGTGCGTGAGCGTCATGGTCGGCGCGCGGAACTGGGTGGAATCGCTGATCGAGAAATAGATCTCGTGCTCGGCGGGCACGCCGGCCTCGAACGTCACGCCGTTGGCCTTGGCCTTCACATGGCCGACCTGGTGCTCGGCGAAGTACAGCCGTTCCTTCTCGGCCAATGCGGTCTGCAGATCCTTGGCGCGGCCCAGCAGGCCGGCCTTGCCCTTCTTGCCGATGCCACCCTTGAACACAGGCTTGATGAAGATGAGGCCGTGCTTGTCCAGCATGGCCTTGATCTCTTCTTCACTGGCGGCCGGGCCCAGCACCTCGGTGGTGGGAAAGCCGGCGAATTCGAGCAGGCGGGCGCCGTGCAACATTCCGGTGATCTGCATGTCGTTGTCTCCTGGGGTTGACGCAATGGGGATGCGGTCAATGTAGGAAACAGCGGCTTTCGGCCACCTTTCATTGCGGGGGGAATCGGCTTGGGGGTTGTCCTAGGGTCGGACGAAAGGTGAATGAAAGGCGGGGGCTGGGCGCATGCCGGTGCGCCGCTGCGACAGGGCGCACCCGCCGGGTGTACGAGGCGCGTTGCACGCCCCGCAGAACAGGAGCGTCGCGCGATAGGCGACGCCCGGATCGGTGCGTTAGTGCTGCTGGATCAAGGCCGAATGCATCGCGGTGCCGATCAGGCCGTGAATTTGCGTGGTGGGGTGCAGCACATCCCAGAACAGGAAGGGCGGCAGGAAGGCCGACATATCCACGTCGAGACACATCCTGGGGTTCTGGAACAGGCAGCCGGCCAGTTCCTTGCCCGGCGCGAGGAATTCCAGTGCCGGGATGTCGATCGACACCTGCCCACTCGCGACCAGACTGGCACCCAGACTGAACACATCGACGCTGACAATGCGCAGGCTGGGGATCTCCCTCGCCAGGGCGGTCAGAGCCGAGGCCAGCAAAGCGTTGTGCGCTGTGGTCAGCTCAGTGAAAGCACTGCCGGCGCCCTGGATTCGGACGAATGGCGCCAGACCCATGTCCGGAAGGTTGGGGATCAAGAAGCTTCTCGCCCCGAGAGCATGCAGCTGCCGGACCGACTGCACGATGTTGCCAACCACCACGTAAGGGTCGCTGGTCAAACGTTGCAGGTAGTCATTGGAGCCACTCCACACGACGTACAAGGCATTGGTGGGCGCTTTGCGGCCGCCCAGGCCGGTGTTGAACAGCTGCACCTGCCCCAGCAATCCGGGGACCGTGAAACCCAGCGGGGTGGGCGTGCTCAGACCGGTTGCAGAACCGCCAAAGGCGTAGCTGATGCCGCCCTTGGCAGCCAGAGGTTGCGTCGTCAGAGACGGGGCCACCTCAGAGCCAGCCTTGCGCTGCATCAGATCCCAGAGGTATTCCACGGCCACCGGGCCGTTGGTGAACCGCCCCTTCCAGTAGGTCGCGTGCGGCGTGACCGATGGCGGAATCGCCGGAACAAAGCCCTGGGCACTGGTGGCAACGAAGTCATTCCCGGTGTCGGACAAGCTGTCGCCGAACACATACATGGTCTTGTAGTTGGCCTGGCCGGCCCAGGCGGCGGTGCCGACGCACAGAGACGCGAAGAACAAGAAGCTGCATAACAGCCTGTGGAGACGTAGGAGCATGGGTACTTTCAAAAAATGAGGTGGACGGTGCGGTGCCAAAGAAAAGTAAGCGGCCCGACGTGTGGGCAAGCTCCGGTCGTGGAGATCCCCGCGACGCCGGGTGACGGCGGCGCGAGAGGCGCGACTGAACGGCATGTTTGGAGGTCTGCGTCCACCAACGCGTAGGCGAATGCACGCGTCGGACGTAGGCGTAGAGCAAATCCCCTACGGCGGTGCGAGCCTTTGCAGGGACGGCGCCCCACGCCCTCGGGGATGAGCGGTCGGTGACGACCGTGGAGGATCAGCGGCGGCCCACGCGACGGCGCGTGGCGCCGACGACTGCGAGCAGACCCAGCCCCAGCAGGGCCAGCGAGGTTGGCTCCGGCACGGGCCGCACGCCGACGCCCACCGCCAGGTTGTCGACCTCGACCGCCACGCCCCAGGTGGTCAGGCGCAGGCTCTGGAAAGTCTCGCCGTTGTCCAGGAGCAGGTTGACGTATTGGTTGGTGCCTTCGGCGGTCTGGTCGCCCGACGCGCAGGCAGGGGCGCACATATCGATGATCTCCTGGCCGTACACGACGTCGACTAGCGCGCCCCCTTCGTCGAAAAACTCGATCATGTTGTAGGCATCGATCGAGCCGTAGTAGAGGCCGAAGTAGTTCAGGAAGGCGCCGCCGGCCAGCGTGCTGACCAGGCCGGCGTAGTCGATCGTCACGGACGCCAGAACCTGGCCCGGCGAGACGGTGCCGGGCAGGGGCACGGTGGAGATGTCCGGCAGGCTGCCGATGCCCTGGCCGATGGGCGCCGGGCCAAATGCATAGCAGGTGCTGTCACCCAGCGGTGGTGCAGCGATCTGGCCCAACGCACCTTTGCGGATGCCGTAGCTGCCGCCGCTGATGGTGGCGCCGGTTTGCGTCAGGCCGCAGCTGCCGTCCGCGCGGTCCAGCGTTTCGACGAAGACATTGGAGGCGCCGAGGAAGGGAGTCGTCTTGCCAGACAGCGCATCGGGCGTGAAGTCGAACGTGATGGTGGCAGATTGAGCCGGCACAGACAGCAGGCTGCAGGTGGCCAGAATCGAGCTGAGCAAAATCTTTTGCATGGGATAAAACTCCGAGGGTGATGCTTACGTATCGCAACATTGGTGCCAATGTGTCGGATGCATTTCGAATCAAGGGCTTACGAGCCGAAACGTAAATCCCTTAAAAATCATGCGTCAAATGCGCTGACACCCCTCTTTTTTTGACTGCGCGCAGGCCGACAAAGGGTGTAGGTATTGGCTGACATGAGAACGCGTGTTGCACTGCCATGCCGCCGAACGCAGGGCCTTGTAAGCATGGCACTCCCAGAGTTTTCGATGGTTGAAACTCCCATCGCCGTGTGACTTCGCGGCAGCAGCGCTGCGTTGCAGGGCCTCTCGAGCTCTCAGTCCTTGGGGGCCGTGAGCGCGCGCCTCCATTCCTGCAGAAAATCGGCGCGCTTGGCTCGGTCCAGGTAGACCATCAGGCTGGGGCCGATGGCGATCGGCTTGAGGCTGGGGCCGAGCGCACGTGTCAGCGTCGCGGCCGTCTGGCCACCCTGCACGTCGCTGCGCAGCGCGAACAGGTCGGATTGCAGCGCCATGACGCTCTGGCCGCGCAGCGAGAGCAGATAGTCCAGCCACAGCCGCGCCGCATTGGGGTGTGGCGCGCGCCGGTTGATGAACGCGATGCGCGAGACCACCAGCGTGTAGTCGCGTGGGTAGGCAAAGCCGACGGTCGGGTCCTGGTGCGCACGGCCACTGGCATACGAGCTGAGGACGTTGTAGGCCAGCACGGTCTTGCCCGAGGCCACGCTCTCCAGCATGTCGCCGGTGCTGGTCTGCAGCCGCGTGTCGTTGCGGCCCAGGGCGCGGGCCACGTCCCAGAACATGGTGGAGGTCTTGGCGTCCTGCGTGGCGAACAGAAAGCCCAGGCCGGAGCTTTCCAGGTCGTAGGTGGTCACGCGGACTTGAAGCGACCGCCCGGCGCGGCCAGCAGCCGGACCAGCTCGCCATGGGTGCGCGGCACCTCGTCCTCGGCCAGATGCTGCTTGTTGTAGGCAAAGCCGATGGGCTCGAAGGTCGTGCCGTAGGCCTCGGCCTTCCAGACGGCCCAGGCCGGCAGGTGCAGCGTCTCTGGCGACACATAGCGCCGGCCGTGCCCGTCGTTGACCAGCTTGACCTGCAGGTCCATGGCGGAACTCCAGAGCACATCCGCCACCGGGGTGCCGGCTGCGGCCTCCTTCAAAAAGCGCTGGTAGATGTCGGCCGACTCGAGATCGCGGTAGTCCACGCGCACGCCCGGGTACAGCGCCATGAAGTCCTGCACCAGGTGGCGTGCCACCGCCATGTCGGTGTTGCCATAGACCACCACCGTGCCCTCGCGCCGGGCGCTGGCGATGGTGCTGTCGTAGTCCCAGGGATACCCCGCCGGCTGCTGCGCCATGGCAAGGCTGGCCCACGCGAGCGCGATGGTGCCCGCCATCGCCCGTAGCATCTTGTTCATGTTGTCTCCGTTGTCGCTGGCATTATTGCGACGCCCCGCAGGGGCCTTTTTGAAGGACACGATGCGTCATGCGTTTGCTGCTGGTTGAAGACAACGCCCGGCTGGTGCGCTCGCTCGCCGCCTGGCTGGGCGAGGCGGGCATGGTGGCCGATGCCGTGGGCGACGGCCTGCATGCCGAGCAGCTGCTTGCGCACGAGGACTATGACGCCGTCATCCTGGATCTGGAATTGCCCCGCATGGGCGGCATGGAGCTGCTGCGCCTGCTGCGCGCACGCGGCAACGCCGTGCCGGTGCTGATCCTCACCGCCAGCGGCGAGACGGCCGACCGCGTGCGCGGCCTGAACGCCGGCGCCGACGACTACCTGGCCAAGCCGTTCGACCCCGAAGAGCTGGTGGCCCGCGTGCGCGCCATCGCCCGGCGCCGGGCCGGGCGGGCGCATTCGGTGTTCGAGCTCGGCCGTTTGCGCTATGACACGGTGAGCCGCTTGTTCAGCGTGGATGGCCAGTCGCTGCTGCTGCCGCCGCGCGAGCACGCTGTGCTGGAGGCGCTGATGGCCCGCCCGGGCAGCCCGGTGGACAAGAAGGCGCTCATCGACCAGCTCTGCTCGCTCGACGAGGCCATCAGCCCCGAGGCCATCGAGCTGTATGTGCACCGCCTGCGCAAGCGGATCGAGCACTCGGGCACCCGCATCCGTACGCTGCGCGGCCTGGGCTATCTGCTGGAGCGCGCCGACGATGCGCCTGCGTAACCACCTGCTGCGCTGGCTGCTGCTGCCGCTGGCGGTGGTGTGGACGATAGGCTTTCATCTGGACTACGCGCGCAGCATCGCGCAGGCCAACGAAGCCTACGACCGCACGCTGGCCGGCTCGGCGCTGGCGATTGCCGAGCGGGTGATGGTGCGCGACGGCGCGTTCTCGGTGGACTTGCCCTATGCCGCTTTGGAGATGCTGGAGACGCGCGCGCAGGACCGCGTGTTCTACAAGGTTTCCAGCGCACGCCCGGCCATGGTCGTGACCGGCCATGAAGACCTGCCCGGGCCCGCAGCGCCGCCAGCGGGCGACCAGCCGGTGTTCGAGGACGCGCGCTACCAGGGTGAGTCCATCCGCATGGTGGCCGTGCGCAGGCCGCTGTACGACGAGCGTGGGCTGGGGCCGCTGCTCGTCCAGGTGGCAGAGACCACCGCCGCGCGGCGCGCCATGTCCAACCGCATCCTGCTCGACTCGGCGTTGACCCAGATCACACTGATCGCAGCGGCCGCTTTGCTCATCACCTTCGGCGTGCGGCGCGGGCTGGAGCCGCTGCGGCGCATCCGCAACGAGATCGCCAGCCGCGACGAATTCGACCTGACGCCCATCGACGCCCAGGCCGTACCGCGCGAGGTGGCACCGCTGATCGAGGCGCTGAACCTGCACACCGAACGCCAGCGCCAGCTCAACGAGGCGCACCGTCAGTTCATCGCCGATGCCTCGCACCAGCTGAAGACGCCGCTGACCGTGCTCAAGACCCAGGCGGCCCTGGCGCTGCAGCAGCCCGACGTGGCGCACATGCGCGCCATCGTGGGCGAGATCCACGACGCCACCGACCTCACCGCCCGCACCATCAACCAGCTGCTGGCGCTGGCGCGCAGCGAACCCGGCCACTTGATGCCCATGGAGAGCGTGGACCTGGTGGAGATCGCCCGCGCCGCCACCTTCGACCTGCTGCCCCAGGCGCTGCACAAGGACATCGAACTCGGCTTCGAAGACGATGGCCAAGCAGTGCCGGTGCAGGGCCAGCCGCTGCTGCTGCGCGAACTCGTCAGCAACCTCACGGACAACGCCATCCGCTACACGCCGCGCGGCGGCTGCATCACGGTGTCGGTGCGCTGCGGCCCTGACGGCAAGGCCCTGCTGCAGGTGGAGGACAACGGCCCCGGCATCGCGCTGGAACACCGGCACCAGGTGTTCGACCGCTTCTACCGCGTGCACGGCGCGTCGAGCGATGGCTGTGGGCTGGGGCTGGCCATCGTGCGGCAGATCTGCGAGCGGCATGGCGCAAAGGCCGAACTGCACACGCCTGCCAGTGGCCAGGGTCTGCGCGTGGCGGTGCGTTTCCCCTGACCGGCCCTGTGCCCCTGGCACAGACGATGGTTTGTATGATCCTCATCAAGCCAGGCCCGGCAGACCGCCTGGCCAGCCCGTGCCGGCCACCAGAGGAACAAAAACACCATGAACAGCCCTGCACACAAGCACCGCATCGTCATCGTCGGTGGCGGCGCCGGCGGCCTGGAATTGGCCACGCGCCTGGGCGACAAGCTGGGCAAGCGGGGCCGGGCCGAGGTCACCCTCGTGGACAAGAACCGCACCCACATCTGGAAGCCCAAGCTGCACGAGATTGCCGCCGGCAGCATGGACATGAGCGCCCACGAGGTCGACTACCTGGCGCAGGCGCACTGGCACCATTTCCGCTTCCGCATGGGCGAGCTGACCGGCATCGACCGCGACAGGCGCGAGGTGCAGGTGGCCCCGTTCCTGGACGACGAGGGCACGCTCGTCACGCCGGCGCGCAGCATCGGCTACGACACGCTGGTGATGGCGATCGGCAGCCTGTCGAACGATTTCGGAACGCCGGGCGTGCGCGAACACGCGCTGCGGCTGGAGACCAAGGCCGACGCGCAACGCTTTCATGCACGCATGGTCAACGCCTGCATCCGCGCCAATGCGCAGACCGCACCGCTGGCGCCAGAGCAACTGCACGTGGCCATCATCGGCGCCGGGGCCACGGGGGTGGAGCTGGCGGCCGAGTTGCACCGCACCACGCGTGAAGTCGTGGCCTACGGGCTGGACCAACTGGACGCCGAGCGGGACATCAAGGTCAGCGTGATCGAGGCGGCGCCACGCGTGCTGCCGGCGTTGCCGGCGCGCATTTCGACCGCCACCGAGCGGCTGCTGAGCGAGCTGGGCGTGGACGTGCACACCAATGCCAAGGTAGCGTCGGTCGAGGCGACCGGCGTGCGACTGGCCGACGGGCGCTTTCTGCCGGCCGAGCTGATCGTGTGGGCCGCGGGCGTGAAGGCGGCCGATTTTCTGCAGGGCATTGCCGGCCTGGAAACCAACCGCATCAATCAGCTGGCCGTGCTGCCCACGCTGCAGACCACACGCGACGAGCACATCTTTGCGCTGGGTGACTGCGCACAGTGCCCCTGGCCGGAGGCCAATGGCGGCAAGGGCGGCTTCGTGCCGCCACGCGCGCAGGCGGCGCACCAGCAGGCCTCGCACATGCTGGCCCAGATCAAGCGCCGCATGGCCGGCCAGCCGCTCACGCCCTACCGCTACCGCGACTTCGGCTCGCTGGTGTCACTGGGCGAGTTCAGCACCGTGGGCAACATGATGGGCGGCCTGGTCGGCGGCAGCCTGATGGTGGAGGGCGCGTTCGCCAAGCTGATGTATGTGTCGCTCTACAAGATGCATGAGCTGGCGCTGCACGGCTACGCGAAGGTGGCGCTGGACACGCTGGCCCGGTTGATCACGCGGCGCACCGAGCCGCATGTGAAGCTGCACTGAGCAT
Organism: Rhodoferax sp. RT4P68; assembly: GCF_056521305.1. Lineage (NCBI taxonomy): Bacteria > Pseudomonadati > Pseudomonadota > Betaproteobacteria > Burkholderiales > Comamonadaceae > Rhodoferax > Rhodoferax sp. RT4P68. Next base: position 295,344 of record NZ_JBWMBB010000003.1, read on the forward strand.
AGACCCGCCCGTTGTGGCGGCTCGGTGCGCTGCAGCCGCTACCCCTCCAACCCCGGCGCCTGCGCGATCTCGCTCCCCCGGTACAACTTGTGGTGCGTCGCCGCTCCGATCGGGTCGGTCACCACCACCAGGCGCCAGGGGTCGCCCTGCTGCGCGCAGGCGCGCTCCTTCTCGCTCAGCTGGAAGCTGGTGATGCCGGCGCCCACACCCTTGACGGCCAGCTTCAAGAGCGTCTTGCCCTTCTTGTCCGACACCTCGATGTCATAGCCCAGCTGCTGCTCGCCAACGCTCTCGGTCTTGTAGCCATAGCCGCCGAAATGGCGCACCAGGTAGTCGAAGGCGGCGGCCTGCACCTCGTCGCGCGAGGCGAAGATGGGCGCGACGACCGGCGGTGGTGGCGGCAGACCGCCGCGCGCGCGGGCCGCTGCCAGCTCCTCAGCGCTCGGCTCCCAGCCGCGCTCGCCGCGCACCAGCACGGCGAACTTGTCGTCGACGTTCCATGCGGCCACATGCCATTGCTGCTCGTCCGGCACGCGCACCGACACCCTGGCGGCCTTGTCGGTCTCCAGGTCGGCAATCGCCACGCGGTTGGTCTGCAGCACGGTGCGAAAGCCCTGGCCAGCGTCCAGCGTGCGCTTGAGCAGCGCGATGCGGTCTGTGGCGCGTTGGGCCTGCAGGCCGGTGCGCTCACCGCCGTTCAAGCGGCGCGGCGCGTCCAGCGACTCCAGGCAGAACCAGCGGCCACCGGCACCGACGTGCACGAACTCGGCCCAGATGGTGGCGATCACGTGCTCGCCAGTGGCCAGCCAGGCGTGGTCGGAGGCTTTGTCGCGCGCGTCCACCACACCCAGACGCGTGATGATGTCCACCGGCGTGCGTTTGTCGCCGGCCAGGCGCTTTTCATTGATGACTGCCAGCACAGCGGGCGCGACTTCTTTGTCCATGTGGGAAAACTCTGTGCAAGGGATGACGGCGCGCAGTATGCCGCGAAGCGACCAGCCATCGCCCTCAGCGCGAAGTGAATCACCGGCCCTGGATCACCGGCCCGGCGGCTGCACGACACTTGGCAAGCAAAGAGAGGAACCCGATGCACTCTGAAGACCTTGTGAAGCTCACGACCATGGCCATGCCGTTCGGCAAGCACAAGGGCACGCTGATCGCCGAGTTGCCGGGCCACTACCTGGCCTGGTTCGCGCGCGAGGGCTTCCCCAAGGGCGAGCTTGGCCGGCTGCTGGCGTTGATGCTGGAGATCGACCACAACGGGCTGCGCGAGCTGCTGCGACCACTGCGCCAGCACGACGGGCAGCCCGGCGGCGGCTGATCATTTTGGGCCGCTCAAAAACTCGCGGTCGATACATCAGGTAACAATCGGTCCGCTAGGACATCGTTACGATTCGGTACGACCAGATGGCCGTCCTTCACACAACCGCGCGGTGAGTTGCACCCACCGATCAGGAGCCCACGATGGCACATACCGCACTCAGATCACTGGCGCTGACCGTGCAAGAGCCACGCGCCGGCGAGTTTCGCTGGTGCATCCTCGAACGCTTCGAGGAGGATGAGCCTTTCGACGTCCTGATCGCAGCAGAGGAAAGCTGCCGCACCTATGGCGAAGCCCTGGGCAACGGCACCTCGGTGCTCAGCGCGCTGGCCGATGGCAACATGAAGATCGGCCCGCGCGTGGCGCCGAGCGACATGCCGAACTTCGTGCAGACCGACCGCCCTGGGCTGTACGACCTGGTCGACGACTGAGCATTCTTCGGCGCCTGGCGGTCGGGGCAGAATCGGCGGCTTTGCCGGGCCGACCGACCATGGACTTTCAAGCCGTTCTCGACGACATCGCCGCCACGCTCAAGCCCGAGGCCGGCCAGGCCGGGCAGGTGGCCCGCTACATCCCGGCGCTGGCACGCATCGATGCCCGGCATTTCGGCATCGCGCTCAATGCCGGCCACGCGAGTGCCGTGGCCGGCGACGGCGCGCTGCCCTTTTCGATCCAGAGTGTCTCCAAGGTTTTCACGTTGACGCTGGCCATGCAGCACCTGGGTGAGCGCCTGTGGGAGCGCATCGGCCGCGAGCCGTCCGGCGACCCGTTCAATTCGCTGGTGCAGCTCGAACACGAGCAGGGCAAGCCGCGCAACCCCTTCATCAATGCCGGCGCCATCGCCGTGGCCGACCGGCTGGTCACGGTGTTCGGCCGCAGCGCCAAGGCTGAGCTGCTCGCCTTCATGAGCAGCCTGGCCGGCGAGCCCATCGCCTTCGACAAGGAGGTTGCCGCGTCCGAGGCCGACACCGGCTTTCGCAACGTTGCAGTGGCGAACTTCATGAAGAGCTTCGGCAAGCTGGACAACCCGGTCGACGAGGTGCTGGACCTGTACTTTCACCAGTGCGCGCTGCGCATGAGCTGCGTGCAACTGGCGCGCGCAACGGCGTATCTGAGCCGCGACGGCGCCCACCCCGACCGGCCCGGCGCAGCGGTCTGCACAGAGCGGCAGACGCGCCGCATCAACGCGCTGATGCTGACCTGCGGCACCTACGACGCGGCCGGCGAATTCGCCTTTCGCATCGGTCTGCCGTGCAAGAGCGGCGTGGGCGGCGGCATCGTCGCCGTGGTGCCCGACCGGCTGACGCTGGCCGTGTGGTCGCCCGCGCTGGACGCGACCGGCAACTCGCTGTTGGGCATGCGCGCGCTGGAGGCGTTCGTGGCGCGCACGGGGTTGTCGGTGTTCTGATCAGCGCGCAAATCTGCGCATTTCCAAGTTGTCACTCGCGCGACATTCGGGCTAATCCCATTGCTGCCAAGCGGCCGATCGCATGTGATGGCGCGCCGGCTGTCGGCGCCTTCTCCTCGATGTCGTGTGCGCAGCCCGGCGGGCTCACGTTCACGACGATCACAACGAAGGAGACACGCATGCGCAATCGAGCTTCCTCCAGACCGGGCCTTGCAGGCACGGGCTGTTTCACCATCGGGCTGCTGGCCGCAGCGGTATTGGCCGGCTGCGGCGGCTCAGACGACCCGGCACCCGAGATCAAGCTGGTCCTGTTGTCATCGCCCAAGGCCGAATGGGTCAGCGCTGGCGATGCGCTGGTGCAGGTGCAGGGCCAGGTGCCGGGTGACATGACGGTCGTCGTCACGCTCAATGGCGCTGACGTGAGCAGCGCCTTTCGCCCGGGGGCCGATGGGCAACTCGTCGGCCTGGTGAGCGGCCTGGCGGTCGGCACGAACCAGCTGCAGGCCGAGACGCGCAAGGGCACCGGCGGCATACTGCGCGGCACCACCACGCTGGAGCTGCGCAACTACCCGCGCATCGGCCCGATGTTCTCGGGCCCGCACGAAACCCCCTACACCTGCCAGACCGGAGCCTTCGTGCTGGCCGATGGCGTGACCCGGCTGGGCGCGCCGCTGGACACGTCCTGCTCCGTCGCCACGCGGGTCGACTACGTCTACCGCAATACCGCCACGCCGGCCGCCTTCGTGGCCCTGGCCTCGCCCACGGCGCTGCCGGGCGACGTGGCCACCACCACCACCAGCGATGGCCGCAGCGTGCCCTATGTGGTGCGCGTGGAGACCGGCACGCTGAACCGTGCGGTCTACCAGACCGCCATGCTGCACAACCCTGCCGCAGAGCCTGCGCCCACGTTCACCAGCCGGCCGGCCGGCTGGAACGGGCGGCTCGTCTACACCTTCGGCGGCGGCTGCACGGGTGGCTGGTACCGCCAGGGCAGCAACACCGGCGGCGTGCTGGACCACAACATCCTCAAGCAGGGCTATGCGATGGCCTCGTCGTCGCTGAACGTGTTCGGCAACAACTGCCAGGACCTGACGGCCGCCGAATCCATGGCCATGGTGAAAGAGCGCTTCATCGAGGCCTATGGCCCGCCGCGCTACACCATCGGCTGGGGCTGCTCGGGCGGCTCCTACCAGCAGCACCAGATCGCCGACAACTACCCCGGCCTGCTCGACGGCATCCTGCCGGGCTGCAGCTTCCCCGAGGTGGGCTTCGCCACGGTCTACTCCATCACCGACCAGCGGCTGCTTGGCCACTATTTCCGCGACATCGTGCCCGGCCAGTTCAGCGACGCGCAGCAAGAGGCGGTGGCCGGCGTGCAGACGGTCAAGACCATCTACACCGGCACCGTGTACGACGGCGCCATGCGCATCGCGCCCGATGCCTACTGCCCCGCCACGCTGCCGGTGGGGCAGCGCTACCACCCGCAGACCAACCCGACCGGCGTGCGCTGCAGCATCTACGACCACACGGTCAACGTGTTCGGCAAGGACCCTTCCACCGGCTTTGCGCGCCGGCCGATCGACAACGTGGGCGTGCAGTACGGCCTGAAGGCGCTGAACGATGGCGTCATCACGCCGGAGCAGTTCCTCGCCATCAACCAGGCCGTGGGCGGCTATGACCAGGATGCGCGCTTCAACCCGGCGCGTACGGTAGCCGACAACTCGGCGATGGTGCAGGCCTACCAGACCGGGCGGCTGACCTCGGGCGGTGGTGGCTTGAAGGACGTGGCCATCATCGACCACCGGGCCTATTCCGACGATTCCGCCGTCGGTGACATCCACCTGCGCTACCACTCGTTCTCGATGCGCGAGCGACTGATCAAGGCCAACGGCAACGCCGACAACCAGGTCATGCTGGTGGAAGACTTTCGCTACGGCTATTACTCCAGCGCCAGCCCGCTGCTGATGGATGCACTGGCGCAGATGGACCTGTGGCTGGCCAACGTGGCCGAAGATGGGGCCGCCGGCACGCAGCGCGACAAGGTCATCCGCAACAAGCCGGCCTCGCTGCAGGAGGGCTGCCTCACGCGCGATGCCAACCCGGTCAAGATCGTCGAGAAGCAGCAGCGCACCAGCGGCCAGTGTGCGGCGCTGTACCCGGCACCGGCCTCGCCGCGCTTCGTGGCCGGCGCTTCGATCGCATCCGACGTGATCAAGTGCCAGTTGAAGCCGGTCACGGCGAGCGACTACGCGGTGCTGTTCGACGCCGGCCAGCAAGTGCGGCTGAACGCCATCTTCCCGAACGGCGTGTGCGACTGGTCCAAGCCGGGCGTGGAGCAGCAGGGCCTGCGCGGGACCTGGCTGTCGTTCTGAGAGAGCGCGCCTGCAGCCGGCCCCTGAGGCGGCTGCAGCGCGGGGGTGCTCAGCGCCCCTGCAGCGCCGGCTGCCGGGCGAACAGCTCGGCAGCCCAATCCACGAAGGCGCGCACCTTGGCGCTCAGGTGGCGGTTGGGCGGGTAGACCACGTAGACCGGAATCAGCGGGTGCGACCACGCGGGCAGCACGCGCACCAGGCGGTTGTTTTGCAGATGCTGCTCCGCGCCGAAGGTGCCGATCTGCGTGATGCCCAGGCCGGCCAGGGCCGATTCCGTCAGCGCGTTGCTCTCGTTCACGGCCAGGTGGTAGCTGCGGCCGCTCACCTCGATCGAGGTCTCGCCCTGGATGAACACGTGCGGGTAGGGCCGGCCGGTGCGGGCGGAGAAAAAGTTGATCAGCCGGTGCCCGTCGGCTTCCAGCTGGTCCGGGTGGGTCAGCTCGGCAGCGTGCGGGTGGGCCTTCTTGTGCCACGCCAGGTACTCTGGCGAGGCCACCGTCATGAACTCGATGTTGCCGATGCGCCGCGCCACCAGCGATTGCTCCTGCAGCTCGCCGCCGCGGATCACGCAGTCCACGTTGTCGCTGATCAGGTCCACCGGCCGGTCGCTCACGCCCAGGTCGAGCTGGATGTCGGGGTAGCGCTCGAAGAAGGTGTGCAGCGCCGGGATGACCAGCAGCCGCGCGACCGAGGCGCCGATGTCCACCCGCAGCCGCCCGCCAGGCGCGGCCTGGGCGTTGCGCATGCTGGCCTCGATGTCGTCCAGATCGCCCAGCAGGCGGATGGCGCGCTCGTAGTAGGCTGCGCCGTCGGGCGTGACGGTGACACGCCGGGTCGTGCGGTTCAGCAGCTTGATGCGCAGGTCTTCCTCCAGCTGCTGGATCTGCTTGGTGACCGTGCCCTTGGGCAGGTTCAGAGACTCGGCCGCCTTGGTGAAGGTGCCGGCCTCGACGACGCGGGTGAACGCGCGCATGGACTGGATCTTGTCCATTGGAAATGCGCTCCTTGCGGAGCGTGGTGATCTCGGAGAGAAATTGTCACATGTGTATCCCTGGCGATTGTGGGACTTTGGGAAACAGTGAAGCGGTGCGCAGCCGGTTTATCGGACGGCGCGATGGCCCTACATTTACCAGCATCCGTCGTCCATCCGCCCGCCACGTTTACCTGGAATCCGCCATGTCTCCCGCCGCCTCGCCACTGCCTGCCACTCCCGATCCCGCCACCAGCGGGCCGGTGTGGCGTGATGTGACGGTCGATGTGCCCAAGCTGGCCCCAGTGCCCACCCGCATCTACGGCGAACGCCGCCGGGGCCAGGTGTTGCCGCTGGTGGTGCACTTCCACGGCGGGGCCTTCGTGGCCGGCGGGCTGGACAGTGGCCGCAACTTTGCCAGCATGCTGGCCGACGGTGGTGCGGTGGTGGTGTCGATCGCCTACCCGCTGGCGCCGGCCCACCCGTTCCCGCAGGCCATCGAGGTCGGCTACGGCGTGCTGGAGTGGGCCTACAAGCACCGCGCGAAACTGGCCGGCACCGGCGCGCCGGTGTTCCTGGCCGGTGAGGAGGCCGGCGGCAACCTGGCCGCGTCCGTGGCCTCCATCGCCCGGGATCGCGCCCACCCGCCGCTGGCCGGCCAGATCCTGGTCGCGCCGATGCTCGACCCGTGCGTGGGCACGGCCTCGGTGCGCGAGGCCACCGGCAACTCCACGATGTGCAAGTGGGTCGAAGGCTGGAAGAAATACCTGCGCTGCCCGCAGGATGCCACCCACCCGTATGCCGTGCCGGGCGCCTCGTCGCGGCTGGGGGGCATCGCGCCAACGCTGGTGCTGACGTCCAGTGACGACCCGATGCGCGACGAGGCCCGTGCCTACGCCGACAAGCTGCGCGAGGCTGGCGTACAGGTCTCTTTCGAGCAGCTCACGCCCATGGGCTGGCCTGACACGCTGGTGTCCACCAAGCCCGTGGAATGCGCCTGCGCCGCGCTGGTGCGACCCAAGCTGCAGGAATTCTTCGCTGCACACGGCACCGCCAAGCCGGCCAGCGGCGTCAGTTAGCCGCCACCCTTTTCCGTTGACCGCCCGGAACCGGCCGCCCATGCAGCGCGCCGGCGGGGAGCGCTTTTGCCAGTTTTCTTGATCGAACCGAGGGATGCCATGACCACTTCCACTTCTTCTTCTCCCCGCCCGCCACGCAACCGGCTGCTGGCCGTCGGCACGGCGCTGGTGTTGGCGATGGCCATCGCCGGCCTGGCCTTCACGCTGCAGTCGCCCCAGGTGCATGCCGACAGCCTGCCGGCGCAGCCGCAGGCGACGCCGGTGTCGGTTGCCACCGTCGCGCAGACCGAAGTGGCGACCTGGGATGAGTTCTCTGGCCGGCTCGAAGCCGTAGACCGTGTGGACCTGCGCTCGCGCGTGGCCGGCACGGTGCAATCCGTGCACTTTCGCGAAGGCGCGCTGGTGAACAAGGGAGACCTGCTGGTCACCATCGACCCGGCACCCTATGCGAGCGACGTGGAGCGTGCCGAGGCCCAGGTCGTCGCCGCGCAGGCGCGCCAATCGTTCACGCGCAGCGAGCTCGACCGCGCGCAGCGCCTGCTGGACGACCGCGCCATTGCCCAGCGCGAGCATGACGAGCGCGCCAACGCGCTGCGCGAGGCCGACGCCAATCTGCGTGCCGCCCAGGCCGCGTTGCAATCGGCCAAGTTGAGCCTGTCGTACACCCAGGTGCGCGCGCCAGTCGCCGGCCGCGCCGGCAGGATCGAGATCACGGTGGGCAACCTGGTCTCGGCCGGCCCCGGCGCGCCGGTGCTGACGACGCTGGTCTCGGTCAGCCCGATCTACGCCAGCTTCGATGCCGACGAGCAGGTCGTCTCGCGTGCGCTGCGTGAACTGCCCGGCAGCAGCCGCGCGCAGATCGGGCGCATCCCGGTGCAGATGGGCACCGCAGCCCATGAAGATACGCCGCTCGTCGGCCGCCTGCAGTGGGTCGACAACCAGGTCGATCCCAAGAGCGGCACGGTGCGCGTACGCGCGCAGTTCGACAACCAGGACGGCACCTTGATGCCCGGCCAGTTCGCGCGGTTGCGCATGGGCCAGGTCAAGAACAGCGCCGCGCTGCTGGTCAATGAGCGCGCGGTGGGCACCGACCAGGACAAGAAGTTCGTGATCGTCGTCGACGCGCTGAACAAGGCGCAATGGCGGGCCGTCACGCTGGGTGCCAACGTCAACGGCCTGCGCATCGTGACCAGCGGGCTGCAGGCCGGCGAGCGCATCGTCGTGAACGGCCTGCAGCGCGTGCGGCCGGGCATGGAAGTGGCGCCACAAGCCGTGGCGATGGACGCCAAGCCCGACCAGCAGGCCCGCGCGGCCGGCGCCCTCCCGCAGTCGTGACGGCAGTCGTCACAGCTGCCGTCATGGCAGTCGTGATCGCAGACCTGAATGTCATCCTGATCGCCGCCCGGCGCGGCTGACGCCACTGATCCTTTGACGCCACCACACCGTCTGCGCCCCCGGCGCGGCACGGCGGGGGTTGCTGCGCCCGCTCACCACAGAGAACCGCCATGAACCTCTCCAAATTCTTCATCGACCGGCCGATCTTTGCCGGCGTGTTGTCGGTGCTGATCTTTCTCTCGGGCCTGATCGCGCTGCGCTCGCTGCCGATCTCGGAATACCCCGAGGTCGCGCCGCCGCAAGTCGTCGTCAGCGCACGCTACCCGGGCGCCAGCCCCAGCGTGATCGCCGAGACCGTGGCCACGCCGATCGAAGAGCAGATCAACGGTGTCGAGGGCATGCTCTACATGGGCAGCCAGGCCACGACCGATGGCGCCATGACGCTGACCGTCACCTTCCGCCTGGGCACCGACCCCGACAAGGCGCAGCAGCTGGTGCAGAACCGCGTGGCCCAGGCCGAACCGCGCCTGCCCGAGGAGGTGCGCCGCCTCGGCATCACCACCGTGAAAAGCTCGCCCGACCTGACCATGGTGGTCCACCTCGTGTCGCCCAACGGCCGCTACGACGTGAACTACCTGCGCAACTACGTGCTGCTGAACGTGAAGGACCGGCTGGCGCGCATCGAAGGCGTGGGCCAGGTGCAGACCTGGGGCGGCGGCGAGTATTCGATGCGCGTCTGGCTCGACCCGCAGAAGGTCGCGCAGCGCGGCCTGTCGGCCAATGACGTGGTGCAGGCCATCCGCAGCCAGAACGTGCAGGCTGCCGCCGGCGTGGTGGGTGCATCGCCGGGGCTGCCGGGCATCGACGTGCAGCTGTCGGTGAACGCCCAGGGCCGCTTGCAGAACGAGGAAGAGTTCGGTGACATCATCGTCAAGACGGGCAGCGACGGCGCCATCACGCGGCTGCGCGACATCGCGCGCATCGAGCTCGGCGCGGCCGACTATTCGCTGCGCTCGCTGCTGAACAACGATGCGGCCGTGGGCACCGGCGTGTTCCAGGCGCCCGGCTCGAACGCGCTGGAGATCTCGGCTGCCGTGCGCCAGACCATGGACACGCTGGCCAAGACCATGCCCGAGGGCGTGGAGTACCGCATTGCCTACGACCCCACGCAGTTCGTGCGCGCGTCGATTGAATCGGTGGTGCACACGCTGCTGGAGGCCGTGCTGCTGGTCGTGCTGGTCGTGATCCTGTTCCTGCAGACCTGGCGCGCGTCCATCATCCCGCTGCTGGCGGTGCCGGTGTCGGTGGTCGGTACCTTCGCCGTGCTGCACCTGCTGGGCTTCTCGATCAACGCGCTGTCCCTGTTCGGCCTGGTGCTGGCGATCGGCATCGTGGTGGATGACGCCATCGTCGTGGTCGAGAACGTGGAGCGCAACATCGAAGCCGGCCTGTCGCCGCGCGAGGCCACCTACCAGGCCATGCGTGAGGTGTCCGGCCCCATCATCGCCATCGCGCTGGTGCTGGTGGCGGTGTTCGTGCCACTGGCGTTCATGACCGGGTTGACGGGGCAGTTCTACAAGCAGTTCGCGGTGACGATTGCGATCTCGACCGTGATTTCGGCCGTCAATTCTCTGACGCTGTCGCCGGCCCTCGCAGCACTGCTGCTGCGCAGCCATGACGCGCCCAAGGACGCGCTCACGCGCGGCATGGACAAGGCCTTTGGCTGGCTGTTCCGCGGCTTCAACCGCGTGTTCCAGCGCGGCAGCGAAGCGTATGGCGGCGGGGTGCGCAGCGTGCTCAAGCGCAAGGGCCTCTTGATGCTGGTCTACCTCGCGCTGGTGGCGGCCACCTTCGGCCTGTTCAAGGTCGTGCCCAGCGGCTTCGTGCCAACGCAGGACAAGCAGTACCTGATCGGCTTCGCGCAGCTGCCCGACGGCGCCACGCTGGACCGCACCGATGCCGTGGTGCGCCGCATCGGCGAGATCATGGAGAAGAACCCGAACGTGGAAGGCACGCTGGCCTTCCCGGGCCTGTCGATCAACGGCTTCACCAACAGCTCGAACGCCGGCATCGTGTTCGCCACGCTCAAGCCCTTCGATGAGCGCAAGGGCGCTGACCAGAGCGGCGTGGCCGTGGCGCAGCAGCTGAACCAGGCCTTCGGCGGCATCCAGGACGCGTTCATCGTGATGTTCCCGCCGCCACCGGTGGCCGGCCTGGGCACGACCGGCGGCTTCAAGCTGCAGTTGCAGGACCGTGGCGGCCTCGGCTTCGGCCAGATGGATGTGGCCGTCAAGGCCTTCATGGCCAAGGCCTACCAGACGCCCGAGCTGGCCGGCATGTTCACCAGCTGGCAGGTCAACGTGCCGCAGCTGTTCGCCGACATCGACCGCGCCAAGGCGCGCCAACTGGGCGTGGCCGTGACCGACGTGTTCGACACCATGCAGGTCTACCTGGGTTCGCTGTACGTGAACGACTTCAACAAGTTCGGCCGCACCTACACCGTGCGCGTGCAGGCTGATGCGGCCTACCGTGCGCGTGCCGAAGACATCGGCCTGCTGAAGGTGCGCTCGGCCACCGGCGAGATGGTGCCGCTGTCCGCCCTCATGCGGGTGCAGACCGGCGCCGGCCCCGAGCGCGCGATGCGCTACAACGGCTACCTTTCGGCCGACATCAACGGCGCGCCTGCGGCCGGCGTGTCATCGGGCCAGGCGCAGGACGCCATCGAGCGCATCGCCAGGGAAACGCTGCCGCCCGGCATGGGCTTTGAGTGGACGGAGCTGACCTACCAGGAAATTTTGGCCGGCAATTCGGCGCTGCTGATCTTCCCGGTGGCGATCCTGCTGGTCTTCCTGGTGCTGGCCGCGCAGTACGAGAGCCTGACGCTGCCAGCCGCCATCGTGCTGATCGTGCCCATGGGCATCCTCGCGGCGATGACGGGCGTGTGGCTGACCGATGGTGACAACAACGTGTTCACGCAGATCGGGCTGATGGTGCTGGTGGGGCTGAGCGCAAAGAACGCCATCCTGATCGTGGAGTTCGCACGCGAGCTGGAGTTTGCCGGCCGCACGCCCGTGCAGGCCGCCATCGAGGCCAGCCGGCTGCGGCTGCGGCCCATCCTGATGACCTCGCTGGCCTTCGTCATGGGCGTGCTGCCGCTGGTGCTGGCCACCGGCGCCGGCTCGGAGATGCGCAGCGCGATGGGCATCGCCGTGTTCTTCGGAATGATTGGCGTGACCGCGTTCGGCCTGTTCCTGACGCCCGTGTTCTACGTGCTGATGCGCCAGCTGGCGGGCAACCGGCCATTGGCCCACCACGGTGCTGCGCATGCGCCCGTCAGCCCCCCGCACGGCGGTGGCGGCGCGTCGGCCCACGCGCTGCCGGCTGCGCCGCGCCATCCCATCGAATAAGGAGAAACGCCATGCGATTCCACTCTATGACCATGACCGCTTGGGCAGGGCTGCGTCCATCCCGTCCCTCAGCCGGGACAAGCACACTCGGGGCGGCCCGGCGTCTGCTTGCGACGCCCTTGCTGGCGGCGCTGGTGCTCGCCGGCTGTGCCAGCGCGCCGCTGCCGGCCAACCCTGATCACGCGCTGCCGGCCATTCCGACGCAGTTCAAGGAAGGCGGCGCCCGCTTCACCACCGCAGTGCCGGCCGAGCAGGCCGACCGTGGCGCCTGGTGGCTGGCCTTCAACGACCCGGTGTTGAACGACCTCGTGGAACGCGCCGGCTCCCGCAACGCGGGCATCCAGGAGGCCGGCGCACGCCTGGCCCAGGCCCGCGCGCTGCTGCGCGGGGCGGACGCCAACCGCGCGCCGCAGCTCGGCGTTGGCGCGGGGGCCCAGCGCCAGGCCGGCGCCGACACTGCGCAGGGCAGCCGCCCGGGCAGCGTGTTCAATGCGGGCGCCAATTTCTCGTACGAGCTCGACCTGTTCGGCCGCCTGGCCGGGGCCAGCGATGCCGCACGGCTGGACGCCGCCTCGCGCGAGGCGCTGCTGCAGAGCACGCGCCTGTTGGTGCAGGCCGAGACGGCGCAGACCTATCTGAGCCTGCGCGCACTCGACGACGAACGCGCACTGGTGCGCCAGACCGTCGCGGCCTACGACGACACGCTGCGCCTGACGCAACGCCGCTACGACGCCGGCGACATCGCCGAGTTGGATGTGGTGCGCGTGCAGAGCGAGGTGGCCGCCAACGAAGCCGAAGCCCTGGCGCTGGACCGCAACCGCGCCGCGCTGGAAAACGCGCTGGCCGTGCTGGTGGGCGATGCGGCCTCGTCGTTCGTGCTGCCGGTGCAGGCCTGGCAGAGCGCGCTGCCCACGATCCCGGCCGGTGTGCCCGGCACCGTGCTGGCGCGCCGGCCCGATGTGGCCGCCGCGCAAAGCGCGATGCAGGCCGCGCAGGCCCGTGTCGGCGTGGCGCGCACCGCCTGGTTCCCCGACATCGCGCTGACGGGCTCCGGCGGCTTCGCCTCGGCCGACTTGGGCGATCTGTTCAGGTGGTCGGCCCGCGCCTGGGGCATCGGCGCGCTGCTGTCGCTGCCGGTGTTCGACGGCGGCCGGCGCGAGGCCAATCTGCAAGGTGCCGCTGCGCAGCTGAATGCGGCAGCCGCCGGCTACCGCGGCCAGGTGCTGGGCGCGTTCCGCGACGTGGAGGACCAGCTGTCGGCCTTGCGCCTGCTGGGTGAGCAGTCGCAGGCCCAGGGCCGTGCAGTTGCAGCCGCCACCCGTGCATCCGCCTTGTCCGAGACGCGTTGGCGCAACGGCCTGGTCAGCCAGATCGAACTGCTGGACGCCCGCCGCAGCGAGCTGCGCAACCGGCGGCAGGCGCTGCAGGTGAAGGCCGCGCAGTACCAGGCGACGGTGGGGTTGGTGCGGGCGCTGGGTGGGGGGTGGGGCGCGGTGTAACTGCACAAACTATCGGTCGTTGAGGTGACCAATGACGATCAAAGTGTGCAGTTGGTCGAGGTCGCCTGTGACCGCGAACGCGCGGCCGCCCTTAGCGCCGCGCCGCTCAGCGCAGACGGAGACAGCCCTGGCGCGCGCGGAGCAGTTGTAGACATCGGCGGGGCGTCGCTGGCGCCACCTACCGCCCCCACCGCCGCAACCCCAGCCCATCCGCCATGCGCTGGTACTGCCCGATCTGCTCTGCCACATACGCCTCGAGCGCCTGGCCGCTCAGCGCGAATGGGTACAGCCCCTGGCGCTCTCGCAGCGTCGCGAAGCCGGGCGCGGCCGTGGCTTCGCGGAAGGCTGCCGCCCAGGCTTGCACGGCTTCGGGCGGCGCGTCGGCGCTGATGTACAGGCCACGCACCGTCGGCCAGACCAGGTCCACGCCTTGTTCGCGCGCCGTGGGCACGCCCGTTAGTGCGCCGTCCAGCCGCGAGGCCGACAGCACCGCCAGGATGCGGATGGCGGCGCCGCCGGCCAGGGCCTGCAGGGCTTCTGCGGCGTCACCGGGGAACACGTGGACATGCTTGCCCTGCAGCGCGGCCAGCGCGTCGCCACCGCCTTCGAATGCGACAAAGCGCATGGCTTTGGGCTCGCGCCCGGCGGCGCGCACCAGCAGCGCGGCCTTGACCCAGTCCTGGCTGCCGACCGTGCCGCCAGCACCGAACACGACGCGCGCTGGTTGCTGGCGCAGCGCCTCGATGACATCGCGCAGCGTGCGGTAGGGGGCGTCGCGGTGTACGGCGATCACGCCGTAGTCGGTGCCCAGCGTGGCCACCCAACGCACGGCTGTGGGCGCGTGCGGGCCGAAGCGGCCCTGCGCCAGGTTCAGCAGCGAGCCGCTGGAGAAGGCCACCAGCACCGCCGGCCCGCCGATGCGGCCGGTGGCCACACGGTCGAACGCCACCGCGCCGATGCCGCCTGGCAGGTAGCGCTGTGCCAGCGCCGGACGCTGCGGGCGCACCAACTGCAGCGCGTCGCGCGCCAGCGCGCAGGTCAGCGCGAAGCCGCCGCCAGGCTTGGCGGGAATCACGCATTCGGCGGCGCCCAGGCTGGGGTCGGGCACGGCGGCGCGCGCGGCGGGTGACCACAGGCTGCTCGCCGCCAGGGCGAGCACCGTGCGGCGGGCGAGGACGGGGCCGGTGGCGCAGATAGCGGCGCGGCCAGCGGTGTGGGTCATGGCGCGGGTGGGCATGGCGGGCCTCGTGCGGATCATCTCAAGCTGGGGGCCTGGGCCACCACAGGATGGCGTGCAGCCCCGGTGCGTCCGGCCGGGGCCGCAACTCCAGCGTGCCCCGGTGGCGCTCTGCGATCGAGCGGGCAATCGCCAACCCCAGACCGGAGCCGCCGGGGCCGCTGCGCGCGCCGCGCCGAAAGCGCTGGCCCAGCGCGGCGCACTCCTCCGCACTCAGGCCCGGGCCGTCGTCTTCGACGGTGATGCGCCAGCCGTCTGCATCGTCCGTGGCGTGCACGGTGACCGTGCCCCGCGCTGGCGTGTAGGCAATCGCGTTGAACACCAGGTTGCCCAGCGCCTCCCGCAAAAGCCCTTCGTCGGCGATGGCGGTCAGCGGCCGTGTGGCGGGGTTGATGCCCAGGTCCAGGTCCTTCGCGCGCGCCAGCGGCATCAGGCCCACGGCCACCGCGTGCAGCAACCCGGCCAGGTCGATCTCGGCCACGTCCAGCGCGGCGGTGTCGCTGCGGCCCAGGGCCAGCAGCTGCTGGGTGCTGCGCGTCACGCGGCCGATCTCCTGCCCCATGGCCTGCAGCGTCGCGCGCACCTGGCCGGCATCAGGCTCGCGCAGTGCCACGTCCACCTGCATCCGCAGCGTGGTCAGGTGCGTGCGCAGCTGGTGCGAGGCGTCGTCCAGAAACTGCCGCTGCTGCGCCACCAGGTCTTGCGTGCGCCCCATGTGCTGGTTGACTGCGGCCACCAGCGGGCGAATGTCGGCGGGGATGGCGTCTTCCTCGATGCGCGTGAGGTCGTCGCTCTGGCGCGCCTGCACCTCGCGCGCCAGCCGCCGCAGCGGGCGCAGGGCAGCTGCCAGCGCCAACGAGGTGCCACAGACCAGCAGCAGCAGGATGACGCCGTCGCGCAGCGCCGCGCGGCGCACGAAGCGTGCGGTGAACTCCTCACGCGAACGCGTGCTCTCGCCGACCTGCACCAGCACGCTCGTGCCCGGGCTGCCGGCGGGCGTGCCGGCCAGGTTGCGCCGGTAGGCGGCCAGGCGCACGGCCTCGCCGAAATACGTGGCGTCGTAGAACACCGGCACGCCGGTGGCGGTCGGCGTGGGGGGCTCGGGCAGGTCGGCGCTGCCCAGCTCGACCAGGCCGTCCGAGGTGGCCACACGAAAGTGCACCTGCCCGCTGGCGGTCAGCTCGAAGAATTCGAACATGGTGTAGGGCAGCTCGACCGACAGGCCGCCCGAGGCAACAGAGATGTTGGCGTCGATGGAGCGCAGCGCGCCCAGCAGCGAGCGGTCGTAGGCCGCGTTGGCGGCCGCCAGCGCGTCCTGTCGCGTGGCCCACAGCTCGACGGCGGTGGTCAGCAGCAAGGCCGGCAGTAGCAGCAGGGCCAGGCGCTGCCACAGGCTGGCGCGTTGAATCCACTGCACGGCGCGCCGGGCGATGCGCATCGACTCTCAGCCTTCCTCGAGCGCGTAGCCCAGCCCGCGCATGGTGACGATGCGCACGCCGCTGCCCTCCAGCCGCTTGCGCAGGCGGTGCACGAACACTTCCACCGCCTCGGGGTGCACGGCATCGTCGTCGGAGAACACGCGGTCCAGGATCTGCTGCTTGGACTGTGGCTCGCCACTGCGCTGCACCAGCACGCGCAACACGGCCGATTCGCGTGGCGACAGGGCCAGCGGCTCGCCGTGCAGCTGGAATTGGCGGCGCGCGCTGTCGTAGACCAGCGGGCCGCACGCCAGGCGCGGGTGCTCGGTGCCGCGCGCGCGGCGCACCAGCGCGTGCAGCCGCGCTTCCAGTTCCGCCAACGCGAACGGCTTGGCGAGAAAGTCGTCCGCCCCCGCGTTCAATGAGCCGACGCGCTCGGCCAGCGAATCGCGCGCCGTGAGGATCAGCGTGGGCAGGCGCTGGTCACGCTCGCGCAGCCGGGTGAGCACGGTGTGGCCGTCCATGCCGGGCAGGCCCAGGTCCAGCACCAGCGCGTCGTGCTCGCGGCGCTGCAGCGCCAGGTCGGCCAGCCGCCCGTCGTCCACCCACTCCACCTGGATGCCGGCCTGCTCCAGCGCCTTGCACAGCCAGGTGCCCAGCGCGTGCTCGTCTTCGGCGAGCAGGATGCGCATGTCAGGCGGCTGTGCCGTCTTGGCCGGTCGCAGGCGAGCCCGGACCGATGGCCGCGGAGCAGGCCATGCCAGGGCACCCGCGGAACTGGCTCTGCCAGGCCGCTGGGTGCGCCCCCTTTGCGCAGCAGAAGGGGGTGGGCGGAGCGCGCAGCGCGAAGACTGGGGGTTGCGTCATGTCTAGTCCGGCTTGATCCCGGCCCGCGCAATCACCTTCTTCCACCGCTCCTGCTCGATGGCGATGAACTTGGCGAACTCCTCCGGCGTGCCGCCCACGGCCTCGGCCGCATCGCCTTTCAGCTTCTCCAGCACAGTCGTGGTCTTCATGGCTTTCATGGTTTCGGCCGACAGTTTGGCGATGTGCGCCGGCGCCAGCGTGGCGGGGGCCAGCATGCCGTACCACTGCGTCATCTCGAAGCCTGGAAAGCCTTGTTCGGCCACGGTCGCCACATCGGGCAACTGCGCCAGGCGCATCGCCGAGCCGGTGGCGATGCAGCGCAGCTTGCCGGCCTTGATGAACGGCAGGATGGCTGGCGCGCCGATGGCCGAGGCCTCGACACGGCCGGACATCAGGTCCGTCAGCATCGGCCCGGTGCCACGGTAGGGCACGTGCAGCATGAACACGCCCGAGGTCATCTTCAGATACTCGAACGCCAGGTGCCCCGCGCTGCCGTTGCCCGCCGAGCCGTAGCTCAGCTTGCCCGGGTTCTTCTTGGCGTAGGCGATGAACTCGGTGAGGTTCCTGGCCGGCACGTCGGGGTGCACCACGTACAGGCTGGGCACCTTGGCCAGCAGGCTGACGGGTTTGAAATCCTTGTTCGCGTCGAACGGCAGCTTGGCGAAGATGTAGGGGTTGACGGCCAGCGTGCCGATGTGGCCCAGGATGAGGGTGTGCTGATCGTCGCTGCGCGCCACCTCCGACATCGCAATGTTGCCGGCGGCGCCAGGCTTGTTGTCCACAAACACGTTCTGGCCGATGGTGTTGGACAGCTCGCCCGCGCTGGAGCGGGCCACGATCTCCGAGCTGCCGCCCGGCGCAAACGGCACCACGAAGCGGATCGGCTTGCTGGGCCAGGCCGCCTGCGCCCATGCATGGGAAGGCAGCAGGCCGCCGAGGGCCAGGGCGCCGCTGGCTTGCAGCCAGTGGCGACGGGTCGAGGGCAGGGCGTCGTGGGGCAGTGAGGGGTACATGCTGTCTCGCTTTCGAGGGTGTTGGCCGAAGAGTTGAGATCGTGCCCGTCCGAGGCTTTCAGAAGGCTTTCCACCACGGCGGCGGCACTACGGAGTTACCCGGATGACTCGCGCATGCCGGGGTAGCACGCCGGCCCTATCGAGCTGCGCAGCGAAGCGCAGCACGAGCCGCCGCGCCGGGCTGGCAGCGCGGGCACCAGGCCTGAAGGCCGAAGATTGCGGGGTCATGCCGATCGGCGCGACGCTGCGGCTGCCCACGCGGCAAGATGCGGGTCTTCACAGCCCTGCCCACCACGAGCGCCCCATGATCCAAGACGACCTGCATTCCTATGAACCGCGCCTGGGCCACGGCCTGCCGCACGACCCGTTCAACGCCATCGTCGGCCCGCGGCCGATCGGTTGGGTGTCCACGCGCAGCGCGGGCGGGCTGGTGAACCTGGCGCCCTACAGCTTCTTCAACGCGTTCAACTACACGCCCCCGCTGATCGGCTTTTCCAGCATCGGCCGCAAGGATTCTGTGCGCCACATCGAAGAGACGGGCGAGTTCGTCTGGAACCTGGTGACGCGGCCGCTGGCCGAGCCGATGAACGCGTCCTGCGCGGCCGTGCCGCCAGAGGTCAATGAGTTTGCGCTGGCCGGCCTCACGGCCGTGCCCTCGCTGCGCGTGGCGGCGCCGCGCGTGGGCGAGAGCCCGGTGGCCTTCGAGTGCAAGCTGTCGCAGTTGATCCAGCTGCAAGGCGCGGACGGCACGCCGGTGGACACCTGGCTGGTGCTGGGCGAGGTGGTGCAGATCCACATCGCGCGCAAGCTGCTCAAAGACGGCATCTACGACACCGCCGCGGCCCAGCCGGTGCTGCGCGGCGGTGGGCCGGCGGACTACTTCGCGCTGGGTGAGAAGTTCCTGATGCGCCGGCCGCGTTGAGGTGCCGGTCGCCGCGTTTGGCATCCGTTGGATGGCCTGCGTGCACAGAACGCGTCGCTGCATTGATAGGCCGCACTTATGCATTCATGTGATATGTGAATTTGCCACATGAACCTCGTCAAGGCTTAATCGATCGGCTATAGGGGGAGAGGCCTGCGCCGCACCCTGCAACCAGGAGACACCGCATGCGTCGATTTTTGCGTTCCATCGTTTGTTCCAGCGCCGTGCTGATGGCCGGCCAGGCGTTCGCGTGGCCTGACCAGGCCATCACCTTCGTCGTGCCCTACACGCCCGGCACCGGGATCGACCTGATCGCGCGTCAGCTGTCCGTGCATCTGCCGAAAGTGCTGGGGCAGCCGGTCGTCGTCGACAACGTCCCCGGCGCCAGCGGCAACATCGGCAGCGATCGCGTCGCCAGGGCCAAGCCCGATGGCCATACGCTGATGGTGCAGGTCAACACGCTGGTCATGAACAAGAGCCTGTACAAAAGCCTGTCCTACGACCCCGTCGCCGATTTCACGCCGGTGGCCATGACCTCCTGGGGCAGCCTGCTGCTTGTCGCCAACCCCAACACGCAGAAGGCCACCACGCTGGCGCAGGTCGTGTCGGCCGCAAAGGCTGCACCCGGAAAGCTGGCTTACGCGACTCCCGGTGTGGGCACACCCCACCATCTGTCGATGGCGCTGCTCGCCCAGAACAGCGGCATGGAGATGCTGCACGTGCCCTACAAAGGCACTGCCGGTGCGGTGACGGACCTGCTGGGCGGGCGCATCGATTTCATGTTCCTGCCGGTTCACGTGGCCCTGCAGCACATCCAGGCAGGCAAGCTGCGCGCGATCGCCACGGGCAGCCCGAAGCGCCTGCCGCAGCTGCCCGACGTGCCGACGCTGGCCGAAGCGGGTGCCGCCATCGACAACGTGGACATGTGGTACGGCGTGTTGGCGCCCAAGGGCACGCCACAGGCCGTCGTGGATCGCCTGAACCGCGAGATCGCCGCGGTGCTGAAGCAGCCCGACGTGGCCAAGGCATTCGAGGCGCAGGGCATGGTGCCCGCCACGGCCACGCCAGCCGAGTTCGGTGCGCTCATTGCCAAGGACGCCCAGCGCTGGGCCGATGTGGTCCGCCAGGGCAACATCACGGCGGAGTGAAGGGCGCGGCCGGACGTGTTGGCGGCTGCGGTCACAGGCGGCGCCGCCAGCGTGTTCTGGCTTGCAATGTCTAGCGCGACATCTCGGGCAGATGCAGAGCGACCGACGCGTCGAAGGCCTTCATGGTGTCCGTCTCGGCGGCACCCTTGCGTGAGATGCGGTAGAAGCCCAGCTTGACCTGCGGGCTGCCCAGCACGTCGATCTGCACGTGGTGCCGGCGGCAGGCCGCGACCGCAAACGTCGGCATCACCGCATCGCCGAAACCTGCTTCCACCATCGAGATCTGGGTCGCCAGGAAACTCACCGCCAGGCTGGCGCCGTCGTCGCGCTCGATCCCCAACTTGTGCATCTGCGTGTCGATGGCGCGCTGGATCGGATTGTCCGAAGGCAGCGTGATCAGCGAGGCGCCGCGCAGCGATGCCCAGCGCGCGCGCCCTAGCGCTTGCGGCACCGTGTCGGCCGGCGAGACCTTCATCAGCGCAAAGTCGGCGACATGGCGCCGCACGAGGCCGGACGCGACTTTGAAAAAGAAGCCGAAGCCCATGTCCGCAGCGCCGGACTCCACCAGGTCCTGAACGCCCTGCAGGTCGCTGTCCAGCAACTGGATGCGCACGTGGGGATTACCAGCCTTGAAGCGGGCGAGCAGTTGGGGGAGCAGATGGGCCGAGACCAGCGGCGTGGCGGCGATGCGCAGTTGCTGGCGCGCCACCTGGCCGAGCGCGTCCATCTCGGCCGTGGCATCGTCGAGCTGCTGCAGCACCGATTCGGCCACTGCGGCAAAACGGCGACCTGCCTCGGTCATCTGGACGGCGCGCGTCGTGCGGTCGAACAGCCGGGCGCCCAGTTGGCGCTCAACTTCACGCACCAGGATGCTGAGGCCGGCCTGCGTCATGTGCGCGCGTTCGGCCGCACGCGTGAAGCTGCCGGCGCGCGCCACGAACAGGAAGGCCCGGATCTGGCGCGTGGAAAGATTCATCGGCGCAGTGTAGGAGCGCCTGGGCCTGCCGCGCGCGCGGCTAGGCCGTGCCGTTGGCCGTGCGCAGCACCTGCAGGGCTTCGGGCACCGCTGCGCCATCACCGACCCAGGCCACGAAATGGTCGGGCCGCACCAGCACCAGCGGGGCGCCATAGCGGGCGCACTCGCCTGCGGCGGCGTCTTGAACCACCGTCAGGTCCAGCTTCGCGTCACGCGCCGCGTCGACGAACGTCTGCACCTGCGCGGCATCTGCGCCGAGCGCCAGCAAGGTGAACCCTGTCCCCAGACGCTCGTACACATTGCGACCGTCGGCCAGCGTTGCCGGGGCCAGGTGGTGGCCGGCGCGCGCTTCGAAACTGTGCCGTCCGACCGCGCTGCCGCCAGCGCCCTCGGTGCCGGCCACGACCGGAGACCCCTCGTAGTGCGGCTCGAAGGCGTTGACTTCGTCCGCCGCGCCTGCACTGCGGGCGTTCCAGGCTTTCTCGAAAGCGTCCTTGTCGCGCGCGGGATCGTGCGCGTGCAGGAAGGCGCGATCCGTCTCGATGGACTTGGCGATGAAATCGCGCGCCGTGGAATCGAACACCGGCCTGCGTTCCTGATCGTAGGAGTCCAGCAGCGCCTCGCCGCCCCAGCCCTGCAGCCGGGCCGCGAGCTTCCAGCCCAGGTTGCGGGCATCCTCGAAGCCGGTGTTGACGCCGTAGCCGCCGTACGGTGGGTGGCTGTGCGCGGCATCGCCAGCGACGAACACGCGGCCGGCGCGGTACTGGTTGGCGATGGCGAAGCGCAGATCCCAGAAGCCGATGTGCTCGAACTCGACTTCGAACTTGGCGCCGACAGCCTCGTGCAGGTAGGCGGCGAAGTCGAAGTTGTCTTTGGTGGTGCCGGGCGGCACGGGCGCGTGGAAGAACCAGGTCTCACCCAGATCCACACGGCCAAAGAACTTCCAGTAGCCGTTCAACTCGGGCTGCAGCACGTTGTAGTAGGACTTGCCCGGATAGCAGGCGAGCAGATCGTGCAGCTCGCGCGAGCGGAACACCACCAGGGCCATCAGCCGGTCGTGGTCCGACAGCGTCTGCGTGATGCCCGCCTGCTCGCGCACGACCGATCGGCTGCCGTCGCAACCGACCACATAGTCCGCGCGGATCGACTGGCGACCCGCTCCCCCGCGCTCTGACAAAGTGACCTGGACACCGTCGGCATCGGCCACCACCGTTTCCGCCTTCCAGCCATACAGCGCGGTGACCGAGGGAATCTCTGCGGCGCGCTGGCGCAACACCTGCTCGGTCGCGTACTGCGGCAGCCGCTCATTGGCCTGGTAGTAGAACGGCCGCACCAGATCGCGTTGCAGCCAGTCGTAGTGGTAGGGGCTGAGCAGTGTGCCGTGCGCGGCAAGGCCGCCGATGCCGTAGCCGGCCGGAATGGTGCGCGCAGCGCGCAGTGCAGGCTCGGCACCCCAGAAATGGAAGTGCTCCATCGTGCGCTGCGTCAGGTTCTGGCCCTTGGGGATGGGCTGCGGCTCGGCGAATCGTTCCACCACCATGCAGCGCACACCGCGCTGCCCCAGCTCCACCGCCAACCCCATGCCGACCGGGCCACCGCCCACGATGAGCACCTGGGTCCGTGCCGTGTCCTCGCCTGCGTCCATCTCTGTTCTCCTGCTGTTGCTGACGCAGCGTGTGCTGCAGACAACACGCATTGAAACGCGTGGCCATCGATTGGACAAGTTTAGATGTCACATCAATAAATAAGCAGATGAAATGAATTGCACAGGCGGCGGTGCGTTGTGCCGGCGCAGCAATGGCCGGGGCAGGGGGCGCGCGCCCCACCCGCTACACGTCGCGACTGGAGGGCGGGGTGTGGTCCACCGGCACCCGGCCGGTGAGCTGCTGCAGCTCGTCGATGCGGATCGACGCCTGCGCCTTCGACAGCGAGCCGTCGAAGGGCTCCTTGGCTTCTTCACTGAGCGTCTTGAGATAGGAGCGCTGGGCGCCCGTCATGGCCTCATCGCCGGTGACCCAGGTCGAAGGGTCCTTTTCCATGTTGCTGTCTTCGGCCATGGATTGGGTCTGCTTGTCTGTCATGCGGCACCTCGTTGAAGTATGTGATTAACCACAGTAGGTGACGCAGCACGCGCGGGCTGTAGGCCGAGGTGCCTGGGTCGCGCCGGACGTCTGGCTGGCAGCGCTCGCGCTGCAAAGCCGTTGGCCGTGCAGGGCCTCGTGCGTCAGACTGCACGCCGCGACGAGCCGCGCAAAAAAAAGCCCGCCACCTTGCGGTGCGGGCTTTTGGCTGCGCTGCAGAGCAGCGCCTCAGGGGGTCAGACCAGGCCGCCACCCAGTTGGCCGTGCTGCACGGCGTAGGCGGCTTGGGCGCGCACGGCGTCGCGCGTCAGCGTGCTGTTGGTGCTGGCCACGGCGCCAACGTCAGCGCCTTCGCCCGTGATGGCCAGTTGGTCGTTGCGTTGGGCACGCACGTATTCGTGCTGCACCATGGCGCGGGTCAGGTGGCTGGTCGACGCGACAGGTGCGGGCGGCACGTAGCCGACTTCACCGCTGATGTTGTCGGCTGCAAAGCTGGGGGCTGCAACCAAGGTGGCGGCGGCGATCAGGGCGGAGGCAAAAAACTTCGTGTTCATGATGGTGTTCTTTCAGTGTTCGTTCAAATGTGCCGGGGTGCGTGTCGCTCAGACTTCGCCGCCGACGGTCTGGCCATTGCGCACGGCATAGACGGCTTCGGCGCGGACGGTCGCGCGGCTCACGTTGCTGTCGGTGGCGGCCACGGCGCCGAGGTCGGCGGCTTCACCGGCTTGCGGCAGCGCATCGTTGCGCTGGGCTTGCAGGTACTGGCCTTGCACTTGGGCGCGGCTCACGTTGCTGGTGGAGGCGACGGGGGCTGCAGGCACGTAGCCCACTTCACCGCTCATGTTGTCGGCTGCAAAGCTGGGGGCGGCGACGAGCGTGGCGGCAGCGATCAGAGCGGAGGCAAAAAACTTCGTGTTCATGGCAATTTCTTTCGAGACAGGTTTCGACGATCTCTGGCACGGCGGGCTCATTCCCGTCCTGTCCAGTTCGATGAGTCGTTGACTTGTGTGCGTCTCATCGATGGGCTCAACTGTAGAGACCGGGAGGCCAAAGAAAAACCAGCTGCGAAGGAATGCATCGTTTCCAGATCAGCAACAAAGACGGGCTGCAACAGTGAAAACCCCAAGGAAAAAGCCGCCCGAAGGCGGCTTTTTTCGATGCGCTCAGGCCAGCGCTTACGGTGCGCTCTGCAGCGCGGCGATTCGCTTCTCGATAGGCGGGTGCGTCGAAAATAGCTGGCCGATGCCACCGGCGATGCCCAGGGCCGCCACGCTCTTGGGCAGCTCGGCCGGGTGCATGCCACCCAGGCGCGCCAGGGCGTTGATCATGGGCTGCTTGCGGCCCATCAGCGAGGTGGCGCCCGAGTCGGCGCGGAACTCACGGTGCCGCGAGAACCAGGCCACGACGATCGCGGCGGCAAAGCCCAGCACGATGTCCAGCACGATGGTGGTCACCCAGTAGCCAATGCCGGGGCCGGAGTTTTCTTCGTTGCCACGGCGCAGGAAGCTGTCCACCGCATAGCCGATGACGCGCGACAGGAACACGACGAAGGTGTTCATCACGCCCTGGATCAGCGTCATCGTGACCATGTCGCCATTGGCGATGTGGGCGACCTCGTGGGCGAGCACGGCCTCGATCTCTTCGCGCGTCATGCCTTGCAGCAGACCGGTGGAGACGGCGACGAGCGCCGAGTTCTTGAAGGCGCCGGTGGCGAAGGCATTCGGATCACCCGGGAAGACGCCGACCTCGGGCATGCCGATGCCGGCCTTGTCGGCCAGGCGGCGCACGGTCTCGACGATCCACGCTTCATCGGCGTTCTGCGGCTGGTCGATCAACTTCACGCCCGAGGTCCACTTGGCCATGGGCTTGCTGATGAGCAGCGAGATGATCGCGCCGCCAAAACCCATGATCAGCGCGAAGCCGAGCAGCGCGCCCAGGTTCAGGCCGTTGGCCGTGAGATAGCGGTTGACGCCGAGCAGGCTGGCGACGACGCCCAGCACCACCACGACGGCAAGATTGGTGAGGACAAACAAGGCAATGCGTTTCATGGGTTCTCCGGGGGGCCCCCCTGGGTTGTGTAGGGGTCGGCTGCACACATGGGGGCGCTGTGTGCAACATCAAGCCGCGTCGGCCTGCGTCCTTTGCTGTGGTTGGTTTGAACGCGCCGCGGGGCGGAATACGAGCGGGTCATCATAGAAGCAATCGTCCACACTGCTGGCATGCCAGCCCGGTATGCCCAGCACCGGCAGGGGTGTGAAAGGCCTGGCTCGCCAATCGGGGCCACCGACGGCAGTGGCCAGCCAGTGGTCGATGCGTGCTATCGAATCAAGAGCTTGCGGGGCCGGATAGACGTGGGCCGTGATGGGCTTGCGCGGGCGCAGCAGCTTCTCCATCAGGCCATGGCCGAACAGCACGAGCCGCGCCTGCGCCCAGGCCGCGCGGTGCGTCACGAACAGGCCCCGCCAGTCGCGCGCACGCAGGGCATCCCACACAAACGGTGGGGCCAAGAGCAGGGCGCCGTTCTCGTCGAACACGGTCATCGCGTCTCGCAAAGGGCCGCGCCGGCCCCCAGGCGAGGTGGCGGCGATCGCCTGCGCGTGCAGCGCATTCAACCGCCTTTTCGTTTGCGGAAAGTGCAGCCAGACCAGGCCGTTGAAGAAGTCGTGCAGGTTGTGCTGCAACAGCGTCGTGCCGGTGGCACAGACATGCGATTCGTAGGCCGTGCCGGGCGGCAGGCTGCCTTGCGCCGCGAAGCGCGGTGGCGCTGGCCCGGCGGCGCCGGCGCCCGCGTGGTGGCGCACGGCCTGCAGCGCTTGGTGCACCGGCGCGCCGTGCGCCACGTGCCGGGCGACCGTCTCGCCGATGGCACGGTAAGGCTGCAGCCAGGGCTGCGACCAGTCGATCGCCTCGGCCTGCAAGATCAGCGCGCGGCGGCTGGCCAGCGCAGCTTGTGGGGCGAGTCTTCCGGCGTGATCTCGATGCCGGGGACATGCTTCTTCAAGAACTTGCCGGCACTGGCGCTGCGGCTCATCAGCTTGGCGCTGCGCAGGCGCTGGGCGACGTCGCCGAACTCGACCGCCTTGCCTTCCAGGACGCCGGGCATCTCGCGCAGCAGGGCTTGCACCGCGTCGCTGAGCGCGGCCTGCGACTCCGCAGGCGGTGCGGCGCGCCGTGACGGGGAGGGCGCCGGCGAGCGAGCGGGCGCGGGCGATGGCGATGGCAATGGCGAGCGTGCTTGTGATGGCGATGGCGATGGCGATGGCGCGCGTGCGGGTACCGGTGCCGGTGCCGCTGCCACTTCCGCAGTGGGTGCCGGGGCAGGCGCGGCGGCCGACTTGGCTGCCGTCTTGCGCGCGGGGGTCTTGCGCGCCGCTGTCTTGCGGGCCACCGGCGCGGCGGGCTCGGCGTCGGCAGGTGCGCTCCGGCTGCGGCGCAGCGACGAGATCAGCACGACCTCGTCGTAGAAGCCATGCGCGTCGGGCGACATCTTGTTGGCCTGCGAGTAGCACAGCGTGCGCACGCCCAGCTCGCGCAGGCGCAGCACCAGGGGGGCGAAGTCGGCGTCCCCGGTGCCAATGGCCACGACTGCCAGCCGATGCTGCGCGCACAGGTCCATGGCGTCGACCGCCAGCATCATGTCGGTGGTGTTCTTGGCCAGCGGCAGGTTGATGCAGGGGCGAAACGCCAGCTCGCGCAGCACTGGCCCCAGGCCCTTCAGGTTCTCGGCGCTGCCATAGGCGCGGCGGATGGTGACCGGGCCCTCGCTCTGCTGCAGCAGGTGCAGGGCCTGCGCGACGAGCTCGGGCGATGACAGGTTGTCGGCGTCGAGCAGTAGCGCGACGGGGCCGGTGTGCGTTCTCATGCTGCCATCCTCCAGGGCAATTCTTCTCCGCTGCGCAGCGGCTTCAGCTCGGCCTCGCCATAGGCAAAGCTGGGCGGTGGCGTCCAGGCATCGCGCTTCAGGGTGATGCTGCCGGTGTTGCGCGGCAGGCCGTAGAAGTCGGCGCCGTGGAAGCTGGCGAAGCCCTCCAATTGGTCCAGCGCGCCGGCATGGTCGAAGGCCTCGGCATACATCTCCATCGCAGCATGCGCGGTGTAGCAGCCGGCGCAGCCGCTGGCATGCTCTTTGAGGTGCGCGGCATGCGGCGCGCTGTCGGTGCCAAGGAAGAACTTGGCGCTGCCGCTGGTGGCCGCTTCGACCAGCGCCAGGCGGTGCGTCTCACGCTTGAGGACTGGCAGGCAGTAGTAGTGCGGCCGCACGCCGCCGACGAAGATGGCGTTGCGGTTGTACAGGAGGTGGTGCGCGGTGATGGTGGCGGCCGTGTGGGCATCGCTTTGCTTCACGTATTGCGCGGCCTCGCGCGTGGTGATGTGTTCGAACACGATCTTCAGCTCGGGGAAGTCGCGCCGCAGCGGGATCATGTGCTGGTCGATGAACACCGCCTCGCGGTCGAACAGGTCCACGTCGGGCGAAGTGACTTCGCCGTGCACCAGCAGCAGCATGCCGGCGCGCTGCATGGCCTCCAGCGTGCGGTGGATGCGCTGGATGTCCGTCACGCCCGAATCGCTGTTGGTGGTGGCACCGGCCGGGTAGAGCTTGGCGGCGACGACGCCGGCCTCGCGGGCGCGGACGATCTCGTCGGGTGCAAGCTGGTCGGTGAGGTAGAGCGTCATCAACGGCTCGAAGTCCACGCCCTCGGGCACGGCCGCCAGGATGCGGTCGCGGTAGGCCAGGGCCAGCGCGGCCGTGGTGACGGGCGGGCGCAGGTTGGGCATCACGATGGCGCGCGCGAACTGGGCGGCCGTGTGCGGCACCAGCGTGTGCAGGGCCTCGCCGTCGCGCAGGTGCAGGTGCCAGTCGTCGGGACGCGTGATGGTCAGGGTGTCGAGGGGGCGGTTCATGCGCGGGATTCTCCCATCGGCTGTAGAGCAAGTCACCGCATCCATAGAATCGATCATCGATACAACAAATCTCGTGGCGCATGCGATCAGCGTCGCCGCGCAGAAGATGGCCAGAACCTCCGCACCTGCCGAACCGGACGCCCCCGCGCCCGATCCGCTGTTCAACCAATCATTGGAAAAGGGCCTCGCCGTACTGCGCGCCTTCGACGCCTCGCACCGCACCATGACGCTGGGCGAGTTGGCCGAGCAGACGGGCATGAGCAAGGGCTCGGCCCAGCGCACCGTGCACACGCTGCAGGTGCTGGGCTATGTGGGCAAGCACCCGCGCATGCGGCGCTTCCAGCTGCTGCCCAAGGCGATGGAGATCGGCGCGAACTACCTGGTGGGCCACCCGCTGGTGCAGATCGCCCACCCATACTTGGCGCAGCTGTCCAACGCCAGCGGCGAGACGGCCAACGTGACCGAGCCGGTGGGGCACGACATGCTCTACCTGGCGCAGCTCGTCACGTCCAAGTTCATCCCGGTGTTCACGCCGGTGGGCATGCGCATCCCCATGTACTGCAGCAGTTGTGGCCGCGCCTACTTGAGCACGCTGCCCGATGACGCCGTGCGCGCACTGCTGCTGGCCGCGCCCCGGCCGGCGCGCACGCAGTTCACGTTGACGGATGTCGACGACATCCTGGCGAAGATCGCGCAGTGCCGGCAGGTGGGCTATGCGACCAACTGCGAGGAGCTGTTCCTGGGCGACATGGGCCTGGCTGCGCCGCTGGTGGATCGGCAGGGCAACGCGGTCGGCGCGTTGCACCTGTCGCCGCCCACCAGCCGCTGGACGATGGAGGAGGCGCAGAGGAGGCTGGCACCGATGTTGATCGAATGCGCGCGCGCTATATCGAGCACGATCGCGTACTGAGGGGCAGGTCTTTCAAGGTCTTGGCGTCGGTACTTCGCCGAGCAGTGGGTTTGCCGGTTGTGGCGGGTGTGCCGGGTGTGCTGTGTTGGCTGTGTTGGCTGTGTTGGCTGTGTGGGCGGCGGGCCGCCTGGCATGGGGCACCCCCAGGGCCGGCCCGGCTCAGCGCCCCTCGCCCAGGGGCTCGGGGTCCCCTGCGGTGCTCGCGGCATGGGCGCATTGCACAACTCGCACCACTCACTGCGTTCGTTCACCTCGAACAGGTGCAATGAGTCAGTTCACGAAGCGTGCTGCGCCGCCGCCCATGCCACTGCGCTCCTCGGCGCATCTGCAGGGCCGGCCCTGGGGGTGCCCCATGCCGGGCTCGGTGCGGCTGACTCCGACGCGCGGTTCGCGCTGGCAGGCCGTCGAGAAGAGGAGGCCGCGTCACGCGAGCGGTGCGCGCTGGAAAGCCGTTGAGAAGAAAGAGCCCGCGTCACGCGAGCCCGTCCCCTGCGGCGCGTCAGCCACCAGCGACGTAGCCCGGCCTGGGGTGACCGCCGTGGCCAACCTGTGGACGCGCCGAGGAGCGCAGGACTGCGGGCGGCGGCGCAGCACGCCTCAATGACTAGCTCATTGCACCTGTTCGAGGTGAGTGAACGCAGTGAACGGTGCGAGTTGTGCAATGCGCCCGCAGGCCGAGCACCGCAGGCTGCCCGAGCCCCTGGGCCAGGGACGCGTCCACCGGGCGGCCACGGCGGGCACCCCAGGCCGGGCGGCCCGACCGAGGCCGGGCGCCACGCCACGCCACGCCACGCCACGGACAGCACCCTTCATCGCCGAGACCTTGAAAGGCCTGGAACCGAGGGGTGCCCCGCGAGGGGAAGAAAGACAAGCCCGCTCAAGCCACGCGCTTGTCGTTCGCCGCGTCGAACAGGTGGGCGTGCGCCGGGTTCCAGCGCAGGCACACCGCATCACCGGCCTTGCGCCGCAGGTTGCCAGGCACGCGCGCCGTGAGCTTGCCGACGGCCGTGTCGACCGTGGCGTAGGTCTCCGGCCCGGTCGGCTCGATGATGGTGAAGGTGCCCGGCAGGCCCTGGTCGGCCAGCTCGATGTTCTCGGGCCGCACGCCGTAGACCAGTTCCTTGCCGCCCGCCTGCAGGGCAGCGCGCTGCGCGTCGTTGAGGGGCAGGTCCACGCCGTGTGCGCCGACGCCGGCGCCGCTGCGTTGGGCCTGCACCATGTTCATCGACGGCGAGCCGATGAACTCGGCGACGAACTTGGTGGCCGGCCGCTCGTAGATGTCGTCCGGCGTGCCGAACTGCTCGACACGGCCGTCCTTCATCACCGCGATGCGGTCGCCCAGCGTCATGGCCTCGACCTGGTCGTGCGTGACGTAGACCGTGGTGGTGCGCGTGCGCTGGTGCAACAGCTTGATCTCGGCCCGCATCTCGACGCGCAGCTTGGCGTCCAGGTTGGACAGCGGCTCGTCGAACAGGAACAGCTTGGGGTCGCGCGCCAGCGCCCGCCCCATGGCCACGCGCTGGCGCTGGCCGCCCGACAGTTGCCCGGGCTTGCGGTCCAGCAGATGGCCCAGCTGCAGCATCTTGGACACGCGCTGCACCGTCTCCTCGCGCTGTGCCTTGGGCACCTTGCGGATCTCCAGCCCGAACGCGATGTTCTGCGCCACGTTCATCGTGGGGTACAGCGCGTAGCTCTGGAACACCATCGCGATGTCGCGGTCCTTGCTGGGCAGGTAGGTCACGTCGCGGTCGCCGATGTGCACGCTGCCGTGCGTGGGCGTGTCCAGCCCGGCGATCATGTTGAGCAGCGTGCTCTTGCCGCAGCCCGAAGCTCCCACGAGGATGAGGAATTCGCCCTTTTCGATCTCGATGTCGATGCCCTTCAGGATGTGGACATTGCCGTTGAAGATCTTCTCGACGCCCTTGATGGCCAGTGCACCCATGATGTTTATCCTTTCACCGCGCCGGCCGTGAGGCCCCGCACGAAATACTTGCCTGCGACGACATAGACGATGAGCGTGGGCAGGGCTGCGATCAGTGCAGCCGCCATGTCCACGTTGTATTCCTTGACCGTGCTCGAGGTGTTGGCCAGGTTGTTCAGCCCGACCGTGATGGGCTTGCTGTCGGCGCCCGAGAACACCACGCCGTACAGGAAGTCGTTCCAGATGTTGGTGAACTGCCAGATCAGCGTGACGACCAGGATGGGCGTGGACAGCGGCAGCACGATGCGCCAGAAGATCTGCCAGAACGAGGCGCCGTCCAGCATGGCGGCCTTGACCAGCTCATCGGGCAGGCCCACGTAGTAGTTGCGAAAGAACAGCGTGGTCGACGGGATGCCGGCGATCACGTGCACCAGGATCAGCCCCCACAGCGAGCTGGCGATGCCCAGCCAGCCGAGCACCTGGCTCATTGGCAGCAACACCACCTGCATCGGCATGAACACGCCGAACAGCAGGAACGCGAACATGGTCTCGCTGCCGGGGAATTTCCATTTGCTCAGCACGTAGCCGTTGAGCGCGCCGATGGCGGTGGAGCACACCACGGTGGGCAGGATCATCAGCACCGAGTTCATGAAGAACGGCTTCAGGCCGCCGCAGTCCACGCCGGTGCAGGCCGAGCTCCAGGCTTTGGACCAGGCTGCAAAGCTGGGGTTGGTGGGCAGCGACAGCAGGCTGCCGTCGCGGATCTGGTCCATGTCCTTCAGCGAGGTGCTGAGCATCACGTACAGCGGCATCAGGAAGTAGGCCGCGAACAGCAGCAGCACGCTGCCCAGCACGATGCGGTGCACATTGATCAGCGGCGGGCGCGACGCGGCCGCAGCCGGAGCCGCAGGGCGGGGGATGACGGCGCTCATTTCTTGGTCCTCAGTTCTGAGTACAGGTAGGGCACGACGATGGCCGCCACGGTGGCCAGCATCACGGTGGCACTGGCCGCACCCAGGCCGATCTGCCCGCGCGTGAAGGCCATGGCATACATGAAGGTGGCCGGCAGGTCGGTGGCAAAACCGGGGCCGCCGGCGGTGAGTGCCATCACCAGGTCGAAGCTCTTGATCGCCAGGTGGCTCACCACCATCAGGGTGCTGAAGAACACCGGGCGCAGGCTGGGGATGATGATGCTCCAGTAGATGCGCGGCAGGCTGGCGCCATCGACCTGCGCGGCCTTGATGATCGAGTCATCGATGCCGCGCAGCGCTGCCAGAAAGAGCGCCATCACGAAGCCCGCGCTCTGCCAGATGCCCGCGATCGCCACGCAGTAGATCGCCTTGTCCGGGTTCACCAGCCAGTCGAAGGTGAAGCTGGTGAAGCCCCATTGCTGCACCACATGCTCCAGCCCCAGGCCGGGGTTCAGCATCCACTTCCACGCGGTGCCGGTGACGATGAACGAGATCGCCATCGGGTACAGGTAGATGGTGCGCAACACGCCCTCGGCGCGCACCTTCTGGTCGAGCAGGATCGCCAGCAGCAGGCCGATGACCATGGCGCCGCCGACGAACAGCACGCCGAAGACGGCCATGTTGGTCATGGCGACGTGGAAGCGTTCGTTGTCCAGCAGCAGGCGGTACTGCTGCAGGCCGGCGAACTCGTAGTTGGGCAGCAGGCGCGAGGCCGAGACCGACAGATATCCGTTCCAGGCGATCAGCCCGTAGATGAACAGAAAGCTGACGATGAAGCTCGGGGCGACCACGAGCCTCGGTAGCCAGGGTGTGCGCAGCGCGGAGGGTGCGGACATGGTGGGCTTTCGACGGGCCGGCGCTTACTTCGTCTTGGCAGCGGACGCGAACTTGGCCATGGCGTCCTTGGCCGTCATCTTGTCGCTGTTCCAGAACTGGCTGACCACGTCTTTCATGGCGCCTTCAACGGCCGGCGGCACGGCCATGCCGTGGGCCAGGCTGGGCACCAACGCGCCGGTCTTGGCCGTGTCCACGAAGTCTTTGGCCGACAGCTTGGCACAGTCGTCGAACTTGTCCATCTTCATGCCCAGGCGCACCGGCACGCTGCCCTTGTTCAGGTTGAACAGCTCCTGGAAATCGGGCGCCATGATGGCGGCGGCCAGGTCCTTCTGGGCCTTGCCGTCGCCCTTGATCTTGAACATCGCGAACGAGTCGATGTTGAAGGTGTAGGCGTTGGCGCTGCCCGGCGCGGCGGCGCAGACGAAGTCCTTGCCCGGCACCTTGCCGGCGGACACGAACTCGCCCTTGGCCCAGTCGCCCATCAGCTGCATGCCGGCCTCGCCCTTGATGACCATGGCGGTGGACAGGTTCCAGTCGCGACCGTTGGCGTTCTTGTCGGTGTAGCCCTTGATGCGCTTGAAGGTGGTGAGCACGTTCTCCATGGTCGGGCTGCTCAAGGTGGCCGCGTCCAGCTGCACGAAAGCCTTCTTGTAGAACTCGGCACCGCCCAGGCCCAGGGCCACGCTCTCGAACGTGGTGAAGTCTTGCCATGCTTGGCCGCCGTGGGCCACGGGGATGATGCCGGCCTTCTTCAGCGCTTCAGCCGTGGCGAAGAACTCGTCCCAGGTCGTGGGCATCTTGGTGCCGGCCTTCTTTAGCGCCTCAGGGTTGGCCCAGAGCCAGTTGACGCGGTGCACGTTGACCGGCACGGCGACGTAGTTGCCCTTGTATTTCATGATGTCGGACACGGCCTTGGGTAGCAGCGTGTCCCACTTCTCGGCCTTGGCCACATCGTCGATGTTGGCCAGCACGCCCTCTTGCGCCCATTCCTGGATCGACGGGCCCTTGATCTGCGCCGCAGCCGGCGCATTGCCCGAGACCACGCGCGACTTCAGCACCGTCATCGCCGCGTCGCCGCCGCCACCGGCCACGGCGAAATCTTTCCACTGGTGGCCCTTGGCCTGCATGGTGGACTTGAGCGCCGTCGCGGCCTTGGCTTCGCCGCCGCTGGTCCAGTAGTGCAGCACTTCGACTTCACCGGCATGGGCGCCGGCAGCGGCGAGGGTGGCGACGAGAAGGGAGATGGGCAGAGTTTTCATGGCGGTCCTGAATCGGTTCGGTGGGAGGATCCGAAGCTGAACTTCGGATGAACGAAAGATTAATTCCACGTTTAAATATGAACACTGGGTTAAACCCTTAACGCTATGTTCATCTAGCGGGCTATTTCTTAAGAGGCTTGTGAAGGCTTAACAAGGCGTTAAGCTCCCGCACATGCACCTTTTGCTCGCTGAAGACGATGCCCTGCTGGCCGATGCGCTGACCGCGCAGCTGCGCGGGGCTGGCTTCACAGTCGAGCACGCGGCCAACGGGCCGGTCGCCGAGTACCTGCTGCTCAAGCAGGCGTTCGACCTGGCCATCCTCGACCTGGGCCTGCCCATGATGGACGGGCTGACCGTGCTGAAGCACCTGCGCGCAGCCAAGCCGCAGCTGCCCGTGGTGGTGTTGACGGCCATGGACGATCTGGACAGTCGCGTCGCTGTGCTCAACGCCGGTGCCGACGACTACATGACCAAGCCCTTCGACTTTCCCGAACTGGAGGCACGGCTGCGCGCACTGCTGCGGCGCGCCCAGCCGGTGGCCGGCGGCGGTGAGTGGGAGGTCGGCCGGCTGGTGCTGGCACGCGAGGCCCGGCGCGCCAGCATCGAAGGTCAGGCGCTGGATTTGAGCCCGCGCGAATGGACGCTGCTCGATCTGCTGGCGTCCAACCTGGGCCGCGTGGTCAGCAAGGAGCAAATCGCCCAGGCCTGGGGCACCGAAGGCGGCGAGGCGGCCGGCGGCAATTCGACCGAGGTCTACATCCACCGCCTGCGCCGCAAGCTGGAAGGCTCGGCGCTGGCCATCCGCACCGTGCGCGGCATCGGCTACCTGCTGGAGACCGAGGCCCGGTGACCGCGCAGCGCTCCCTGCGGCGCCAATTGCTGCTGTGGCTGGTGCTGCCGCAGCTGGTGCTGTGGCTGGCCGGCGGTGCGGCCACCTACCGGCTGGCAGCGGGGTACGCCAACCAGGCGATCGACGCCAGCTTGTTGCTGGCCTCGCGTGCCCTGGCGCGCCAGGTCAAGCCGCTGGGCAACGGCCTGCTGATCGACTTTCCACGTGCGGCGCAGGACGTGCTGCAGGCCGACCCGGACGATCCGCTGGTCTACATGGTCAGCACGCCGCCGGGCCGCTTCATCCTGGGCAACAACCGGATGCCGCAACCGCCGGCGGCGCTGCGCCCCAGCTTGCGCACGCCGGTGTTCTATGACGGTGAGATGCAGCTGTCTGAACTGCCGGATGCCAAGCTGCAGCGCGTGCGCGTGGCCGCGCTCGCCCTGAACTACGGCGAGCCCGGCTCGCCACCGCAAACCATGATGGTGCAGGTGGCGCGCAGCAGCACCAACCGTGAGCAGCTGGCGCGCAGCATCCTGTTCGACACGCTGCTGCCGTTGTCGGGCCTGGTGGCGCTGATGACCATGATCGTGTGGGCCGGCATCAGCGCCGGGCTGGCGCCGCTCGGCCGGTTGCGCCGCGAGGTGGAGGGCCGGGCGCCGAACGACCTGGCGCCCATCCGGCTGGAAGAAGCGCCCCGCGAACTGCATTCGTTGGCCCTGGCGCTGAACCATCTGCTGGCCGCCGTGCGCTCGAACGTCGAATCGCAAAAGCGCTTCATCGCCGATGCAGCGCACCAGTTGCGCACGCCGCTCGCCGGCCTCAAAGGCCAGACGGAGCTGGCGCTGCAAAGCAACCGCGACCCTGAGATGCAAGCCCGGCTGGAGCGGGTGCACGCCAGCGCCACGCGCAGCGCGCACCTGGTCAACCAGTTGCTGACGCTGGCCCGCGCCGAGCCCGAATCGGCCATCGCGCAGGACCGCACCAGCATCGACCTGCGCCGCTTCGCGCAGGAGCTGGTGGCCGACCAGGTGCCGCGTGCGCTGCGCGCCGGTGTGGACCTGGGCCTGGACGACATCGAGACCGTGCACCCGGTGACGGTGCGCGCCAATGCGCTGCTGCTGCGCGAGGCGCTGCTGAACCTGATCGACAACGCGATCCGATACGCCGGCCGTGGCGCCGAGGTCACGTTGCGCGTGGAGCGCGACGGCACGCACGCCCGGCTCGACGTGGCGGACA
Source organism: Rhodoferax sp. RT4P68 (assembly GCF_056521305.1). Lineage (NCBI taxonomy): Bacteria > Pseudomonadati > Pseudomonadota > Betaproteobacteria > Burkholderiales > Comamonadaceae > Rhodoferax > Rhodoferax sp. RT4P68. Next base: position 331,265 of record NZ_JBWMBB010000003.1, read on the forward strand.
ACGGCCCCGGCATCGCGCCGCAAGACCGCGTGCGCGTGTTCGAGCGCTTCGTGCGCGCCACCGAGGCCGGCGACGGCTGCGGCCTGGGCCTGGCCATCGTGCAGGAGATCGTGCAGCGGCACGGCGGCAGCGTGGCGCTGGAGGGGGTGCTGCCGCACGGCACGCGCGTGGTGGTGCGGCTGCCGCTGGGGTGAGTGGCGAGCGCTATAGACATACTGGGACCGGGTGGTCGGCATCCTTGATCGGGCGCGGGCCAATGCGGTGTACGCCGTCAACAGCAACATGGTGATCGCCTACTGGTTGATTGGGCGGGAGATCGTCAACGCACTGCAAGGCGGCGAACAACGCGCCGGCTATGGCGCCCAGTTGGTCGAGACCCTGTCGGCCTTCCTGAGCCAGCGCTATGGACGCGGCTTTTCGACCACCAATCTGAAGTACTGTCGGCTGTTTTTCCAGATCTATGCACAGCGCGGCCCCGAGATTCGTCACGTGGTCCGTGACGAATTTACGACCGCGCCGTCAGCGCCGCACGACGCACCGATACGCGACGATTTGGCGCTTGCACTTATGGGACACGAAACCTTGAAAGGGTTTTCGTCTCGCCTGAGTTGGACGCACTACCGCACACTGTGCCGCGTTGAGCAACCAGCTGAACGGCTGTTCTATGAGATTGAAGCCGAACGCAGCGGTTGGAGCCACACTGAGCTCGAACGTCAGATGCACAGCCACCTGTTCCTGCGCCTAGTCAAGAGCCGCGACAAGGTCGGCGTCATGGCACTGGCGATGCAGGGGGAGCGCGTGGAGCGCCCTGTGGACGTCATCAAGCACCCCTACGTGCTGGACTTCCTGGATCTGCCCGAGTCGCCTCGCCTGCACGAGTCCGAGCTGGAGGCCGCGCTGATCGACAAGCTGCAACCCTTCCTTCTGGAACTGGGCAAAGGCTTTGCTTTTGTTGCCCGGCAGATGACTTGCGCCGCAGCGAGACCGACGGACCGACCGTCGGGCCAATCTTGTGCGCCGAGCGAGACGAGGTGGTAGCGCGCTACTCGGTGCTGCATGAGAGCCAGCAGCTATTCGCCTCGAAGTACATGCTGGTACTGCCGTCAGAGGACGAACTGCGCCGCGAGATCGAGCGCGAGCGAGCCATGATTGAACAGGCGCAGCGGCAAGCCGATGGCCAGCACCCAAAAATGGGATAGCCCTCAGCCAGCCCGCTCCAGCATCGCCAGCAGCAGCACGTTGGCCCCGGCCTCGATGTGCTCGGGCAGTGCGTCTTCGATCTCGTTGTGGCTGATGCCGTCCTTGCACGGCACGAAGATCATGCCGGTGGGGGCCACCTCGGCCACGTAGACGGCGTCGTGGCCGGCGCCGCTGACCACGTCCATGTGCGGCAGGCCCAACTGCACGGCCGCGCTGCGCACGCTGGCCACGCAGTCCGCATCGAAATGGCAGGCGGGGAACTGCACCACCTGGCGCAATTCCACCGCCACCTGGGTCTTCTGCGCGATCTGTGCGAACGAGGAGCGCAGCGCGGCCTCCATGCGGTCCAGCCCGTCGCCGGTCAGGTTGCGCAGGTCCACGGTGAACACCACCTTGCCCGGAATCACGTTGCGTGAGTTGGGCACCACCTGCATCTGGCCCACGGTGCCTCGGCCGTGCGGGGCCTCGTCCAGCGCAATGCGGTTCACCGCCTCGACCATGCGTGCCGCGCCCAGCAGGGCATCCTTGCGCAAGGGCATGGGCGTGGGCCCGGCGTGCGCGTCCATGCCGGTCACCGTCACGTCGAACCAGCGCTGGCCAAGGGCACCGCTGACGACGCCGATCGGCAGGCCGGCGTCCTCCAGCACCGGGCCTTGCTCGATGTGGGCTTCGAAATACGCGGCATAACGCCCGCCCGGCACCTCGCCGCAGGGCTGCGCGCCCAGGTAGCCGATGCGGCGCAACTCATCACCCACAGACACGCCTGCACCATCGACTTGCGCGTGCACGAAATCGGGCGCAAACACGCCCGCGAATGCACCGGAACCCATCATCACCGGCGTGAAGCGCGTGCCTTCCTCGTTGGTCCAGACCACGACCTCCAGCGGCGCGCGCGTGGTGACGCCGTGGTCGTTCAAGGTGCGCATGACTTCCAGCCCGGCCAGCACACCGAAGTTGCCATCGAACTTGCCGCCCGAAGGCTGCGTGTCGATGTGGCTGCCGGTGGCCACGGCCGGCGCATCCGGGTCGCTGCCGGCACGGCGCGCGAACATGTTGCCGACCGCATCGACGCGCAGCGTGAGCCCGGCCTCGACGCACCAGGCGGCGAACTGGTCGCGGCCCCGTTTGTCTTCATCGGTCAGCGCGATGCGGCGCACGCCGCCCTTGGGCGTGGCGCCAATGCGGGCCAGCTCCATCAGCGACTGCCAGAGGCGGTCACCGTCCACGCGCAGCTGGGTGCGCGTGGAGGAGGGGGCGGTGGGGGTGGACAGGTCCATGGCGTCGGCTCCGGAATCAGGCAGAGGGTGCATCAACGGGATGCGGGAAAGCGTGGATTGGCAATTCGGCGGCACCAAGCAATAAACGGACCGATATTCCGCCGCTTCAATACCCGCAACTTTAATTTCAATATTGGAGAACGCCAAATACAAGTTCACAAAATCGTTTATCGATAGGCAAGTGGGCGGCTGGCATACCGCTTGCTAACCCACCCAGGCGACCACCTTGTTCCACCCGCTGCCCCACAGGAGATTCCCCGTGAACCATGTCTCACCATCCTTCGCCCTGAAGTCGCTGGCCGCGAGCGCCGCCTTGTGCGCCCTGGCGTTCGCCGGTGGCGCCCATGCCCAAGAGAAGACACTGCGCATCGCGATGACCGCCGCCGACATCCCGCGCACGCTGGGCCAGCCCGACCAGGGCTTCGAGGGCAACCGCTTCACGGGCATCCCGATGTATGACGCGCTGACGCACTGGGACTTGTCCAAGGCCGATGCCGCCAGCGTGCTGATTCCTGGCCTGGCCACCAGCTGGGCGGTAGACGCGAAGGACAAGACCAAGTGGGTGTTTAAACTGCGCCCGGGCGTGAAGTTCCATGACGGCTCGGCCTTCACCGCCGACGCCGTGGTGTGGAACGTGCGCAAGGTGCTGGACAAGGCCGCCCCGCATTTCGACGCCAGCCAGGTCGGCGTGACGGCATCGCGCATGCCCACGCTGGTCTCAGCCCGCAAGGTCGACGACATGACGGTGGAGCTGACCACCAGCGAGCCCGATTCGTTTCTGCCGCTGAACCTGACCAACCTGTTCATGGCCTCGCCTGCGCACTGGGAGGCCAAACTCAAGGCTGTGCCCGCCAGCGTGACGGACGCCGCCGAGCGCGCCAAGCAGGCGTGGACGGCGTTCGCGGCCGACGCCTCGGGCTCGGGCCCGTTCAAGATGACGCGCTTCGTCGCGCGTGAGCGGCTGGAGCTGGCCGCCAACAAGGCCTACTGGGACCCCAAGCGCACGCCCAAGATCGACAAGGTCGTGCTGCTGCCCATGCCCGAGGCGAATGCCCGCACGGCCGCGCTGCTGGGCGGCCAGGTCGACTGGATCGAGGCCCCCTCGCCCGACGCCATGCCGCAGATCACGCAGCGCGGCTACAAGATCTATTCGAACGCCCAGCCCCACGTGTGGCCGTGGCAGCTGTCGTTTGCCGAAGGCTCACCCTGGCTGGACAAGCGCGTGCGCCAGGCCGCCAACCTGTGCGTGGATCGGGGTGGCCTGAAGCAGATGCTGGGCGGCATGATGGCCGAGCCCCGGGGCACGGTGCCCCCCGGCCACCCGTGGTGGGGCAACCCCACGTTCGAGATCAAGTACGACGTGAAGGCCGCGCAGGCGCTCATGACGCAGGCTGGCCACTCGGCCGCCAAGCCGCTGAAGGTGAAGGTGCAGATCTCCGCTTCGGGCTCGGGCCAGATGCAGCCGCTGCCGATGAACGAGTTCGTGCAGCAGTCGCTCAAGGCCTGCTTCTTCGACGTGCAGTTCGACGTGATCGAGTGGAACACGCTGTTCACCAACTGGCGCAAGGGCGTGAAGGACCCGTCGGCCAATGGCGCGAACGCGACCAACGTGAGCTTCGCGGCGATGGACCCGTTCTTCGCCATGGTGCGCTTCTCCAGCACCAAGACCTTTCCGCCGGTGTCCAACAACTGGGGCTACTACGGCAACGCCGAGGTCGACAAGCTGATCGCCGACGCGCGCACCACGTTCGAAGACAAGGGCCGCGATGCCGCGCTCGCCAAGCTGCACGCGCACCTGGTCGATGACGCAGCCTTCGTGTGGATCGCGCACGACGTGGGCCCGCGCGCCATGTCGGCCAAGGTGAAGGGCGTGGTGCAGCCGCGCAGCTGGTTCATCGACATCGCGCCGATGACGATGGACTAGAACTTGCGACCATCCCCGTTTCTTGCTCACTGCGTGTAGCCGAATTCCCCCTCCAGGGGGTGCACCCAGCGGCCCGGCAAAACCGGTGCCGCGGGTGCTCCCGAAGGGGCTTCGATGCGCTCGCCAGGCAGGACGTGCCGAACCGCAAGCCGCCAACCTCGCAACCCGCCAGCTTCAACGCCAGACACGCCCATGCTTGCCTACCTGTTGCGCCGCATCCTCTACGCCCTGCCCATCATGCTGGGCGTGGCCCTGGTCTGTTTCGCGCTGGTGCACCTTGCACCGGGCGACCCACTCGTCTCCATCCTGCCGCCTGACGCCTCGGCCGACCTGCAGGCGCAACTGCGCGAGCTGTACGGTTTCAACCGCAGCCTGCCCGAGCAGTTCGTCAGCTGGGTCTGGCGCGCGCTGCACGGCGACCTGGGCACCTCGATCGCCACCAGCCGCCCGGTCGCGCCCGAGGTGCTGAAGGCGGTCGGCAACACCTTGCGGCTGGCCGTCGTCGCCACCGCCATCGGCTTCGTGTTCGGCTGCCTGTTCGGCTTCGTGGCCGGCTACTTTCGCGGCACCTGGCTGGACCGCGTGGCCTCGATGTTCTCGGTGCTGGGCGTGTCGGTGCCGCACTACTGGCTGGGCATGGTCATGGTGATCGTGTTCTCGTCGCAGCTGGGCTGGCTGCCGGCCACCGGCGCCGGGCCCACCGGGTCGGGCGACTGGAACTGGAACTGGGAGCAGCTGCAGTTCCTGGTGCTGCCGGCCATCACCATGTCGGTGATCCCGATGGGCATCATCGCGCGCACCGTGCGTGCGCTGGTGGCCGACATCCTGGAGCAGGAGTTCGTCGTCGGCCTGCGCGCCAAGGGGCTCACGCACTTCGGCGTGTTCTGCCACATCGTCAAGAACGCCGCGCCCACCGCGCTGGCCGTCATGGGCCTGCAGCTGGGCTATCTGCTGGGCGGCTCGATCCTGATCGAGACCGTGTTCTCGTGGCCAGGCACCGGCTTCCTGCTGAACTCGGCCATCTTCCAGCGCGACCTGCCGCTGCTGCAGGGCGCGATCCTGGTGCTGGCGATGTTCTTCGTGGTGCTCAACCTGCTGGTGGACGTGTTGCAAACGCTGCTGGACCCGCGCATTGCGCGTTCTTGAGGAGCTTGCCCATGTCTGCCGTCCTCGCCACTTCTCCCGCCATCGAACCGCTGCCCGCGCAGCGCTCGCGCGGCTATTGGGCCTCGGTCTGGCTGCGCTTCACGCGCGACCCGGTCGCCGTCGGCGCGGCCATCGTCGTGCTGTTGCTGATCCTGATCGGCATCTTCGGCCCCTGGCTGGCACCTGCCGACCCCTACCAGGCGTCGATGATGAAGCGCCTGAAGCCCATGGGCACCGAGGGCTTTCCGCTGGGCAGCGACGAGCTGGGCCGCGACATGCTCTCGCGCCTGATCGTGGGTGCGCGGCTGTCGCTGTTCATCGGCATCACGCCGGTGCTGGTGGCGTTCGTGATCGGCACGGCCATCGGCATCCTCGCGGGCTATGCGGGCGGGCCGGTCAACACCGTGATCATGCGCACCATCGATGTCTTTTACGCCTTCCCCTCGGTGCTGCTGGCCATCGCGCTGTCGGGCGCGCTCGGCGCCGGCATCTTGAACTCGCTGATCTCGCTGACCATCGTGTTCATCCCGCAGATCGCGCGCGTGGCCGAGGCCGTGACGACCCAGGTGCGCGGGCGCGACTATGTGGAAGCGGCGCGCGCATCGGGCGCCAACGCCTTCACCATCGTGCGCGTGCACGTGCTGGGCAATGTGCTGGGGCCGATCTTCGTGTACGCGACCAGCCTGATTGCGGTGTCCATGATCCTGGCCTCGGGCCTGTCGTTCCTGGGCCTGGGCGTGAAGCCGCCCGAGCCCGAATGGGGGCTGATGCTGAACACGCTGCGCACCGCCATCTACGTGCAGCCCTGGATCGCTGCGTTGCCCGGCGTGATGATCTTCATCACCTCGATCTCGTTCAATCTGCTGTCTGACGGCCTGCGCGCCGCCATGGACAACAAGGGCTGACATGAAACGACCCCCACGCTTCCCCGCTTCGCGCGGTCCGCTGCCCCCCGAGGGGGCCGAGCCCGGACACGAAAGGTCCAGTGGACCTTTTGTGCCTGGCGATGGGCTGGGGCGCAAGCCCCGGCGCGGCCTGCAAGGCCGTCAATGCCTTCGGGCGGCCGGGCGGCACTGACATGACCACAGAACTGTTGGCGCCAGCCGCCCACATGGAAGCGCACTCGGATATCGGCGGCCCGGCCCAGCCGCTGTTGACGGTGCGCGGCCTGGTCAAGCATTTCGCGCTGAAGGGCAAGGTGCTGCCTGGCGGTGGCAAGGTGGTGCGCGCGGTCGACGGCGTGGACTTCGAGGTCATGAAGGGCGAGACGCTGGGGGTGGTGGGCGAGTCGGGTTGCGGCAAGTCGACCACGGCCCGGTTGCTGATGCAGCTGATCGCGCCGAGCGCTGGCGAGGTGGTGTTCGACGGGCGCGCAGTCGGCGGGCGCGAGCTGCCCCTGCGCGAATTCCGCCGACAGGTGCAGATGGTGTTCCAGGACAGCTATGCCTCGCTGAACCCGCGGTTGACGATCGAAGATTCGGTCGCCTTCGGCCCGCAGGTGCATGGCGTGTCGACGCGCGAGTCCATCGCCCGTGCACGCGACCTGCTGGCCCGCGTGGGGCTGGAGCCGAACCGCTTTGCCGAGCGCTATCCGCACGAGCTGTCGGGCGGCCAACGCCAGCGCGTGAACATCGCCCGCGCACTGGCGCTGCAGCCGCGCGTGGTGATCCTGGACGAAGCCGTCTCGGCGCTGGACAAATCGGTCGAGGCCCAGGTGCTGAACCTGCTGCTGGACCTGAAGGCCGAGTTCGGTCTGACCTATGTCTTCATCAGCCACGACCTGAACGTGGTGCGCTTCATGAGCGACCGCGTGATGGTGATGTACCTGGGCAAGGTGGCCGAGGTCGGCCCGTCCGAGGCGCTGTTCGACGACCCGGCCCACCCCTACACGCGCGCTCTGCTGTCGTCCATGCCGTCGATGGACCCGGACCACCGCACCGAAGAGGCGCCACTGGCCGGCGACCCGCCGAACCCCATCGACCCGCCGAGCGGCTGCCGCTTCCATCCGCGCTGCGCCATGGCCGCGCCGGTGTGTGCGCAGAAGACGCCGCGCCGTGTCGCGCGTGACGAGCAGTCGGTTGCCTGCCTGATCCACGAGCCGGGCAGCGGCCATCCCCAGGCGGTGCCAGCATGAACATGCCCTCCAGTTCCGACGAACCGCTGGTCCGCCTGCGCGACCTGAACGTCACCTTCACCGGCGGCCGCAAGCCCGTGCACGCGGTCAACGGCGTGAGCCTGGACCTGCGCCAGGGCGAGGTCGTCGCGCTGATCGGCGAATCCGGCTCGGGCAAGAGCGTGACCCTGCGCACGCTGCTGCGGCTGCACCCGGAGCGTCGCACGCAGATCACCGGCGAAGTGCGCGTGGCTGGCCGCGACGTGCTGGCCTTGTCGGGCCGCGAGCTGTTCGACTACCGGGGCAAGCTGGTGTCCATGATTTTTCAGGAGCCGCTGCTGGCGCTGGACCCGGTCTACTCCGTCGGCGCGCAGATCGTCGAGTCGATCCGCCGGCACGAGAACGTCAGCGCGGCAGATGCACACAAGCGCGCGCTGGAGCTGTTCGAGCGCGTGCGCATCCCCAGCCCCGAGCGCCGCTTGCAGGCCTACCCGCACGAGATGTCGGGCGGCATGCGCCAGCGCGCCATGATCGCGCTGGCACTGGCCTGCCGGCCGCAGGTGTTGCTGGCCGACGAGCCCACGACGGCGCTGGACGCGACGGTGCAGATCCAGATCCTGCTGCTGCTGCGCGAATTGCAGCGCGACCTCAATCTGTCGGTGCTGTTCGTCACGCACGACATCGGCGCGGCCGTCGAGGTGGCTGACCGCATCGCCGTGATGTATGCCGGCCGCATCGTCGAGCAGGGCACGGCGCGCGAGCTGATCCGCACACCGCGCCACCCCTACACGGTTGCGCTGCTGAAAAGCCGCGCGCACGGCGCGCTGACGCCCGGTGCGCGGCTGGAGACGATCGGCGGCGCGCCGCCCGATCTATCGGCCCTGCCGCCAGGCTGCGCGTTTGCCGACCGCTGCACGCTGACTGAGGACGCCTGCCGCGCCACGCAGCCGCCACCCGTGTTGCTCGCCCCCGGCCATCTGGCGCGCTGCCTGCGCACCGACGCCGTGGCCGCCCGGCTCGCCGCGAGCGCGCCCATCGCCCCCATCGCCCCCATCGCCGTCGCTTGAACACACCGGAGACAAACCATGCCCCTGCACGACACCGCCCACGCCTTCGTTCCCTACCCGGACGTGCCGGTCGCCTCGGCGCCCACCGGCCCATTGGCCGACCTGCGCTTTGCAGCGAAGGACTTGTTCGACGTGGCCGGCTATCCGACGGGCGGCGGCAGCCCCATCGTGCTGGCCATGTCGGGCATCAAGACCACCACCGCGCCGGTCGTGCAGCAGCTGCTGGACGCCGGTGCGCGCTTCGTCGGAAAAACCGTGACCGACGAGCTGGCGTTCTCGATGAATGGCAACAACGCGCATTTCGGTGCGCCGATCAACGGCGCCGCGCCGGATCGCATCACGGGCGGCTCGTCGTCGGGCTCCGCCTCAGCCGTGTCGTCGGGGCTGTGCGACTTCGCGCTGGGCAGCGATACCGGTGGCTCGGTGCGCGCGCCGGCCAATCACTGCGCGCTCTACGGCATCCGCCCCACGCACGGCCGCATCTCGCTGCAGGGCGTGCTCGATCTGGCGCCCAGCCTGGACACCTGCGGCTGGTTCGCGCGCGACGTGCAAACCTTCGCGCGCGTGGCCGACGTGCTGCTGGGCGCCGACCCCGCGCCGCTGCCGGCCCGCGTGCGCCTGCTCAAGCCCACCGACATCTGGGCGATGGTCGAGTCGCCCGTGACCGATGCGCTGGCCGAGGCGCTGGCCCGCGTCGAGGCGCTGACCGGTGCCGCCAAGCCGACGCAGATCGCGCTCGAATCGTGGGATGCGATGTACTGGAACTTCCGCTACGTGCAGGGCCGCGAAGCCTGGCTGACCGATGGCCCGCTGATCGAGCGCTTTGCCCCGCCGCTGGGCCCGGGCGTGGCCGAGCGATTCGCCTGGTCGCGCGACGTGACCGATGCGCAGATTGCGCAAGGGCGTGCCTTCCGTGCGCGCTTTCGTGCCCACCTGGCCGAGTTGCTGGGCAGCGATGGCGTGCTGGTCATGCCCACCATGCCCGACATCGCACCGTTGCGCAGCGAGGGCGAGGCCGGCCTGGAGGTCTATCGCAACCGCGCGACAACGATGCTGTGCAGCGCAGGGCTGTCGGGCTTTCCGCAGATCTCGCTGCCGCTGGCCAGGCGCAACGGCGCGCCGTTGGGTTTGTCGCTGCTGGGCCCGGCGGGCTCGGACCGCTCGCTGATCGCGCTGGCCGAGCGGCTGTAGGCGCGCCGCTCGCCTGGCCGGCCCCGCCTGTCGGTGGTTGGCCGGGCGCCCGCTCAGTCGAGCACCACCGACACTGCGGCGGCCAGGTCGCAGACGTCGCAATCGACCTGGTCGGCCACGCGCTCGATCACCACGAAGTCGCCCGCGTCCACGGCCAGCAGCGCGTGGTGCCAGGTACCGGGCGCGAGCACGACGCCCTGCTCACCGTTGCTGATGAACGCGGCCAGCGCCGAGGGCTGCGGCTCCCCACCGGCTGGCGCCACCACGATCACGAAGCGGCGCCGGCCCAGCGGCACGAAGCTCTGGCTGCCCAGCGCATGGCGCTCCATCTCGGTAACGGTGTGAGGAAACGCCCGCGCCTGGGCGCGGAACAGCGCCAGCATCGGCCGGCCGCCAGCTTGCTGCAGCTGCAGGTCGCCCAGCAGGTCGAAACGCTGCGACGTGCCGCCGTTGATGGGCCGGCCGGCGGCATCCGGCACTTCGATCACCGTGCCGAACCGTGCGAAGCCCTCGGCCGTCAACAGTTGGGGGTGCAGGCGGTCGGAGGTGGGCAAAGGCATGGCCGCATGGTAGCGGCGCTGCCCTAAGGAAACCCCCCATCCGGCCGGCACCGGGCGCGCCCTATCATGCGCCGGCTGATGCTGCCTGGTCCCCTGGGGTCTGGCAGCGTTCTTTTTTTCACCATCGCATGTCCATGCCCCCATTGAACGAAGCAGGGACGCCGCAAGACACACCTGCCCACGACGAGCCCACCCGCGTCCCGCTGAAGATCGAGGACTGGCTGACCGTGTTGATCATGGCCGCGCTGGCGTTGATCACGTTCGCCAACGTGCTGGTGCGCTACTTCACCGACCACTCCTTCGCGTGGACGGAAGAGTTCTCCGTCTTCCTGATGATTCTGCTGGCCATGGTCGCCGGCTCGGCCGCCGTGGCGCGCGACCGGCACATCCGCATCGAGTACTTCAGCAGCGCCGGTTCCTTGGCGCGGCGCCGTCGCCTGGCGCAGTTCGGCGCGCTGCTGGTGGCGCTGCTGTTCTTCCTGATCGCAGGGCTGTCGCTGCGTGTGGTCTGGGACGACTGGCGCTATGAGGAGACTTCGCCCGGCATCGGCGTGCCGCAGTGGTGGTACTCCATCTGGCTGCCGATCGTCTGCACCGGCATCGGCCTGCGTGCCGTCGGGCTGTTCATCCGGCGCACGCGGGCCCCGGCGGCATGATCCCCACGCTGCTGTTCACGGGCTTTGTGCTGATGATGCTGGCGGGCGTGCCGATCGGCGCCGCGCTGGGCCTGGCCGGCGCAGCCTGCATCGCGCTGGCCAATGCCGATGCCCAGTGGTTCGGCCTGCTGGCCGTGCCGCAGAACTTCTACGCCGGGCTCGGCAAATATCCGCTGCTGGCAATCCCGATGTTCGTGCTGGTCGGCTCGATCTTCGACCGCTCTGGCGTGGCGCTGCGGCTCGTGAACCTGGCGGTCGCCATCGTCGGGCGCGGGCCCGGCATGCTGCCGTTGGTGGCGATCGTGGTGGCCATGTTCCTGGGCGGCATCTCGGGATCCGGGCCGGCCAATGCGGCCGCGGTGGGCGCGGTGATGATCGCGGCGATGTCGCGTGCCGGCTATCCGCCCGCGTTCTCGGCCAGCGTGGTCGGCGCCGCTGCGGCCACCGACATCCTGATCCCGCCGTCGATCGCCTTCATCGTCTATTCGGTGATGGTGCCGGGGGCCTCGGTGCCGGCGCTGTTCGCGGCCGGCATGGTGCCCGGCGTGCTGGCCGGCCTGGCGCTGATCGTGCCGGCGGTATGGATGGCGCGCAAGCATGGCATGGGCGCGCTGGAATCGAGCCTGCCGCGCCCGCCCTTGTGGCGCAGTCTGCGCGAAGCGCTGTGGGGCCTGGCGGCGCCGGTGCTGATCCTGGGCGGCATGCGCGCCGGCTGGTTCACACCGACGGAGGCGGCCGTGGTGGCGGTGTTCTACGGCCTGTTCGTGGGCATGGTGATCCACCGCACGATCGGGCTGCGCGATCTGTTCCCGATCCTGCGTGAGTCGGGCGAGCTGTCGGCCGTGATCTTGCTGGTGGTGTCGCTGGCCGGCATCTTTGCCTATTCGCTGTCCACGCTCGGCGTGATCGATCCGGTCACGCGGGCGATCGTCGAATCGGGCCTGGGCGAATACGGCGTGCTGGCGCTGCTGATCGCGCTGCTGGTCACGGTCGGCATGTTCCTCGATGGCGTGTCGATCTTCCTGATCTTCGTGCCGCTCCTGATGCCCATCGTGCAGCACTACCAGTGGGACCCGGTGTGGTTCGGCGTGATCCTGACGCTGAAGGTAGCGCTGGGCCAGTTCACGCCGCCGCTGGCGGTCAACCTGATGGTGTCGTGCCGTATCGCCGGCGTGCGCATGGAGGAGACCGTGCGCTGGGTCGGCTGGATGCTGGTGGCGATGTTTCTGGTCATGGTGGCCGTGATCGCCTGGCCACCGCTGGCGCTGTGGCTGCCGGCCCGGCTCGGTTATTGATGTTTTTCCCCGCAACACTAGGAGACTGCTCATGAATGTTCGCCGCACCCTGCTTGCCGTGGCCGCTGCCTGCGCCACCCTGGCCACTTTGCCTGGCGTCGCCCAGGCCCAGGGCAACTACAAGTCCGAGTACAAGATGTCGCTCGTCGTCGGCACCGCCTTCCCTTGGGGCAAGGGCGGCGAGATCTGGGCCAACATGGTCCGCGACCGCACCCAGGGCCGCATCAACATCAAGCTGTACCCCGGTGTCTCGCTGATCCAGGGCGACCAGACGCGCGAGTTCAGCGCGCTGCGTCAGGGCGTGATCGACATGGCGATCGGTTCGACCATCAACTGGTCGCCGCAGGTCAAGGAGCTGAATTTATTCTCGCTGCCGTTCCTGATGCCCGACTACGCCGCCATCGACGCGCTGACGCAGGGCGAGGTCGGCAAGGACATCTTCGCGCGGCTGGACAGGGCTGGCGTGGTGCCGCTGGCCTGGGGCGAGAACGGCTACCGCGAGATCACCAACTCCAAGCGGCCGATCAAGTCGCCGGCCGACCTGAAGGGCCTGAAGATCCGCGTCGTCGGCTCGCCGCTGTTCGTGGACACCTTCACCGCGCTGGGCGCCAACCCCACGCAGATGAGCTGGGCCGACGCGCAGCCGGCCTTTGCCAGCGGCGCTGTGGACGGGCAGGAGAACCCCATGTCCATCTTCACCGCCGCCAAGCTGCAGAACGTGGGCCAGAAGAACGTGACGATGTGGGGCTACGTGGCCGACCCGCTGGTGTTCGTGGTCAACAAGGAGATCTGGGCCTCGTGGACGCCGGCCGACCAGGAGATCGTGCGACAGGCGGCGCTGGACGCCGGCAAGGAGCAGATCGCCATCGCGCGCAAGGGGCTGACGGAGGCCGACAAGCCGCTGCTCAAAGACATCGCGGCGCTGGGCGTGACGGTGACGCAGCTGAGCGCTGCCGAGCGCGACGCCTTCGTGCAGGCCACGCGGCCGGTGTATGCCAAGTGGAAGCCGCAGATCGGCACCCCGCTGGTGGACAAGGCCGAGAAGGCCATCGCGGCGCGCAAGCCTTAAGCAGGCAGCCGCCGCCACCAGCGACAAGGGCCCCGCGTGGGGCCCTTGTCGTTGGCGAACTGCAGCCGCTCAGTGCTGCAGGATCTTGTTGAGGAAATCCTTGGTGCGCGGCTGGCGTGCATCGGGGTTGCCGAAGAAGTCTTCCTTGGAGCAGTCTTCCAGAATGCGGCCACCCACGTCGATGAAGATCACGCGGTTGGCCACCTTGCGCGCAAAGCCCATTTCGTGGGTCACGACCATCATGGTCATGCCTTCCTTGGCCAGACCCACCATCACGTCGAGCACCTCGCCCACCATCTCGGGGTCGAGCGCCGAGGTGGGCTCGTCGAACAGCATCACGATCGGGTCCATCGACAACGCGCGCGCAATCGCCACGCGCTGCTGCTGGCCACCCGACAACTGGCCGGGAAACTTGTCCTTGTGCGCCATCAGGCCCACGCGGTCGAGCATCTTCAGGCCGCGGGTCTTGGCTTCGTCGGCGCCACGGCCCAGCACCTTGATCTGCGCAATGGTCAGGTTCTCGGTGACGGACAGGTGCGGGAACAGCTCGAAGTGCTGGAACACCATGCCGACCTTGGAGCGCAACTTGGGCAGATCCGTCTTGGGATCGGTCACGCCGATGCCATTGACGACGATGGTGCCCTTCTGAATCGGCTCGAGCGCGTTGACAGTCTTGATGAGCGTGGACTTGCCCGAACCCGAGGGCCCGCACACCACCACCACATCGCCCTTGTGGATGGTCACGTTGCAGTCGTTGAGCACCTGCACCGGCCCGTACCACTTGGACACGTTGCTGATCTCGATCATTTTTTCAGCCATTTGATTTCTCCAGACGGGTGCTTGTTCAGCGGATGATGGCAATCTTCTTGTGCAGGCGCTTCACGAGGTAAGACAGCGCATAGCACAACACGAAATAGACGACGGCGGCGAGCAGGTAGGACTCGATCGGGCGGCCGAAATTCTTCCCGGCGGTCTCGAAGCCCTTGAGCATGTCGTAGGCGCCGATGGCATACACCAGCGAGGTGTCCTGGAACAGGATGATGGTCTGCGTCAGCAGCACCGGCAGCATGTTGCGAAACGCCTGCGGCAGGATCACGAGCTTCATGTTCTGCCCGTAGGTCATGCCCACGGCCTGGCCGGCAAACACCTGGCCACGCGGGATCGACTGGATGCCGGCGCGCATGATTTCGGAGAAGTAGGCCGCCTCGAATGCGATGAACGTGATGATGGCCGACATCTCCGCGCCGATCGGCCGCCCGATCATGAACGGCACCAGCAGGAAGAACCACAGAATCACCATGACCAGCGGAATGCTGCGCATGCCGTTGACGTAGATCGCCGCAGGCGTGTCCAGCCATTTTTTGCCCGACAGCCGCATGAGCGCCAGGATGGTGCCGAAGAAGATGCCGCCAAGCGTGGCGACCACCGTCAAAAACACGCTGAAGTAAAAGCCCTTCAGCACGAAGTCGGTGATGACGGCCCAGTTGTAGAAGCCAAAGTCGAGATCCATCTCAGTGGCCTCCGGTTCCGCCAGCGGCGACGAAGCCCGGCACGCTGGACCGCTTTTCGATGAACGCCATGATGCGGTTGATGGCCATGGCCGAGATGATGTAGAGCACGGTCACGCCCAGGTACATCTCGATGGGGCGGGCGGTCTCTTCACCGGCCTGCATGGCGAACTGGGTCAGCTCCGCGATGGACACGGCGAACGCGACCGAGGAGTTCTTGAAGATGTTCATGGACTCGCTGGTGAGCGGCGGCAGGATCATGCGATAGGCCATCGGCAAGATCACGTAGCGGTAGTACTGCCAGGTCGTGAAGCCGACCGCCATGCCCGCGTAGCGCTGGCCGCGGGGCAGCGCCTGAATGCCGGCGCGCAGTTGTTCGGCGATGCGCGCCGAGGTGAAGAAGCCCAGCGCCAGGACCACCAGCACGAAGGAGGGCACTTGGCGCAACGACAGGAAGAGCGAGGGCAGCACGTGGTACCACAGGAAGATCTGCACCAGCAGCGGGATGTTGCGGAACAGCTCCACCCAGGCATTGCCGAAGCGCACCCACCACGGGCTGTTCGGCAAGGTACGCAGCACGCCGACCAGCGAGCCCATCACCAGCGCGACGAACAGCGCCGACAACGCCACCGAGATCGTCCAGCCCCAGGCAGACATCATCCATTGCCAGTAGGTCGGGTCTTTGCCGCCCGGGTCCTGCAGGAACACCTGCCAATCCCAATTTCCCATCGGGAACTCCTTGGTTGTCTTTGAATCTGGTTCCGCTACAAAAAAACGCCCGCGCGAATCGGCGGGCGTTGTTCACGTCAGCCGAGCGGGATCACTTGCCGACGTAGTCTTCCATCGGCTTGTCGTTGGGGCTGGCCCAGGCTTGCTTGGTCGCCTCGGACATCGGCAGGCCGATCTTCGAATTGGTCGGCGGGATGGGCTGCAGGAACCACTTGTCGTACAGCTTGAGCAGCGAACCATCGGCGATCTGGCGCTTGATGCTGTCGTCCACGGCTTTCTTGAAGGCCGGGTCGTCCTTGCGCAGCATGCAGGCGATGGGCTCGACGGACAGCACGTCCCCCACCATCTTGTAGTCGGCCGCGTTGCGCGACTTGGAGGCGTTGGCGGCCAGGATCGAGCCGTCCATCACGAACGCATCGGCCCGGCCTGACTCCAGCAGCAGGAAGCTGTCGGCGTGGTCCTTGCCCATGACTTCCTTGAACTCGATGCCTTCGGCGCGCTTGTTCTTGCGCAGCGTCTGCACCGACGTCGTGCCGGTGGTGGTGGCGACCGTTTTGCCCTTCAGGTCGTCGATGCCGTTGATGCCCGAATTGGACTTGGTCAGGATGCGCACTTCCTCGACGTAGGTCGTCACGGCAAAGGACACATCCTTGGCACGCGTGGCGTTGTTGGTGGTGGAGCCGCATTCCAGGTCGACGGTGCCGTTCTGCACCAGCGGAATCCGATTCTGCGAGGTGACCGGCGTGTAGGTGATCTTGATCTCCTTGCCGGCCGCCTTGGACAGGTCGGCCACGATGCGCTCGCCCATTTCGGTATGGAAGCCCACGTATTTGCCATTGCCCAGCGTGTATGAGAGCGCCGACGAGTCGCGCACCCCCAGGCTGATGTTGCCGCTGGCCTTGATCTTGGCCAGGGTGTCGTTGCCCTGCGCCACAGCGCTGCTGGCCGCGAAGGCGATGCACGCCAAAACAAAGAGGGGTTTGTTCATTCGATCTCCTGATGAAAAACGGTGAGGGGAATATGACCCGAAACGGGCTTCACGACGCTTTCGGATTTACCCGAACGCTCCGTCCTGGTGCACGGGCGGAGCGGCTGCCATTGTGTGTTCTTGTTTCAACCAGATCCTGTGTACCAATGCACCAATTTTGGCGGTCGCGTCTACTGCATGAATTGACGGTGTAAGCAGCTTGTATGCCACCTTGTCACCGACCGGTCATGAATGCAGTGTTGCGGACTGTAATTGCCAGTGCCGCCCATCGGCCAATGCCGAATGACAGCGGCACCATGCAGAAACGGAATAGTTTCACGCGTCGGCCGCCACCCCGGCAGGACCGGGTGATTTCGGGTCCGACAGATAGTTCCACAGCGCTTGCGCTGAGCGCTTGGGCGTCGCGTTGGCCGAGGGTTTCTCGCGGTAGGCCCGCACGTCCAGCGTCATCTCCAGGCCCTGCATGCCGGCAGGGGCGGCGCTGACCAGCTTGCGGGCGCGCAGTTCCTTCTTGACCGCGCTGTAGGGCAGGAAGGCGATGCCGTGCCCCTCCAGCGCCATGGCCTTCAGGCCTTCGGACATGTCGGTCTCGTAGACCCGGTCCAGGTGAATCGGCGTGGACGATTGCTTGAGCAGCATGTCGACCATCTGCCCCATGTAGGCGCCGGGTGCATAGCCCAGATAGGGCAACAACTGGTTGGGCCGGCCGGGCAGCTGGTAGAGCGGCGCGCCATCGGCGTCGGCTTTGACATAGGGGGCCATCACCTCGCGCCCAAGGCTGACCATCTCGTAGCGGTTGGCCGCCAGCTGGAAGGGTTGCGAGCTGTGGTGGTAGGCGATCAGCAGGTCGCAACTGCCCTCGACCAGGCGCATGACGGCGTCGTGCACGTTCAGCGCGATCAGCCGGCTTTTCAGAGGCCCGAACCTCTCACGCAGGCTGGTGACCCAGGCCGGGAAGAAGGTGAACGCCAGCGTGTGCGGCACAGCGAACTCCACCACATCCTGCCCGGCCGAGTTGTGGCCGCGCAGCATGGCGCGCGTGCTCTGCAGTGCCTGCAGCATTTCCAGCGACTGGGTGTAGAGCGTTTCGCCGGCCGGCGTCAGCCGTGTGGGGTAGGAGCTGCGGTCCACCAGGTCGGTGCCGGCCCAGGCCTCCAGCGCCTGAATGCGCCGCGAGAACGCTGGCTGCGTCACATGGCGCAGCTGGGCCGATCGGCTGAAGCTGCGCGTCTCGGCAAGACTGACGAAATCTTCCAGCCACTTGGTTTCCATCGCGGCATTATGTCCAGCGGCCGCTGAGGGTATTCACTCGGTGACGGTGACCGCCCAGAGCAGTACGACCAGCGCTGCATAGGGGAATGCGACGGTCGGGCGCAGGGCATTCGAGGCGTATTGCGACAGCAGGCCCAGGGTGCCGGGGCGGCTCAGCTGCCATTCCGAATACAGCTGGCAAGGAAAGTCGGTCGCCGCGCCAGCGCCGCCCAGCTGCGCTTCCACCCGCAGCAAGCGTGTGACCAGGCGCGCCTGGCCGGTGCGCACGATGGCCTCCTGCAGCCACAGCATGGCCAGCAGCAGGATGGCGAGCACGCTGTCAAAGCCCAGCGCCAAGACCACCACGGTCAGCGCCATCGCGGCCAGCTTGATCCACAGCGCGCTGCGCTCGCTCTTCTCGCAATCGCGGTGCAGCGCTGTCCATTCGCGCCCCAGCAGGTCCGACTCCATCGATGGCATCACATCCTCCTTGTTGATCGGTGGAGGATAGCGTGCAGCACGGCGGCCCGGCGTCTCACCAGGCTGGCTTGCGCTTGTCGATGAAGGCCTGCACGCCTTCCAGCGCGGCCGCCTCCATCATGTTGCAGGCCATGGTCTGGCCGGCGTCCTGGTAGGCCGCGCCGATGCCGACCTCCAGCTGGCGGTAAAACAGCGCCTTGCCCATGGCCAACGCCACGGCCGGCTTGGCCACGATGCTGGCGGCCAGCTCGGCCACCGCAGTGGCCAACGCGTGCGGCTCGGCCACACGGTTGATGAGGCCCTTGGCACGCGCCTCGTCGGCGCCGATGAAGCCGCCCGTCACCAGCATCTCGAACGCCGCTTTGCGAGGCAGGTTGCGCGACAGGGCGACGCTGGGCGTCGCACAGAACAGGCCGAGGTTGACGCCGCTGACGGCGAAGCGCGCGTCACTTGCCGCCACGGCCAGATCGCACATCGCCACCAGCTGGCACCCTGCCGCCGTGGCGATGCCCTGCACCTGCGCGATGACGGGTACCGGCAGCTTCTGGATCGTGAGCATCAGCTTGGTGCACTGCGCGAAGAGCGCCTGGTAGTAGGCCAGCGACGGCTCGGCGCGCATCTCCTTGAGGTCGTGCCCGGCGCAGAAGGCCTTGCCGGCCGCGGCGATCACCAGCACGCGCAGGCTGCTGTCGGCGGCTGCGTCCAGCTCGGTCTGCAGCGCCTGCAGCATGGCCTCGCTCAGCGCGTTGAAGGCGTCCGGCCGGTTCAGCGTCAGCGTGCGGATGCCCTGCTCATCTTGCGTGCGCAGGACCAGCGGGGCAGGGGTCTCGGACATGGCGTCTCCTGGTGTCGTGGTCGATGGCGCGAGTCTGCCATTGGCCGCACCCGTGCCATCGCACAATGGCTGCGGCGCCGCACCATGGCGGCGCCGCACCTGCACCATCCGCATGCCTCTCGCGCCCAAGGCCCTGCCCACCATCGATCCGGCCCGTTGCACCGGCTGCGGGCGCTGCGTGGGCGCGTGCCCGCCGCATGTGCTGTCACTGCAGGTGCCCGGCCACGCCCGCTGGGGGGCCAAGCATGCCGTGCTGGACGACGCGGCCGGGTGCACCGGCTGCGCACTGTGCTTCGTGTGCTGCCCGTTCGATGCGATCCGCATGGAACGGACCATGGGCTAGCATCGCCCAAACCACCAGGCAGCCTTGCTGCGACTGAAAGCATGCAAGCACCGCGCCTCCTGCCCCCCAGCCGCGACGAGATCGCTCAGCTCCCGCTCTTCGAGGGCCTGCAGCCGCCGCAGATCGAGCTGGTGGCCACTGCCGCAGACGCCACGCGCGCCTTGGCCGCGCTCGATGGCCAGCGGTGGCTGGGATTCGACACCGAGTCCAAGCCCACTTTCCTGAAGAACGAAGTTGCAACCGGCCCGCATACCCTGCAGCTTGCCAGCCTGGAGCGTGGCTGGGTGTTCCAGTTGCACGACCCGCAGTGCCGCGCCGTGGCCGCGCAACTGCTGGCCTCGCGTCAACTGCTCAAGCTGGGTTTCGGCCTGGATGGCGACCGCACGCAGATCCGCGCCAAGCTGGGCATCGAGCCGCAGTCGCTGCTGGACCTGGGCACCGTGTTTCGCGAGCGTGGCTACCGCCAGAGTGTGGGCGTGAAGACGGCGGTGGCCATCGTGTTCGGCCAGCGCTTCACCAAGTCGCACAAGCAGAGCACCTCCAACTGGGCCAATCGCACCCTCAGCGACGGGCAGCTGCGCTACGCCGCCAACGATGCGTGGGCGGCCATCCGTGTGGCGCAGGCCCTGGGCCTGTGCAATGGCGGCCCGCCAGGGGCCTGAGCGCGGCCGCGCACGCTGAAGTTCAAGTGATGCGCCCCCGGGCAGGGCGCGCGTTGCGGCCCCCGCCTGCCTCAGGGTCCAGCCGCCAGCGCCTGGTCCAGATCCCACAGGATGTCGTCCACATGCTCCAGCCCCACCGACAGCCGCACCATGTCGGGCAGCACGCCAGCGGCGATCTGTTGGTCGGGCTCCAGTTGCCGGTGCGTGGTGCTGGCCGGGTGGATGATCAGCGTGCGCGTGTCGCCGATGTTGGCCAGGTGGCTCATGAACTGCGCCGATTCGATGAAGCGCACGCCGGCCTCCACGCCGCCCTCGACCCCAAATGCCAGCAGGCCCGAGGCGCCGGCCACGCCGCCGAAGCTGCGCATCTGGCGCTGCACCAGCGCGTGCTGCGGATGGTCTGGCAGGCCTGGGTAGTTGACCCAGCGCACGCGCGGGTGCTGCTGCAGGAACTGCGCGACCTTCAGCGCGTTGCTGCAATGCCGTTCCATGCGCAGCGGCAGCGTCTCCACGCCTTGCAGGATCTGCCAGGCCGACATCGGCGACAGCGCCGCGCCGTACACGCGCAGCGTCTCCATCCGCGCGCGCATCGTGAAGGCGAAATCGCCGAACGTCTCGTGAAACTTCACGCCGTGGTAGCCCGGCGAGGGCTCGGTCATGCCGGGGAACTTGCCGTTGTTCCAGGCGAAGTTGCCCGTGGGCCGGCCGCCATTGGGCTTGCCACTTTCCACGATCACGCCGCCCAGCGTGGTGCCGTGGCCGGCCAGGTATTTGGTGGCCGAATGCACGACGATGTCCGCGCCCAGCGCCAGCGGCTGGCACAGATAGGGGCTGGGCACGGTGTTGTCCACCACCAGCGGCACGCCGTGGGCATGGGCGACATCGGCCACGGCCGCGATGTCCAGCACGGTGAGGCTGGGGTTGCCCAGGCTCTCGGCGAACACGGCGCGCGTGTTGGGTTGCATCGCGGCGGCGAAGGCGGCCGGGTCGTTGGCATCGACGAACGTGGTCTCGATGCCGAACTTTCGGAGGTTCACGGCCAGCATGGTCACCGTGCCGCCATACAGGGCGCCGGCCGCCACCACATGGTCGCCGGCTTGCAGGATGGTCATCAGCGCCATGGCCTCGGCCGCCATGCCCGAGGCGCTGGCCACGGCTGCGCGGCCGCCTTCCAGCGCCGCCACGCGTTCTTCCAGGGCGGCCACCGTGGGGTTGGACAGGCGCGAGTAGACGTTGCCGAAGGTCTGCAGGTTGAACAGCGCGGCCGCATGGTCGGCGCTGTCGAACACGAAGCTCGTGGTCTGGTAGATCGGCAGGGCGCGCGCGCCGGTGGCCGCATCCGGAATCTGCCCGGCGTGGATGGCCAGCGTTTCGGGTTGGAAGACGTGGTCCGCCATGGGTCAGCGCGGCACCACCGGCCGCTTCGCCGAGATCACCCCGGTGTTGACGCCCGCCCAGTTCAGCCCGCCGAACAGGCGCGCGTGCTCGATCTTCACGCAGCGGTCCATCACAGAGTCCAGCCCGGCCGCACGCACCAGCGCGTCGGCCTCGTCGTTCACCACGCCGATCTGCTGCCACAGGCACCTGGCGCCGATGGCAATCGCCTGCTGCGCGAGCGGCAGCACATCTTCGGTGCGGCGGAACACATCCACCATGTCCACCGGCTCGGTCAGATCGTCCAGGCTGGCTACGACCGGCTGCCCCAGGATCTCGCCGCCCGCATAGCGCGGGTTCACCGGGAACACCTGGTAGCCGTGCTGCTGCAGGTACTTGGCGACGAAAAAGCTGGGCCGGTGCCACTCTGCCGACAGGCCGACGATGGCCACGCGCCGGCACTGGTGCAGGACGCGGCGCAGCGCGCTGATGTCGTCGGCCATGCTCAGGCGGCCTTGATCCTCTGGGCGATGGGCCGTGGGCGGCCGTCCTCGCCGATGGCCACGTAGGTCAGCCGCGCCTCGGTCACCTTCACGTAGCGGTCGACGCTATGGCGCCGTTCGGCGTAGACCTCGACCTGCACGGTGACGGAGGTGTTGCCCACGCGCGTGATGGCCGCGAAGAACGACAACAGGTCGCCGACGCGCACCGGCTGCTTGAAGATGAACTCGTTGACGGCCACGGTGGCGAACTTGCCGACGATGAGCCGGGCCGGCAACACGCCGCCGGCCAGGTCGACCTGGGCCATGACCCAGCCGCCGAAGATGTCGCCGTTGCCGTTGGTGTCCGCGGGCATGGGAATGACCTTGAGCACCAGCTCCATGTCGGTGGGGAGTTCGGCCAGGCCGGTACTTGCAATGGTGGACATCCGGGACAATCTCCGCAAAAGAAGAACAAACACAACGAACGCCACGATTGTCTGCCATGCGCCACCTCGCCCCCTCTGCCCCCATCCCTGCCGACACCGCTGCGCCGGCGCCGTCCGGCCGATCCGATTGGGCCACGCTGCGCCGCCTGGTGCCCTACCTGATGCAGTACAAGTGGCGCGTAGGGTTCGCGCTGGCGTTCATGCTCGGCGCCAAGTTCGCCAACGTCGGCGTGCCGGTGCTGCTGAAGAACCTGATCGACACCATGACGATCAAGCCGGGCGACCCGGCCGCCGTGCTGGTGGTGCCGGCCGGGCTGCTGCTGGCCTATGGCCTGCTGCGGCTGTCGACCTCGATGTTCGCCGAGCTGCGCGACCTGGTGTTCTCCAAGGCCACGCAGGGTGCGGCCCGCACCATTGCGCTGCAGACCTTCACGCACCTGCATGCGATGAGCCTGCGCTTTCACCTGGAGCGCCAGACCGGCGGCATGACGCGCGACATCGAGCGCGGCGTGCGCGGCATCGAGTCGCTGATCTCATACTCGCTCTACAGCATCGTGCCCACGCTGGTCGAGGTCGGCCTGGTGCTGGGCATCCTGGCCGTCAAGTTCGACGCCTGGTTCGCCTGGATCACGCTGGCCGCGCTGGCGCTGTACATCACGTTCACCGTCATCGTGACCGAGTGGCGCACGCAGTTTCGCAAGCAGGTCAACGAGTTCGATTCGACGGCCCACACGCGCGCCATCGATTCGCTGCTGAACTACGAAACCGTCAAGTATTTCAACAACGAGCGCTACGAGGCCGGCCGCTACGACGAAAGCCTGGACCGCCTGCGCCGCGCGCGGCTGAAGAGCCAGACCACGCTGTCGCTCCTGAACACCGGCCAGCAGCTGATCATCGCCTGCGCGCTGGTGCTGATGCTGTGGCGTGCCACGGCCGGCGTGGCGGCTGGCCGCATGACGCTGGGCGATCTGGTGATGGTCAACGCCTTCATGATCCAGCTGTACATCCCGCTGAATTTCCTGGGCGTGATCTACCGCGAGATCAAGCAGAACCTGACCGACCTGGACAAGATGTTCAGCCTGATGGAACGCGAGCGCGAAGTGGCCGACGCGCCCGGGGCGCAGCCGCGCGATGCGGCGCGGGGCAGCGCCATCCGCTTCGAGGGCGTGCACTTCGCCTACGAGAGCGCGCGCCCCATCCTGCACGGCGTGGACTTCGAGATTCCGGATGGCAAGACCGTGGCGGTGGTCGGCCCCTCGGGTTCGGGTAAATCGACGCTGGCGCGGCTGCTGTTTCGCTTCTACGACGTGCAGCAAGGCCATGTGCGCATCGGCGGCGAGGACATCCGCAGCGTGACGCAGGCCAGCGTGCGCCAGGCCATTGGCATCGTGCCGCAGGACACGGTGCTGTTCAACGACACCATTGCCTACAACATCGGCTACGGCCAGCCCGGTGCCACCCAGGCACAGATCGAGGCGGCAGCGCGTGCGGCGCACATCCACGCGTTCATCATCGCCATGCCGCGCGGCTACCAGACCATGGTGGGCGAGCGCGGCCTGAAGCTCTCGGGCGGCGAGAAGCAGCGCGTGGCGATCGCCCGCACGCTGCTGAAAGACCCGCCGATCCTGATCTTCGACGAGGCCACCTCGGCGCTGGATTCGGCCAACGAACGCGCGATCCAGGCCGAGCTGCAATCGGTCGCGCGCAACAAGACCACGCTGGTGATCGCGCACCGGTTGTCCACCGTGGTGGATGCGCACGAGATCCTGGTCATGGACGCCGGCCGCATCGTCGAGCGCGGCACCCACGCGGCGCTGCTGGCGGCCAATGGGCGCTACGCCAGCATGTGGGCGTTGCAGCAGAGCGGGGAGGGCGGCGCCGAATCAACCGCTTCCGACGCCGCACCTGACGCGGCTCCGGGCGCAGGCGCTCACCAGCTGGTCGGGTCCACGCCGTAGAAGGCGCTGAGCTGGGCGTACAGCGCGGGCTGCGTCGCGGCCAGCTGCGGGCCCTGCTCGAAGAACACTTCGCAGGCGACGGCGAAGAACTCGGCCGGGTTGGTGGCGGCGTAGTCGCCCAGCAGCGTGGCCTCGCCGGCGGCCACTTGGCGCTGCAGCGTGGCGTAGGCATCGGCCATCACCTCGGCCCAGCGTTGGCGGTCCATGCTGCGCGGCAGCGGCGGCGCACCGTTGGCGGCACCATCGGCCTGGTCGAGTTGGTGCGCGAATTCGTGCACCACCACGTTGCGGCCATCGTCAGGCACGGCCGCGCCCTGCAGCACGTCGTCCCACGACAACACCACCTGGCCCTGCTGCCACGATTCGCCTGCCAGCACCTGGCGCTCGTCACGCAGCACGCCGCCGGGCTCGTGCTGCACGCGGTCGACCAGGAAGGCATTCGGGTACAGCAGCACCTGGCGCAAGTTGGCGAAATGCGCACCGGGCCGGTTCAGCAGCAACAGGCAGGCCTGCGCCGCCACCACCACGCGCATGGTCTCGGTCACGACCAGACCGCGGCAGCCGATGAAGGGCTTCTCGGCGATGAACACCTGCATCAACTGCTTGAGCTGCAGCTGCAGATCGGCCGGCAGGCGCCGCACCTGCGGCACGTGGCGCTGCAGGATGGGGCGCCACGCGGCCGGAAACGGCTGGCGCTGCAGCCGCGCGCGGCGCCAGCGCTGCCAGCCAGGGGCGCCGGCAATGGCCAGCACCGCCACCAGCGCACTGGCCAGGATGGCGCCGAACAGGAGTTGTGAGAGGGTGAACATCGGCGTGCAGGGGCGGCGTCCGACAGAACTGGAGGCGCGGGCGCAGTTTTCAAGCGATGGCGGTCATCGTCAATCGAGAAGCGGGCTTCTTTCGCGCTGCGCTACGCTGCCCGGCTTCTCCCAACGTCGCGCACGTCGCCCTTCATGGAACTCCCCGCACTGGCCGCCTGGGCCTGGATCCCCATCACCGTGTGGGCCGCCTTCGCGCAGACCGTGCGCAATGCCGCCCAGCGCAGCCTGACCAGCCGGGCCGGCCTGCTCTCGGCCACGCTGGCGCGGTTTCTCTACGGCATTCCGTTTGCGCTGGTGTGGGTGGTGGTGGTGCAACACCTGGCCGGCGGCACTGCGGCCATGCCGTCATTCCATGCCGGCTATGCCGCCTGGGTGGCCACCGGCGCCGTGGCACAGCTGCTGGCCACGGCCTTGCTGCTCAAGGCCATGCAGGAGCGCAATTTCATCGTCGGCGTGGCGTTTTCCAAGACCGAGGTGCTGC
The DNA here is from genome assembly GCF_056521305.1 of Rhodoferax sp. RT4P68. Lineage (NCBI taxonomy): Bacteria > Pseudomonadati > Pseudomonadota > Betaproteobacteria > Burkholderiales > Comamonadaceae > Rhodoferax > Rhodoferax sp. RT4P68. Next base: position 357,121 of record NZ_JBWMBB010000003.1, read on the forward strand.
AGGTGGCCTTGTTCTCCACCGTGTTCCTGCACGAGGTGCCGGGCTGGGTGGCGGCTGGCGCCATGGTGGTGGCCACGCTGGGCGTGGTGCTGCTGTCGCTGCCGGCCAAGCCTGCGGCGGCAGCTGTCGCGGGTGCGCCTGTGAACCGGGCGGTGCTGTACGGCCTGGCCTCGGGCGCCTGCTTCGCGCTGTCGGCCGTCGGCTTTCGCGGTGCGGCGCTGGCCATGCCGGGTGTCTCACCCTGGCTGCTGGGCGGTTGGGGCGTGCTGTGGGCGCAGCTGCTGCAAAGTCTGCTGCTGGGCGGTTGGCTGCTGGCGCGCGACCCGGCTGCGCTGGCCACCATCGCACGCGTGTGGCGCCTGTCGGTGGTGGCCGGAATGATGGGCGCGTTCGCCTCGATCGGCTGGTTCACGGCCATGTCGATGCACCCGGCCGCCGAGGTGCGCACGCTGGGTCTGATCGAAGTGTTCTTCAGCTACCTGGTGTCGCGCAGGATCTTCCGCGAGCAACTGCGATCGGCCGAGCGCTGGGGGCTGTTGCTGGTGCTGCTGGGGCTGGTGGGGGTGTGCCTGCAGCTTTAGGGGCACGCTGAACATGTGCTCGCGGCGCGCACATTCCTGGACTCGGGCGGCCTGCGTCATTGCAAATCCTCGCGATGGCACGGGCTATCGTTGCGGTTTGCGCCTCGCATCTCATCCCGATCCAGGGCGCGCGCACTCGCGGGACCTATTCAGCATCGCGTTGGGGCGATCTGTCAGGCCTTCGGCTCACACGGGCACGCTGTCCACGTCGTAGCGAAACAGCCAGTCGTAACGCTCGCGCACCCGGTCGGGCTGCCACTCGCGTGCCACGTAGTCCGCCGCACCGGCGGCGTCGGCCAGTGCCGGGTTGTGAAAGCGCCCGGCCATCGCCGCCGAGTCGCGCACGATGCGCGTGGTGCGCGCCAGCCGTGCGGCCTCGTAGCGCTGCAGCCCCTGCGCGGGGTCGTCGCGCGAGGCCGCCAGCGCACGCGCCAGCACGTAGCCGTCCTCGATCGCCATCGCCGCGCCTTGCGCCAGGAACGGCAGCGTGGGATGGCAGGCGTCGCCCAGCAGCGTCACGGCTCCGCGCGTCCATTGCGGCAGCGGGTCGCGCACCATCAGCGCCCATTTGTGCGGCTGGTCGATGGCCTCGATGAGGGTGTGGATGTCCGGGTGCCAGCCGGCGAAATCGTCCAGGCATTCCTGCGTGCTGCCCTGCGCCGTCCACGATTCGCGCTGCCAGTCGCCGCGCTCCACGATGCCGACGAAGTTCATCAGGCTGCCGCCGCGCAACGGGTACTGGATGACGTGCCCGCCGGGGCCGACCCAGTTGGTGCCCACCGGCTCGCGCAGCGCCGGCGGCAGGCGCTCGGCCGCCACCACGCCGCGCCAGGCCAGGCAGCCCGAGAACCGCGGCGCATCGGCGCCGAACAGCGAGGCCCGCAGCAGGGAATGCACGCCGTCCGCGCCGACCAGCACATCGGCCTCGACCAGCGTTCCGTCTTCCAGCCGCACCGCAGGGCGCGCGCCGCGCCACTCGACAGCCACGCAGCGGGCCGACAGGCGCAGCGCCTGTGGCGCTTCCTGCTGCAAGGCCGCCACCAGCACGGCATGCAGGTCGGGCCGGTACAGCATCAGGTAGGGGTAGCCATGCTGCTGCAGCGACTCGGCGCCCAGGTCGAACAGCGTCCAGCGCTGGCCCGTGTTCCACAGCCGGATGCATTTGCCAGCCGGCAGGCAGGCCACGCGTTCCAGCGGCTCCTGCAGGCCCAGCCGGTACAGCGCGCGGGTGGCGTTGGCGCTGAGCTGCAGCCCGGCGCCCACTTCGCGCAGCTGCGCCGTCTGCTCCAGCACGCAGACCTCAAAGCCCTGGCGCGTGAGCGCCAGCGCCGCGGTCAGCCCGCCCAGACCGGCGCCGACGATGGCGATCTTCATGCCGCCCGCGGCCTCATTCGGCCTTGATGTTGTTGTCGCGCGCGACCTGGCTCCACAGCCGGATCTCGGTGGCGATCTGCTCGCCGAAGGCCTGCGGCGTGGTCGTCACCGGGTCGATCGACAGTGCGGCGATGCGCGCCTTCACCTCGGGCCGCTCGCCCACCTTGACGATGGCACGCTGCAGCTTCTCGACGATGGCCGGCGGCGTCCCGGCCGGTGCCAGCAGACCGCTCCAGAACACGACGGTCAGGTCGATGCCCAGCTCCTTCATGGTGGGCACCTGCGGCAGCGCCTTCAGGCGTTCAGTCGACGTGACCGCCAGCGCCTTGACGCGCCCGCCCTGCAGCGCCGTCGAGGCCGGCCCGGCGTCGACCAGCGTCATCGTCACGTCGCCGGCCATCACGGCCTGGATCGAGTCGCCGCTGCCCTTGTAGGGCACATGGGTAGCGCGTGCGCCCGTCTTCTGCTTGAACAGCTCGGTCACGAGCTGGAACGACGAAGACGACGACGAGTAGTTGGACTTGTCGGGCTGCTGCTTCGACTGTGCGACCAGTTCGGCCACGGTGGTGGCCGGGTGCGTGGCCTGCGTCAGCAGCACCATGGGGAACGTGCCGACCAGCGAGATGGGCACCAGGTCGTCGGTCTTGTAGGGCAGCTTGGCGTAGACCGCGTGGTTGAACACCATCGGGCCGCTGGCGCCCATCAGCAGCGTGTAGCCGTCGGGCTTGGCCCGCGCCACGTAACTGGTGCCCACGATCGCGGCGACGCCGGGCCGGTTCTCCACCACGACCGACTGGCCCAGCTCGGCGCCGAGTTTTTCGGCGTAGATGCGGGCCAGCACGTCGTTGGCACCGCCGGGCGAATAGCCTACGACGATGGTGATCGGCCGCGTCGGGAAGTCGCTCGCAGCGTTGGCCTGCGCGTGGGCGGCGGGCGCCAGCGTTGCAAGGCTGGTCGTGGCGGCGAGCGCCAGCAGCAGGCGTCGGTGGGAAGAATGCATCGTGAAGTCTCCTGTTGTGTGAAAGGGATCAGCCGGCGAGCTGGCATGCACGCGCATGCTCCAGCCCTTTGACCAGCCGGTAAACGGTGCGGCATGCGGGCACGGCGATGCCGAGGCGAGCCGCCTCGCGCACGACGAAGCCGGTCAGCTCGTCGATCTCGGTCGGCGCGCCGCGCTGGATGTCCAGCGCCATCGACCCGCAGTGGCGGGCCATGGGCGCCTCGCCACTGCGCACGCGCTGCACGTAGGCCATGGGCTCGAACGCGAACTCGCCCCCGAGCGCCTGCACGACGCGGCGGCACTCCTCGGCCATGTCGTCGACGAGGTCTCGGACCTCGGCCACCTCGTAGCGCGCGGCGTTGACGCCCAGCAGCAGCGCGCCCACCGGGTTCATCACGCAGTTGAAGACGAACTTGGCCCACACCGCGCCCATCGGGTCGGCCAGCGCCTGCGTCGGCATGCCGCCCGCGGTCAGCAGCGCGGCCAGCGCCTCGCAGGCCGCCAGTTCGGCATTGACCGGGCCCAGCCAGCTGCCGCCGCCGTGCACCAGGTGTTCCACCGCGCCCGGCTCCAGGTAGCGGCCGGCGTCCATGCTGACGCCTCGCGCCGCGCGCAGCCCGGGCAAGGCGAGCAATTGCTCGGTGTTGCCCATGCCGTTCTGCAGCGTGACCCACAGCGGCCGCGTGCCGACATGCGGCAGCAGTGCGCGCGCTGCCGCGCCGGTCTGGGCCGACTTGACCAGCAGCAGCGCGTAGTCGAAGGGCTGGCCTGCCAGGCTCTCCGGCTGGCCGGTGGCGCGCAGCCGCACATGATGGTCGGACACGCCGGACACGCGCAAACCGCGTTCGTTGATCGCCGCCACGTGGGCGGCATGGGTGTCGTAGGCCACCACGTCGGCCACGGCGGAAAGCTTGGCCGCGAAGATCGCGCCCATGGCGCCGCAGCCCACCACCAGCACCTGCGGCCTGGCCGGCGCCACTGTCATTGCAGGCCCACGCGCACGTTGAGCACGGCGGCCTGGCCGGCGTCGACGGCCTGCAGACAGCGCGCGATGGCCGCCTCCAGGTCGGCCGGGTCGCTGACCGCCTCGCCATGGCCGCCGAACGCCTGGCAGACCTGTTCGAAATGGCGGTGCTCGCCTTGCAGCCGCGCCTGGAATTCGTCGGCCTGCGCTGCCTCGCCGTCGGGGTAGACACGCAGCACCGCCTCCTTCACGGCCTGCCAGCCACCGTTGTCCAGCAGCACCGTGAAGATCGGCGCGCTGTAGCGCTGGGCCACGGCATAGACCGATGTCGGCGTGCCGAAGTGAAAGCCGCCATCGCCCACCACCTGCACCACGCGCACGTCGGGCCGCGCCAGCTTCACGCCCAGCGCCATGCCCCCGCTGTAGCCCAGGCCGCCACCGGCCCCGCCCAGCAAGGTCAGCGGCAGGCTGCGCGGGATCTGCTGCAGCACCGCTGGCGAATTGCGGATCGCCTCGTTGACGACGATGTCCTCGGCCCGCAGCGCGCGGCCCAGCGCCGCGCAGACGGCCGCAGGGGAGATGGCGCCGGGCTTGCCGGCGTCCAGCGCAACGCGCGCCACCGCCTGCCGGCGCGCCGTGTTGGCCGGCTCCCAGCCGGCGATGCGCTGCGCCACGCGGGCGTGGAAGTCGGCGTCGGCGCGCGCGCGCACCAGGCCGGCGAGCTGGCGCAGCACGGTGGCCGCGTCGGCCTTGAGCCGCAGGTCGCTGGCGAAGCCCCACATCGGAAAGTCTTGCTTCAGCGGGTCGACGTCGACGTGCGCCCACCAGGTCGCCGGGTTCTCGCGCGTGAAGCGTGGGAGCCACGGCACGTCCACGTCCAGCAGCAGGCCAAGGTCGCAGTCGGCCAGGCCGGCACCGGGGTCGAAGCCGCCGAAGCAGGGCGAAGTGCGCGCGATGTTCAGGTGGGTGGGCTGGAACTCGTAGACGCGCAGGCCGCACAGCGTGGCCAGCTCGTCCAGCGCGTCGACGGCCTCGGCCTTGCGGCCCAGGTAGGAGCTGACGACCATGGGCGCGCGCGCCGTGAGCAGGCGCTCGACCAACGGCGCCAGCTGCGCCGGGTCGACCCCGCTGGCCGCCACCGGGCCGTACCGATCGGCCGGGAACGCGCGCACGTCGGCGGCGGGCCACTGCTCGGCCAGCACCTCGCGTGGCAGCGTCAGGTAGACCGGGCCGGGCGGGTCGCTCTGCATCATGGCCTGGCCGCGCCGCAGCACCTCCTTGGCGATGACGCCGGTGGGCAGCGAATACTCCCATTTGACGTAGGGCCGCACCAGGCTGCCGATGTCGAACGGGTCCTGCACGAAGTGCACGTAGTTGTCGCGCGAGCCCGGCAGCTCGCCGCGCAGCGTGAACGGTGCCTTGCCGGCGATGAGCATCACCGGCAGCCGGCCGCGGAACATGTTGTGCATGCCCATGGCGGCGTTGGCGGTGCCGGCGTCCACATGCACCATCACGGCCTGGCCGCGCCCGGTCATCGCCGCGTAACCGGCCGCCATGTGGATGGCCACGTTCTCGTGCGGGCACAACACCACCTCGGGGTGGCGGCGGCCCTCGCGACGCCAACGCGCCATTTCCTCGATCAGCGCCACGTGGTCGGTGCCGAGGTTGGAGAAGATGTAGTCGATGCCCAGCTCGACCAGGCCTTCGAGCAGGTAGTGGGCGGTGGTGTGCGAGACGTTTGCGGCGTTGTCGGTGTGCATGCTGGTGCCCCTCACAGGGCGTCCTCGTAGTAGAAGTGCTTGGTCTGCAGGAAATCGTCGAGCCCCTGCACCCCGTGCAGCCGGCCATAGCCGCTGTCGCGGCTGCCGCCGGTCTCGGCTTCGGCAAACAGCCGGTTGTGGCTGTTGGCCCAGACGGTGCCACTGCGCAGCCGGCGCGCCATGCGCCGCACCCGGGCGGCGTCGCGGCCCCAGATGCTGGCGCCCAGGCCGTAGCGCGTGGCGTTGGCGCGGGCCACGGCCTCGGCGTCGTCGCCGAAGCGCTCGACCACCAGCACCGGGCCGAAGAGTTCTTCCTGCACGAAGCGGCTGCCCAGGTCCTGCACCTCCAGCAGGCTGGGCGTGATGAACGCGCCACGTGCCAGCGCGCCGCTGCCCGGCTCGCCACGCAAATGCACGCGCACGGCGGGGTCATTGGCGGCTTCATCGAGCAAGGCGGCGATCCGGTCGCGCGCGCGGCAGTCGATCAGGCAGCCCATCTGCGAGGCCGGGTCGTGCCCGGGGCCCACGCGCACCTGCGCCAGCGCCGCGCCCAGCTGCTGCGTGAAGCGCTCGAACAGCGGTGCCTCGACCAGCACGCGGGCGATCGCCGTGCACTGCTGGCCGGCCATGACCATGCCGCCGGCCACGATGCCCTGCACCGTGCGCTCGACATCGCAATCGGCCAGCACGACGGCGGGCGCCTTGCCGCCCAACTCCAACGACAGCCGGGTCAACAGTGGCGCCGTGTCGCGTGCGATCTGCTTGCCCACGCTGGACGAGCCGGTGAAGCTGATCACGTCCACATCGGGATGCATGCACAGCGCGCGCGAGACCTGCGGCCCCGACGCGATCACCGAATGCACCACGCCCGCGGGCAGTCGCTCGTCGTCCACCAGGCACTGCAGCACCAGGTTGTGCACCCGCGCCGTCTGGTGCGCCGGCTTCAGTACGACCGTGCAACCGGCCGCGAGTGCCGGCGCCAGCGAGCGCACCAGCAGCGTGACCGGCGCGTTCCAGGGCACGATCACCACGGCCACGCCGGCCGCTTCGCGCTCGAGCACCGAATGGCACCCAGGCTCGACCTCCAGCACGCGGCCCGCCAGGTTGCGGGCCAGCCCGGCGTAGTAACGCAGCTCGGACACCCCAGCCAGGGTCTCGCCCATCGCTTCGCGCCGCAGCTTGCCGTTCAGCGTCACCAGCCAGTCGGCCACCTCCTCGCGCCGGGCATACAGCCGGTCGGCAAACGCCAGCAGCAGATCGGCCCGCAGGCGCGGGCTGTGGGCCCAGGCGCCGGTGTCGAACGCCTGGCGGGCGGCGGCCACGGCGGCCTGCGCGTCGGCGACCGCGCCCTCGGCGAACAGGTCGGCCACCTCGGAGGTCGCAGGATTGAAGGCTTCGCCCAGGGGGCCGGCGCCGTCGCCAGGGGTCCATTGGCCGTCGATGTAGTGGAGCGATGTGTGCATGGGCTGGGGGGCGATGGCGGGTGTTGGTTGAGGCCGACATGCAGCGACCTGCGAGATCGAAGACGCGCAGGACAGGGCGCCACCCGCGCCGTGCGCTACCTGTTCCATCGCCATGTCATGCCGTCTCCTGATGCGGTGCCGTCTATGGGCGCGCTGTGATGTGCCGTTTCGACACGGGGTGCCGGGGGCCAGCGCGATTAAGCCATCGGCCTGCAGCGGTGGGAAATTCAGGAATCACATGGATTGATAAGGCGCCGAAATGAGTGCCCCGCACGGGCCGTGGGCGCAGGCCCTGCAGGGTCTGTGGGCGCCGATCCCGGTCTACCCGGTGCTGCTCGTGGCCGTGGCCCTGGCCGCGCGAGGCGAGCGCGTCACGGCGGCAGGCGGTCGGCGGTGCGTTGCCCGCGCGATCTCAGCTCTTTGCCGCCTCGCCATGCAGCCACGCCAGAAACGCCTCCACCGGCGCGCGCCGGGCATGGCGCGCCGGGTACACGGCGAAGTGGGCCTTGACCTTGATCGCCTGCTCCGGGCCGAACACCGGCACCAGCTTGCGCTCGGCCAAATGGCCGCCCGCGTTCATCTGCTTTCCAGCGCCACGCCCAGCCCTTGCGTCGCTGCGTCCAGTGACAGCTGCGCGCGGTCGAAGCGCAAGCCGAAACGCTCGGGTGCGCGCACGCGGGCGAAGGTGCGAAACCAATCGGACCACTGCACGATGCTCACGTTGCTCTGGATCAGCGGTAGCGCCAGCAATTGTTCGATGCGCTTGAGCTTGTGCTCCTTGATGAAGGCCGGGCTGGCCAGCGGCAGCACCCGCTCTTCGAACAAGGGCTCGACCACCAGATCGGGCCACTGCGCAATGCCGTAGCGGATGTCCAGATCGGCCTGGCCCAGCGCGAAGTCGCTGTGCGTGTGGGCTGCCGAGAGGTTCAGCGCGACGTCGGGGCAGGCCTGCGCAAACCCGCGCAGGCGCGGCATCAGCCACAGGCTGGCGATGCTGGGCGCGCAGTGCACGTACAGCGTGTTCTGTGCGCCCTGGCGCAGGTCGTCTGATGCGGCCGTGATGGCGGCCAGCGCGCCGCCGATGCGCGACAGGTATTGCTCACCCGCGGTGCTGAGCCGCACCCCATGCGCGCTGCGCTCGAACAGGCGCACGCCCAGGTGCGCCTCCAGCCGTGCCACCTGGTGGCTGATGGCCGAAGCCGTCAAGTGCAGCTCGGCAGCCGCCAACGCAAAGCTGCGTCGGCGTGCCACGGCCTCGAAGGCCAACAGGTTGGGCAGGGGGGGTGGGGCAGCCATAGCGCAGAGGAGGGAGAACCCGGTCTTCAGATGACGATCCGTCATCTTAGGCTGAAGAACCATCGCTTGTCGTCATGTGCAGTGCTGCCGAAGATCGCCCCACCCCCACACACAGGAGATGAAGACATGCTGCTCAAAGACCAAGTTGCCGTGATCACCGGCGGCGCCGGCCTCAACGGCCTGGGCTATGCCACCGCCAGGCTGATGGCCGCCCAGGGCGCTCGCGTCGTCCTGCTGGATCTGGCCCGTGCCGAACCTGCCGCTGCCGCCGCCCGCCTGGGCGATGGCCATCTGGGCCTCGTCGCCGACGTGACCGACAAGGCCTCGTGTGAAGCCGCTGTGGCGCAGGTCCTGAAGGCCTTTGGCCGCATCGATACCCTGGTCAACAACGCCGGCATCACCCAGCCGGCGAAGACGCTGGACATCACCGGCGCCGACTACGACCGCATCCTGGACGTGAGCCTGCGCGGCACGCTGTACATGTCACAGGCCGTGCTGCCTGCCATGCGGTCGCAGCAAAGCGGCTCCATCGTCTGCATCTCGTCCGTCTCGGCGCAGCGCGGCGGCGGCATTTTGGGCGGCCCGCACTACTCCGCCGCCAAGGCGGGCGTGCTCGGCCTGGCCCGTGCCATGGCCCGCGAGTTCGGCCCGGAAAACATCCGCGTCAACTGCATCACGCCCGGCCTGATCGGCACCGACATCATCAAGGGCAAGCTGACCGAAGAGAAAAAGGCCGAGATCGCCGAGACGATTCCGCTCCCCCGCCTGGGCCGGGCCGATGACATCGCCGGCGCCTGCGTGTTCCTGGCCAGTGACCTGTCCGCCTACTGCACCGGCATCACGCTCGACGTGAACGGCGGCATGTTGATTCATTGAGATCAACACCCCCCAGTCTGCGCGCTGCGCGCTCCGCCAACCCCCTCTGCTGCGCGAGGGGGGCGCACCCAGCGGCCTGGCAGAGCCAGTTCCGCGGGTGCCCTGGCATGGCCTGTTCCGCGCGCCCTGGATCTACCCCCACGCGGCGCTGTGCCGCACTGATTTTGAACACCCCTGTTTTGGAGACAACACCATGCAACGCAACACCTTCACCCACACCCTGCTGGCCCTGGCCGCCTGCGCCCTGATCACCCCGCTGGCCGCGCAGGCTCAGGTCGTCAAGCTGACGCTGGGCCACGGCGCCGCCGCCGGCAACCCGCGCCATGAGGCCGCCGTCAAGTTCGCCGAAGTCGCCAAGGCGCAGAGCGGCGGCCGTATCGAGGTGTCGATCGCCCCGTCGGCCCAGCTCGGCGACGACGCCGCCATGGTCACAGCACTGCGCACCGGCGCGCTGGACATCTCGGCCAATTCGCAGGGCGCCGTGTCCGCCGCCGTACCCGAGTACGCCGCCTTCGGCATGCCCTTTTTGTTCACCACCCCGGCCGACGCCTTCAAGCTGCTGGACGGCCCGCTGGGCAAGGAGCTGGCCGAGAAATCGCTGGCCAAGGGCATGGTGGTGCTGGGCTACTGGGACAACGGCATCCGCCACATGACCAACGGCAAGCGCCCGATCACCAAGGTGGAAGACCTCAAGGGCCTGAAGATGCGCACGCCGCCCGATGCGGTGCTGGTGGACATCATGCAGTCGCTGGGCGCGGATGCGCAGCAGATCAAATTCGCCGAGCTGTACGTGGCGCTGCAGCAGGGTGTGGTGGACGGGCAGGAGAACCCGCTCGTCAACTTCCACGCCAGCAAGCTGTACGAAGTGCAGAAGCACCTGGCGCTGACCAGCCACATGTTCCAGATGACACCGCTGCTCATGAGCAAGCGCAGCTGGGACCGCCTGCTTGAGGCCGACCGCAAGGCGCTGCAAGAGGCCGCCACGCAGGCTACGGCGCTGCAGCGCAAGCTCTCGCAAGAGGCCGACGCCAAGCTGCTGGACGAGCTGAAAGCCAAGGGCGTGCAGGTGACCACTGTGGACAAGGCCGCCTTCGCCAAGGCCACGGCACCGGTCGACGCCAAGTGGCGCGCCGGCCCCATCGGCGAGTACGTCGGCAAGGTCACGGCTGCGGCGCGCGGGCTCTGAGCGGCCGCCTGTTCAAGGAGCTTGCCATGAACCCCGTCGAACGCAGCATTGCTGCGCTGTGCCAGGTCGTGCTGTGGGTCAGCACCTCCGTGATCTTCGTGATCCTGGTGGCCAACACCATCCTGCGCTATGCCACCGGCGCCAGCCTGCAGTGGGCCAACGAGGTGCCCGAGTTTCTGTTCCCCTGGCTGGTGATGTCCGGCGTGGTGCTGGCCGCTCTGCAAGGTGCGCACATCGCCACCACCTTCCTGATGGACGCGGTATCGCCGGCCGCGCGGCGCATCGTCGCCACGCTGTCGTGGCTGGTGGTCGCGGGGCTCTACGGCACGCTCTCGGTTGCCACCTTCAACATGCTGGAGATCGTGCACGACGAGAAGTCGCCGATCCTGCAACTGCCCGGTTCGCTGACCTACGGCTGCGTGATGGCGGGCATGGTGCTGCTGGCGCTGCTGGCCCTGCAATCGGCCTGGACCAGCTGGAACACCGTCCCCTCGGTGGCCAACCCCGATGCCGAACCGGTCGTGCCGGTCGCGCACTGGTAGGCCGAAGGAGAACCTCATGAGTGCCTTGATCCTTCTCGTCTTCATGGGCGCGGCCACGGTCGCCATGCCCATCGCCCATGCGCTGCTGATGGCCGCCATGGCGGCAGCCGCCACCTCGGACCGCGTGCCGCTGGACCTCCTGGTGCAGCAGATGGTGGCGCAGGTGCAGAGCTTTCCGCTGATCGCAATCCCGTTCTTCATGCTGACGGGCTCGCTGATGATGGGCGGCAAGCTGGGCGCCGCGCTGGTGGGTGTGCTGTCCACGTTGATCGGCCGCTTCCACGGCGGGCCGGCGCAGGTGGGCGTGCTGTCGTCCACGCTGTTCGGCGGCGTCTCGGGCTCGGCTGTGGCCGATGCCTCGGCCATCGGCTCGCTGATGATCCCGTGGCACAAGCGCCTGGGCTACCCGGCGGCGTTCTCGGCGGCCACGCTGGCCTCGGCCGCGACCATCGACATCCTGATCCCGCCCTCGATCCCGCTGATCCTGTACGCGCTGTCGTCCAACGCCTCCATCGCCGCGCTGTTCGTGGCCGGCATCCTGCCCGGCATGCTGCTGTGCTTCGGCTTCATGTTCATGTGCTGGTGGGTCGGCAAGCGCCGCAACTTCCCACGCGACACGTCGCCGATCGACCTGGCCGCCTTCCGCGTGCACCTGCTGTACGCGGCCCCGGCCGTGCTGCTGCCGGTGCTGATCGTGCTGTTCCTGCGCTTCGGCATCGCCACGCCGACCGAGGTGGCCGTGCTGTCCACGCTCTATGCAGGCCTGGTCTCGGCCGTGGTCTACCGCGACCTGGGAATCAAACGCCTGCACCAGGCCGTGGTGCATGCCGGGTTGGCCACGGGCGTGGTGCTGCTGGTGATCATGGCCTCCGCCGCCATCGGCTGGCTGCTGACCTTCGACCAGATGCCGCAGGGCATCGTGCAATGGGTCAGCGCCAACGTGCACCAGGCCTGGATGGTCATCCTGCTGATGAACCTGATGATGCTGTTCGTCGGCATGTTCATCGACCTGCCGGCCGCCGTGCTGCTGTTGACGCCCGTGTTCGTGCCGCTGGCCAACGCCATCGGGCTGGACCTGGTGCAGCTCGGGATCATGATGGTCGTGAACCTGGCGATCGGCCTGTACACGCCGCCGGTGGGCACCACGCTGTTCATCACCAGTGCGCTGGCCAAGGTCAAGGTGGGCCAGACGGTGCGCGAACTGGGGCCGTTCTACCTCGTCGCCTTCGGCGTGCTGGCCCTCGTCTCCTATGTGCCTGCAGCCATCCTGCGCTGACCCACCCCCTCTTTCAAGAAAGCTTGCCATGAACACATCCACCGACACGCATGCGCGCCTGGCGCAATGCGCCTACCGCATCCGCCGCTACGCCCTGCGCATGGGCGAAGTACAAGGCCAGGGCTACATCGGCCAGGCCCTGGGTTGGGCCGACGTGCTGGCCGCAGCCTACGGCCATGCCATGAACTTCCGGCCCGAAGACCCGCATTGGGAAGGGCGCGACCGCTTCCTGCTCTCGCACGGCCACTACGCCATTGCGCACTACGCGGCGCTGATCGAGGCCGGCGTCATTGCCGAGGACGAGCTGGAGACCTACGGCAGCGACGACAGCCGCCTGCCGATGTCCGGCATGGCCAGCTACACGCCGGGCATGGAGATCTCGGGCGGCTCACTCGGCCAGGGCCTGGTGATTGGCGTTGGCATGGCGCTGGGCCTGAAACAGAAGAAGAACCCGGCCTTCGTCTACAACTCCATGAGCGACGGCGAGCTGGACGAAGGCTCGACCTGGGAGGCCGCGATGTCGGCCGCGCACCACCAGCTGGACAACCTGATCTGCCTCATCGACATCAACAACCAACAGGCTGACGGCCCCTCCAGCAAGGTGCTGGGCTTCGAGCCGCTGGCCGACAAGTGGGCTGCCTTCGGCTGGCATGTGCAGCGCGTCAAGGGCAATGACATGGCGGCTGTGCTGGCCGCGTTCGACACCGCCCGTGCGCTGAAGGAAGCCAAGCCGCGCGTGATCCTGTTCGACACGCTGATGGGCAAGGGCGTGCCCTTTCTGGAGGCGCGCGAGAAGAACCACTTCATCCGCGTCGACCCGCCGGAGTGGCAGCAGGCGCTGGCCATCCTCGACCAATCGCAAACCGAAGGAGCATGAACATGAACACCGTTGCAGCCAAGAAGCCGCGCTTGACCACCTCGGCCATGATCGCCTCCATCGCAAGCGAAGGGCAGCGCGTCAAGGCGGCCCCGTTCGGCAAGGCGCTGGTGGAATACGCGGCGTCACACCCCGAAGTCGTCGGCATGACGGCCGACCTCGCCAAGTACACCGACCTGCACCTGTTCGCCCAGGCCTACCCGGAGCGCTTCTTCCAGATGGGCATGGCCGAGCAGTTGCTGATGGGTGCGGCCGGTGGCATGGCCAAGGAAGGGCTGGTGCCGTTCGCCACCACGTATGCCGTGTTCGGCACGCGCCGCGCCTACGACTTCATCCACCAGGTGATCGCCGAAGAGAACCTGAACGTGAAGATCTGCTGCGCGCTGCCGGGCCTGACCACCGGCTACGGCCCCAGCCACCAGGCCACCGAAGACCTGGCCATGATGCGCGGCGTGCCGGGCCTCACCATCGTCGACCCCTGCGACGCGCTGGACATCGAGCAGGCCGTGCCCCAGATCGCGGCGCACCAGGGGCCGGTTTATCTGCGCCTGTTGCGCGGCAACGTGCCGCTGGTGCTGGACGAGTACGACTACAAGTTCGAGCTGGGCAAAGCCAAGCTGCTGCGCGACGGCAACGACGTGCTGGTGATCTCCGCCGGCTTCATGACCATGCGCGCGCTGGAGGTGGCCGAGGACCTGGCAGCGCAAAACATCGGCGTGGCCGTGGTGCACAGCCCCACGATCAAGCCGCTGGACGAGGCCACCATCCTGGCCGAGGTGCGCCGCAAGCCGCGCCTGGTGGTGGTGGCCGAGAACCACTCCGTCATCGGTGGCCTGGGCGAGGCCGTGGCCAGCACGCTGCTGCGGCACCGCGTGCACCCGGCCGGGTTCGAACTGGCAGGGCTGCCGGATGCGTTCCTGGATGCCGGCGCGCTGCCGACGCTGCACGAGCGCTATGGCATCAGCCGCGAGGCGCTGGCGGCGCGGATCAAGGGGTGGCTGGGGTGAGGTGAGCCGGAATCGCGACAGATCGGTTGTCGCGATTCGGTCTTGCGCGACACATGAGGTGTCGCGATTCCCCTGCTTGGCATTGTTCGTGGGCGATGCAATGTGCAGACATTCAAGGACACGTGCGTGCGGGATCAAGGACCACCTGCCCAGATGTCTGTTCTGGCGAAATCCGGTGAGCCCCCCGCGCCGATGAACCCTGACAGATCCCGTGCCCATGCGCACACGACGCCTGCGGCGTAAGCTGCGCAGCCATGGTCCAAACACTTTTCCGAACGACGCTGGCCACAGTGGCCGCGCTGCTGACGGCCTGCACCACGGTGGCCAGCTTCACCCCGGGCATGCCGCGCGACGAGGTGCTCGCGCGTTGGGGTCAGCCCACGCGCGTGGTGCCGCTGCCGGCCGGCGGGCAGCGGCTCCAGTACAGCTTCCAGCCGATGGGCCAGGAGGCCGTGATGGTCGACCTGAACGCTGCCGGTCAGGTGGTGCAGGCCCGCCAGGTGCTGAACGAGCGCGACTTTGCACGCATTGCGCTGGACGGCAGCTGGACCCGCGCCGACGTCGAACGCGAGTTCGGACCACCCGGCTTCGTGGACGCGGTCGCCCGCTGGGACGGCCCGGTCTGGACGTACCGCTGGCGCGGCGGCATGGTGGACCAGATGTTCTGGGTCTTCTTCGACCCCGCAGGCACGGTGCGGCGCACGCAGATGGGCATGGACCCACGGCAGTTTCGCGACCGGGATTGAGGGGCGGGCAGCCGCGCGCCGTGGCTGACGGAACGGCCGGCCGCGAGGTGCAGCCCCGTGCCGCTCAGATCAGCCCCGGTCCGGCCGGGCGGCGGTCGACCCCGCCAACGCCAGCGCCACTGCCTCGGCCACCTTGATGCCGTCCACACCAGCTGACAGGATGCCGCCCGCGTAGCCCGCGCCTTCGCCGGCCGGGTACAGGCCGGCCAGGCCGGGGCACTGCAGCGTGTCCCCATCCCGCGCAATGCGGATCGGCGAGGAAGTGCGCGTCTCCACGCCCGTCAGCACCGCGTCGGCGCGGTCGTAGCCGGCCAGCTTGCGGCCGAACGCGGGGAAGGCCTCGCGCATCGCTTCAATGGCGTAGGCGGGCAGGGCGCTCGCCAGGTCGGTCAGGTGCACGCCGGGCTGGTAGCTGGGCTGTACTTCGCCAAGGGCAGTGGACGGCCGGCCGGCCACGAAGTCGCCCAGCAGCTGGCCGGGCGCGCTGTAGTCGCTGCCGCCCAGCACGTAGGCGGCTGATTCGAGCCGGCGCTGCAGCTCGATGCCGGCCAGCGGGTGCGGGCGGCCCTGGGCCGACTCGGGCACGTCGATGTGCTGGTAATCGGTGGGGTAGTCGCGCGGCTCGATGCCCACCACGATGCCCGAGTTCGCATTGCGCTCATTGCGCGAGTACTGGCTCATGCCATTGGTCACCACGCGGCCGGGCTCGCTGGTGGCGGCGACCACGGTGCCGCCGGGACACATGCAGAAGCTGTAGACGGTGCGCCCGTTGCTGGCGTGGTGCACCAGCCGGTACTCGGCCGCGCCCAGCGCCGGGTGGCCGGCGTGGCGGCCCCAGCGCGCGCGGTCGACCATGCCCTGCGGGTGCTCGGCACGAAAGCCGATGGAGAACGGCTTGGCCTCGATCGGTGCGCCGCGTGCGTGCAGCATCGTGAAGGTGTCGCGCGCGCTGTGGCCCAGCGCCATCACGACGTGATCGGCACGCAGTTCGTACGATTGGCCGGTGGCCTGGTCCAGCACGGTCAGGCCGCGCAGGCTGCGCCCCTGCGGACCGTCTTCGACCTGGATGTCCGTCACCCGCTGCTGAAAGCGGATCTCTCCACCCAGCGCGGTGATCTGCGCACGCAGGTTCTCCACCACCTTGACCAGCTTGAAGGTGCCGATGTGCGGGTGCGCGTCGACCAAAATCTCGGGCGGCGCGCCGGCGTCGACGAATTCCTGCATGACCTTGCGGCCCAGGAAGCGCGGGTCCTTGATCTGGCTGTACAGCTTGCCGTCGGAAAACGTGCCGGCGCCGCCTTCGCCGAACTGCACGTTCGACTCCGGGTTCAGCTGCCGCTTGCGCCACAGGCCCCAGGTGTCCTGCGTGCGCTCGCGCACCGCCTTGCCGCGCTCCAGCACGATGGGGGCCAGGCCCATCTGCGCCAGTGCCAGTGCCGCAAAGATGCCGCAGGGGCCGAAGCCCACCACCACCGGCCGCAGCGCGCGCGGCGTGGCGGCGACGTGCGGCGGGTGCCACGCCATGTCGGGGCTGGGCATCACATGCGGTTTGCCGGCCAGCCGGGCCAGCACGGCGGCCTCGTCCTGGCCGGGGGCCAGCACGACGTCGACGATGAAGACCAGCTGCAGCTCGGCCTTGCGCGCGTCGATGCTGCGTTTGAAGACCGTGTGCGAGGCGATCGCCGCCAGCGGCAGCGCCAGCTTGCCGGCGATGGCCTCCAGCAGGGCCGCGTCCGGGTGGTCCAGCGGCAGTTTGAGTTCGGAGATGCGGATCATTGACTCGGTATGGCCCGTAGTGATCGGGCAATCGTTTCATGAGGACGCGGATGATACGGGGCGGGCCCGGATCTCGCATGCGAAGGACCATGATGCAAGTGAAATGGCTGGAAGACCTGATCGCGCTGGCCGAGACGCGCAGCTTCACGCGCGCGGCCGAGATGCGGCATGTGACGCACCCTGCCTTCGGTCGGCGCATCCGCGACCTGGAGCAATGGGCCGGCGTGCCGCTGGTCGTGCGCGGTGGTGCGCCGGTGGCACTGACGGCGGCCGGCGAGACCGTGCTGCAGCAGGCGCGGCACACGGTGGACGGCCTGGCCGCCGCGCAGCGCGAGATCCAGGGGGCCGCCGCGCCCGGCCAGCCGGTGTTCACGCTGGGCACCGGCCGCACGCTGGCCCGCACCCTCGCGGCCGACTGGCTGTGGCGCGTGCGGGCCCAGACGGCGCAGGCTCTGGTGCACGTGCGCACCGGGGCCATGGCCGACATCCTGCAGCGGCTGGAGCGCGGCGAGGTCGACTTCATGCTCGCCTACCACCACCCGCTGATCGCGCTGCGCCTGCGGCCCGCGCAGTACCTGCAGCACACCGTCGCGCACGACCGGCTGGTGCCCGTCTCGCGTGCGCAGGCCGATGGCCGGCCGCTGTTCCGCTTCGACGGCGCCAAGCCTGCGCCGTTACTGGCCTATGCCGGCACGCTGGCGCTGGGGCAGCTGGTGGCCGACCACCTGGCCAACCACGCGCAGGCGCCCCGGCTGCAGCGCGCCATCGAGAGCGACTCGGCCGACGCGCTGCTCGAATACGTGCAGAAGGGCCTGGGTGTGGCCTGGCTGCCCTGGTCGCTGGCGGTGGGCGCCTGCCAGCAAAAGAAGATCGTGCCGCTGCCGGGCAAGGCGCTGGAGATCGCCTTCGAGGTGCGCATGGTGCGGGCCAAGAGGCGCCTGTCACCGCTGGCCGAGGGGCTCTGGGAAGCCGTCACCCCGGCCTGACGTCGAAAGCACCAGCCCGTGCCGTTTCGGCACCGGGCATGGACGCGATGCCCGAAGAATGCAAGACATCTCAACAGGGGCCCACCATGCGATCCACTCCACCATTGCGCGCGCTGCTGCTGCCGGCGCTGCTCGTCAGCGGCCTGCTGCCCGCGGCCCACGCCCAGGGCGGCGGCTACCCCGACCGGCCGGTCACGCTGGTCGTCGGCTACCCGCCCGGTGGCAGCACCGACCTGACCGGCCGCGCCGTGGCCGACCAGCTGGCCAAGAAGCTCGGCGTGCCGGTGGTGGTCGAAAACCTGGGCGGCGCCGGTGGTGCCATCGGCGCACAGAAGGTGTCGCGCGCCGCGCCGGATGGCTACACGCTGCTGCTGGGCGCCAACAACGAGATTGCCATCAACCGGCTGGTCTCCAGCAGCATCAAATACAGCTACAAGGACTTCACCCCCATCGGCCTGGTGGCCTCGCAGCCGATGGTGCTGGTGGCCTCCACCGGCAGCGGCATGCAGACCGTGGACCAGATGATCAAGGCCGTGAAGGCCCGGCCGGGCCATTACAGCTATGGCAGCTCGGGCGTGGGCACGGCGCTGCACCTGTCGGCCGAGATGGCCAAGCAGCAGGCCGGGTTGTTCATGACGCACATTCCCTACCGCGGCGTCGCCCCGCTGACGACCGACCTGTACGGCGGCAACATCGACCTGGGTGTTTACGTGCTGTCCAGCGGCCTGCCGCACATCCGCAGCGGCAAGGTGGTGGCGCTGGGCATCACCGAGAAAAAGCGCTCGGCCGCCGCGCCCGAGATCGCGCCGCTGGCCGACCATCCGGCGCTGAAGAACATGGACATCAGCGTCTGGTTCGCGTTGATGGCACCGCCGCAGCTGCCCGAGCCCATCGCCGCCCGGCTGCGCGCAGCGCTGGCCGAATCGCTGCAGGCGCCCGAACTGCGCAAGAAGCTGGAAGACAGCGGCTCCACCCTGGCGCCGGCCGCGGTGGACATGGCGCGCTTCCTTGACGCCGAGACGGCCAAGTATCAGAAGATCGTCGAGTTTGCGAAGATCAAGGAATGAGTTTCGCCCGGCTGCCGAAGGCGTTCGCCACCGCAGCGCACCACCCGAAAGTTCAACGATGAGCGCACCCACTTTTGAACTGACCGCGCCCGATCTGCGGGACTGGCGCGCCGGCAACACCGGCACCGAGGGCGTCTGGCGTTTCGACTCCGGCCTGCCGGGCCGGCGCGTCATGCTCAGCGCGCTGGTGCACGGCAACGAGCTGTGCGGCGCCTGGGCGCTGCTGGGCCTGCTGCAGGCCGGCGTGCGGCCCGCGTGCGGCACGCTGACGCTGGCCTGGTGCAACCTGGAAGCGTTCGACCGCTTCGATGCGGCCCACCACGATGCCTCGCGCTTCGTCGACGAAGACCTGAACCGCCAGTGGATACCCGCCCGCATCGCCGAGGGCGGCACGCGCGAGCGCCGGCGCGCCGCCGCGCTCCAGCCCTTCCTCGACAGCGCCGACTGGCTGCTGGACCTGCACTCCATGCACGAGCCCAGCGCGCCGCTGTCACTGACCGGCATGCACCCGCGCAACCTGGCGCTGGCGCGGCAGATGCGCGCGCCCGAATACGTGGTCGTCGACGCCGGCCACCAGGACGGTGTGCGCATGCGCGACTTCGGCCGGTTCGGCGAGCCCGATGCACAGCAGCCGGGCACGCGGTCGCTGTTGGTCGAGTGCGGCTTCCACGGCGACCCGGCCAGCCGGGACGTGGCGCGCGACCAGTGCCTGCGCTTCCTGGTCGTAGCGGGACTGCTGGCCGAGGACGCAGCGGCCCGCGAACTGCCCGGCTGGAAGCTGCCCGACGCGGCGCGCCAGTGGGCCCTGTATGTCACCGGCCCGGTCGTCGCCAGGAGTGAGCGCTTTCGCTTCACCGAACCCTTCACCGGCCTGGAGCTGATCGCCGCCGCCGGCACGGTGATCGGCGACAACGACGGCGAGCCGGTGGTGACGCCCTATGACGACTGCGTATTGGTCATGCCCTCGACGCGCCAGGCACGCGCCGGCGTGACCGTGGTGCGCTTCGCGCGGCGCGAGGCGTTGGCGTAGCGCCTCCAAGGAGAGGGGAGCGGTTCAGGCCAGGGCACCCGCGGAACTGGCTCTGCCAGGCCGCTGGGGAGGCCTTGCAGGCCGCGCCGGGCCAGTGGCCCGGCCCCTCGCCAGTCAAAAGGTCCACCGGACCTTTTGTGTACGGGCTCGGCCCCCCTTCGCGCAGCTGAAGGGGGAGCGGCGAAGCCGCCGGGGGGATGGTCCGCATCACTCGCGCAGCCACTGCTTGAAGAACCTCGGGTCCTGCATCTCGCGCAGTTCCCACTGGTAGTAGGCAATGTTCTGCTGCAGCGCGCGCGCCTGCTCGCGGATGGCGCGTGTGATGCGGGTGGGCGTCGGCTCGGCGCCGTGGCCCAGCCCCAACTGCGTGCGAAAGCCGCGCTCGGTATCCAGCGTCTCCTGGCGCAGCTCGTCGAGCTGGTCCGTCAAGACTGCGTTGTAACGGCGCAGCGCGACCTCGCCCATGGCGGCGATGCTGCGCGGGTCGATCTGCTCGATCTCCAACTGCAGCTGCAGCAGGTCCAGCAGGTTGCGCGCCTCGTAGGCCACGTTCACGCGCTGCATCAATGTCGTCTTGCGCCCGCGCTGGACCGGGTCGGGCTCGCGGTCTGGATGCAGCGCGCTGGCCAGCTTGCGGTAGACGGCGCGGATGGTCTGGCTCGCGTCCTCGGGCTGCGGTACGGCCGTCATGCGCCGGCGCCGGCTGGCGGCCTTGTGGTGAGCGCGCTGGCGTTCGCGCTGTTGGGCCGTGTCGGAGTGCGTGGCCTCCATGCGTTCCCATTGCGCCATCCAGTCGTTGTCGGCGTCGGGCGTGGCGGGCGTTGCAGCGCCGGGGGCGGGCAAGGCGTCGGCCGCGTCGCTGCGGGTTTCCGTGTCGTCCGCGTCGGTGGCGTCGGTGGCGTCGGCCGTGTCGTCCGTGTCCTGGTGCCGGGCGTGGATCGCGCGCAGCTCCGCCTCGTCGCCCTGGCGCAGCAGGCTGGCCGCCAGATCGCGCACCAGGGCGTGCAGGGTCCGCAGATCGGTGCGCCCCAGGTCGCCGGCGTGGGCGGCCTGGTCCAGAAAGCGCAACAGCTCCAGGTCGATCGTGCGTTGGCTGGCCAACAGCGGCGCCAGCGCCACCGCCTGCTGCTGGTGAAAGTCGGCACTGGCCTGTTGCCAGCGCTGCAACACCGCCCGCTGCGCGGCGATGGCGTCGGTCAGGCGGTGAAACTCGATCAGCTGGGGCGGCTGGCCTGGGTCGGCGGTGGTGACAAGGTCAGCCATGGTCGTGTCGCACAGGCTTGATGTCTCAACGCCCGAACAGGCTCATCAGATCGTCCTCGCGCTGTTGCGCCTGCAGCATGTCGCGCTGCATCTTCAGCCAGCGCTTGAAGGTGGGCAAGTCGTCCAGCAGCGGCAACTGCTGGCGCAGCTCGTAGGTGTCCATGGTGAGCTGCGCGATCTGGTGGCGCAGCGTGTCCATCAGCACCGCGGGCTTCAGCCGTTGCAGCGGGTGCAGGTTGAACTCCATCACGATGGCGCCCTCGGCTGCCGCCACCTCGTGCTGCAGCTCGGCCAGTTGCTCGGCCAGCACGTGGTTGTAGTGCTTCAGGCGCTCGGCGCTCAGGCCGGCCAGGTGCGCCGGGTCGATCTGCTCGGCCTCCAGCTGCAGCTGCAACAGGTCCAGCAGGCGGTTGTTGGCATAGGCCTGGTTCACGCGCTGCATCAGCGCGGTCTTGCGCGCGCGTTCGGCCGGGTCGGGTTCGCGATCCGGGTGCAGCGCGCTGGCCAGCTTGCGGTAGACCTCGCGCAATGACTGGCTGGCCTCCTGCGCCTGTGTGGCGGCCTGCTGTTCGCGCTTGCCGGGCTTTTTGGCCGCGCGCTGGGGGCGGTCGGCCTCGGCCTGCGCCTTCGCGTCGGCGCGTTGCGCGTCGGCCTGCATCTGCTGCTCGAGGTGGCGCATCAGCGCTTCGGGCGAGTTCAGGTCCACATCTTCGGGAATGTCCATGCCGAACAGCTCGCGCGCCATCTCGCGGGCCATGGCGTCGCCTTCCGCGTCGTCGTCATCGAAGTCGCTATCGGCATGGTCGTTGTAGCGCTGCTTCATCTCGGCACGCAGGGCTTCGTCGGGCGCGCTGTCGGCCAGCGAGCCCGCCAGGTCGACGATCAGTGCACTGACCATCTCACGCTCCGCCTTGGAGAGCCCTTTGCGCCCGGCCGCCGCGTGCAGCACACGCACCATCTGCGCGCTCACCACCCGGTAGTCGTCCAGCAGCGGCGCGAACTCGCGCGCGCGCCGCTCGCGGACCAGCGGCACCGCCAGTTCCCACTGGGCCAGCAGGTCGCGCTGCTCGGCGATGCGCTTGACCAGGCTGTTGAACTTCTTCTGCGCGGGCGACAGCGTGGCCGCCGCCGGTTGTGCGATGGCCAGGGTGCGCGCTGAACTCATGCGGGCAGGAAGCCTTCGATCGAGAGGTAACGCTCGCCCGTGTCGTAGTTGAAGCCCAGCACCTTGGCGCCTGCCGCCAGCTCGGGCAGCTTCTGCGCGATGGCGGCCAGCGTGGCGCCCGACGAGATGCCGACCAGGATGCCTTCTTCGCGTGCGCAGCGACGCGCCATCTCGCGCGCCGGCTCGGCGTCGACCTGGACCACGCCGTCCAGCACGGTGGTGTCCAGGTTCATCGGGATGAAGCCCGCACCGATGCCCTGGATCGGGTGCGGCGACGGTGCGCCGCCAGAGATGACGGGGGAGGCCACGGGCTCCACCGCAAACACCTTCAGTTGCGGCCACTTGGCCTTCAGCACGCGGGCGCAGCCGGTCAGGTGGCCGCCGGTGCCCACGCCGGTGATCAGCGCGTCCAGCCCGTCGGGAAAGTCCGCCAGGATCTCCTGCGCCGTCGTGCGCACGTGCACGTCGATGTTGGCCGGGTTCTCGAACTGCTGCGGCATCCAGGCGCCGGGCGTGCTGGCCACGATCTCCTGGGCGCGGGCGATCGAGCCCTTCATGCCCTTCTCGCGCGGGGTCAACTCGAAGCTGGCGCCGTAGGCCAGCATCAGGCGGCGGCGCTCGACCGACATCGAATCGGGCATCACCAGCACCAGCTTGTAGCCCTTGACGGCGGCCACCATGGCCAGGCCCACGCCGGTGTTGCCCGAGGTCGGCTCGACGATGGTGCCGCCGGGCTGCAACTGGCCGGATTGCTCGGCCGCCTCGACCATGGACAGCGCGATGCGGTCCTTGATCGAGCCGCCCGGGTTGGCACGCTCGGACTTGACCCAGACCTGGGTATCGGCCCCGAACAGGCGGTTGATGCGGATGTGCGGCGTGTTGCCGATGGTGGCGAGGACGTTGTCGGCCTTCATGGCGGTCTCCCAGGTGGCGGTGGAAAAGGGGGCATTCTGGCGCAGCGCGATAATCGCCGCCGTGAAGCCCGCCAGGCCGCCGCTGGTGCAATCGTCGAAAGACCGCACTGGAGGAACGTCCGGACTGCACAGGGCAGCGTAGGAGCTAACGGCTCTCCACCGCGAGGTGAGGATCAGAGCAACAGAGACGAGTCACTTGCCGGGCAACTGGCAAGTGGGTGAAACGGGCAATCTCTACGCGCAGCAATACCAAATAGGCCAGCGTTGATGTGGCTCCGCGGAGCTGGCGGGTAGGTAGCACCGAGCCGTCTGGTGACAGACGGCCCAGATGAATGGCGGTCACACCGGGGGCGACCCCGGTGCACAGAATCCGGCGTATCGGCGGGCTTCACACTTTTGAATCAAGGCATCCTGGCGGACCGTCCGCATGGAACCGAGGGCCGCGCAGCAGGCCAAGCCAGGGCACCCGCGGAACTGGCTCTGCGAAGCCGCTGGGTGCGTCCCCCTCGCGCAGCAGAGGGGGGTTGGCGAAGCGCGCAGCGCGCAGACTGGGGGGTGCCTGATCTAGAACCGTTCTTCAGGCAGCAGATAGCGCCACTCGCCCGGTGCCATGCCGGCCAGCGGCACGCGCCCCAGGCGGAGGCGGCGCACGCTCAAGATCTTCAGCCCGGCACGCTCGCACAGTGCACTGACCTGGCCCGGCTGCGGCCCCTTGATGGCAAAGCGCAGCACCGTATGCCCCTCGCGTTGAGAGCCGATGCTGACGCGCGCCGGCCGCATGGCCTGCAGTGCCTCGGGCGTGGGCACGCCGTCGACCTCGACCTGCAGCTCGTGCTCCATGATGCCGGCGTCCTCGATCAGCTTGCGCTCGATGCCGGGCACCTGCGTGAAGACCACGAGGCCGCTGTCGTGCGGCGCCAAGGTGGCCACGCAACGCAGGTCCACCAGGTGGCGCGGCAGGTGCCGCATGCCGGAGCGGTCCAGTTCGCTGCGGCGCGCGCCGGCCAGCGGCGCTGCGGGGTTGATCCGCACGCCGGCCGCCTTGTGCAGCACCAGCGTGACCGGCGGTACGGGTTGTGGCGTCGCGTTCTTCTCGACCTCGACACGCTGGTCGGGCCGCACCCGCATCGCCGTCGTCGGTGCGACCGTGCCATCCACGCGCACCACGCCGTTGTCGATCAGCAACTCGGCCTCGCGGCGCGAATAGCCGGTGAGTTCGACCACGCGCTTGGCCAGGCGTATGCCGTAGGCGTCGCTGTCGGAGAGGTGGTCGTCAGGTTTCATGGAACGGGGGGCGCCGCAGCCGCGCGCCCGGTGCGCGCGAAGGCCATGGCCCCATGGATGCAGGGTGGGGATGGCCTCCATTGTGCGGGCGATCCTCCCACGTCCCGGGCGAGGCCTTATTGCTTGGCGCCTTCCACGAGCCGCCGCCCCAGCGACACCGCATACGGCGCCGCACGGGCGGCCAGCATCGGATCGCTGGACGCCTCGACGCCCTTGGGCAGCACGATGGGGTTGTAGGTGATGGTCAGGCAGGGCCCGGTGGCATCCGCCGATACCGATTTGACGGTCAATCGGCCCAGGTTGAGCTTGGCGCGCTCGGCTGGCAGCGGCACCACGGCGCTGTCGATCTTGTCGCCTGGCTGGGCCAGCTGCACCATGAAGTCGAACGCCACGCCACCGGCCGCCACGCGCTGGCGCAGGTCGTCGATCAGAAAGTCCGCGCCCTTGGCCTTGGCTTCGTCATCGGTCAGCGTCTGCGTGCCGCCCACGGGCTCGAACACCCACTTGCCGAACTGCTTCTTGCCGGCCGCGTCGACGAAGGCGAAGGCGTGCACGCCCCAATAGTTGGTGGCGCCGAAGCTGGCCGGCACCGGCTGGCTGGCGTAGTACTTGCCCTGCAGCAGCACCTCGGGGTTGGCGTCGGCGAAGGCCTTGATCTTCTCGGGGTTGGGCTTCTTGGTCTCGGGGTCGGGGGCGAGCGATTCGAGCCGGCCGAGGAACTGCTCGGGGTTGGCTGCACCGAAGACCGGCGCCGAGATGTTGCCCATCTGCCAGGACTCCCCGCCCGGCAGGTCGAACTGCAGCGCCATGTTGCGCTGGCTGCGGGCGTTGTCGGCCGCCTTGGGGTTGCCGCCGCCGACGGAGAAGCGCGCGATGACGGGAACCGGCGTGCCGCTGAAGACCGAGGCGGACGACAGCGTGCGGCCCTGGGCGCTGCCGATGAATTCGGCCGTGGCGCAGACGCCCTTGGCGCCGGAGCGGCGAAAGCCCTCGAACTTGCCGCCAGCCTTCTCGAACGCGTCGACCAGTCTGGTGGGATCGACCTGGGCATGGGCGGGAGTGGCCAGGGTGCTGGCGGCCAGGATGGCCGAAACGAGCAGGGTGGGGCGGGTCGGGGCAGTGGGCATGAGCGTCCTCGGGTGGTGGTGATGGGAGCGGGGGCCGGCTCCGGCGGGGCCGGTGCACTGCTATTCGGTAGCCAAGGCGAAGAGGTTACAGGGCCGCGCGCGAATGCGCATCGCCGGCGCAGCTCAGTGCTGGCGTGGGCCAGTTGCGCCGGGCCGCGCAAGCGCCGCCTCACACCATCCCGACCTGCTGAATCCTCTGCACATGCGCCAGCAGCGAGCGCTGGGCCACCGGCCACATGCGCGGCGGCACGTCGTCGTAGGCCAGTTCCACCCAGTCCTGCATCGTGCCTTCGGGCCGTGCGCGCATGGCGGCCAGCACCTTGGCCTCGCGCGCCAGGCGGTGCTGCTTGAGCCGCGCGATCGCGCCCGGCGCGTCGCCCAGCACGTAGCCGTGCGCGGGCAGGATGTGGTCGATGCCGTAGGTGGCGCAGGCGGCGCTGAGCTTGTCCAGCGAATCCAGGTATTCGCCCATGTTGCCGTCCGGCGGGTCGACCACCGTGGTGCTGCCGTTCAGCACGTGGTCGCCGCTGAACAGCAGGCCGTCTTCCTCCAGCACCAGGCACAGGTGGTTGGCCGCGTGGCCCGGCGTATGGATGACGTGCAGCGTGTGGGTGGCGGGTGCGCCGTCCGGGCCGCAGCCATGCAGCACCAGGCGTTCGCCATCAGCCAGCGCGCGGTCCGGTGTGAAGGCGCTGGCCGGGCGCGCCGTGGGCAGCGAAGCCAGGCCCAGCACCGGCGGGCGCGGCTGGCCGGCGCGCTCCACCATGTCGGCCAGCGGCGCGGCGCCCGGCGAGTGGTCGGCATGCGAATGGGTGCAGACGATGCTGCCGATGCGGCCACCGGCGGCGCGCCACAGTCGCTCCAGGTGCTCGGGCGCGTCCGGCCCGGGGTCGATCGCGATCCATCCGCTGCTGGGGTCGCCCACCAGATAGCTGTTGGTGCCGGGCCCCGTCATCACGCCAGGGTTGGCGCAGGTCAGCCGCTGCACGTTGCGCAGCAGCGCCACGGGGTGCTCGTTCTGCCAGTCCAGCGCATGCACGATCTGGCCGTCCGGGCTGACCAGCGCCAGCTCACCGAACGGCGGCTCGTGCTCCATGTAGCGCATCTCCTTGCCACCCAGCAGGCCGCCGCGCGGGCTGGAGGTCCACAGCGCCCGCTCGCCGGCGCAGGCGGCCAGCACCGCGTCGACGTTGGCGTAGGCGGCCAGCCGCTCCAGCGTGCGGATGGTCGGGTAGATGATGAAGAAGCGGCCGGCCGCGTGCTCCTGCAGCGCCGCCTGCGGCCGCACCCAGACCGGCTCGAACTGCTCGGCCTCGTCGGCCACGGGCTGCTGGCCCTCGGGCATGCGCGCGACGAGGAAGGGCACGTCGAAGCGGCGCGGCAGGTCGCGGTCGGTGATCCAGTGCGCGAACAGGAACACCTGGTCGGCGGCCAGGGTCAGCCCGCGCGCTGCGCATTGCGGCAGCAAGGGCGCTTGCCGGTCCAGCGTGGCGGCGTCCTCGGCGCCGGCGGGTTGGCCGTCGGCGCGCCAGGCCAGCAGCACGCCGAGCTCTTCGAAACTTTCGCGGATGGCGGCGATGGCCTGCGTCAGCTGCAGGTCGCCCTGGGTCGCGCGCCGTCGCGCCTGGGCGTGGGCCGCCGCGTCGGCCGCGTCGATGCCGCCGCCGGGGAACACGAAGGCGCCGGGCGCGAAGCTGGCGGTGGCCGAGCGGCGCGTCATCAGCACCTCGACCCCCGCTGGCGTGTCGCGCAGCACGAGGACGGTGGCGGCGGGCCGTGTGGGCGCGATGTCGCGCTGGGCGTGGAGGAGCTGGCTTGGGCGTGGCATGGCGCCGATTCTGCCGGCTGGTGCCCGGTGCGGCGTGGGGGCTTGTCCCATAGCCGACAGCGCCCGATCCCAGCGCTGTGGCCCGTGATAATCGCCGCCATGCGAATCCGATTCACCAAGATGCACGGGGCCGGCAACGACTTCGTGGTGCTCGACGAGACGCGCGGGCGGCTGAACCTGTCGGCCGCGCAATACCGCTTTCTGGCCGACCGGCACTTCGGCGTGGGGGCCGACCAGATCCTCACGGTGCGGCCCTCCACCGGCCCGGGCGTGGACTTCGAATACGTGATCCACAACGCCGACGGCGGTGAGGTCGAGCAGTGCGGCAATGGCGCGCGCTGCTTCTTCCAGTACGTGCGCGAACACGGCCTCTCTGAGAAGACCACGCTGCGTGTGCACACCGCCGCCGGCCTGATCACGCCCACGCTGGCCGCTGATGGACGTGTGACCGTGGAGATGGGCCCGCCGGTGTTCGACCTGGCGCGCGTGCCCTTCGACGCTGCGGGCCTGGAGCCGCACGCCGTCGACGCCTGGGGGCCGTGGAAGCTGGCGCTAGGCGTCGACCCCGACAGCCCGGTGGTGCAGGTGGCCGTGCTCTCCATGGGCAACCCGCACGCGGTGCAGCGCGTGGCCGATGTGGACCTGGCCCCGGTGGCCGAACAAGGTCCGCTGATCGAAAACCACCCGCGCTTTCCGAACCGCGTGAACGCTGGCTTCCTGCAGGTGCTGGACCGTCGCAATGTGCGCCTGCGCGTGTATGAGCGTGGTGCCGGCGAGACGCTGGCCTGCGGCACCGGCGCCTGCGCGGCAGTGGTCGCCGGCATCCGCATGGGCTGGCTGGACGATGGCGTCGAGGTACAGACGCGCGGCGGCCCGCTGCGCATCGACTGGGCCGGCGGCGACGCACCGGTGCGCATGACCGGCCCCGCCGAGACCGTTTTCGAAGGCGAGATCGAGATTCCGGGCTGAGCCCGTTCCCCCACCAACCTGCCGCAGCATGAACGCCAACAACCCCATCACCGAAGACGACATCGCCAACTTCCTGATCCACACGCCCTCGTTTTTCGAGCGCCATGCGGAAGTGCTGACCGCCGTGCAGATGACGAGCCCGCACGGCAACCGCGCGGTCAGCCTGCAGGAGCGCCAGGCCGAGATGCTGCGCGAGAAGATCAAGGGGCTGGAGCACCGGATCATGGACATGATCCGCCACGGCAACGAGAACGTGCTGATCGCCGACAAGCTGCAGCGCTGGGCGCGCAGCCTGCTGCGGGCACGCGTGCCGGCGGAGCTGCCGCAGCGCATCGTGGCCGAGGTGCAGGCCCAGTTCGGCGTGCCGCAAGCCGCGCTCAAGGTCTGGGGCGTGGCGCCGCAGTACGCCGGCCACGGCTTTGCCCAGGGGGTCAGCGAGGATGCGATGAGCTTTGCCTCGTCGTTGACGGCGCCGTTCTGCGGCGTCAACCCGGGCTTCGAGGCCGTGCAGTGGCTGCCCGATCCGGCCCAGGCCATGTCCGTCGTGCTGATGCCGCTGCGCGTGGGCGAACTCAACAGCACCGAGCCGGCCTTCGGCATGCTGGTGCTGGCGTCGCCGGACGCGGCGCGCTTCGAATCCGGCATGGGCACCGACTTCGTCGAACGCATTGCCGAACTGGCCAGCGCCGCACTGGCTCGGCTACAGGACTGAAATGCAATCTGCGCCGCCGGCCGATCCGCTGGTCGCGCGCTATCTCGAATACGTGCGCGTCGAGAAGCGCCTGGCGGCGCGCACGGTCACGCTGTACACGCTGGACCTGGAAAAGCTGGCCGCCAACGCCGCCCAGGCCGGTGTCGCGCTGGCGGATGTGCACCCGGCCCACGTGCGGCGCTGGGTGGCGCAGATGCACGGCAAGGGGCGCAGCGGGCGCGGCATCGCATTGATCCTCTCGGGGTGGCGTGGCTTTTACGCCTGGCTGGGCCGTGAGGGCCTGGTGCCGGCCAATCCGGTACAGGACGTGCGCGCGCCGCGTTCCCCCAAGCCGCTGCCCAAGGCGCTGGGCGTGGACGAGGCGGTGCAGCTGGCCGAGTTTTCGAGCGAGGCCGACGACCCCTGGCTGGACACGCGCGACGCCGCCATGGTTGAGCTGCTCTACGGCGGTGGCTTGCGCGTGGCCGAGCTGACGGGCCTGGACGTGCATCCCGGCCCGCAGGCGCGCGGCTGGGTCGACCTGCAGGCCGGCGAGGCCCATGTGCTGGGCAAGGGCAGCAAGCGGCGCAGCGTGCCGGTCGGCGCATCGGCCGTGCGCGCGCTGCAGGCGTGGCTGGCGGTGCGCGGTGGGGCGGCCGGCACCGGCAACGCGGCGCTGTTCATCGGCCGCTACGGCACGCGGCTCACCTCGCAATCGATCTGGCAGCGGCTGCGGCGGCGCAGCCTGCAGGCCGGGCTGGCCGCGCCGGTGCACCCGCACATGCTGCGTCACTCGTTCGCCAGCCACGTGCTGCAGTCCAGCGGCGACCTGCGCGCCGTGCAGGAGCTGCTGGGCCACGCCAGCATCAGCACCACCCAGGTCTACACGCGGCTCGATTTCCAGCACCTGGCCAAGGCCTATGACGCGGCCCACCCGCGAGCGCGGCGCAAGCCGGGCGGCTGAGGGTTCCAGAGTCTTGCGCTGCTTGTCGGGCGCCGGCCCCGTGGGCCCCGGCGCGTCGGCGTGCAGGCTCAGGCAGGCGCCGCGTTGGCCGGGGCCGCCTCGGCAGGCGCCAGCACCTGCAGCATGCGGCCGTCGCCGATGAAAGCTTCACCGACCAGCATGCGAAAGGACGCGTTGTGGGGCAGCTGCGGCAGTGCGTTCTGCGGGGTCAGGAACTCGACCGGCATCTGGCGTGTCTCGCCCCGGCGAAAGGCGCTACCGGGGGCCACACGCCATCGCATCAGAAAACCCTGGTTGCCAACGACGAGCAGGCACTGGTGCTCGCCTGTCGCCACCGGCACATCTTCGATCGGCACCAGCGCCGGGCGCAACGTGAACTCGACGAGCGCGTGCGGCTGGAAGGCGCGGTCCGGCGCGAAGGTGGGGGGCGCGGGGGCCGTGGGCGCCCGGCGCGGCAGCCTGGCATAGCACCAGCCGACGATGCTGCCGATCACCGGCAGCCACAGCAGCATCATGACGGTGCTGACATCGTGCACCGTGGAGTCAGGGACGGCGAAATGCCGGATGACGGCGGACACGGCGGCCACGCACAGCAGCAGGATCACGATCAGTCGGCGCCGGGCTTGGATGGTGCTCATGCCGGAAGTATCGGGCCGGGCAGGCACACGGCGGCCGCACTGGGCCATGGCCGACAATCCGCGCCCATGAAAACCATCCGTCTGCGCGAGGGCAAAGAGAAGTCGCTGCTGCGCCGCCACCCCTGGGTCTTCGAGTCGGCCATCGCCCGTGGCGGCGCCGATGCGGGCGAGACCGTGCGCGTGGAGGCGGCCAACGGCGACTTCCTGGCCTGGGCGGCGTTCAGCCCGGCCTCGCGCATCCGCGCGCGGGCGTGGAGCTTCGATGCCGAGCAGCGCATCGACGCGGCCTTCCTGCGCACGCAGCTGCAACGCGCGGTGGCTGCGCGCAGCCGCTTCGACATCCAGAGCGACGGGCTGCGCCTGGTGCATGGCGAATCCGACGGCCTGCCGGGCCTGGTCGTCGACCGTTACGGCGACACGCTGGTCGCCCAGTTCGGCTCGGCCGGGGCGGAACGCTGGAAGGCGCCGTTGGCCGATGCCCTGTGCGACATCACGGGCCTCACGCGCCTGTACGAGCGCTCTGACGCCAGTGTGCGCGCGCTCGAAGGCCTGCCCGAGGCCACAGGCTGGCTGCGCGGCGACGGCCCGACCGAGCTGACCATCACCGAGCACGAGTGGCGGCTCACACTGGACGTGGCGACCGGCCACAAGACCGGCTTCTATCTGGACCAGCGCGACAGCCGCAAGCGGTTCGCCGACACCGTGCGCCGCCTCGGCTGCGCCCGCGTGCTGAACTGCTTTTGCTACACCGGCGGCTTCACGGTGGCGGCGCTGGCCGGCATGCGCGCGGCGGGTGTCACAGATGGGCACGTGACCTCCATCGACTCGTCGGCGCCGGCACTGGCACGGGCTGCGGATCACGTGGCGCTGAACGGTTTCGCTGCCGACCAGGCCGATTTTCTGGACGCCGACGTCAACGCCTCGCTGCGCCGCTTCACCGCCGAAGGCCGGCGCTTCGACGCCATCGTGCTGGACCCGCCCAAGTTCGCGCCCACTGCTGCCCATGCCGAGCGCGCCGCGCGTGCCTACAAGGACATCAACCGCCTGGCGCTGGCCCTGCTGGAGCCGGGCGGCGTGCTGTTCACCTATTCGTGCTCGGGTGGCATCCCGGCCGAGCTGTTCCACAAGATCGTGGCGGGCGCCGGCATCGACGCCCGGGTGGACGGCTACATCACCGATCGCATGGGCGGTGCGCCGGACCACCCGATGACCATCAACTTCCCGGAAGGCGAGTACCTCAAGGGCTTGGTGGTCATGCGGCGCTGAGGGCAGCCCGTCGGCGACACGGGCTTGCCAAGCTCACTAAACTCACTGGCTTACTCCCCCCGGCTTTCTGATTTGCGAGACGTCCCCATGGCTTTGATTCCCGCCACCATCCTGACCGGCTTTCTCGGCTCGGGCAAAACCACCCTGCTCAAGCGCGTGCTGACCGAGGCCCACGGCCAGAAGATCGCCGTCATCGAGAACGAGTTCGGCGAAGAGAACATCGACAACGAGATCCTGGTTTCCGAGGCCGGCGAGCAGATCATCCAGCTGAACAACGGCTGCATCTGCTGCTCCATCCGCGAAGACCTGCGCTCCACGCTGAGCCTGTTGGCCGAGAAGAAGCGCAAGGGCGAGCTGGACTTCGAGCGCGTGGTCATCGAGACCACCGGCCTGGCCGACCCCGGCCCCGTCGCGCAAACTTTCTTCATGGACGACGAGATCGCCGAGAGCTACCTGCTCGACTCCATCCTGACGCTGGTCGATGCCAAGCACGCGGCCACGCAGCTCAACGAGCGTCAGGAGGCGCGCCGCCAGGTGGGCTTTGCCGACCAGATCTTCATCAGCAAGACCGACCTGGTGGCCAAGGAAGAGGTCGATGCGCTGGTCCACCGCTTGAAGCACATGAACCCGCGCGCGCCGCACAAGGCCGTGCACTTCGGTGAAGTGGCGCTGAGCGAAGTGTTCGACCTGCGCGGCTTCAATCTGAACGCCAAGCTCGACATCGACCCCGACTTCCTGAAAGAAGACGACCACGCGCATGCACACCACGACCATGACCACGAACACGAACACGGGGAGCACTGCGACCACCCTTCGCACGTAGACGACCATGGTCATGGGCACCACCACCACGCGGACGACGACGTCAAGAGCTTCGTGTTCCGCGCCGACCGGCCGTTCGATCCGGCCAAGCTGGAAGATTTCCTAGGCGCCGTGGTCAACATCTACGGCGCGCGCATGCTGCGCTACAAGGGTGTTCTCCATATGCACGGCACTGAGCGCAAGGTGATCTTCCAGGGCGTGCACCAGCTGATGGGCAGCGATCTGGGGCCCGCCTGGGCCGAAGGCGAAGCCCGTACCAGCAAGATGGTATTCATCGGCATCGACCTGCCCAAGGACATCTTTTTGCAAGGTCTGGAGCAGTGCCTGCTCTGACGCGTGGATGCAGGAGCGTACAAAGTTGCCCGTGGGCCGAGAAATGCGGCGTATTAAGGGTATAAACCGTGCCGAAGTTGCGGGTGGCGGTCGGGCTCCTTGCGCAATCCGGAGTCTCCGGCATGCATTTCCCGCCGGCTCGTGAGGAGGCCCCCCAAGTGAAAACCCCATCTGTTGATCCGAACGCTGCTGCAAAGCCTGAACCCGTGGCCAAGGCCACCGCGGCTGCAAAGACGCCTGCGTCCAAGACCGTGTCTGCCGCACCCAAGCCTGCTGGCGCCCCGGCTGCGCGGGTGCCTGCACCGCCGCCGAACGCTGGTTTGACATCCGTTCCGTCCTCGCTCGCCGTCATGCCGGTGAAGGGCGGCAGGGCTTCGCGGCTCGCGCAGATCACGGTGCCATCCATGGCCCAATCTGTGGCGTCCACTGCTGCGAAGGCCAGTTATCTGCAGGAAGCGCCTGCGCCCATGATTGCCCCGTCGTCGCACGTTGCGGCCAAGAAGGACCCGAAGCTGGCCAACAACTGGAAGACCAAGTCGGCCGAAGAGTTGACGGACCAGGAAGTCCTGGCGATGCCCGACTCGGAGTACATGAACGACAAGCAGATGTCGTTCTTCCGGCTGAAGCTGGTGACGCTGAAGCAGGACATGCTGAACAACGCCGGCGAGACCACCGAGCACCTGCGCGAAGACACCGTCGTCGTGCCCGACCCGGCGGACCGCGCCACCATCGAGGAAGAGCACGCCCTGGAACTGCGCACGCGCGACCGTGAGCGCAAGCTGCTCAAGAAGATCGAGCAGTCCATCGTCCGCATCGATGCCGGCGACTACGGCTATTGCGACGAGACCGGCGAGCCCATCGGCGTCGGCCGCCTGCTGGCGCGCCCGACGGCCACGCTGTCGCTGGAGGCGCAGCAGCGCCGAGAGCTCAAGCAGAAGATGTTCGGCGACTGAGAAGCTGTGAACGAATCTCTCACGCCCACGCGAGGCCCCCGATGATCTCAGGTTCGCGCTGCCATCGTGGCTCCAGGGGCCTCGCCCTTCGGGCCGGGGCACGCCAGGCCGCATGCGGGCGTTGCAGTCCTTGCCCAGGCACCGGCCTGGACGGCGGACTGCGCCTACGCCTGTGGCCCGCCGCACCCCGTCGTGGGCGCGATCGATTCATTCACAGCTTCTAGTCACTGCCACGCCATGGCTCAGGACGAACAGCCCCCTGGCGGTCTGCTGTCCAAGGTTGTCAAGTTCGTCCGCAATCCGACGGCCAACTGGGCTGACCTCGGCCAGCCCGAGGACAAGGACAGCCGCTACAGCAAGCAGATGCTCAAGGAGATGATCGAGCGCAAGCGGGCCAACGACTTCGTTCGCCGCCGTGAGTTCGATCAACTGCGCAAGCTGCGCCTGCTCGGCCCCCTGGCCGGGCCACCGGACGCCGATGCGGCCGACCGCCCTTCTTTCTTCAGCACCAGCCAGCCCTCCAAGGAAGACGACCGGGCCGGCACGCTGAAGAAGATCGACGAGATCGAAGCCCAGATGTCCCAGCAGTGGTGGAAGGGCCGCGGCGCGAAGCCGCCTGCGCCCGGTAAGCAGGGTGCCCACGCTGCACCGGATGCGCCTGGGGCACCCGCTCCCCGCGTGGCGGCAGACGACAAGGCCGCGCCGGACCACTACTTCGCCACCACCATTGATGCGTCGCTGCCGCTGGCATCGGACGACGCGTTCCCGCATTCGTCGCGCGCGGACGCCGTGCTGCTGGAAGATCTGCCGGCGTTCAATCGCACCGAGCCACCCCCGATCGAGGTGTCGCTGGAGGCCGACTGGCCGTCCACCCCTGCGTTCGTCGAAACCGCGCCGGCCTACACGCACGACGCCCGGCTGGAAGAGGCGGCGATCCGCTTCGCCAACGGCGACGACGCCGGGGCCGAGGCGGCGCTGCTGGCGCTGCTCGGCCCCATGGCGCAGCCGCCTGCGGCCGAGGAAACCTGGATGACGCTGTTCGATCTGTACCGTGCGGTCGGGCCGCGCGACCGGTTCGACGCGCTGGCGGCGCAGTTCGCCACGCGCTTTGCGCAGCCGGCGCCAGCCTGGTTCGCGATCGCCCGGGCCGCCCGGCCCGCCGCGCAGCCGCCGGTGGACGAGGACCGCATGGTGCAGTGGTTCAGCCCTGCGACGCTTGGCGCCGCCCAGGTGCAGGCGTTGCAGTCCACGCTGGTGCAGCGCAGGCCGCAGGCGCTGTCGCTGGACTGGTCGGCGCTCAAGGGCATCGACCCGGACGCGCGCGAACCCCTGTCGGCCCTGATGGTGGCCCTGGCGCAGCAACCGATCGCGATCCTCAGCACTGCGGGTGGGCAGTTCGAGGTCCAACTGCGCCGCTGGACCGTCTCCGGCGACCGGGGTGTGCACCAGGGCTGGTGGCGTCTGCGTCTGGACTGGCTGCGCGTGTCGGGCCAGGAAATGGCGTTCGATCTGGCGGCGATGGACTACTGCGTCACCTTCGAGATCTCGCCGCCCTCGTGGACCGAGGCCAGCTGCCGCTTCGTCGACCTGGGTGCGGATGTCGACGCGCCACCCGTGGCGGCCGTGGCGTCGCCCGATGGCGAGCCGCCGGTCGTGAGCGGCACGTTGACGGGCGTGTTGACCGACGACGCCACCGATGCCCTGTCACCATTCGAACGGCAAGGCCTTGGCGACGGTCTGGTCGTGGTGTCGTGCGAACATCTTGTGCGAGCCGATTTCGCCGCGACCGGATCGATCCTGACCTGGGCAGCGGCGCAGCAGGCGGCAGGCCGGCGCGTGCAGTTCCGTAACCTGCACCGGCTGGTGGCGATCTTCTTTCATGTGGTCGGCGTGGGCGAGTACGCCGCGCTGCAGTCGCGCCGCCACTGATCTGCCTGCGCGGCCGCCGGCCGCCTTTCCCGGTGCCGGCCCTTGACCGCCGGCGCTTGTATTTCCAGACTTCAACCCCAAGATCGTCCCCATGGAGCAATTTCACGGCACCACCATCGTCAGCGTTCGGCGCCAGACACCGCAAGGCGTGCAAGTGGCGATCGGCGGCGATGGGCAGGTCACGCTGGGCAACATCGTCATCAAGGGCACGGCCCGCAAGGTACGCAAGATCTACCACGGCAAGGTGCTGGCCGGCTTTGCAGGCGCCACGGCGGACGCCTTCACCTTGTTCGAGCGCTTCGAGGCCAAGCTGGAAAAGCACCAGGGCCACTTGGTGCGCGCCGCCATCGAGCTGACCAAGGACTGGCGCACCGACCGCGTGCTGCGCCGGCTGGAGGCCATGCTGGCCGTGGCCGATCACTCGGCGTCGCTCATCATCACCGGCAACGGCGACGTACTGGAGCCCGAGCGCGGCATCGTCGCCATCGGCTCGGGGGGTGCGTATGCGCAGTCGGCTGCCATCGCGCTGCTGGGCAACACCGAGCTCTCGGCCGAAGACATCGTGCGCAAGTCGCTGGAGATCGCGGGCGAAGTCTGCATCTACACCAACATGCAGCACACCATCGAAACGCTCTGAACTGACCGATCACATGTCTGCGATGACCCCCCAGGAGATCGTCTCCGAACTCGACCACCACATCGTCGGCCAGCAGCAAGCCAAGCGGGCCGTGGCGATTGCGCTGCGCAACCGCTGGCGCCGCCAGCAGGTCGAGGAGAAGCTGCGCGCCGAGATCACGCCCAAGAACATCTTGATGATCGGCCCCACCGGCGTCGGCAAGACCGAGATCGCGCGGCGCCTGGCGCGGCTGGCCGATGCACCGTTCATCAAGGTCGAGGCGACCAAGTTCACCGAGGTCGGCTACGTCGGCAAGGATGTGGACGCCATCATCCGCGACCTGATCGACATCGCCGTCAAGCAGACCCGCGAGCAGGCCATGCGCAAGGTGCGCGTGCGCGCAGAAGATGCGGCGGAAGACCGCGTGCTGGACATCCTGCTGCCGACGGCGCGTGTGCCGGCCACCGATGGCGGATTCGGCTTTTCGGCCTCCAGTGCCCCGGTCGCACCACCCGCCGACAGCACCGCCCGCCAGGCCTTTCGCAAGAAGCTGCGCGAGCACCAGCTGGACGACAAGGAGATCGAGATCGACGTGGTCGACTCCAAGCAGCCGCTGGAGATCATGGGCCCGCCCGGCATGGAGGAGATGACCGAGCAGTTGCGCGGCATGTTCAGCCAGATGGGCCAGCAGCGCCGCAAGACGCGCAAGCTGCGCATCGGCGAGGCCCTGACGCTGCTGGCCGACGAAGAGGCCGGCAAGCTGGTCAACGAGGAAGAGATCAAGACCCTGGCAGTGCACAACGCCGAACAGAACGGCATCGTCTTCATCGACGAGATCGACAAGGTCACCTCGCGCAGCGAAGGCACCTCGGGCGAGATCTCGCGCCAGGGCGTGCAGCGCGACCTGCTGCCGCTGGTGGAGGGCACGGCCGTCACCACCAAGTACGGCGTGGTCCGCACCGACCACATCCTGTTCATCGCCTCGGGTGCCTTTCACCTCTCCAAGCCCAGCGACCTGATCCCCGAGCTGCAGGGCCGCTTTCCGATCCGCGTGGAGCTGCAATCGCTCTCGGTGCAGGATTTCGAAGCCATCCTGACGCAGACCCACGCTTCGCTGGTGCGCCAGTACCAGGCGCTGCTGGCGACCGAGAACGTCACCGTCGAGTTCACCCCCGAGGGCGTGACCCGGTTGGCGCACATCGCGTTCGACGTCAACGAGCGCACCGAGAACATCGGCGCGCGCCGCCTGTCGACCGTGATGGAGCGGCTGCTGGACGACGTCAGCTTCGACGCCGCCCGGCTGGAAGGGCAGACGGTGGTGGTCGACGCCGCCTACGTCGATGTGCGGCTGGCAGAACTCAGCCGCAACGAAGACCTGTCGCGCTACATCTTGTAGCAACCGCACGGCGGTTTGTCCTACAGGCACGGGGCCTGCGGCGGTATGCCGTTTGTCGCCCCGCACTTCTCAGCCGCCGCATGCACTAGCGGCTCTAAGTGCTTCATTTGAAATGACTTTCCCTGTCTTGCGCATCGCAAGTCTGGCCTAAGTCGTTGATTTGATTACAAAAATACTTGACCCCCACCTTGCCGTGCGGGGGTTTCCTGCTACAGTGGGAAAAAGTGCAATTAAGTGGGATTTTGGGGGTTCGCCGAACCCCTTTTGCCCGTTGCGCTGATCAAGGTGGTACGTCGTGTTTCAAGGGCCTTCGTCGCTCAGTCTGGATGCAAAGGGTCGCCTGTCGGTGCCGACCCGGCATCGTGACGTCTTGAGTAAAACGGAGTCTGGTGGCGGCGCGCTCACTATCACACGGCACCCGCACGGCTGCCTGTTGGTGTTTCCGCGCCCGGAATGGGAGCAGTTCCGCGTGCGTATCGCGGCGCTGCCGGTGTCGGCCCAGTGGTGGAAGCGCATCTTTCTTGGCAACGCCATGGATGTGGAGATGGATGCCGCTGGCCGGGTGCTGGTCGCGCCTGAACTGCGCGAGGCCACCGGCATCGGGAAAGAAGCGATTCTGCTCGGGATGGGCAACCATTTCGAGCTGTGGGACAAGGCCACGTACCAGGCCAAGGAGGCCGAGGCGATGCAGGCGCCTACTCCGGCAGCCCTCGAGGATTTCACTTTCTGAAAGCCCGCGGTGGAAACGTCATGGACACACACCACCGTCTTGTTGAACGAAGCAGTCAACGCTCTTTTCAACGAGACCATGCCGGATGCAGCCGGCGGGGCAGGCGCGCGCACCTTTGTCGACGCCACCTTCGGCCGCGGTGGGCATAGCCGCCTGCTGCTGTCGCGGATGACGCCGACGGACCGGCTGGTCGCCTTCGACCGCGATCCTGAGGCGGTGGCAGCGGCAGCGCAGATCGAAGATGCACGGTTTTCCATCCGGCACCAGGCTTTTCATGCCCTGGGCGAAATGCCTGCGGCCAGCGTGGCCGGCGTGTTGATGGACCTGGGCGTCAGTTCGCCGCAGATCGACGACGCGGGGCGTGGCTTCAGTTTTCGGCTTGACGGCCCCTTGGACATGCGCATGGACACCACTCGAGGCCAAAGCGTGGCCGAGTGGCTGGCCACTGCCGAACAACACACCATTTCGGAGGTGATTCGTGACTATGGCGAAGAACGGTTTGCTCTTCCGATTGCAAAGGCGATTGTTGCTCGCCGACAAGAACGGGGCCCAGTTTCAACCACCGCCGAGCTGGCCCAGCTCGTGGCTGGCGCGGTCAAAACCCGCGAGCCGGGCAAGGACCCTGCAACGCGCACATTTCAGGCTCTTCGGATTTTCATCAATGCCGAGCTTGAAGAGCTGCAACAGGCGCTGAGCGCCAGCCTGCGGGTGCTGCAGACGGGCGGTCGGCTGGTCGTCATCAGCTTCCATTCGCTGGAAGACCGCATCGTCAAGCAGTTCATCGCCCGCCATGCGCGCGAGGTGGTGGACCGCCGCGCGCCCGACTGGATGCTGGCGCAGCCGGCCTCGCTGCCGCTCGTCGCGCTGGGCCGCGTCAAGCCGAGCGCGCAAGAGATCGCCGGCAACCCGCGCTCGCGCAGCGCGGTGATGCGCATTGCCGAGCGCACGGCGGCGGAGGTGGCAGGATGAGCGAAGCGCAGTTCCGGCGCCGGGCCGCCCCAAGGCGGAACGCGGCCCCCTCTGGGGGCAGCGCAGTACAGGCAGTGACAAGCGTGGGGGCCCTATGACCCGTTTGAACCTCGTGCTGCTGGTCGCCGTGATGGTCAGCGCGCTCTATCTGGTGCGCACCCAGTACGAGTCGCGCCGGCTGTTCACGGCGCTGGACCGCGCCACCGCACAGGCGCACCGGCTCGATGTGGAGCTGGACCGCTTGCAGGTCGAGCGGCGCGCCCAGGCCACGCCGCTGCGGGTCGAGAAGCTGGCCAAAGAGCAGCTGCAGATGCGCACCGCCACGCCGGCCATCACGCAATACATCAGCGCCACCACGGGCGCACCGATCCCCATGCCCGCGCTGCCGGCCGCGTCGGCGCCGCAACCAACGGGAGTCAGACGATGAGCGCCGCGCCGGGC
The DNA here is from genome assembly GCF_056521305.1 of Rhodoferax sp. RT4P68. Lineage (NCBI taxonomy): Bacteria > Pseudomonadati > Pseudomonadota > Betaproteobacteria > Burkholderiales > Comamonadaceae > Rhodoferax > Rhodoferax sp. RT4P68. Next base: position 397,226 of record NZ_JBWMBB010000003.1, read on the forward strand.
CGCCCCAAGCAAGCTCGCTCCGCAGGCGAAGCCGAAGCACTGCCAGTGCGCGCCGCGCCGGGCCGCCCCAAGCAAGCTCGCTCCGCAGGCGAAGCCGAAGGCACCCGCGTGTGTGCCGCACGGTGCCGCACCGCATGGCGTTGCGCGAAGGAATCGACATGAGCCCACAGGGCAGCCGCAGCGTGCGCTACACCTCCAGCCCCCTGCTGGCCAGCAAGACGCCGGTGTGGCGCAGCAAGTTCGTGGTCGCCGCGTTGGCGCTGGGCTTTCTGGGCCTGACGGCGCGTGCCGCCTACATCCAGGTCGTCAACAACGATTTCTTCCAGCGCCAGGGCAAGGTGCGCTTCATGCGCACGCTGGAGTTGCCGGCCAACCGTGGCCGCGTGATCGACCGCAACGGCCTGATCCTGGCCTCGAGCGTGGTGGCGGCCAGCATCTGGGCCAGCCCCGAGGATGTGGAGCGTGACCCGGCCAAGCTGCGCCAGCTGGCCAAGCTGCTGGACATGCCGCTGGCCGAGCTGAACAAGAAGCTCGAAGACGAAGACAAGACCTTCGTCTGGCTGCGCCGCCAGCTCGACGACCCCATCGCCCAGAAGATCGAGGCGTTGAAGATCCCCGGCATCCACGCGCGCAAGGAATACAAGCGCGAGTACCCCGAGGGCGAGGCCGCCGCGCACGTGGTCGGCTTCACCAATGTCGAAGACAGCGGCCAGGAAGGTGTGGAGCTGGCCTTCAACCACGAGCTGGCCGGCAAGGCCGGCTCGCGCCGCGTCATCAAGAACCGCCTGGGTGGCGTGGTCGAGGAAGACCTGGACAACCAGGTGCTGCCGGTCGATGGCCGTGAGATCCAGCTGTCCATCGACAGCAAGGTGCAGTTCTTCGCCTACCAGAAGCTGCGCGACGCGGTGGCCCAACACAAGGCCAAGGCCGGCAGCGTGGTGGTGCTGGACGCCATCACCGGCGAGGTGCTGGCATTGGCCAACTACCCCAGCTACGTGCCCGACAAGCGGCGCAACCTCTCGGGCGAGCAGCTGCGCAACCGCGCCATCACCGACACCTTCGAGCCCGGCTCGACCATGAAGCCCATCACGGTGGCCATGGCGCTGGAAGCCGGCCGCATCACACCGCAGACGCTGGTGGAGACCGGCCCCGGCCGCTTCCAGCTGGGTGGTTTCACCATCAGCGACACGCACAACTACGGCACGCTGACGGTCGAGGGCGTGATCCAGAAATCGAGCAACGTCGGCGCACTGAAGATCGCGCAGAAGATGACCCCGCACGAGATGTGGGACACCTACACGGCCCTGGGCTACGGGCAGAAGCCGCAGGTGCAGTTCCCCGGCGCGGTCACCGGCCGGCTGCGGCCGTGGAAGAGCTGGAAGCCGGTCGAGCAGGCCACCATGTCCTACGGCTACGGCCTGTCGGCCTCGTTGTTCCAGATGGTGCAGTCGTACAGCGCCTTCGCGCACGACGGCTCGATCATTCCCGTCACCATGCTCAAGAGCACCGAGCCGGCCGTCGGCACCCGTGTGTTCTCGGCCAAGAACGCGGCGGCCGTGCGGCACATGCTGCAGATGGCCGCCGGCCCCGGCGGCACCGGCCAGCGCGCGCAGACCGTGGGTTATTCCGTCGGCGGCAAGTCCGGCACGGCGCGCAAGCAGGCCGGCAAGGGCTACGCGGTCGGCAAATACCGCGCCTGGTTCACCGGCATGGCGCCCATCGACAAGCCGCGCGTGATCGTCGGCGTGATGATCGACGAGCCCAGCAACGGCACCTACTACGGCGGCACCGTGGCCGCCCCGGTGTTCAGCGAAGTGGTGCAGCAGACCCTGCGCATGATGGGCGTGCAGCCGGACATGGCGGTGCAGCCCCAGGTGATCGCCGAAGCCGTCGAGGAATCGTTCTGATGCAGGCGCTGGCTTCCCCAATCGACGCCGCACTGTGGCTGCGTGGCCGCGTCACCGGCGCGCTGCAGACCGACAGCCGCCGCGTCGGACCGGGCGACGGCTTCATCGCCTGGCCCGGCGCGGCCACCGATGGTCGGCGCTTCGTCGGCCAGGCCCTCGCGCAGGGCGCCACCGCGTGCCTGGTCGAGCGCGAGGGCAGCCAGGCGTTCGGCTTCGCGCAGGCCGGCGTGGCCGCGTTTGCCGGGCTCAAGGCTGGCTCCGGCCCCATTGCCGCGGCCTACTACGAACAGCCCTCGCACGCGCTGGATGTGTTGGCCGTCACCGGCACCAACGGCAAGACCTCCACCGCCTGGTGGCTGGCGCAGGCCCTGTCGCGCGCGCAGCAGGCACAGGACATCGCGCCGCGCGGCTGCGCCGTGGTGGGCACCTTGGGCACCGGCGTGCCACCGGCCGTGGTCAGCACCGGCATGACCACACCCGACCCGGTGCTGCTGCAGGCGCGGCTGCGCGAGTTCGTCTCCACCGGCCTGGCGGCCTGCGCCATCGAGGCCTCGTCCATCGGCATTGCCGAGCACCGGCTCGATGGCACGCGCATCCGCGTGGCCATCTTCACCAACTTCACGCAGGACCACCTGGACTACCACGGCAACATGGACGCCTACTGGCGCGCCAAGTCCGCGCTGTTCGGCTGGCCCGGCCTGGCCGCTGCGGTGGTCAACATCGATGACGCGCGTGGCGCCGAACTGGCGGGCACGCTGGCGGCATCCAAGCTGGATGTGTGGACCGTTTCCATGGCCAGCCCGGCGCGCCTGATGGCGACCGACATCGGCTACGAGGGCGATGGCCTGGCCTTCACCGTGCTTGAGGGTGGCGACACGGCCCGCCTGGCCACGCCGCTGATCGGCCAGTACAACGTCTCCAACCTGCTGGGCGTCATCGGCACACTGCGCGCGCTGGGCTTCGGCCTGGGGGCGGCCGTGCAGGCCTGCGAGGGCCTGCTGCCCGTGCCCGGCCGCATGGAACGCCTGGCGGCCGAGGGCCAACCCACGGTGGCCATCGACTACGCCCACACCCCCGACGCGCTGGAGCAGGCGCTGCGCGCGCTGCGGCCATTGGCCGACGGGCGCGGCGGCCGGCTGTGGTGCGTGTTCGGCTGCGGCGGTGGCCGCGACGCCGGCAAGCGGCCCCTGATGGGCGCGCTCGCCGAGCGCCATGCCGACCACCTCGTCGTCACCAGCGACAACCCGCGCCACGAAGCGCCCGAGACCATCATCGAACAGATTCTTCAAGGCCTGGCCCGGCCGGGCGCCGCCCAGGTGCAGCCCGACCGCGCCCGCGCGATTGCCGAAACCCTGGCCAAGGCCGGCCCCTTGGACGTGGTGCTGCTGGCCGGCAAGGGCCACGAGACCACGCAGGAGATCGCCGGCGCGCTGCTGCCGTTCTCCGACCGCCAGCAGGCCGAGGCCGCGCTCGTTGCCCGGGGGGCTGCGCTGTGATGCATCTGCAAGACGCGCTGGCGTGGATCCCCGGCGGCCGCCTGCACGGTGCCGGCACCACGGCCATTGCCCGCGTGCACAGCGACACGCGCAGCCTGGGCGCGGGCGACCTGTTCGTCGCCATCTGCGGCGAGCGCTTCGACGCCAACACCATGGTGGCCGAGGCCCGGGCCCGTGGCGCCGCTGCGGCCCTGTGCACGCCCGGCGCCAGCGGTGGCTTTGCAGCGCACGGCCTGCCCTGTATCGAGGCGGGCGACACCATCGCCGCGCTGGGCGCGCTGGCGCGTGGCTGGCGCAACCAGTTCGCGCTGCCGCTGATCGCGGTGACCGGCAGCAACGGCAAGACCACGGTGACGCAGATGGTCGCCTCGATCCTGCGCGCTGCGGCTGGCGACGCCGCCTTTGCCACACAAGGCAACCTGAACAACGACATTGGCCTGCCGCTCACGCTGCTGCGCCTGCGCGCCGAACACCGGCTGGGCGTGGTCGAGCTGGGCATGAACCACCCGGGCGAGATCGCGCAGCTGGCCGCCATCGCCCAGCCCACCATCGCGCTGGTCAACAACGCGCAGCGCGAGCACATGGAATTCATGGCCACCGTGGAGGCAGTGGCGCGCGAGAACGGTTCCGTCATCGCCGCGCTGCCCGCCACCGGCACGGCCGTGCTGCCGGCCGGTGATGCCTTCACGCCGCTGTGGCGCGACTTGGCCGGCACCCGCCCGGTGCTCACTTTCGGGCTGGATGCTGCCGACGCCGACGTGCGCGCCGATGCGCCCACCTGGGCCGGCGGCGCCTGGCAGGTGCGCGTGCACACGCCGCAAGGCAGCTTCGATTGCAGCCTGCACATCGCCGGCCGCCACAACGTGCAGAACGCGCTGGCCGCCACGACTTGCGCGCTGGCCGCTGGTGTGCCGCTGCCCGCCATCGCACAAGGCCTGTCGGCGTTCGAGCCGGTCAAGGGCCGCTCGCGTGCGCTGGCGCTGGCCGGCGGCGTGACGCTGGTGGACGACAGCTACAACGCCAACCCCGATTCCGTGGCCGCTGCCATCGCCGTTCTTGCCGACCTGCCGGCGCCGCGCCTGCTGGTGCTGGGTGACATGGGCGAGGTCGGCAGCGAAGGCCCGCGCTTTCACGCCGAGGCCGGCGAACAAGCCCGCGTCGCCGGCATCGAGACGCTGCTGGCCACCGGTGCGCAGAGCGCCGCCGCCGTGGCGGCATTCGGCACTGGTGCCCGGCATTTCGACGAGGTCGACGCCCTGGTCGCCGCCGTGCGCGCGCTGCGCCCGGCCGCAGCCAGCGTGCTGGTCAAGGGCTCGCGCTTCATGAAGATGGAGCGCGTCGTCGACGCACTGCTGCAGGAGGGCACCCATGCTGCTTAGCCTGGCCCAGTGGCTGCAGACGCTGTCGCCCGAACTGGGCTTCCTGCGCGTGTTCCAGTACCTCACGTTCCGCGCAGTCATGGCCGCCATGACGGCGCTGCTGATCGGCATCGGCATGGGTCCGTTCGTGATCCGCAAGCTGCGTGCGCTGAAGATCGGCCAGCCAATCCGCGGCTACGGCATCGAAGCGCATCTGGCCAAGAGCGGCACGCCCACCATGGGCGGCGTGCTGATCCTGCTGTCCATCGCCATCTCCACGCTGCTGTGGTTCGACCTGTCGAACCGCTTCGTCTGGATCGTGCTGCTGGTGACCTTCGGCTTCGGCGCCATCGGCTGGGTGGACGACTGGCGCAAGGTGGTCAAGAAAGACCCCGAAGGCATGCGCTCGCGCGAGAAGTACTTCTGGCAATCGGTCGTCGGCCTGGTCGCGGCCCTGTACCTGGTGTTCAGCATCTCGGAGAACTCCAACCTGCGCGTGTTCGAGCTGTTCCTGTCGTGGGTGCAGTCCGGCTTCGACCTGAGCCTGCCGCCCAAGGCCGGCCTGCAGGTGCCCTTCTTCAAGGAGATGAGCTACCCGCTGGGCGTGCTGGGCTTCGTGGTCTTGACCTACCTGGTGATCGTGGGTTCGAGCAACGCCGTCAACCTCACCGACGGGCTGGACGGGCTGGCCATCATGCCGGTGATTCTGGTGGGCTCGGCGCTCGGCGTGTTCGCCTATGTCACGGGCAGCTCGGTGTTCTCGCGCTACCTGCTGTTTCCGTACATCCCGGGCTCGGGCGAGCTGCTGATCTTCTGCTCGGCCATGGCCGGCGCCGGGCTGGCGTTCCTGTGGTTCAACGCGCACCCGGCCCAGGTGTTCATGGGCGACGTGGGCGCGCTGGCGCTGGGCGGCGCGCTCGGCACCATCGCTGTCATCGTGCGCCAGGAAATCGTGCTGGCCGTCATGGGCGGCATCTTCGTGGTCGAGGCGCTGTCGGTCATCGTGCAGGTCAGCTGGTTCAAGTACACGCGTAAGAAATACGGCGTGGGGCGGCGCCTCTTGAAGATGGCGCCGCTGCACCACCACTTCGAGAAGAGCGGCTGGAAAGAGACGCAGGTCGTCGTGCGGTTCTGGATCGTCACCATGCTGCTGTGCCTGGTCGGCCTGTCGACGTTGAAGCTGAGATGAAGCACCTGCAAGACCTCCACGTGCTGATCCTGGGCCTGGGTGCTTCCGGCCTGGCGATGGCGCGCTGGTGCGCGTCGCACGGGGCGCACGTGAGCGTGGCCGACACGCGCGAGGCACCGCCGCAACTGGCCGTGCTGCAGGCCGAGCTGCCTGCCGTGCGCTTCGTCGCCGGCCCGTTCAGCGCGGCGCTGATCGACGGCCAGCCGGTGCGCGCCGTCTACCGCTCGCCCGGCCTGTCGCCAGAACAGCTGGCGCCGGTGCTGGACGCGGCGCGTGCGATCGGCCTCGTCGTCGGCGGCGAGCTGGATCTGTTTGCGCAGGCGTTGAAGGATCTGGGCGACGACGGCCAGCTTGCCTTGCCGCTGGATGCAGACCCCGATGCCCAACTCCCTTTGCCCTTGGAACAGGGAGAGGGTGAAGACGCGGCGGTCGATGCGCCAGCGCTCACCGCCGAGGGCGCGGCCCCGGCCGTCATCGTCGGCCACAGCGAGGGGGGGGAAGACCTGGACGAGCCCGCCACCGTCGTCGCTCTGCCGCCCGCCGCCACCGGCTACCACCCCGCCGTGCTCGCCATCACCGGCACCAACGGCAAGACCACTGTCACTTCGCTCACTGGCCAGCTGGTCGAGCGCGCCGGCAAGACCGTCGCCGTGGCCGGCAACATCGGCCCCACACTGCTGGACACGCTCGCCGCGCACATCGCCGCCGACACCTTGCCCCAGGTCTGGGTGCTGGAGCTGTCCAGCTTCCAGCTCGATGCCGCCACCGGCTTCGAGCCCACGGCCGCCACCGTGCTGAACCTGACGCAGGACCACCTGGACTGGCACGGCAGCATGGCCGCGTACGCCCAGGCCAAGGCGCGCATCTTCGGCACGTCGACCTTGATGCTGCTGAACCGTGACGACGCCGGCGTCATGGCGCTGCTCCCCAAGCCCGTGCCCGTCAAGGGCTCGCGCGCCAAGCCCGTGCAGCGTGAATACCTGAGCTTCGGCGCCGACCTGCCGCAGCGCCCCGGCGACTACGGCCTGGAGGTCGTGCACGGCATGGCCTGGCTGGTGCGGGCGCTGGAAAGCGATGGCTTGAAGCGCCGCCGCAGCGAAGGCGCCGAAGAGCTGCACCTGCAGCGCCTGATGCCGGCCGACGCGCTGCGCATCCGCGGCCGGCACAACGCCGTCAACGCACTGGCCGCGCTGGCGCTGGCCAGCAGCGCAGGCTGCGCGCTGGCGCCCATGCTGTATGGCCTGCGCGAGTACCGGGGCGAGCCGCACCGGGTCGAGCCCATCGCGCTGCTGCAGGAAGTCGAGTACTTCGACGACAGCAAGGGCACCAACGTGGGCGCCACCGTCGCGGCGCTGCTGGGCCTGGGGGCCGAGCGCCGTGTTGTCGTCATCCTGGGCGGTGATGGCAAGGGCCAGGACTTCACGCCGCTGGCACCCGCCGTGGCGCAGCATGCGCGCGCCGCCGTGTTGATCGGCCGCGACGCCCCGCTGATCCGCGCGGCGCTGGAAGGCACCGGCGTTGCGTTGCTCGACGCGCCCAGCCTCGAACAAGCCGTGCGCCTGGCCGCCGGCCGCGCCCAGAGCGGTGATGCCGTGCTGATGTCACCAGCCTGCGCCAGCTTCGACATGTTCCGCCACTACGAGCACCGGGCCGAGGTCTTCCGCGCTGCGGTGCAGGCGCTGGCCGACGAGGCTGGCGTGTCGATGGAGTCATCGCTATGAACCTGCCCAGCCTGCGCATCCCCGGATGGTTCAGTGGCCTGCCCAAAGCCGCCGCCGACGCCTTGCCCGTCCGTTTGGGCACATCCAACATGGCCCGCACACCCGCCACACCGGTGCGCGTGCTCGGCTTCGACCAGACGCTGCTGTGGGTCACCGTGGCGCTGCTGGCGTTCGGGCTGGTGATGGTCTATTCGGCCTCCATCGCGATGCCGGACAACCCGCGCTTCCAGCGCTACGCGCACACGCATTTCCTGGTGCGCCACGCGATTTCGATCGGCGTCGCTTTTGTCTTCGCGCTGCTGGCGTTCCAGGTGCCGATGGAGACCTGGGAGAAGTGGGCGCCGCGCCTGTTCCTGCTGGCGCTGTTGTTGCTGGCGCTGGTGCTGGTGCCCGTCATCGGCAAGGGCGTGAACGGCGCGCGCCGGTGGATTTCGGTCGGCATCATGAACTTTCAGCCCTCCGAACTGGCCAAGCTCGCCGTCGTGTTCTATGCGTCCAACTACATGGTGCGCAAGATGGACGTGAAGGAGAACTTCTGGCGCGCCGTGCTGCCCATGGGCGTGGCCATCACGCTGGTGGGCGTTCTGCTGCTGCTGGAGCCCGACATGGGCGCCTTCATGGTGATCGCGGTCATTGCGATGGGCATCCTGTTCCTGGGCGGCGTCAACGCACGCATGTTCTTCCTGATCGCGGCGGTGTTGCTGATCGCCTTCAGCCTGATGATCCTGACGTCCGAATGGCGGCGCGAGCGCATCTTTGCCTACCTCGACCCGTGGGACGAAAAGCACGCGCTGGGCAAGGGCTACCAGCTGTCGCATTCGCTGATCGCCATCGGCCGCGGCGAGATCTTCGGCGTCGGCCTGGGCGGCAGCGTGGAGAAGCTGCACTGGCTGCCCGAGGCGCACACCGACTTCCTGCTGGCCGTCATCGGCGAGGAGTTCGGCCTGGTCGGCGTGGTCATCGTCATCGGCCTGTTCTTCTGGCTGATCCGCCGCATCATGCACATCGGCCGCCAGGCCATCGCGCTGGACCGCGTGTTCGCCGGCCTGGTGGCGCAGGGCATCGGCCTGTGGATGGGCTTTCAGGCCTTCATCAACATGGGCGTGAACCTGGGCGCATTGCCGACCAAGGGGCTGACGCTGCCGCTGATGAGCTTCGGCGGTTCGGCCATCCTCATGAACGTGATTGCCATCGCGGTGGTGCTGCGCATCGACTACGAATCGCGTCAGCTGATGCATGGGGGGCGCAGGGGATGAGCAGCGCACGGCCGCCCGAAGCTGCTCGCACCGCAGTGCGAAGCGCGGAGGTTTTCGAATGAGCCATCTGGTCGTCATGGCAGCAGGCACCGGCGGGCATGTGATTCCCGGGCTCGCGGTCGCGCGCGAACTGCAGTCGCGCGGCTGGAGCGTGAGCTGGCTGGGCACGCGCACGGGCATGGAGAACCGTCTCGTGCCGCCCTCGGGCATTCCGCTGGACACCATCGGCTTCTCCGGCCTGCGCGGCAAGGGACTGGTGCACACCATGACCGGCGGCGTGCGGCTGCTGGGCGCTTTCTGGTCGTGCCTGCAGATCTTGCGCCGCCGCCGCGCCGACGTGGTGCTGGGCATGGGCGGCTATGTCTGCTTCCCTGGCGGCCTGATGGCCAGCCTGCTCGGCAAGCCGCTGGCGCTGGTCAATGCCGATGCCGCGCTGCTGATGAGCAACAAGGCGCTGTTGCCGATCGCAGATGCCGTGGCCTTCGGCTTCGACGGTGCAGCCGTCGCCCGGGTCAAGAATGCCCGCGTCACCGGCAACCCGGTGCGTGCCGAGATCGAGGCGCTGCCGGCACCCGCCCAGCGCTTCGCCGGCCGCAGCGGCCCGCTGCGTGTGCTGGTGGTCGGCGGCAGCCTGGGCGCCCGCGTGCTCAACGAAACCCTGCCGCAGGCGCTGGCCTTGCTCGATGCCGCAGGGCGCCCACAAGTGCTGCACCAGACCGGCCAGGGCAACGACGCGAGCGTGCTGGCCGCCTATGCGCAGGCCGGTGTGCAGGCCGAAGTGCGGCCCTTCATCGAAGACATGGCCCTGGCGCTGGCCGAGTGCGATGTGGTGGTCTGCCGCGCCGGCGCCGTCACCGTCAGCGAGTTGTGCGCGGCGGGTGTCGCCGCCGTGCTGGTGCCCCTGATCGTCAGCACCACCTCGCACCAGCGCGACAACGCGCAGTGGCTGGCCGGCCATGGCGCCGGCATCCACCTGCCGCAGGCGGGGCTGACGCCGCGCGACCTGGCCGACCTGCTCGCAGGATTCACGCGCGATGCGCTGCTGGCCATGGCCGGCAAGGCGCGCGCTCTCGCAAAACCCCAGGCGGCCGCCCGCGTCGCCGACCAGATCGAAGGCCTGGTGGCCGCATGAACCACGCAATCCGCCCCATCTCCTCCGTCGCGCACCATGCGGCCGACGACGCCGCGCTGCTTCCCTGCGGAGGTGCACGATGAAACACGCGATTCGCCACATCCACTTCGTTGGCGTGGGCGGCGCCGGCATGAGCGGCATCGCCGAGGTGCTGAGCAACCTGGGCTATGAGATCTCGGGCTCGGACCTGTCCGACAGCGCCACGCTGCGCCGGCTGGCCGACCTGGGCATCCAGACCTTCGTCGGCCACGACGCCGCGCACGTGGCCGGTGCCGACGCCGTGGTCACCTCCACGGCCGTGCAATCGGCCAACCCCGAGGTGCAGCAGGCCCGCGCCATGCGCATCCCGGTCGTGCCGCGCGCGCTGATGCTGGCCGAGCTGATGCGCCTGAAGCAGGGCATCGCGATCGCCGGCACGCATGGCAAGACCACCACCACCAGCCTGGTCGCCAGTGTGCTGGCGGAGGCCGGCATGGACCCGACCTTCGTCATCGGCGGCAAGCTCAACAGCGCCGGTGCCAACGCCAAGCTGGGCAGCGGCGACTACATCGTGGTGGAGGCCGATGAGTCCGACGCGTCGTTCCTGAACCTGCTGCCCGTGATGGCCGTCGTCACCAACATCGACGCCGACCACATGGAGACCTACGGCCATGACTTCGGCCGGCTCAAGGCCGCGTTCGTCGACTTCCTGCACCGCATGCCGTTCTATGGCACGGCCATCCTGTGCACCGACGACGCCGCCGTGCGCGAGATCGTGCCCCAGGTCACCTGCCCGATCACCAGCTACGGCTTTGGAGAAGACGCCCAGGTGCGCGCCATTGACGTGCGCCCGGTCGGCGGCCAGATGCATTTCACGGTGCAGCGCCGCAATGGCGTGACGCTGCCCGACCTGCCCATCGTGCTGAACCTGGCGGGCCGCCACAACGTGCTGAACGCACTGTCGGCCATCGCCGTGGCGGTCGAGCTCAACGTGCCCGACGCCGCGCTGCAAAAAGCCCTGGCCGAATTCAAGGGCGTGGGCCGGCGCTTCCAGATCCATGGCGACGTGGTGGCGGCAGACGGCGGCCCGGTCACCGTCATCGAAGACTACGGTCACCACCCGGTCGAGGTGGCGGCCACGCTGGCGGCGGCGCGCGGTGCCTACCCGGGCCGCCGGCTGGTGCTGGCCTTCCAGCCGCACCGCTACACCCGTACGCGCGACTGCTTCGAGGATTTCGTCAAGGTCATGGGCGAGGCCGATGCTGTGCTGCTGACCGAGGTCTATGCCGCCGGCGAGGCACCCATCGTGGCCGCCGACGGCCGCGCGCTGGCCCGCGCGCTGCGCGTGGCCGGCAAGGTCGAGCCGATGTTCGTGGACGACGTCGCCGAGTTGGCCGGCGTGATCCGCGACAACGCGCACGGTGGCGACGTCGTGCTGTGCATGGGCGCTGGCTCCATCGGTGCCGTGCCAAGCAAGGTGATGGACATGGGAGCGCTGCCATGAGTCAGGCATCCAGCATGGGCAAGGTCGCGGTGCTGATGGGCGGCAGCTCGGCCGAGCGCAACATCTCGCTGCTGTCGGGCAACGGCGTGCTGGACGCGCTGCGCCTGGCCGGGGTCGACGCGCATGCCTTCGACCCCGCCGAGCGCGGCCTGCACGAACTCAAGAGCGAGGGCGTGGCCCGCTGCTTCATCGCGCTGCACGGCCGCCACGGCGAAGACGGCACGGTGCAAGGTGCGCTAGAGCTGCTGGGCATTCCCTACACCGGCTCCGGCGTGATGGCCTCCGCCATCGCCATGGACAAGGTCATGACCAAGCGCATCTGGGAGGCCTGCAGCCTGCCCACGCCGCGCTACCAGGTGCTGCAACCCGGCGCGCAGGAACTGGCCGACGTGCGCACCGTGCCCGATGCGCTGGGCCTGCCGCTGATCGTCAAGCCGCCGCGCGAGGGCTCGTCCATCGGCGTGACCAAGGTGGCGGGCTATTCGCAGATGCTGGACGCAGTGCAACTGTCGGCGCAGTACGACCCCGATGTGCTGTGCGAAGAGTTCATCGAAGGCGAAGAAGTGACCTGCGCCGTGCTGGGTGCGGGCGCCGATGCGCAGGCCCTGCCGGTGATCCGCATCCAGGCGCCCGAGGGGGCCTACGACTACCAGAACAAGTACTTCACCGACGAGGTGCGCTACCTCTGCCCGAGCGGCTTGCCCGAAGACGAAGAGCGCGAGATCCAGCGCATCGTGCTGGCCGCCTACCGCGCGCTGGGCTGCCGTGGCTGGGGCCGCGCCGACCTGATGATCCGCGCCAGCGACCGCAAGCCCTTCCTGCTGGAGATGAACACCTCGCCCGGCATGACCGGCCATTCGCTGGTCCCCATGTCCGCGCGCGCCGCCGGCATCGACTACCCCGCGCTGTGCGTGCGCGTGCTCGCCGCAGCCACGCTCGACACCCCCGCCAAGACCAACGCATGAACGCCGCGCTGTCCGCCCCGGTCGATGTGAAGCTGATGAACGTGACAGCCACGCTGTTGTTCGCCGTCTTCGCCGGCCTGGCGCTGGGCGCGTTGTGCCTGTGGGTGGTGCGCCAGCCGAGCTTTGCGCTGGACGCGATCGAGGTGCGCGGCGACGTCACGCACAACAACGCCGTGACGCTGCGCGCCAACGTGGCGCCGCACCTGCGCGGCACCTTCTTCACGGTGGACCTGGACACCACGCGCAGCGCCTTCGAAAGCGTGCCCTGGGTGCGCCGTGCCGTGGTGCGCCGTGCGTTCCCGAACCGGCTCGCCGTCTCGCTGCAGGAGCACCAGGCCGCGGCCTATTGGGGCGCGGAGAGTGGCTCCAAGCTGCTCAACAGCTTCGGCGAAATCTTCGAGGCCAACGTGGACGAGGTGCACCGCAACGACCTGCCGCGCCTGCTGGGGCCAGAGGGGCAGTCGGGCCAGATCCTGGGCATGTACCGCACGCTGGCGCCGCTGTTCGATCCGCTGGACAGCGCCGTCAGCCAGCTGGAGCTGACCGGCCGCGGCAGCTGGCGCGTGCAGATGGACACCGGCGCCGTGGTCGAGCTGGGCCGTGGCACGCCGGAGGAGATCGAGGCCCGCATCGCGCGCTTTGTGAAGACCGTGACGACCGTGGCCGGCCAGTACGGCCGTGGCGTGGATGCATTGGAGTCGGCCGACCTGCGCTACCCCGAGGGGTTCGCGCTGCGGCTGCGCGGCGTGACCACGGTGACGACCGCCGTGCCGCCGCCCAGGAAGCCGACCCGACCGAGCCGATAGACAAGACAACTGGACCTGATATGGCAAAAGAGTACAAAGATCTTGTAGTGGGGCTGGACATCGGCACCGCCAAGGTGATGGTGGTGGTGGCCGAGGTCATGCCTGGAGGCGAGCTGAAGCTGGCCGGCTTCGGCGTGGCGCCCAGCAACGGCCTCAAGCGAGGCGTGGTGGTCAACATCGACGCCACGGTGCAGAGCATCCAGCAGGCGCTGAAAGAGGCCGAGCTGATGGCCGACTGCAAGATCTCGCACGTCTACACCGGCATCACGGGCAGCCACATCCGGGGCATCAATTCCAGCGGCATGGTGGCGGTGAAAGACCGCGAGGTCACGCAGGCCGATGTGGCGCGCGTGGTCGAAACCGCCAAGGCCATCAACATCTCGACCGACCAGCGCCTGCTGCTGGTGGAGCCGCAGGAGTTCGTGATCGACGGCCAGGACGTGAAGGAGCCGATCGGCATGAGCGGCATCCGGCTCGAAGCCAAGGTGCACATCGTGACCGGTGCGCAGAGCGCGGCCGAGAACATCATCAAGTGCGTGCGCCGCTGCGGGCTGGACGTGGACCAGCTGATGCTGAACCCGCTGGCCTCCAGCCTGTCGGTGCTGACCGAAGACGAGCGCGAACTCGGCGTGGCGCTGGTGGACATCGGCGCCGGCACCACTGACGTGGCCATCTTCACCGGCGGCGCGATCCGCCACACCGCGGTGATCCCGATCGCCGGCGACCTGATCACGAGCGACATCGCCATGGCGCTGCGCACGCCGACCAAGGACGCCGAAGACATCAAGGTCGAGAACGGTTTCGCCAAGCAGCTGCTGGCCGACCCGGACGCGCAGGTCGAGGTGCCGGGCCTGGGCGACCGTGGTCCGCGCATGCTGAGCCGCCAGGCGCTGGCCGGTGTGATCGAGCCGCGCGTGGAAGAGATTTTCTCGCTGGTGCACCAGGTCATTCGCGAGTCCGGCTTCGAGGAGGTGCTGTCCTCCGGCATCGTGCTGACCGGTGGCAGCGTCGTCATGCCTGGCATGGTCGAACTGGGCGAAGACATTTTTCTGAAGCCCGTGCGGCGCGGCGTGCCCAAGTACGGCGGTGCGCTGGCCGACATGATCGCGCAGCCGCGTGCGGCCACCGTCATGGGGCTGCTCGAAGAGGGCCGCATCGCCCGCATGCGCGGCTTCAAGGTGGCACAGAAAAACGGGTCGATGAAGACGGCGATGGGCCGCGTCAAAGACTGGTTCGTCGGCAACTTCTGAAAGGCATCGATGTCATACCCCCCTTGCATCGAGGCCTGGCCGTTGTGGCTGGCGCGTGGCAGCCCGCCACGGCATACGCGATGGCGGTGCACCCATCCGCCGCCGGCGCGTTGACGCACAAGATTTCGGATAGACAGACAAAACAAACCCAGGCAACTGCAACTTATTTTTTGGATTGAAGGAGAAGAACATGCCCATCGAAATGATTGAAGTCGAAGAGTTCAACCTCGGTACGCAGATCAAGGTGATCGGCGTCGGCGGCGGCGGCGGCAATGCCGTCGAGCACATGATCGGCTGCGCCGTGCAAGGCGTGGAGTTCATCAGCGCCAACACCGATGCCCAGGCGCTGAGCCGCACGGCTGCGCACAAGACCATCCAGCTGGGCACCAGCGGGCTGGGCGCCGGCAGCAAGCCCGACAAGGGCCGCGAGGCAGCCGAGGCGGCGGTCGACGACATCCGCGCCGCCATCAGCGGCGCGCACATGCTGTTCATCACGGCTGGCATGGGCGGTGGCACCGGCACCGGCGCGGCCCCCGTGATCGCGCGCGTGGCCAAGGAGATGGGCATCCTGACGGTGGGCGTGATCACCAAGCCCTTCGACTTCGAAGGCCCCAAGCGCATGTCCAATGCCGAAGCCGGCCTGGCCGAGTTGGAGGCGAATGTCGACTCGCTGATCGTGGTGCTCAACGAGAAGCTGCTCGAAGTGATGGGCGACGACGCCACGCAGGACGAAGCCTTCGCACACGCCAACGACGTGCTGAAAAACGCGGTGGGCGGCATTGCCGAAATCATCAATGTGCCCGGCCATGTGAACGTGGACTTCGAAGACGTGCGCACCGTGATGGGCGAGCCCGGCAAGGCCATGATGGGCACCGCCGTGGCGGCCGGCCCCGACCGCGCGCGCATCGCCGCCGAGCAGGCCGTGGCCTGCCCGCTGCTGGAGGGTATCGACCTGTCCGGCGCCAAGGGCGTGCTGGTGCTGATCACGGCGGCCAAGGGTTCGCTGAAGCTGGCCGAATCGCGCCTGGCGATGAACACCATCCGCGCCTACGCCTCGGCCGAAGCGCATGTGATCTACGGCACGGCGTACGACGACAGCCTGGGCGAGCACATCCGCGTGACCGTGGTGGCCACCGGCCTGTCGCGCCAGGGCGCGCGCCGCGCGGCGCCTCCGCTGCAGGTGGTGCAGCGCAACGGCACGGACGGCACGGGCTTTGCGATCCCCACGCTGAACGCCGCCAGCCTGATCGGCGCCGGCGTGGGCGGTGTGGCCCAGCCCGACTACGAGTCGCTGCGCGGCCCGGCGGTCTGGCGCACGCCGAACCGCACCCAGGCCACGGCGCGTGTGGATGCGTTGTCGTCTGGCGGCATGGACGACTACGAGATTCCGGCGTTCCTCCGTAAGCAGGCGGACTAGTAGAGACCAACCCCCTGCGCGGCTGCGCCGCTTCCCCCTTCTGCTGCGCGAAGGGGGACGCACCCAGCGGCCTGGCAGAGCCAGTTCCGCGGGTGCCTTGGCCGGGCTGTGTGTCCGCATTGATTCTGGCAATCAGCGCCATGGTTGCCGCAAAGGCCTTGTGAGGGGCCAGTTCGCACCACGCCAACTAAAATCGTCTGCATGCTTGCCCAACGCACTCTCAAGTCCATCACCAAGGCCGTGGGGGTAGGGCTGCACAGCGGCCAGCGGGTCGAGCTGACGCTGCGCCCGGCGCAGCCGGACACGGGCATCGTGTTCCGCCGTGTCGACCTGCCCGAGCCGGTGGACATTCCGATCAGCGCCGCGGCCGTG
Organism: Rhodoferax sp. RT4P68; assembly: GCF_056521305.1. Lineage (NCBI taxonomy): Bacteria > Pseudomonadati > Pseudomonadota > Betaproteobacteria > Burkholderiales > Comamonadaceae > Rhodoferax > Rhodoferax sp. RT4P68. The sequence goes on from NZ_JBWMBB010000003.1 coordinate 413,578, forward strand.
ACGGACACGCGCATGGCCTCCACGATCTCCAGCGGCAGTGCCAAGGTGCACACGGTCGAGCACCTGATGTCGGCCTGCGCCGGCCTGGGGCTGGACAACCTCTACGTGGACATCAGCGCCGAAGAGGTGCCGATCCTCGACGGCTCGGCCGCGTCGTTTTTGTTCCTGCTGCAGAGTGCCGGCATCGAGCTGCAGAAGGCGCCGCGCCGCTTCATCCGCGTAACGCAGCCGGTAGAGGTGCGCGAAGGCGAGGGTGCCAACTTGAAGTGGGCACGGCTCGACCCGTACCACGGCTTCAAGGCCAGCTTCGAGATCGATTTCGACCACCCGGCCGTCGACCAGACTGGCCAGCGCGTCGAGTTCGACATGTCCACCGATTCCTATGCGCGCGACATCGCTCGCGCACGCACCTTCGGCTTCACGAAAGATGTGGAGATGATGCGTGCCAACGGTCTGGCCTTGGGCGGCGGGTTGGACAACGCGATCGTCATGGACGATTACAAGGTGCTCAACAGCGATGGGCTTCGTTATGACGACGAGTTCGTCAAGCACAAGATCCTCGATGCGATGGGCGACCTGTACCTGATCGGCAAGCCGCTGTTGGCGGCCTACAGTGCCTTTCGCTCCGGCCACGCGCTGAACAACAAGCTGTTGCACGCGCTGCTGGCCCAGCCCGATGCCTACGAGATCGTCACCTTCGACGACGAGCGCAAGGCGCCCGAAGGTTTCGCCCAACCGGCCCGCGCCTGGTAACGCAGCACCGCATGCTGCTGTTTCGCTGGGCCATCTTTTTCCTGTTGATCGCGGCCGGCGTGCTGTTCGCGTTCTATGCCGGCACCGGCCAGGCGCGCTACAAGCGGCTGGGCCTGGTCACGCTGAAGTGGACGCTGATCGCCGCGTTCGGCTTCTTTGCCGTGCTGATCCTGGAGCGCATCGCATGACGTGAGCTGGTGCGCGCCATCAGGCCGCGCAGCAGCGGGCGTCTTCGCGGATCGCTGGAGCCGCTCGTTCTCAGTTCAGAGGCTTTTCTTCTGTCGGCACGGGCGCCGCCTCGTCGGGCATCTTGGGCTCGTCAGACGCGTGGTGTTCCATCGGTGTCTTCTTGCCAGGCTGCGGCGTCGCGGCGGCGCCCGGTGCGATTTCTTCGTTGTTGTGCTTCTTTTCCTGCTGCACCTTTTTGTCGTGGGCAACGTTGCGTGGGTCGGTCATGGGTGATCCTTCGAATAGTGGACCGCCATGTTGAGTTTGCGCAGGCACCACGCCGGTAGGACACCGCGACGTTGTGGGGCGGACTGCAGGCAGAGTTGCCTTCGAGGGCATCGAACAGCGTTCAGCGTCGCGGTGTCGCCGGACTTCATCGGCCCACGCGGCATTCGAGCCATCACAGCCGGCACAGCGCTGATCAGTGATCGTCGGAAGAACCCATAAGATCGGCCTTGCCGCAGCGGCGAGAACGAGCATTCTTCAGCGTTCGCGTGGCCCTGAAGGCGCTAACAGCGCCGTACCGCTCCCAAAGGAATCACCCCTTGTCCACCAGTTCTCCATGGCTGTATCTCTTCCTGTCCGGCGGCATTTGCGTCGTGCTCGTCGGCGTGATCTGGTCGATCCGGCGGCACCGCGCGCCCACGTTGCGCGTGGAATGTGAAACACCCATCAGCCGGCTTGCGCCCTCGATCGCAGGCCTGACGCTGGGGACGGCGCTGGGCGGCAACCGGGTGGAGATTTTGGAGAACGGAGCGTTCTTCGACGCCCTGTTGGACAGCATCGCGGGCGCGCAGCAGACGGTGCATTTCGAGACCTTCTTGTGGAAGCAGGGCGTGCTGGGGCAACGCCTGGCCGATGCGATGACGGCCAAGGCCAGGGCCGGCTGCAAGGTGCGCGTGATGCTGGACGCCGATGGATCGAAGGAGGCGGGCAAGACGGCGATCGCGCAGATGCGCGAAGCCGGTTGCAGGGTGGAGTTCTTCCACAAGCGTGCCTTCGTCAACATCGGCGTGCTGAACGACCGCACCCACCGCAAGATGCTCATCGTCGACGGCCGCGAGGCGTTTGTGGGCGGGCATTGCATCGTGGACAACTGGCTCGGCGATGCACAGGACAAGGAGCACTTCGCCGACCTGAGCGTGCGGCTGCACGGCCCCATCGTCAACAGCATTCAGAGCGCCTTCAGCGAGAACTGGGGCGGCCATACCGGCGAGCTGTTCCTGGGTGACGACGTGTTTCCACACCTGGAGCCGGCCGGCGAGATCGTGATCCACGCGGCGTTTGCCAAGCCGCATCGTTCGGCGCCCGCCGTGAAGATCCTGCACCACACCGTCATCTGCCTGGCACGGCGCCGCATCTGGATTCAGAACCCCTACTTCATCCCGGAGCCGGAAGCCATCGACGCATTCGGCGCGGCCGTCCAACGCGGCGTGGACGTGCGGGTGCTCATGCCCTCGACGGCCGGGTCAGACAACCCCATGGTGCAGCACGCCGGCCACCGCAACTTCGAGAAGCTGCTCAAGTGCGGCGTGCGGTTGTTCGAGTACCCGCACACCCTGTTGCACCAGAAGGTCATGACGGTCGATGGCTGCTGGAGCGCCATCGGGTCGAGCAATTTCGATGACCGCTCGTTCGAGACCAACGATGAGATCACGCTGGGCATCACCGACGAACGCACGGCCGAGCAACTGGACGCCGTCTTCGAGAAGTACGTGGCGCGTGCGCAGGAGATCGACCTGCACACCTGGCAGCACCGCGGCACCTGGCACAAGCTCAAGGACAACGTGGCCTACCTGTTCAACGAGCTGCTGTGAGGCCGCGCGCGTCGCAGCCAGAGCGCGTCGTGCGACGTGGAAGAAGGTGTCTCACTGCGCTGGGACGAGCGCCCTCAGGCGTCCAGGATGGTTCTGTTGTTGATGCCCGGCAAGCTGCGCAGGGTCTTGACCGTCCTGGCCTGGTAGTCGCGACTCCAGACGGTATCGACCTGGACCCACTCGCCACGCGCTTCGCTGGGCGTCAAGGTCAGCACCACGTAGCCACGGTGGCTGCATTCGGCATAGCGAAGGTCGGGGATCATGTCGGGAAACGCATCCTCCAGCACGACGCTGGAGATCAGCGGCAGCGTGCGCTCGAAGCCAGGCGAGCTGACCGACGCCGTGGCGAATTCCACGCCCACGTGCGCGCCGCTTGCATCCGTCAGGTCGCTTGCCCATGCGTTGTGGGTGTCGCCGGCCAGCGAAATCAGGTTCTTGTCCAGACCACGCGCCACGGCCAGCACCGACTCGCGCGCGGCCGGGTAGCCGTCCCATGCGTCCAGGTTGTACGGGGCGCGTCGCTGATCCATCAGCGCCCGCTGCGCATCGCTGCGCAACGGTTCAGGTGTGGCCTTTGCCAATGTGTATTCGGCAAGCGTCTCCACGGTCAACGACGCGGCGACCGACAGGGGAATCTCCATGCGCGCCATCAGCACCTGCTGGCCCAGCACCTGCCAGGTGGCCGTGGACGCCGTCATCTGCGCGGTCAGCCAGGCCGACTGCTCGGTGCCCATCAGCTGTCGCCCGGCGCCGAGGCCCACGCCATCCAGAAAGTCTGGCAGCGTGAGCTGCTCATCACGACCGATGAGCCGCGTGTCCAGTATGTGGAGCGACGCCAGCGCGCCAAAGTCGAAGCTGCGGTAAATCTTCAAGGGATTGGCCGCATCGGCCACGCGGATCGGCAGCCATTCCTGCCAGGCCTGCACCGCAGCGGCACGGCGCGCGGCAAAGCCTCCTTCGGACGATGCATCGTGGTTGCCAGCGCCGCCCGACCATGCGTTGTCGGCCACATCGTGGTCATCCCACACGGCGATCAACGGTACGGCAGCATGCAGCGCGCGCAGGTCGGGGTCTGTCTTGTACTGCGCGTGCCGCAGCCGGTAGTCGGTCAGGGTCAGGAGCTCCTGCCGGGGGCTGGACTCGCGGTCGATGACGAACGCCGTCTGCGATGCGTAGCCCAGCAAGCCGTATTCGTAGATGTAGTCGCCCAGGTGCAGCGCGGCGTCGATATCACCACGCTTGGCCACGTCGGCGTAGACGTTGAAGTAGCCGGCGGGAAAGTTGGCGCACGACAGCACGGCCAGCTTGACCTGGCTGACGTTGCCTGTGGGCAGCGTCTTGGTCCGTCCGATGGGCGAACGCTCTGCCCCGTACGAGAAGCGGTAGTAGTAGAGGCTGGCCGGTAGCAGCCCCGTCACATCAACCTTGACCGTGTAGTCCTGCGCTGGCCCGGTCGCCAGTGTGCCGCGCCCGAGGATGGCGCCGAAGTTGGCGTCGCTCGAGAGTTCCCAGCCGACAGCGAAGTCGCCGGGAGCACTCGGCGTCACACGGGTCCAGAGGATCACGCGGTCTGCGAGCGGATCGCCGCTGGCAACGCCATGCACGAAAGCTTCGCTCGCACTTTCCGAGGGCGGTGGGCTGCTGCTGTCTTCATCGCCGCCGCCGCAGGCCGACAACGCGGCACCGGAGCCAACCGCCATGGCGTACAGCATGGCGCTGCGGATGAATCGTCTGCGTGAGAACTCAGCGTCAGGCGCGCGATCGGGCCGCGAAGCCGCTGTCTCGTCGGAAAATTTGTTGTTCATTGGCGCTCTTTGTGCAGGGGGTGGCAAGGTGCCGCCCAAAGGAAGCGAGCGTTGCCGGGCCGACCCGCTTGCGCAGTAGGCTTGCATGCGCAAACGGCGTCGGTGTGGTCTGACGTCGGAACCGTCGTGGTGCAACTGCCCACCGACCCCGGCAACGCGTAGCCCCAAGCGCAAAGGGCCGCGCCAAACAACTTCGGCGCGGCCCCCGTTTCGTACATCGCCGCAACGCGGCAAGGGATCAGGCCAACTCCGCCCGCCGCGGCATGTCGGCCCCGCGCCGTGAACACGTGATCGACGCGGCCCGCGCAGCGAAACGCAGCATGGCCGACATGTCGTGCACGCTCAACGCGTCCAGCTTCTCGGGCGACAAGGCGTCGTGCTCTTGCAGCCAGGTCAGCATCGCCCCCTGGAACGTGTCGCCAGCGCCGACGGTGTCGATCACGTCCACCAACAGCGACCGGGCCGTGGCTTGGCCAGCACGGCCCCAGGCTTCGCTGCCGGTGGCGCCGCGCGTCACGACCACCAGGTGCGCGCCGCCGTCCAGCCAGCGCTGCGCCACCTGCGCCGGCGCTTCGTCGGGATAGAGCAGGCCCAGATCCTCGTCGCTGACCTTCACGATGTGCGCCAGACGCGTCATCTCCTGCACGATGGGCAGCCAGTGCGCGACGCGCGGCTCGACGTTCAACCGCACGTTGGGGTCATAAGCGATGAGCCGCCGGGGCCGCTCGCGCGCGGCCAGGTGGCGCAGCGCCGTGCCCACCGGCTCCACCGCCACCGCGTACGAGCCGAACTGCAGCACCTGCGTGTCCGCCGGCAGTTCGGGCAGCGTCTCGACTGTCAGCTGCCGGTCGGCCGCGCCATGGCCGTGGAAGGCGTAGCTCGGCACGCCCGTCGCGCCCACGCTGACGACCGACAGCGTGGTCGCAGCGCTGTTGCGCGACACCAGCGCGGTGCCCACGCCTTCGTCGCGCAGCATCTGCATCAGGCGCTCGCCCGGCACGTCTTGCGACAGCGGGCAGAGGAACTGCACCGGCTGGCCCAGCCGCGCCAGGCCGACCGCCACGTTGAAGGGCGAGCCGCCCACCCGCGCGTCCAGCAACAGGCCGGTCGCCGTGCTGTCGCGCACATACACATCCATCAGGGCTTCGCCACAGACCACGAACATTGCGTCTTCCTTGGTTGGTTGTCAGTTGCGCAGCGCGCGCTCAGCGTGGCGTCGACCAGCCCTTGTAGTCCTTGATCGTGGTGCGTGTCAGCAGCACAGACGGCAGCAGCACCATGGATTGCGCCGGCTTCTTGCCATTGAGCACGTCCTGGCCGATCTCGACCGCCTTCTGGGCAATCATGTAGGGGTCCTGGCTGGCCGAGGCCTGGATCTGGTTGTCGGCCTTCAGTGCGGCCTCGATGTCGGGCGCGCCGTCGACCGAGGTGATGACGATGTTCTTGCGGTTCAGCTGGCGCGCGGCCAGATCGGCGCCGATGGCCTGCGGGTCGTTGATGGCGAACACCGCGTCCACCTTGGGGAAGCGCGTGAGGTGGTTCTGCATCACGTTCAGGCCGCCTTCGCGCGAGCCCTTGGCGTCCTGGTCGTCGGACAGCACCTTGATGTCCGGGTTCTTCTTGAACACCGACTTGCAGCCGTTGACGCGGTCGATCACGGCCGAGACCTGCGGGCCGTTCTGGATGATCACGTTGCCCTTGCCGCCCAGCTTCTCGACGATGTACTGGCAGGCGATTTCGCCGGCCTGCACGTTGTTGGTCTGCACGGTCGCATCGGCACCGTTGGCCGCCACGTCCACGCCGATCACGGCGATGCCGGCCTTCTTGGCCTTCATGATGGCCGGCTCGATGGCGCGTGCATCGACGGCGTTGACCAGGATCAGGTCCACGCCCGAGGCGATGAAGCCGTCGATCTGCGAGAACTGCTTGTTCAGGTCGTAGTCGGCCGACAGGGCCGTCACCTTGGCGGCCGGGTTGAACTGCTTGGCCTTGGCTTCGGCGCCCTTGGCCAGCGTCACGAAGAACGGGTTGCCGAGGGAGCCCAGCGTGATGCCGACGCTCTTGATCTGCTTGTTTTGGGCGTGGGCCAGGGGTGCCGACAGGGCGGCGGCGATGGCGGCGAGGGCGATGAGGTGTTGACGCATGAATGTCTCCTTTGGGTCGACTGGGGGTGGGTGAAAAATTGAAGTGGGCTCGTGATCAGGTACGGGCCGAATCCTTGCGGCGGTAGCGATCGAGGGCGACGGCGCCGATGATCACCAGGCCCTTGACGATGTACTGCCAGATGTCGGAGACGCCCATCAGGATCAGGCCGTTGGTCAGCACGGCGATGATCAGCGCGCCGATCAGCGTGCCCAGGATGGAGCCGGTGCCGCCGACGAAGCTGGTGCCGCCCAGGATCACGGCGGCGATCGCATCGAGTTCGTAGGACGAGCCCAGTTGCAGCCCGTTGGCCGCATACAGCCGGGCCGAGGCCATGACACCGCCCAGGCCGGACAGCAGGCCCGAGGCGCAGTAGACGAACAGCAGCACGGCCCAGACCTTGATGCCTGCCAGGCGTGCGGCCTCGGGGTTGCCGCCGACCGAGTAGATGTTCAGGCCCAGCACCGTGCGGCGCAGAATGAACCACGACAGCGCCACGACGCCGAAGGCGATGATCACCAGCCAGGGGATGCCCAGCACGTTGCCGTTGCCGATGAAGGCGAAGGGCAGGTTGGGGTTGAACACGGTGGTGTCGTTGCCCAGCAGCCGCGCCACACCACGCACCGCCGTCAGCGATCCCAGCGTGACGATGAACGGTGGCAGCTTGACGAAGGCGATCAACACGCCGTTGATGAGGCCGAACAGCAGCCCGGCCGCCAGGCCGGCGACGATGCCCATCATGCCCAGGCCGGGGATGTTGGACACCAGCATCGCGGCCACGGCCGAGACGGCGAGGATGGAGCCGACCGACAGGTCGATGCCGGCGGTCAGGATCACGAAGGTCATGCCGGCGGCCAGCACGATGTTGATGGACGCCTGCTGCGTCATGATCGACAGGTTCTGCAGACTGAAGAAGTTCTCGCTGGCGAAGCTGAAACCGATGCACAGCAGGATCAGGATGGGCAGCATGCCGAGCGCGCGGATGATCTCCTTGCTGCGGGCGCTGGAGGAGGGGGCAGGCCCGGCAGCAGCCGGGGTGGCGGTCAAGGGTGAGGCCATGGTTGTCTCCGTGGTGGTTGTGTGGTGAGAAGGGCGTGGATCAGTGCAGCGTGGGCGCTGCGGTGGTGACGGTGGTGGCACCGGTGGCCAGTGCGACAATGTTTTCCTGCGTGATGGCCAGGCCGCTGGCGCCGCCGACTTCACCGACCAACCGGCCCTCGCGCATCACGACCACGCGGTCGCAGACGCCGACGACTTCGGCCAGCTCGCTGGAGATCACGAGCACGGCCACGCCGCGGCGCGCCAGCTCGTCGATCAGGCGGTAGATCTCGCTCTTGGCGCCGATGTCCACGCCGCGCGTGGGCTCGTCCAGGATCAGCACCTTGGGCGCCAGTTCCAGCAGGCGCGCCAGCAGCACCTTTTGCTGGTTGCCGCCGGACAGCGAGCCCACGTTGACGCGCGGTGAGGCGACGCGGATCGAGAGCTGCGCAATCGCGTCGCGGGCACGCTCGAAGGCGCGCTTGCCGTCCATCACGCCGCCGGCGTGGGCGTCGCGCGGGCAGACCATCACGTTGATGTTGTCGCGCACCGAGAGGTCCAGAAACAGGCCCTGGCCCTTGCGGTCTTCCGTCAGGTAGAGGATGCCGGCGCGGATGGCGTCGATGGGTTGCCGGATGTCGAGCACGCCTCCGCTGCCGTTCAAGATCACCTCGCCGCCGGTGCGCTCGTCGGCGCCGAAGATCAGGCGCGCCAGCTCGGTGCGGCCGGCGCCCACCAGGCCGGCCAGGCCCAGCACTTCGCCGGCATGCAGGTCCAGGCTGCAGCCGCGCACGCGCCGGCCATCGGTCATGTCCTTCACCGTCAGCACCTGTGCGCCGGTGTGCTGGCCGTGGTGTTCCTTGCGGTAGAAGCCGGACAGGTCACGCCCCACCATCATCTTGACGAGCTTGTCGCGCGACAGCTCGGCGCGGGTGAGCGTGCCGACGTAGGTGCCGTCGCGCAGCACCGTCACTTCGTCGGCCAGCTCGTCGATCTCGTCCATGCGGTGGCTGATGTACAGGATCGCCAGGCCTTCTTCGCGCAGCTTGCGGATCAGCACGAACAGGCGGTCGGTCTCGTGCGTGGACAGCGGCGTGGTCGGCTCGTCCATCACCAGGATGCGGCAGTCGAACTGCATGGCGCGGGCGATCTCCACCAGCTGGCGCTGCGCGATCGACAGCGTCTCCACGCGCGTCGTCGGGCCGAAGTCGGCGCCCAGGCGCTGCAGCGTGCCGGCGCACGCGGCCGTCATGCCGGCGCGGTCGACCAGGCTGCCTTTGGTCAGGGGGCGGCCCATGTAGATGTTCTCGGCCACCGTGAGGTTGGGCGCCAGGCTCAGCTCCTGGTAGATCACCGAGACGCCCAGGTTCTTGGCAGCCAGCGGGCCGTCGATGTTTGCGAGCTGGCCGTCGATGCGGATCTCGGCGCCGGCGTCGGGCATGTAGGCGCCTGAGAGGATCTTCATCAACGTGGATTTGCCGGCGCCGTTCTCGCCCATCAACGCATGCACCTGACCGGCGCGGGCGCTCAAGCGCACGTTCTGCAAGGCTTTGACGCCGGGAAAGGTCTTGGAGATGCTGCGCAGCTCCAGCAGTGGGGCGCCCGCAGGCGGGGGGGTGGCGAGGTCAGGCATGGACGATCTCCGATGGGCCGTGCGCGGACACGGTGGGGGATGAATGGCCGCGCAGCACATCGGCGCGGGGCGAGAAGCTGAAGAACATCGGCAGGCTGGCCGCGCCGATGGCGCCAGCGTCGGTGCGAAAGCTGCCGCGCAGCAGGCGGGGCGTGTGGCGCGCCTCAGGGGCGATGGCGCGCAGGCCGGCCTCGGTGCGCTGCAGCAGCGCGTCGATCAGGCCGCCGTCGATGTCGCAATCGATCACCACGGCCGGCACGTCCAGCACGGCCAGCGCGGCGCGCAGCGACGGCACGAAGGCGTCGACGCAGTCGTCCAGCCATTCGTTGACGGCCGGCCCACCAGCGGCCACGATGGCTTGGAGCTGCGCATTGCCGTGCACCTCGATGCCGTGGTGCCGCACATGGCGCGACAGCGCGTTCAGCGAAGCGCGCGACAGCAGGATGTCCCACTGGCCGCCCAGTGCCGGGGCTGAGGCGAGCGTGCTCGGCAGCACCGGCATCAGGCCCAGGTCGGCGCCGTTGCCCGAGCTGCCGCGCAGGCTTTCGCCGCCGATCACCGCGCCTGCGCCCAGCGCCGCGCCGATGAACACGTAGAGAAAGTCGTTCTCGTGGCGGCCGACGCCGAACACCAGCTCGGCGATGGCGGCGGCGTTGCCGTCGTTTTCCTTGAACACCGGCAGCTGCACGGCCTGCGACAGCAGGGTGCCGAAGTCGACCTGGTCCCAGATGCGGAAATCAGCGTCCAGCCCCAGCTGGCGCAGCCAGCTGCCCAGGTTGTAAGGCTGCGCCAGGCCGACGCCGGCCAGGCGGCGCCGCTGCGTGGGCGAGAGCTGGGCCAGTACGGTGGCGATGTCCTCCCGCACGATGGCCAGCGCCTGGTCGGGGTGGGGCAGCGACTGGTCGTGTGCTACGCGCGCCAGGATGCGGCCGCCCAGGTCGATCAGCACGGTCTCGATGCCGGTGCGGTCCAGCCGCACGCCGATGCCGTAGGCGCCCGCCGGGTTGATGCGGTACAGGCCGGCCGGCTGGCCGCGCTGGCCCTCCTGGCGCCGGCCGGCGCTTTCGATCAGGCCGGATTGCTCCAACGACTCGACGATGCTGCCCACGGCCGTGTTGGTCAGCTGGGCCCAGCGGGCCAGGTCGGCCTTGGACGCCTCACCGGCGCGGCGCAGGCGCTGCAGCAGGCTGCGCTCGTTGTACTGGCGCAGACTGACAGAGTTGGTGCCGCGGCCGGGGCCTGCTGGTTTCACGTCATGTCTCCTGTTTGAGGGTCGTTTGAATTAATTAATTCAACTTGAATAAATTCTAGTGACGCCGATCGATACGCTCATGCAGGGTTAACCCGGGAAGCGCTGCAACCAGACGTAAAAAGCGGAAAAGCGCGCCGTGGCGCGCTGGGGGGCCGGGCAGTGCCGCGTCTAGCGGATGCGTCCGCCGCGGTACATGCTGGTTGTGGTCCGCGTCAGCGGCGTGGCTGCCGCCAGGCGTGCCATGGCCTGGCCCACGTGGGCATGGGTGATGGCCAGGCCCAGCGCGTCGGCAGCGTCTTTGCCGGGCAAGCCGGGCAAGCCCAGCAGGCGCTTGACCATCTCCTGCACCTGGCTCTTGTCGGCCCGGCCGTGGCCGACGATGGCCTTCTTCATCTGCAGCGCCGTGTACTCGGCCACCGGCAGATCGCGCGAGACCAGCGCCGTCAGGCAGGCGCCGCGGGCCTGGCCGAGCAACAGCGTGGACTGCGGGTTCACGTTGACGAACACGATCTCGACCGCAGAGGCCTGCGGCCCATAGCGGGCCGTGATCTCGCAGATGCCGTCGAACAGTACCTTGAGCCGCGCCGGCAGGTCGCCCATGGCCTGCGCCGAGGTACGGATGGTGCCGCTGGCCACGTACTGCAACTGCTTGCCCTGGGCGTCGATCACGCCGAAGCCGGTGGTCTGCAGGCCAGGGTCGATGCCCAGAATCCTCATGGCGAGCGGCTCAAGCGCTGAAGTACCAGCGCGCCGAGTGGAAGAACACCGGGGCCGCAAAGCACAGCGCGTCCACCCGGTCCAGCAGCCCGTTGGCGCCGGTGACCGAGCGGCCTTCGTTGCCCCAGTTGGTCACCCCGCGGTCGCGCTTGAGCGCCTTCATGACCAGGTGGCCCATGCTGCCCGAGACGCAGGCGACGGCGCCCATGGCCAGCGTCTCCAGCGGGCGAAACGGGGTGATGGCCGTCAGCAGCACGCCCAGGCTGCTGGCCACGGCGACCGAGACGGCCCAGGTGGCCCAGTTGAAGCTCTGGCTGACGGCCGGCGCCGACGGGGGCCGCGGCCAGCGCCGGGCCGCGAGGTGCTGGATCACCATGCAGCTCTGCACCACGAACACCAGGAAGAAGACCAGGAAGGCGCTCTTGCCCTCGTAGTCGCGCAGCGAGAGCAGCAGCAGCGCCGGCACGTGGCTGAGGCCATAGACGCAGACCGTGATGCCCCACTGCAGTTTGGCGTTGCGCTCCAAAAAGCGCAGCGGGTCGCCCGCCAGCGCACTGACCACCGGGATGGCCAGGAACACGTAGACCGGGATGAACACCGTGAACAGGTCGAAGCGTTGTGTGCCCACCAGCCAGTACTGCGCCGGCAGCACCACGAAGAAGGCCAGCACCAGGCTGCGGTGGTCGCCGCGCCCGGTGGGCGACAGCGTGATGAACTCACGCAGCGCGAAGAACGAGACCAGCGCGAACAGCACCGTGGCCACACGCGGCCCCAGCGCCCAGCCGATCCAGAAGATGCTGACCATGAACCACGAGGTCTTCAGCAGCACCCACCAGTCTGCGTGCGCGGCCTGTCGGGCCTCGTCGGTGTCTTGCCGGTTGCGCGCCGACAGCACGACCAGCACGGCCGTGACCAGCGCGAGCAGGCCGAACACCAGCACGAACAGTGCGCCGACCTGCTCGGACGGGGTGAGGCTGCGCAGCCAACGGTTCATCAAATGTCTTTCAGTGCGATCACGGCGGCGCGCGCACGGTCCAGGAAAGCACGGCGCTCTTCGCCGTCTTCGACGCGGATCGGTGCGCCGAAGGTGACCGAGCACAGGATCGGCACCGGCACGACCTCGCCCTTGGGCATCACGCGCTGCACGTTGTGGATCCAGGCCGGCACCAGCACCACCTGCGGAAAGCGCAGCGCCAGGTTGTACAGCCCGGCCTTGAACGGCTGCGGCTCCTCGGCGTTGCCGCGCGTGCCCTCGGGGAACAAGATGATGGAGTCGCCACCATCGAGCGCCTGCGCCAGCGGGGCCAGCGGGTCCTGGCCCTCGACGCGCTCACGGTCCACATAGACGGCGTTGAACACGGCGCTGGTGATCCACTGCCGAAAGGGGGTCTTGGTCCAGTAGTCCTTGGCGGCGATCGGCCGTGTGATGCCGCGCAGTTCGGCCGGCAGCGCGGCCCAGATCATGACCAGGTCGGCGTGGCTCTGGTGGTTGGCGAAATAGATGCGCTGCTCGGCCTTGGGCGGGCAGCCATGCCAGCGCGCCTGGGCACCCGTCAGCGCGCGCACCAGCCACAGCAGCAGCCAGCCCATCAGCTTGGCGCGGTTCGATGTCATGCCCGGGGTCTTGTCGCGCTATGGCAGTTGCACATCGCCCATGCGGGCAACGATGGTGTTGGCGCGGCTGGCCAGGTAGCGCGACTGGGGCAGCTTCTCGTAGTGGCGCGGGCGCGGCAGCATGACGGCCAGGCGCGCGGCCTCGTAGGCGCTCAGCCTGGCGGCGCTCTTCTTGAAATAGTGCTGCGCGGCGGCTTCGGCGCCGAACACGCCTTCGCCCCATTCCACGCTGTTCAGGTAGATCGCCAGGATGCGCTGCTTGTCCAGCAGCGCCTCCAGCATCAGCGTCAGCACGAATTCCTGGCCCTTGCGCAGCAGCGTGCGTTCGCCCGAGAGGAACAGGTTCTTGGCCAGCTGCTGCGTGATGGTGGAGCCGCCGACGATCTTGGGGCCGCGCACCGGTTTGTCCGGCGCCCGTGCGCTTTGCCGTTCAGCGCGCGCCTCGGCTTCCTCGTTCTTTTCCCAGGCCTTCTCCAGCGCTTCCCAGTCCACGCCGTCGTGCTGGCGAAAGCCGGCGTCTTCCGAGGCGATCACGGCGCGCTTGAGATGGTCGGCGATCTGGTCGTAGTCCACCCACTGCTGGCGCCAGCGCCAATCGCGCGGCGGCGCAACGGCCTTGCCGCCCTTGCCGGCTGGCGCAGGCGCAGGCCCCTGCGTCGCCAGCCGCCAGGCCTCGGAGCGCTGGAAGGTCGTGGACTGCGGATCGATTACCGCCATCAGCGCGATGCGCCCGACGAAGAACAACTGCAAGGCCAGCCCGGCCACGACGAGCAGCAGCAGCCAGCGGCCGAAACTGCGCATGTCAGTGGGCGCCCGGCCGCCCGAAGCCACTGAGCGCCCCCTCGGGGGGCAGCGATACGCGGAGCGATGAGCGTGGGGGTTTCAATTCGTGGGCGCCCGGCCGCCCGAAGCCACTGAGCGCCCCCTCGGGGGGCAGCGGACCTCGCGAAGCGGGGTAGCGTGGGGGTTGTGTCATCTCAGTGATCAACCAAGGCGCGCAGTTCGGCCAGCACCTGGGCCGAGGGCGGCCGCACGCCGCGCCACAGCGCGAACGACTCGGCCGCCTGCTCGACCAGCATGCCCAGGCCATCGCGCGCCGTGGCGCCGTGCTGGCGCGCCCAGTCCAGAAAACCGGCAGCAGCCGGGCCATACATCATGTCCACCGCCAGTGCGCCGGGCTTAAGCACGCTGGCGGCCACGGGGATGCCGGCGCCCGCCAGGCTGCTGGCACTGGCGTTGACGACGATGTCGAAATCGCCCTGCACGTCGGCCAGGCCGCAGCCGACCAGCGCGCAGCCGTGCGCGGCGGCCAGCGCGGCATGGCGTTGCACCAGGCTGCGCGCCTTGTCGGCCGTGCGGTTGGCGACGACGATGCGGCGGGCGCCGGCACCCACCAGCGGGCCCAGCACGCCGGCTGCGGCACCGCCGGCGCCGATCATCAGCAGGTCGCGCCCGGCAATGGTGACGCCGGCATGCTGTGTGATGTCCTGCACCAGGCCGGCGCCGTCGGTGTTGTCGGCGTGGATGCCGCCTGCGCGCAGGTGCAGCGTGTTGGCGGCCTCGGCCAGCCGCGCCCGGTCGGACAAGCTGCTGGCCAAGGATGCGGCCTCGAACTTGAACGGCACGGTGACGTTGCAACCCCGGCCGCCCTGGGCGATGAAGTCGCGCACGGCGGCGTCGAAACCGTCCAGCGGCACCAGCTGGCGGCCATAGGCCATGCGCTGACCGGTTAGCTCGGCAAAGCGCGCGTGGATCCAGGGCGAGCGGCTATGCGCCACCGGGTGGCCCATCACGCAGTAGTCATAAGTGTCGGTCGTCATATCGAAATTAGCGTCACTGCGCGCTGACGTTGGTTTGCAGGGTCGCGTCGCGCGTGAAGCGAAAGCGCGAGACCACCAGGATCTGGTCGGCCTTGCGGCGCATGGCCTCGGTGAAGGTGCCGAAGGGCGCGGCGCTGCGGGCGATGGCCTCGGCCCGGCGGTCCAGCGTGCGGTTGCCCGAGCTCTCCACCACCTCGGTGGCCAGCACCTGGCCGCTGTGGTCCACCGTCACGATCATCAGCAACTCGCCATACAGCTTCTTGCCGTTCAGCTCGGGAAAGTTCTGCGTGCCCTTGTCTTCGACGCGGCGGCGCAGGGCGTCGTAGTACAGGGCGTAGACCTCTTCGCGTGTAGCCGGGCTGACGACACGGCGTTTGGGCCGGGCGTTTTCCATCTGCACGCGGCGTTCGATCTCGGCCAGGTGCTTGAGCAGCTGGCGCCGCTTCTCTTCCTGCGCCGGGTCCAGTGGTGCGCTGCCCGGCTGGGTCGGGTCGGGTGGCATGGTGGCCAGCGCGCGCGCGATGCGGGCCAAGAGGGCGGTCTGCTGCTCCTGCATGGCCTCCAGCCGGCGCTGCGTCTCTTCCATGGCATCGCCCACATCGCTGCGCGGGGCAGGCGGCAGCGGCGAGGTCGCGCGGCCCTTGGTGGCTTCGCCGCCGCCGGCCAGATTGGCCTGGGCGACGGCCGTGGCCTTGTCCGGCACTTCCTGCGACTTGGCGTTGACCAGGATCACTTCCAGCGGCGTGTCCTGGAACACACGGTTGAAGCCCTCGGGGTCGATGAAGCGCACGCTCAGCACGGCAGCATGCACCACCACGGACGCCACCAGGGCGACCTGCAGGGTGCTGAGCTGGCGCAGGATGCGGAGGTTCACGGCGCCGGATTATCAGCGTCGGCGGCCACCGGCGCGTCCATGTCCACAGCAATCGCGATCGGGCCGGCGGCGGCTTCTTCTTCGTCCTCTTCAGCGGGCGCTGCATCGGCAGGCGCGGCGGTGCCCGCCACGTCCAACCGCTCGACCACCGTGCCGGCCACGTCCAGCGTGATCAGGTCGATCTCGCCCAGGCGCACGCGCACCTGCGCGCCGCGCGGCAAGTCCTGCGCGCCCATCACGCCCAGCACCAGCGGCAGCGTGTCGGCACGCACCAGGCCCTCGCGCACCACGGTGCCCACGATCTCGCGCATGCCTTGCTGCTGCAGGTACTGCAGCGTCCAGAAGCGCTCCATGCCGCCCTGAAAGCCGTTGTAGGCGCTGTAGGCCGCATCGAACATGGAGATGATGGAGAACAGGTCGGCGTCCTTGGGCTTGAACGGCGCGGCCAGCGCGGCCGTCTTGCCATGGCGGGCGCAGGCGATGATCTGCCACTGGTTCACCAGGTCCACGTAGCGGCGCAGCGGTGAGGTGCTCCAGGCGTAGCACTTGACGCCGATGCCCGCGTGCGGTTGCGCCCGGGTGCCCATGCGCACCTTGACGCCGGGCGCCAGGCTGGCCTGGCTGCGGTAGATGCCGGGCACGCCGCACTCGGCCAGCCAGCTGCCCCAGGTGCTGTTGGCCAGGATCATGGCCTCGGCCACGATCAGGTCCAGCGGCGCGCCACGGCGGCGCACGCTGATTTCCACCCGCTCGGCACCGGCCGGCTCGTCGCCCAGCGGCGCTTCGGCGCTCTCGACCAGGCGGAAGTTGTAGTCCGGCCGGTTGAAGACCTCGGGCTTGCCGCGCACCACCTCGCGCTGCGCCTTCAGGTGCTGGGCCAGCCGGTGCAGGAAGGCCAGCTGCGCCGGCGCGACGCCGGCCAGCCCGGGCTCTTGCGCCACACCGTCGGCGGTGCCGGCCTGCGCCAGCCACTCTTCGGTCACCAGCGCGTCCAGCTGGTCATGGCGCAGGTTGGCGGCGATCGGCACGCGCTCCAGCCGGGTCTCGCTGTCCAGCACGGCCAGCGTTTCGGCGTCCAAGCGCACGTACAACGAGACGGCCGGGCAGTCGCGCCCTTGCAGCAGCGTGTAGCGCTGCACCACGGCGTCCGGCAGCATGGTCAGCTTGTGGCCGGGCATGTAGACCGTGGACAGGCGGGCGCGGCCCAGCTGGTCGATCGGCGTGCCGGGCGCGATCGCCAGCCCCGGCGCGGCGATGTGGATGCCCACTGTGATCTGGGCTGTGCCAAGCCCCTGCACCGACAGCGCATCGTCGATCTCGGTAGTCATCGAATCGTCGATCGAGAACGCCTGCACGGCTGCCACCGGCAGCGTGTCGGTGATCTCGGGCGCCTGCAGCGTGGCAAAGCCCGTGCCCTTGGGGAAGTGGTCGAACAGAAAGCGCCGCCAGTGGAACTGGTAGGGCGAGTCGATGGCCCCGGCGCGTTGCAGCAGCGCCAGCGGCGCGGTCTGCGTGGCACGCGAGGCGTCGACCACGGCCTTGTATTCGGGCGCGTTCTTGTCCGGCTTGAACAGGATGCGGTAGAGCTGGTCGCGCACCGGCGCCGGGCAGTTGCCTTCGCCCAGTTCGCGCGCCCACTCGTCGATTTGCAGCTGCAGCAAGCGCTTTTTCTCGATGCCTGCTAGGGCTTGCTGCACCGTCTCGGCCGGCGCCTTGCGAAAGCGACCCTTGCCGGCGCGGCGGAAATAGTGCGGCGCCTCGAACAGGCGCAGCAGCGCGGCGGCCTGCTGGACCAGCGTGGCGTCGTCGCTGAAATAGACGCGCGCCAGGTCGGCGAAACCGAACTCTTCGTCGCTGGCGAATTCCCAGGCCAGGTCCAGCTCGATGGTCTGCGCCAACGCCTGGGCCTCGCGCAGCAGAACCTCCGGGGCAGGTTTCTCGAACTTCAGCAGCAGGTTGGCGGCCTTGACCTTGACCCGCTTGCCGCTTTCCAACTCGACCTGGGAGGAGGCTTCCGCCTCCGACAGGATGCGCCCGGACATGAACTTGCCGGCTTCTTCGAACAATGCGTACATGCGCTCTATTGTCTGTGAGCCGGATCGGGGCTTCGGCGATGGCTCAGTCCAGGCCCAGGAATTCGAAGACCTCGTCCAGATGGGCGGCGAAATCACTGAGCGCGTGGTCGCCGCCCTCCAGCAGCCGGATGCGCGCCAGCGGCCAGCGCGCCACCATCTCGCGCCAGTCCAGCACCTCGTCGCCCTTGGCGATGACCGCGAACGTGCGGGCCATGGCGGCGCGGGCGGCCGGGCTGTCGGGCCCGGTTTCCATGGCCCGCAGTTCGTCCACATAGGCTTGGTGGAAGAAGAAGCGCTGCGTCGGGTCGTGCCAGGCGGTCAGCTCGCCGATGTGGCGGGCCAGGTCGCGCGCCGGGTGCACGGCCGGGTTCAGCAGCACGGCGCGGCAGCCGGTCTGCTCGGCGATCCAGCCAGCGTAGAAGCCGCCCAGCGAGGAACCGATCACGGCCATGCTGGCGCGCGGCCAGCCGGCAGTGCCCGCCATCAGCATCTGTGCCGCCTCGCGCGGCGAGGGTGGCAGCTGCGGGCACCACCAGGTCAGGTGCGGGTGGTGCGTGCGCACGTGCTCGGCGCACAAGCGCGCCTTGGTCGATCCGGGCGACGAGCGAAAACCGTGCAGATAGAGCAGGTGGGTGGTGGGCATCGGCATGGTGGTGAGGCGAAAGAAGATTTCAGATGGCAACATCTGTGCGTTTTGTCTGACATTTTGGATACGATCACTGGCTTTACCGAACCGGTGTCGTCACGATCCATCCCATGGCAGACCGATCGAGCAGTGAAATCGCGCGTGAGACGTTCAAGCTCCTGGCCGGCAAGCGCCTGGCGCCCACGCCGGAGAACTACCAGATCCACTACCACGAGGTGGCCGGGACGCTGATCCCGGCGCACTTTCCATCGGAACACTTGCGCGCAATTGCCGCGGCGCTGCCGGCCCACAACCCGGGTCAGGAAAAGCAACTCGGCCTGCTCACGTCGGCCATCGGTCAGCGCAGCTGGGACAAGTTCGAGGCCGCACTGGTGGCCTATGTGCAGGTGGGCATCGCGGGTGCCGCGGCCCGCGCCAGCACCATGGGGGAGCTGGAAGCGGCAATGCCGCAAGGCGGCGTGGCGGCGCTGCTGGAACAGATGGCCCGCGTGATCGAAAGCGCGATGCCGGCGCTGGACCTCGAAGACGAGCGCTTCGTCGAGCAGGCCGGCGAGACGGTGCGCACCTTGCGCCAGGCGCCGGACGACCTGGCGCCGCTGCGCCAGCAACTGGCCAATTTCTCGCACCGCCTGTCGTTTGCGGCCGAGGACCAGGCCGAGATCAAGACCTCGCTCTTGCACCTGGTGCACCTGGTGTTCCAGAACATCAGCGAACTGTGTGTGGAAGACCGCTGGCTGCGCGGGCAGATCGACGCGCTGATGAGCGCCGCCACGCCGCCTTTGAGCCTGCGCCGGCTCGACGATGTGGAGCGCCGCTTGAAGGACGTCATCTTCAAGCAGGCCGAGGCCAGGGGCCGGGCCAACGAGGCGCAGGCGCAGATGCAGCAGCTGCTGGCGACCTTCATCGAGCGTCTGTCGCAGATGTCGGAATCGAGCAGCGCCTACCACGGCAAGATCGAGAAGTGCGCGCGCCAGATCGAGCAGGCCAAGAGCATCGAGGAGCTGGGCCCGGTGCTGCAGGACGCGATTGCCGCGACCCGCGCGATGGCGCTGGAGACGGTGCATTCGCGCGACGAACTGCAGGCCATGCGCGCCAAGACCGAGCAGGCCGAGCGTGAGATTTCCCAGCTGCATTTCGAGCTGGACCGCATGAGTGCGCAGGCGCGGCACGACGCACTGACCGGCACGCTGAACCGCCGCGGCCTGGACGAGACCATGACCCGCGAGATCGCCACCGCCGCCCGCAAGGGCAGCGCGCTGTGCGTGGCCCTGCTCGATCTGGACAACTTCAAGAAGATCAACGACCAGCTGGGTCACGAGGGCGGCGACGCCGCGCTGTTGCACCTGGCCGACGTGGCGCGCCAGGCCGTCCGCCCGCAGGATTCGCTGGCCCGCTATGGCGGCGAGGAGTTCGTGATCGTGTTGCCCGACACCGTGCTGGAGGCCGGCATCGCCGTCCTCAAGCGCCTGCAGCGCGAGCTGACCACGCGCTATTTCCTGCGCGGCAACGACAAGGTGCTGATCACCTTCAGCGCCGGTGTAGCCCAGATGGTGCCGGGCGAAGACATGGCGTCTGCGCTCAAGCGCGCCGACGACGCCATGTACCTGGCCAAGCGCACCGGCAAGAACCGGGTGCTGGGCGCCTGACGGCGGTTGCCCCCCGCCAGCGCATGACCTTGCGCGCAGGGTGATGTTGCGCCTGCGGGCGTGCGGGCGCGCTGGATAATCCCGCGATGGCCGCCGTCCTCGATACCCCTGCGCTGTGGCGCCGCGCTTTGCCGCTGTTCCGTGGCTTCGACGGCCCGCTGGCTTTTGCCATCTTCATCCTGGCCGGGGCCGGCATGCTAATCATGTATTCGTCGGGCTTCGACCACGGCACGCGCTTCGTCGACCATGGCCGCAACATGCTGCTGGCCGGCGCCATTCTGTTCGTGGTGGCGCAGGTGCCCCCACAGCAGTTGATGAAGTTTGCCGTGCCGCTGTATGTGGTCGGTGTGGGGCTGCTGATCGCGGTGGCGATCTTCGGCGTCACGAAGAAGGGTGCGCGGCGCTGGATCGATCTGGGGATCACCATCCAGCCCAGCGAGATCCTGAAGATCGCCACGCCGCTGATGCTGGCCTGGTGGTTCCAGAAGCGCGAGGCCCATCCACAGCCCATGGATTTCGCGGTCGGCGCGGTGCTGCTGCTGATCCCGGTGGCCCTCATCATGCGCCAGCCCGATCTGGGCACGGCGCTGCTGGTGATGTCTGCCGGGCTCTCGGTGCTGGTGTTCGCCGGCCTGTCGTGGAAGCTGATCGTGCCGCCGCTGCTGCTGGCCCTGGTGGGCATCGGGCTGCTGGTGGTGCTGGCGCCCACGCTGTGCGCGGACGGGGTGCGCTGGGTGGTGCTGCACGACTACCAGCAGCAGCGCATCTGCACGCTGATGGACCCGGGGCGCGACCCGCTGGGCAAGGGCTTTCACATCATCCAGGGCATGATCGCCATCGGCTCGGGTGGCGTCTTCGGCAAGGGCTTCATGCAGGGCACGCAGACGCACCTGGAGTTCATCCCCGAGCGCACCACCGATTTCATCTTCGCCGCCTTCTCCGAAGAGTTCGGCCTGATCGGCAACCTGCTGCTGATCCTGGCCTTCGTGTTCCTGATCCTGCGCGGCCTGGTGATCGCGCTGGAGGCGCCCACGCTGTTCTCGCGGCTGCTGGCCGGCGCCGTCACGCTGATCTTCTTCACCTACGCGTTCGTGAACATGGGCATGGTCAGCGGCATCCTGCCCGTGGTGGGCGTGCCGCTGCCGTTCATCAGCTACGGCGGCACGGCCATGGTCACGCTGGGGATGGGGCTGGGCATTTTGATGTCCATCGCCAAGTCCAAGCGCCTGCTGCAGTCCTGACCGGGTCAGCCGGCCGCGGGCGTAAACATCGCCGCCACCGGCGCATCCAGCGCCACCTTGCCGTGCTGCAGCGCGATGACCCGGCTGGCGCTGGCGATGGTGTCGGGCCGGTGCGCCACGATTATGCGGGTCAGCTGCAGTGAGGCGATGGCGCTGTTGACCTGTTTCTCGCGCGCCACGTCCAGGTGGCTGGTCGCCTCGTCCAGCAGCAGGATGCGCGGCCGCTTGTACAGGGCGCGCGCCAGCAGGATGCGCTGGCGCTGCCCGCCCGACAGCACCGTGCCCATGTCGCCCACCAGCGTGTTGTAGTGCATGGGCATCTGGGCGATGTCGTCGGCGATGGCGGCCATCTGCGCGCAGGCCTGGACCCAGGCACGGTCGGGTTGCGGGTCGAAAAACGCGATGTTGTCGGCAATCGACCCGGCAAACAGCACATCGTCCTGCAGCACCGTGCCGACCATGCTGCGCAGCGTGTCCAGGCCCAGCGTCTGCAGCGTCTCGCCGCCGATGCGGATCTCGCCTGCGGTGGGCGTCAACACGCCCAGCAGCAGGTTGACCAGGGTGGTCTTGCCGCAGCCCGAGGGGCCGATCAGGGCCACCGACTCCCCGGCCGCGATGTGCAGGTCCACGCCCTGCAGCACGGCGGGCTCGTACGCGCTGTAGGCAAAGTGCAGGCCACGGATGGCGATGTCGGCCGGGCGCGGCGCGGCATCGGCCTCATGGCTTGGATGCAGACCCTCGGTGGGTTCCGGCGGCGTGTGCACGATGTCGGCCAGCCGCTCGCCCTGCAGCCGCAGCATGCGGAACTCGAAGAACTTGTCGATCAGGCCGCCCACGCGGCTGACGAACTGGGTCTTGTAGGCCATGAAGGCCAGCAAGGCGCCCACGGTGAAACGGCCGTCGATCACCATCGTGGCGCCGAGCCAGACGACCAGCAGGTTCTCGACGCCGAACAGCAAGCCGTTCCACTGCTGGTAGAGCAGCCGCAGCTTTTGCGTGCGCAGCCCGGCGTTGACCTGCTCGATCAGCAGCGTGAGCCAGGCGGCGCGGCGTTCTTCCTGCCGCTGGAACAGCTTGATGGTCTTCACGCCGCGCACGGTTTCCAGGAAATGGCTGTGCTGGCGCGCGCCGTGCACGATCTCGGCCTCGGTGGCGCGCCGCAGCGGCGCATACCAGGCCCAGCGCCCCAGCAGGTACAGCAGCATGGCGGCGCAGGCCATCGCGCCGAGCGCCGGGCTGTAGACGAACATCATCACCAGCGTGATGGTGGCCATCAGGCCGTCGAGCACCGCGCCCAGGAAGGAGGTGGTCAACGTGGCCTGGATGCTGTCCACCGCGCCGAAGCGCGACACCACATCGCCCAGATGCCTGCGCTCGAAGTAGTGGGTGGGCAGGCGCAGCAGGTGGCCCAGCACGTTGGCGCGCCATTGCACGCTGAGCATGGTGCCCATGCCCATCAGCGTCCAGCTGCGCGCCGCCGACACGGCCTGCTGCATCAGCATCAGCAGGCCGAAGCCCACGACCAGCACGCTCAGCAGGTCCCGGTCCTGGCCGACGATGACGTGGTCCACCACCCACTGCATGAAGAACGGGCTGGCGAGCGCGAAGGTTTCCAGCACCAGCGAGAGCAGCAGGATCTGCCCGAACGAGCGGTACAAGCCGGTCACCCGCCCCAGCAGGCTGCCGAGCTTGACCGACGGCGGCGCCTCCTTGGGCGTGAAGTCCACATCGGGCCACAGCTCCAGCGCCACGCCGGTGAACGAGCCGGACATCTCGGCCATCGGCAGCCGCCGCTCGCCATGGGCCGGGTCGAGCACGGTCACGTGGTGCTTGCCCACTGCGGTCAGCACCACGAAATGGTTGAAGTCCCAGTGCAGCACGCAGGGCAGCTTGAGCTGGCCCAGGTCGTGCAGCGCCAGCTTGACCGGCCGGCTGCCCAGCTGCATCTGCCGGGCGACCTGCAGCAGGTGCGCCAGCGTCGCGCCCTTGAGCGACACCGGGAAGCGCTGGCGCAGCGTGACCAGGTCGGTGGCGTCGCCGTGGTGGCGCGCCACCATGGCCAGGCAGGCCAGGCCGCATTCGGTGGCTTCGGTCTGCAAGACCAGAGGCGGCGCGCGGCCCAGGCCCAGGGCGAGCCGGTTCAGCAGGGTGCTGTCGCTCACAGCTTGCCTGCCATGCCGTACAGCGGCTCCAGCACCCATTCATACAGGCGGCGCCGGTCCTGCATCACATCGGCCTCCACCACCATGCCGACCTGCAGCGGCCACACCCGCTGGGCGGCGTGCATGGTCTGCGACTGCAGGGTGGCCGTGATGCGGTAGAGCGGCTCGTTGTGGGCGGCTGCGGCGCTGGGCAGGGCGCCGGTGGCCGCCAGTTCGGCCGCAGGCAGGGCGGTCTTCGCAATCGCCGCCACCACACCCTCGGCCTGGCCGAACTTCTGGTACGGGTAGGCCTGGTAGCGCAGGCGCACGGTGTCGCCCACGCGGATGAAGCCGATGGCGCGGCTCGGCGCATACAGGTGGGCCTGCAGCACCGCGCCTGCGGGCACGATGCTGAGCAGCGCGCGCCCGGGGTCGGCGGTTTGCCCGGCCTCGGCCACGATGGCCGTCACCACCCCGGCCTGCGGCGCGTGGATGACCAGCTGCCGCAGCGACTCGCTCTCGGCCAGTTCCTGCTCCACGCCCAGGCGGTTGCGCTCCAGCTCGGCCAACTGGGCCTGGTGGCGCAAGGGCAGGGCGCGCAGTTCGTCGCTGCGCGCCTGGATCTCCTGGGCGGTATGGGCCTGCTCACGCAACAGGCCCTGCAGCTTGACCTGCTGGTCCAGCAACTCGGCCTGCCGCTGCTGGGCCTGCTCTTTGGAATAGAAGCCCTGCGCCACCAGGTCTGCAGAACGAGCTTCCGATTCCGCCGCGAGCGTGGTGCGCTGGCGTTGGCTGGCGATCTGCCCGTCCAGCGTGTCTGCCTGCGCCTTCAGCCGTGCGAGCCGGCTCGCCAGGGCGCCGTGCTCCTGCGCCTGCAAAGCCAGGGTCTGCGCCATCTGGGCCTGCAGGGATGCGCTGCGTTGGCGCACGCGCGCGCTCACCGTGGCGTACACGCCGCTGCCCGGGGGCCCGCTGGTGGACTGGCGGTCGCTGCCCAGCTCGAACAAGGCCTGGCCCTGCTGCACGCTCTGGCCTTCTGCGACCCGCATGCGCTGCACCACGCCCGACTGCGGCACGTGCACCCGCACCAGCCCGGTGGACGGCATCAGGTGGCCCGACAAGGTGCTGCGCTGGGTGTAGCTGCCCCAGGTGAAAAAGCCCACCACCAGCAGCCCCATGCCACAGGCCAGCGCCGTCCACACGCTGTAGCTGAGTGGCCGCACCATCGTGATGCTGCCGAGCCAGTTGCGGTGCTGCCG
Source organism: Rhodoferax sp. RT4P68 (assembly GCF_056521305.1). NCBI lineage: Bacteria > Pseudomonadati > Pseudomonadota > Betaproteobacteria > Burkholderiales > Comamonadaceae > Rhodoferax > Rhodoferax sp. RT4P68. Next base: position 438,279 of record NZ_JBWMBB010000003.1, read on the forward strand.
CTCCAGCGCCTCGGGCCGGAACAGCGGCGGGGCGGGCGGGTGGGTGGTGGTGTGGGCGCCCGGCGCGCTCAAGGCAGCAGCCGGTCCAGCAGCGGCGAGCTGAAGACGCGGTACGGGTCGTGCCGGTTGTAGGCGGCCTGGGCTTCGTCCCACCGCTCGCCTGCGGCTTGCCCGTCGCGGTAGGCCTGCGGCACGGTGTGGTCGAGCACGTGGGCATCGTCCCAGGCGGCGGTGTCGGTGTAGCCCCAGCCTTTGGACCATTCGGGCCGCACGGCGGCGTAGCTGCCCGAGAAGTTCGACAGCATCCACTGCTCAATCTCGCGGTAGAAGGCGTTGGCATGCGGGGTGCCGGGCACGGTGAGGATGTCGAACCACACGGCCACCGTCCATTCGGGGTGGTCGGGCCGGGGGCGTACAGCCGACAACGCGGGGGCCACTGCGCCAGGCAGCGCCACGTCGCCAGGCTGGTCCAGGCCGGTCACGCGGATCTCCACCGGGCCGTTCATCGGGTACTTGCCGCTGCGTTGCCAAGCGTCCACGCGCGACTGGTAGAAGCTGGTGAACTCATGCAGCGTGCGTTGCACATCCGAACGCCTCGTCAGCACCGCATAGCCGTTGGCGGTGACGCGCAAGGTGGTGGGCTTCACATACAGCAGCAGGTCCTTGGACCAGCCCCACAAGTCCAGCGACAGGGTGCTGGCCAGGCCGAGCGCCGAAATCTTGGCCTGCGTCTGCCCGAACAGCGGCGTGAGCCAGGGCTCGCCGCGCACGATGCGCGCGAGCAGATCGGTGATCTCAATCGGTACGTTGTCCGAGAACACGTAGTTGAACGGCCCCCACACGCGGCGCGCCAGCAGCGGCTTGGTGGGCGAGACGCTCCACACCTTGAGCCACGGGAAGGCGGTGAAGGGGAACCAGATGGCTTCGACCCGGCCGGCGGTGTCCAGAAAGCTGGTGAAGGTGCGCCCCCCGCTGCCCTGGGGTGCAAAGAGTTCGGCGGCCGAGATGTCCATGCGGCTCTGGCAACGCAGGCGCTGGTTGGTGCCGACCTGCAAGTGGGCCGCGACGATGAAGGCCCGGCCCAGGTGCACCAGCAAGGGTGCGATCGCCGGGTCGTTGCGGGCAAAAGTGCGCAGCACATACATTTGCTGCGCGTTGTCGAACACCACCGCCGTGAGCGACAGCACGAGGTTGCTGACCGAGCCGTAGGTGTGCCCCGGCTTGCGGGTCTCGCCCCTGGCGGGCACTGCGGTGCCATGGCCGTCGATGGCCAGCACGCCGCCCAGGGTCAGGTCGCCAGGGGCGGGCATGGCGGCGAGGCCAAGCCCGGCGGCCTCCAGGCGCGTCAGCAGCGCCTGCATGCTGATGCCGGTCTGGGCTGTCACCGTGCAGGGCGACGCGTGCGTGTCCACGGTGACGGCTGTCAGGTGCCGGGTGGTGTCCAGCAGCAGCACCGCAGCGCAGGCTGGCGTGCCAGCGGCCAGGGTGAGCGGCGACCAGTTGTGCATCATGCCGCGCGGGCGCACCTTGTAGCCTGCGTCGCGCGCCCAGTTGACGATCTCGACGACCTCATCGGCAGAGCGCGGCGCGCAGGTCCAGACATCGTCCACGGCCAGGTCGCCGGCCCAATTCTTGAAGCTTTGCCGGTACAGGTGGATGTGGCTTGGAAAGGCAGGCGGCAAGGCGCAGTCAGCGGACGCGTGGGCGGTGCCGAGCTGCGAGAACGGCAGCCAGGCCCCCAGCAGGCCGGCGCGGGCCAGGAAACGGCGGCGATCGGTGGTCGAGGTGTGGGACATAGAGAGATGGAGGAGACGCCGCCAAAGCGTGCGCAGCCGCACCCACGCGGGCAAGCGCGGGCACACATGGGCAAAGGCGCGCAGGGGCGCGATGGCGGCAGGAGCGTGGAGATCTGCGGTGAAAGGCCGGGCAGGCCGATTTGGCTGCCCGGCCTGTGGTCTACCGCTCGATCAGGGCCATTCGGTGTTGTAGTGGTAGGGCACGGGACGCTGCGGGCCCCCCACGGCGGTGGCCACGGCCTCCACCGTCGTGAAGATGGCGTAACCGCCGGTATCGGCCGCCGCGTGGATGCCGATGCCGACCGGTCCGAGCTGATTGAAGGTCTGGCCGACGGACGAGATGACGGCCGTGTTCAAGATCTGGTTGGCCGCCACATTGGCGTTGTGCAAGGTGCTGCCGATCAGGCTGCCGAAGAAGCCGGCGCCGCTGACCTGGTCGACTTCATGGGCGCTCAGGACGGACATGGATGATGCTGTTTGTTGGTGCATGTTTCTCTCTGAATGGACGGAAGGTTGTGAGATCCGCCAATTTCGCGGCCGCAGAATTGACCAGCAGAAGTTAACACCATACGATCAAAAAAATTGCATCGCGTCGTATTCAATGTTTCAAATCATGTGCCAATTAATTGAAGTGTGTACAAAAAGCGACGTGCATGGCGGGCAAGCTGGCAAAACAAAACGGGTATCGGCCATCGGGTAGCGCTTCCTACAATGGGCCGCATGATCTCTCGCGAACCCACCCTCGAACGTCTTGCCATCGCCCAATCGCTTCTGCTGGAACCGTTTGGCCTGACACCCGCCCACCTCAGCCGCGCGCTGGCCGAGATCACGGCCCACAAGGTCGACGACGCCGACCTGTACTTCCAGTACACGCGCAGTGAGGGTTGGAGCCTGGAGGAGGGCATCGTCAAGACCGGCTCCTTCAGCATCGACCAGGGCGTGGGCGTGCGGGCGGTCAGTGGCGAGAAGACGGCGTTCGCCTATTCAGACGACATCTCTGAGGCCTCGCTGCTGGATGCAGCCCGCACCGTGCGCGCGATCTCCTCGGCCGCGCAGAACAAGCGCTCGAAGGTGCCGGCGCAGAAGGTGGCGCGCAGCCGTTCGCTCTACGTCGGGGTGGACCCGATCGCCACACTGGACAGCACGGCCAAGGTGAAGTTGCTGGAACAAGTCGAGCAGCGCGCCCGCGCGAAGGATCCGCGCGTGGTGCAGGTCATGGCCGGCCTGGCCAGCGAATACGACGTGGTGCTGATCGCACGCGCCGATGGCCTGCTGGCCGCCGACGTGCGGCCGCTGGTGCGCCTGTCGGTCACGGTGATCGCCGAGGCCAAGATCGGCGGCACCGTGCGGCGCGAGATCGGCTCGGGCGGCGGCGGCGGGCGTTTTGGCCTGGCGTATTTCGACAGCGAGCGCATCGACGAGTATGTGGAGCAGGCCGTCACCGCCGCGCTGACCAACCTGGAGGCGCGCCCCGCGCCGGCGGGCGAGATGACCGTGGTGCTGGGCGCGGGCTGGCCCGGCATCCTGCTGCACGAGGCCATCGGCCATGGGCTGGAGGGTGACTTCAACCGCAAGGGCTCCAGTGCATTCAGCGGCCGCATCGGCCAGCGCGTGGCCGCCAAGGGCGTGACGGTGCTGGATGACGGCACGATCGCCGACCGCCGCGGCTCGCTCAACATCGACGACGAAGGCCACGCCAGCCAGCGCAACGTGCTGATCGAGGACGGCATTCTGAAGGGCTACATCCAGGACGCCATGAACGCGCGCCTGATGGGCGTGAAAGCCACCGGCAACGGCCGGCGCGAGAGCTATGCCCACATCCCCATGCCGCGCATGACCAACACCTACATGCTGGGTGGCGACCGCGAGCCGGCCGAGATCATCGCCAGCATCAAGAAGGGCCTGTACGCCAGCAACTTCGGCGGTGGCCAGGTCGACATCACCTCGGGCAAGTTCGTGTTCTCGGCCAGCGAAGCGTTCTGGGTCGAGAACGGCAAGATCCTCTACCCGGTTAAGGGCGCCACGCTGGTGGGCAACGGCCCGGACGCGCTGACGCGCGTGAAGATGATCGGCAACGACATGAAGCTCGACTCGGGCGTCGGCACCTGCGGCAAGGAAGGCCAGAGCGTGCCGGTGGGCGTGGGCCAGCCGACGCTGCGCATCGACGGCCTGACCGTCGGCGGCACGGCCTGAGCTTGAAGTAGCCGTGCTACATTTGCGCGCCATGCCAGCCACTCGCGCTTTTTTCTTTGCCTACTTTTGGTTCCCGGAATCCGGCGGACGAGAGGCGCGCGCTTAGAGCAGCTAGCGAAGAACCTCCCAGAACCGCCGGTACCGCAAGGACCGGCGGTTTTTTGTTTTGGCCCCCAGAGATCAACCACAGGAAGAGACCATGAGCACGCAGCAGAACCCCGACGCCTGGTACGCGAACGTCGACAAGACCAGTCAAACCGACGACGAACGCATCAAGGACATCAACGTGCTGCCGCCTCCTGAACACCTGATCCGGTTCTTCCCGATCCGCGGCACGCCGGTCGAATCGCTGATCGGCCGCACCCGCACCAGCATCCACGACATCATGGCCGGCAAGGACGACCGGCTGCTGGTGGTCATCGGCCCGTGTTCGATCCACGATCCGGTGGCCGCGCTGGAATACGCGCGCCGCCTGAAGGTAGAGCGCGACAAGCACGCCGACACGCTGGAGATCGTGATGCGCGTCTATTTCGAAAAGCCGCGCACCACGGTTGGCTGGAAGGGCCTGATCAACGACCCCTACCTGGACGAGAGCTTCCGCATCGACGAAGGTCTGCGCATCGCGCGCCAGCTGCTGATCGACATCAACCGTCTGGGCCTGCCGGCTGGCAGCGAATTTTTGGACGTGATCTCACCGCAGTACATCGGTGACCTGATCGCCTGGGGCGCCATCGGCGCGCGCACCACCGAGAGCCAGGTGCACCGCGAACTGGCCTCGGGCCTGTCGGCGCCGATCGGCTTCAAGAACGGCACCGACGGCAACATCCGCATCGCGACCGATGCCATCCAGGCGGCAGCGCGCGGCCACCATTTTTTGTCGGTGCACAAGAACGGCCAGGTCGCCATCGTCCAGACCAACGGCAACAAGGATTGCCATGTGATCCTGCGTGGCGGCAAAGCGCCGAACTACGACGCCGCCAGCGTCGATGCGGCCTGCCAGGAGTTGGCCGCGACCGGCCTAGCGCCCACGCTGATGGTGGACTGCAGCCACGCCAACAGCAGCAAGCAGCACGAGAAGCAGGCCGAAGTGGCGGCCGAGGTGGCGCGCCAGGTGGCAGGCGGTTCGCGCCAGGTGTTCGGCCTGATGGTGGAGAGCCATCTGCAGCCTGGCGCACAGAAGTTCAGCCCCGGCAAGGACGATGCGCGCGCGCTGGAGTACGGCAAGAGCATCACCGACGCCTGCCTGGGCTGGGAGCCCTCGTTAGGGGTGCTGGACGTGCTGTCGCAGGCCGTGACCCAACGGCGCGCTGCGGGGCGCTGAGGGCGTCGGGCTGCCGTCTGGCGGCGGTCCCCGGCCCGGTGCCGTTGCGGCTGTGGCTGTGACTGTGGCTGCGACTGCGACTGCGGTCGCCGCTGTTGGAATCGGCGTCGCGCCTCCGGCAGTGCCGCTCAACCGCCGAAGCGCTGGCCCAAGGCGTCCAGCAGCCGCTGGTGAATGCCGCCGAAGCCGCCGTTGCTCATGCACAGCACCTGGTCGCCAGGCCGCGCTGCCGCGACCACCTGGCCGACCAGCGTGTCGATCGTGCCCGCCACCTGCAGCTTCTCGCCCATGCCGGCCAGCGCCTGCGCCGGGTCCCAGCCCAGGCCGGCGCTGTGGCAGAAGGCCAGGTCGGCGGCTTCCAGACTCCAGGGCAGGCGTGCATTCATGGCGCCCAGCTTCATGGTGTTGCTGCGCGGCTCGAACACCGCCAGGATGCGGCCGCCTTCTGCGCCTTCCTGCATCTGCGCGCGCAGACCGTCCACCGTCGTGCGGATGGCCGTGGGGTGGTGCGCGAAGTCGTCGTAGACCCGAATGGCGCCGCCGGCTGCCGGCACGCTGCCGCGCAACTCCATGCGGCGCTTGACGTTCTGGAAGCTCTGCAGCGCGGCCGCCGCCTCGGCCGGCGCCATGCCCAGGTGCTGGGCGGCGGTGATCGCCGCCAGCGCATTCATGCGGTTGTGCAGGCCCGACAGTGCCCACTGCAACTCGGCCACCGGACGGCCCTGGTCGAGCACCGTGAAGCGCTCGGCCGTGCCCTCGGCAGTGAAGCGCCCGCCGGCGCCGAAGCCGACCGATTCGCTCCAGCAACCCTGGCCCAGCACGCGGGCCAGCGCAGGCTCTTCGGCGTTGAACACCACACGGCCCTGCGAGGGCACCGTGCGCACCAGGTGGTGGAACTGCCGCTCGATCGCCGCCAGGTCGTCGAAGATGTCGGCGTGGTCGAACTCCATGTTGTTCAGCACGGCAGTGCGTGGCCGGTAGTGCACGAACTTGCTGCGCTTGTCGAAGAAGGCGGTGTCGTATTCGTCCGCCTCGATGACAAAGCTGCCGCCCGGCTTGCCGAGGCGGGCCGAGATTCCGAAGTTGAGCGGCACGCCACCGACCAGAAAGCCAGGTTCCAGCCCCGCGCATTCCAGCACCCAGGCCAGCATCGAGGTCGTCGTGGTCTTGCCATGCGTGCCGGCCACGGCCAGCACATGGCGACCGGCCAGCAGGTGCTCAGCCAGCCATTGCGGGCCGCTGGTGTAGGCGGCGCCGGCGTCCAGGATCGCCTCCATCAGCGGGAACTTGGGGCTGCCGTCCGCGAGGCGCGCACGGGAGACCACGTTGCCGACCACGAACACGTCGGGTGCCAGCGCCATCTGGTCGGCACCGAAACCCTCGATCAACTCGATGCCCAGCGCGCGCATTTGGTCGCTCATGGGCGGGTAGACGCCGGCATCGCAGCCCGTGACGCGGTGGCCGGCGCTGCGGGCCAGGGCCGCCAGGCCGCCCATGAAGGTGCCGCAGATGCCGAGGATGTGAATGTGCATGGGGCGGGATTCTAGGAGTCCGCAATGGGCATCCGGGCCGGGGGCACAATCCCGACCCATGGACAATGCAAGTGCAGAAATCGCGGCCGTCGCAGCCCGCTTCGTGGTCGAAGAAGGGCTGGAGTGGGGGCCGGCCAAGCGCCGCGCACAGAAGCAGCTGGACCTGGGGCCGCGTGCGCGGCTACCCGACAACGAGATGCTCGAAGACGCGGTGCGCGAGTACCTCGAACTGTTCTGCGCTGAGACGCAGCCCGCCGAACTTGTGGCGCTGCGCCGCCTGGCGCTGGTGTGGATGGAGCGGCTGCAGCCTTTTCGCCCCTACGTGTGCGGCAGCGTCTGGCATGGCACGGCGACGCGCCTGTCGGACATCTACCTGCAGCTGTTCTGTGACGATTCCAAGTCCACCGAAATCGCCCTGATCGACCGCGGCGTGCGCTTCGTGCCCGCCACGGTCACCGGCTTTCGCGGTGAGCCGGTCGAGGCGCTGAGCATCAGCAGCCTGTGCCCGGAGCTCGGCGAGCACGTGGGCGTGCACTTGCTGGTGCATGACCTGGACGACCTGCGCGGGGCGCTCAAACCCGACACCCGCGGCCGCACGCCGCGCGGCAGCACCGAGGCGCTGCGCCGCCTGCTGCAGGAGGCGGCGGCGTGACGGGGCCGGCACCGCTCACACCCCCTGCGTCTGGCCGTCGGCGCCTGGTCGTGGGCGCTGGGGCCGCAGCCCTGGTCGCGGGCGCTGGCGTCGCGTGGTGGGCGCAGCGCTCCAGGCCGGATGCGGACCCTGCTATCGCCGGACTGTGGGCGCTGCAATGCGAGCGGCCGGACGGAACCAAGCTGGACATGGCGGATTTTCGTGGCCGTCCGCTGCTGGTGAACTTCTGGGCCACCTGGTGTCCGCCCTGCGTCGAGGAGCTGCCGCTGATCGATGGCTTCTTCGCCCAACATGCCGGCAACGGGTTTCAAGTGGTCGGGCTGGCGGTGGACAAGCCGGCGTCCGTCCGCACATTTCTGGGCCGCACACCTGTCTCTTTCCCAGTCGGCATCACCGGCATGGAAGGCCTGGCGCTGCTGCGTACGCTGGGGAACACCGGTGGCGGTTTGCCGTTCACGCTGGTGCTGTCGGCCACAGGCAGTGTGCATAGCCGTAAAATGGGTCAAATTTCCTTGCAGGAATTGCAGGGCTGGGCTCGCGAACTCTGACGCGCATCGTCCCAGCAGCCCTGAGGTACACCGCAGCGAAGAGCGCTGATCGGCGTAGAACATCGTCAAAGCACACTAAAAGCGGAAGTTGGCTGGAATTGGGTTAGATTCCAGCTCTTTTCGTTTGGTGCGACAGGAGCTTACATGGATTTGCGCAAACTCAAGACCCTGATCGACTTGGTCTCGGATTCCAACGTCTCCGAGCTGGAGATCACAGAAGCCGAAGGCAAGGTGCGGATCGTCAAGGGCGTACCGGCCGCCGCTCAGGTCTATGTTCCCGCCCCGGCGCAGCCGGCGCCCGTCGTCGACGTCGTCTCCACCACGGCCATCTCTGCGGCTGCGGCACCCGCAGAGCCCGTCATCAAGGGCCACCTGGCGAAATCGCCCATGGTCGGCACCTTCTACCGCTCTTCCAGCCCGGGCGCCAAGGCCTTTGTCGAAATCGGCAGCGTCGTGAAAGAGGGCGAGACCGTCTGCATCATCGAAGCGATGAAGATCCTGAACGAGATCGAGGCCGACAAGGCCGGCACTATCACGCAGATCTTGTGCGAGAACGGCCAAGCCGTGGAGTACGGGCAGCCTCTGTTCGTCATCGAATAAGCCGCCTCATGTACAAGAAGATTCTGGTTGCGAACCGGGGCGCTCGCGCCTTGGCGCGGACGGACGCAGTCCGGCACATTGCACTGGCGCGCGTAGCGTGCTGGGCGGTTTCGCCGCGGAGCCCCCATGTTTAAGAAAATCCTGGTTGCCAACCGCGGCGAAATCGCCCTGCGGATCCAGCGCGCCTGCCGCGAGCTGGGCGTCAAGGCCGTCATGGTCTATTCCGAAGCCGATCGCGACGCCAAGTACGTGCGCCTGGCCGACGAGGCTGTCTGCATCGGCCCGGCGCCCTCGGCGCAGAGCTACCTCAACATGCCGGCCATCATCTCGGCTGCCGAAGTGACTGACGCCGAGGCCATCCACCCCGGCTATGGCTTCCTGAGCGAAAACGCCGACTTCGCCGAGCGCGTCGAAAAGAGCGGCTTCCAGTTCATCGGCCCCACGCCGGAGTCGATCCGCATCATGGGCGACAAGGTCGCCGCCAAGCAGGCCATGATCAAGGCCGGTGTGCCGTGCGTGCCGGGCTCTGAGGGCGAGCTGCCCGATGACCCGGTCCAGATCCGCCGCATCGCCCGCACCATCGGCTATCCGGTGATCATCAAGGCCGCCGGCGGCGGTGGTGGGCGCGGCATGCGCGTCGTGCACACCGAGGCGGCGCTGGTCAACGCCGTGCAGATGACCAAGGCCGAGGCCGGCGCGGCGTTCGGCAATCCGGCTGTCTACATGGAGAAGTTCCTGCAGAACCCGCGGCACGTGGAAATCCAGGTGCTGGCCGACAAGTTCAAGAACGCCGTCTACCTGGGCGAGCGCGACTGCTCCATGCAGCGGCGCCACCAGAAGGTGATCGAAGAGGCCCCCGCGCCGGGCATCCCGCGCAAGCTGATCGAGCGCATCGGCGAACGCTGCACGGCGGCCTGCAAGCGCATCGGCTACCGCGGCGCCGGCACCTTCGAGTTCCTCTACGAAAACGGCGAGTTCTATTTCATCGAGATGAACACGCGCGTGCAGGTCGAACACCCGGTGACCGAGCTGATCACCGGCGTGGACATCGTGCGCACGCAGATCATGGTGGCGGCCGGCGAGAAGCTGCCGTTCACACAGCGCCAGATCGGCATCCATGGCCACGCCATCGAATGCCGCGTGAACGCCGAGCACCCGTACAACTTCATGCCTTCGCCGGGCCGCATCACGACCTGGCACCCGCCGGGCGGGCCGGGCGTGCGCGTGGACTCGCATGCCTATGCGAACTACTTCGTGCCGCCGAACTACGACTCCATGATCGGCAAGATCATCGTGCACGGCGACACGCGCGAGCAGGCCATGGCGCGCATGCGCACGGCCCTGGCCGAGACGGTCATCGAAGGCATCAACACCAACATCCCGCTCCACCGCGAGCTGATGGTGGACGCCAAGTTCATGGCCGGCGGCACCAACATCCACTACCTGGAAGAGTGGCTGTCGCAGCACAAGCGATGAGGTTTCCCGCGCTGGCGGCTTGAGGACGAGAGCATGTACGAAATCCGTCTGATGTGCCCCGAAGACCGGGTCGAGACGCTGAGCGAGGCGCTCGAAGCGCTGGACGCGCTGTCCGTCAGCGTCGAAGACGCCGACGCGCAGACCGATGCCGAACAGGCCCTGTTCGGCGAGCCCGGCATGCCGCCACCGGCCGAGGGCTGGCAGCGCTCGCGCCTCGTCGCCTTGTTCGGTACCGAAGAGAGTGCGCGCGAAGCCGGTGCGCTGCTGCAGGCGCAGGACTTCTTCGCCAGCTGCCAATGGCTGGGCATCGACGCCGTGCCCGAGCAGGACTGGGTGCGGCTCACGCAATCGCAGTTCACGCCGGTCGAGATCACCCCTGCGTTCTGGATCGTGCCGACCTGGCACGAGCCACCGGCGCAGGCGCAGCAGGTGATCCGGCTCGACCCGGGCCTGGCCTTTGGCACCGGCACGCACCCCACGACCCGCATGTGCCTGCGCTGGGTGGCGCGCCATGGGGTGGACGCCGGGTGGGGCCGGGTGCTGGACTACGGCTGTGGCTCCGGCATCCTGGCGATCGCCGCGGCTAAGCACGGCGCCACAGAGATCGACGCGGTCGACATCGACGAGGCGGCCGTCACCTCCACGCTGGCCAACGCCGCCGCCAACGGCGTGCGCCTGCACGCCGGCCTGCCGGACCGCGCCCAGGGCGAATATGCGGTGGTGCTGGCCAACATCCTGGCCACGCCGCTGAAGATGCTGGCGCCACTGCTGTGCGCGCACGTCGGTGCTGGCGGCAGTCTGGTGCTGGCCGGCATCCTGGAGCGCCAGGCCGACGAGCTGCAGGCCGTCTACGCGCCTTACCTGCCGCTGCAGGTGGCCGACCGCGAAGACGGTTGGGTGTTGATGACCGCCCAGCGCGCCTGAAGGCAGGCCGGCCGACCGCGCCCATGAGTCTCATCACGCGCTGCCCGTCCTGCGGAACCTCGTTCCGGGTGGTGCCCGACCAGCTGCGCATTTCGCAGGGCTGGGTGCGCTGCGGCCAATGCGCGGAGATCTTCGACGCCTCGCAGGCCCTGCGGGACTCCGTTACGCCGGCTCCCGCGTCCACCCCCGTCGCATCACGCCTCGCCGTGCCGCTGGCGGCTGCGCCGCAGGCCGATGGCGGCGACGATGGCCATGGCCATGACCTTGGCAACGGCTTCGCCGATACACACGCCACCTTCGCCAACACCACCAACGAGCCCGCGCGACCGGCAGGCGCCGCAGAGGATGCGCCTTGGCAGCCGCAGTCTCCCGCAGGCGACGCCGGTACGCCCACGCTGGTCGACATGGCGCCCGCATGGCCTCAGTCCGCCGCGTCCGAAATGCCGGTGACCGATTCCGTCGCGTCGCTGGACATGGAGTTCGCCGACTACCGGCAGACCCAGGTGCAGCCCGAGAGCGAGCCGGCGCCGCTCGCGTTCGATGGGCTGGAGGTGCGGCATGGACGAGATCTGTCCGACGCGTCCGATGTGCCTGGTGTGCCCGGCGCCACCGACGGCTCCGACGCCCCCGTCGCCCCTGTCGCCCCCGTCGCCTTCGGCGCGTCCGACGCCTCCACCGCCCCAGATACCCCCGGTGCGCCCCATTCGCCGAATGCGTCGGATGCGTCCGCTTTGACCCAGGCCTCCGATGCGTCCGTCCGTGCCGAGCCGCGGGCCGACGGCGCGGGCCCCGCCTCGCCCGCCGGGCCTTCGCAGCAGTCTGCGCCGCCTTTCGCCCCGTTGCCCCCGGCCGAGCTGGGCCCCGGTCGGCTGCACGTCACGCCGGTCGAGCCCGTCACCCGCGCGCGCTCCGCCGCTGTCTCGTCGCTGGGCGGCCTGCCCCTGTTGCGCCGTGAAGCGGCCGAGGCACCAGAGCCGCCGCCGCTGCCCCCCACCGTCACCGCCCGCCCGCCCGCGCCCAGGCCGCTGGACCCTGCCGTGGCCGAGCTGTCGTTCATGCGCGATGCCCCCATCGCCGCCGTGCCGGTGCCGCCACCACCGCCGCGTGCGCGCCACCTGCGCTGGGCCGGCGTTGCGGGTGCGCTGCTGCTGGCGCTGGTGTTGCTGCTGCAATGGCTGGTGCACGAGCGCGACCGCCTCGCCGCCGCCGCGCCCGCGCTGCGGCCCGTGGTGCAGGCGCTGTGCGTACCGCTGCGCTGCAGCGTGCAGGCGCCGCGCCGCATCGACGCCGTGGTCATCGACGGCTCGTCCTTCGTCGCGTCGGGCGAAGATGGCTACCGGCTCGGCTTCAACCTGCGCAACCGCGCATCGCACGCCGTCGCGCTGCCGGCCCTTGTGCTGTCGCTGACCGATGTGCAAGAGCAGCCCGTGGTGCGCCGCGTGCTGCTGCCGGCCGAGCTGGGCACGCCGCCTGCGGAGTTGCCCGCGCACGGCGAATGGGCCGCCAGTGTGGACTTGCGCATGGCCGACAACGCCGGCCGGGCCCGGGTCGTGGGCTACCGGCTCGACGCTTTCTATCCCTGATCTTTATTCCCCGAACTCTCACCGGTACCACCATGGCCAGCATCATCTGCGGATCTCTCGCGTTCGACACCATCATGACTTTCGAGGGCAGGTTCTCGGACCAGATCCTGCCGGACCAGATCCACAACCTGAACGTCTCCTTTCTGGTGCCGGGCCTGCGGCGCGATTTCGGCGGCTGCGCCGGCAACATCGCCTACGGCCTGAAGCAGCTGGGCGGCGTGCCCTTGCCCATGGCCACGCTGGGCAGCGACAGCGCGGACTATCTGCAGCGCCTGTCCGAGCTGGGCATCAGCACCGAATACGTGCGCGAGGTGCCGGACAGCTACACCGCGCAGGCCATGATCATGACCGACCAGGGCAACAACCAGATCACCGCCTTCCACCCCGGCGCGATGATGCAGGCCCACACCACCTGCATCACCGCTCGCGCTGACGTCAAGCTGGGCATCATCTCGCCGGACGGGCGCGACGCCATGCTGCAGCACGCCGAGCAGTTCGTCGAAGCCGGCATTCCCTTCGTGTTCGACCCCGGCCAGGGCCTGCCGATGTTCGACGGCGCCGCGCTCAAGCACTTCATCGACCTGGCCACCTGGGTCACCGTGAACGACTACGAAGGCAAGATGCTCAGCGAGCGCACCGGTCTTGGCTTTGCCGAGCTGTCGCGCCAGGTGCAGGGCTTGGTCGTCACCCTCGGCAGTGAGGGCAGCGAGGTGTGGGTCAACGGCGAGAAGACGCTCGTCGCCCCGGTGCAGGCCACCGCAGTGGTCGACCCCACCGGCTGCGGCGACGCCTACCGCGCCGCGCTGCTGTATGGCCTGGAGCAAGGCTGGCCCCTGGCCCGCTGCGCCGCCCTGGGCAGCCAGCTCGGCGCGTTGAAGATCGCCCAGCGTGGGCCGCAGAACTACGTCGTAGACGGGGCCGCACTGGACCTCTGACGCACTTGCGCGGCCGGCCCGATGGCCCGACCCTGCGGGGTGGCGGGTGAGCGGCCGCCCGCCCGCCTACGACATCGCCATGACCACCACTGCACAGCTGTAGCTGGGGCAACCGTCCTGAGCCCTGGGGGCGGGGCAAAGCCGAAGGTCCAGGGCAGCGCGCCACATTCATTCCGCACTGACCCGCAACTAGGATTACGTCGGCGATCGCCCAAAGAAAAAGCCCGGCATCTTTCGACACCGGGCTTGCATGCGCGCTTTGCAGCGCGCGTGGCTCAGGGCTTGCTGGCCGTCGGGAAGGGCCAAGCGGCTTGCGGGTTCAGCGTGGTCTGCGTGGCAGACGCTGGGGCAGGGGCAGGCTTGGCGGCAGCGGGCGCGGCCGCGGCTTTCTTGGCGGCCTTCTTGGTGGCTGCTTTCTTGGCGGGCGCTGCGGGAGCGGCCTTCTTGGCGGGAGCGGCGGCCTTCTTGGCGGCTGCCTTCTTCGCCGGAGCGGCCTTTTTCGCGGGCGCTGCCTTCTTCGCTACAGCCTTCTTGGCCGGAGCGGCTGCCTTCTTGGCGGGCGCAGCCTTCTTGGCCGGAGCGGCCTTCTTCGCGGGTGCAGCCTTCTTGGCGGGCGCAGCCTTCTTCGCGGGAGCGGCCTTCTTGGCCGGAGCAGCCTTCTTCGCAGGCGCCGCCTTCTTGGCCGGAGCGGCCTTCTTCGCGGGCGCCGCCGCCTTCTTGGCTACGGCCTTCTTCGCGGGCGCAGCAGCCTTCTTTGCGGGAGCGGCTTTCTTCGCCGGTGCAGCAGCCTTCTTTGCGGCTGGTTTCTTTGCAGTTGCCATTGATTTCTCCTTGATCGGATTACAAAGAGCACTTCATGCGGGTTGGGCCGCTTGAAGCGATGCATGGCGTTGGAACCGAAGTCCCAGCGCCATGGATTCGAGAACGCGCAACGCCCGCACTCTGGCGGTGCTTGGGTGGGTTGCGCGTGATGCCGTGAAGCATGTTCTTTTCTTGGATGGACTTCAGTCCCAGGACAGCGCCCCACCGGATTGGTACTCGATGACGCGGGTCTCGAAGAAGTTGCGTTCCTTCTTCAGGTCGATCATCTCGCTCATCCAGGGGAACGGGTTCTCTTCGTTCGGGAACAGCGCCTCCAGCCCGATCTGGGTGGCGCGGCGGTTCGCGATGTAGCGCAGGTAGCCTTTGAACATGGACGCGTTCATGCCGAGCACGCCGCGCGGCATGGTGTCTTCGGCGTAGCGGTATTCCAGCTCGACAGCCTTTTCGAACAGCGCCTTGATCTCGGCCTTGAACTCGGATGTCCACAGGTGCGGGTTCTCCAGCTTCAGCTGGTTGATCAGGTCGATGCCGAAGTTGCAGTGCATGGACTCGTCGCGCAGGATGTACTGGTACTGCTCGGCGGCGCCCGTCATCTTGTTCTGCCGGCCCAGCGCCAGGATCTGCGTAAAGCCGACGTAGAAGAACAGGCCTTCCATCAGGCCGGCGAAGACGATCAGGCTCTTGAGCAGCGTCTGGTCGTTCTCGTGCGTGCCGGTGTGGAAGTGCGGGTCGCTGATGGCCTCGATGAAGGGGATCAGGAACTGGTCCTTGTCGCGGATCGACTGCACCTCGTTGTAGGCGTTGAAGATCTCGCTCTCGTCCAGCCCCAGCGACTCCACGATGTACTGGTAGGCGTGCGTGTGGATGGCTTCCTCGAAGGCCTGGCGCAGCAGGAACTGGCGGCACTCCGGCGCGGTGATGTGGCGGTAGGTGCCCAGCACGATGTTGTTGGCGGCCAGCGAATCGGCGGTGACGAAGAAGCCCAGGTTGCGCTTGACGATGCGGCGCTCGTCTTCGGTCAGGCCGTTCGGGTCCTTCCACAACGCGATGTCGCGCGTCATGTTCACCTCTTGCGGCATCCAGTGGTTGGCGCAGGTGGCGAGGTACTTTTCCCAGGCCCACTTGTACTTGAACGGCACCAGCTGGTTGACGTCGGTCTGGCCGTTGATGATGCGCTTGTCGGCCGCGTTCACGCGGCGCGCGACGGGTGCTGGCTGCGTGGCCGGCGTGCGTGCAGCGGGAGTACGCGCAACGGCTGCAGCGGGCGTTGAAACGGGTGTGGATGCGGGGGCGATGGCACCGTCGTCGAGACGGCGCGCGGCCGCAGGCTGCACGGTTGCGGAGGGGGCGTACACGGAATCAGGAGAGACCAATGCCTCGCGGTTCCCGATGGAGCCGCCGTGCGTGGCAGATGGCGAGGAGGGCTTGACTTCGTCGTCCCAGGTGAGCATAGATTTTCCAGTGCGCAGATTATGAAAGCGGTGCTGTGAAATGCAAAGGACTCAACAGCATTCGGGCTGTGCACCGCGTGTGTTTGTTGCTCTGTCGCATCGCAAACGAGTGCTTCGTTCGCGATGCGATGCAGGCCGAACGCAGGTTGCTCATGCGCCTGCGTTCAAGCCCTCACTGGCAGGCTTCGCAAGTGGGGTCGTCGACGCCGCAGAACTTCACGTCGGTGGCCGGAGATGCCGCCAGCGGTGCGCTCATCTGCGCGTCCATCTGCGCGCGCGCCTTGGCCGCAGCCACGTCCATCGCGCTCATCTTCGGCGTGCTGTCCGTACCCGACGAGACGGCGTTCATGCGGCCTGCCGTGACGGTCGATTTCTCGGCGTGCGTGGCCCCGCGCGTGCGCAGGTAGTAGGTGGTCTTCAGGCCACGCGTCCACGCCAGCTTGTAGGTGTCGTCCAGCTTCTTGCCCGAGGCGCCAGCCATGTAGATGTTGAGCGACTGCGCCTGGTCGATCCATTTCTGGCGGCGTGCTGCGGCCTCGACCAGCCAGGTGGTCTCGACCTCGAACGCGGTGGCGTAGAGCGACTTGATCTCCTGCGGCACGCGGTCGATGGGTTCTAGCGAACCGTCGAAGTGCTTGAGGTCCATGACCATCACGTCGTCCCACAGGTGCAGACGCTTCAGGTCGCGCACCAGGTAGTGGTTGATGACGGTGAACTCGCCGGACAGGTTGGACTTGACCGACAGGTTGCCGAAGCAGGGCTCGATCGACGCGTCCACGCCGATGATGTTGGAGATCGTCGCGGTCGGCGCGATGGCCACGCAGTTGGAGTTGCGCATGCCATCCATCTTGATCTTGGCGCGCAGCGCGTCCCAATCCATCGTGGCCGAGCGGTCGACTTCGACGAAGCCGCCGCGGGCCTGGTGCAGCAGCTCCAGCGTGTCCAGCGGCAAGATGCCCTTGCTCCACAGCGAGCCCTTGTAGCTGGAATAGCGGCCGCGCTCGGCGGCCAGATCGGTGGAGGCCCAGTAGGCGTAGTAGCAGATGGCCTCCATCGAGGTGTCGGCGAACTGCACGGCTGCATCGCTGGCGTAGGGGATGCGCAGCTCGTACAGCGCGTCCTGAAAGCCCATCAGCCCCAGGCCCACCGGGCGGTGGCGCAGGTTGGAGTCGCGCGCCTTCTTGACGGCGTAGTAGTTGATGTCGATCACGTTGTCCAGCATGCGCATGGCCGTGGAGATCGTCTTCTTCAGCTTGTCGTGGTCCAGCACCTGCGTGGCGGCACCGTCGGCGCCGCGTGCGCCTTCCTTCAGATGCTGCAGCAGGTTGACCGAGCCCAGGTTGCAGACGGCGGTCTCGGTGTCGCTGGTGTTCAGCGTGATCTCGGTGCACAGGTTGGACGAGTGCACGACACCCACGTGCTGCTGCGGCGAGCGCACGTTGCAGGCGTCCTTGAACGTGATCCAGGGGTGGCCGGTCTCGAACAGCATCGTCAGCATCTTGCGCCACAGGTCGGCAGCCTGCAGCGTGCGGCTGGGCTTGATCTCGCCGCGTGCAGCCTTCTCTTCGTAGGCCGCGTAAGCCTTCTCGAAGTCGGCGCCGAAGAGGTCGTGCAGGTCCGGCACGTCGGAGGGCGAGAACAGCGTCCAGGTGCCTTTCTCCATGACGCGGCGCATGAACAGATCCGGGATCCAGTTGGCCGTGTTCATGTCGTGCGTGCGGCGCCGGTCGTCGCCGGTGTTCTTGCGCAGCTCCAGGAACTCTTCGATGTCCAGGTGCCAGCTTTCCAGATACGTGCAGACCGCGCCCTTGCGCTTGCCGCCCTGGTTCACGGCGACTGCCGTGTCGTTGACGACCTTCAGGAACGGCACCACGCCCTGCGATTCGCCGTTCGTGCCCTTGATGTGGCTGCCCAGGGCGCGCACGCGCGTCCAGTCGTTGCCCAGGCCGCCTGCGAACTTGGACAGCAGGGCGTTTTCCTTGATCGACTCGTAGATGCCGTCCAGATCGTCAGGCACGGTCGTCAGGTAGCACGACGAGAGCTGCGAGCGCAGCGTGCCGGCGTTGAACAGCGTGGGCGTGCTGGACATGAAGTCGAACGAGGACAGGACCTCGTAGAACTCGATGGCGCGCGCCTCGCGGTCGATCTCGTTCAGCGACAGGCCCATGGCCACACGCATGAAGAAGGCCTGCGGCAGCTCGATGCGGGTCTTGCGCACGTGCAGAAAGTAGCGGTCGTACAGCGTCTGTAGGCCCAGGTAGTCGAACTTCAGGTCGCGCTCGGCCTTCAGGGCCGCGCCCAGACGCTTCAGGTCGAACTGCAGCAGCTTCTCGTCCAGCAGCTCGTTGTCCACACCCTTCTTGATGTAGAGCGGGAAGTAGTCTGCATAGCGCTGGGCCATCTCGGCTTGCGTGGATTCCACGTCCAGCACTTCCTTGACGATGGTGTGCAGCAACAGGCGCGCCGTGGCGTAGGTGTAGTCCGGGTCCTTCTCGATCAGGGTGCGGGCGGCCAGGATGGCGGCCTTGTAGACCTCTTCGATCGGCACGCCGTCGTACAGGTTGCGCATGGTCTCGGCCACGATCGGGTCGGGCTTCACATCGGCGCCCAGGCCGGCGCAGGCGTCGGCAATCAGCTGCTGCAGCTGGCCCAGGTCGAGCGCAATGCGCTCGCCGCCGTCCAGCACGTGGATGGTGGGGGCCACGGGCTGCGCCTGCTCGCCCTGGCGCTGGCGTTCCTGGGTGCGGCGTTCGCGGTACAGCACATAAGCGCGGGCGATCTCGTGGTGCCCGCCGCGCATGAGGCCGAGCTCGACCTGGTCCTGCACGTCTTCGATGTGGAAGGTGCCGCCACCCGGGCGCGAGCGCACCAGGGCGCGTGTCACGGCCTGGGTCAGGCTGTCGACCTGCTCGCGCACGCTGGCCGAGGCCGCGCCCTGCGTGCCGTGCACGGCCAGGAAGGCCTTCATCATCGCCACGGCGATCTTGGTCGGCTCGAACGGTACGACGGCGCCGTTGCGGCGGATGATCTGGTAGTGCGCCAGCATGCTGGCAGGCAGGGTGTCGGCAACCGTGCCGCGGCCGGTCGGTTGGCCCTGTGTGGGCGTGGCATGCGAAGTGGATGGGAGGTGAGCTGCGCTTTGCATGGCTTCCTTTGATGGCAACGAAAAGGGGGAGGAATCCGGCGGCTGCGGCACCACCGCAACATGGGTGGAGGGCTGCCAGGGGGATCGGTGGCGCACACTATATCTAGGGTGTGGAGCTAATTCAAGCCACTACCGGTAGTGTATCCGGGTGCTTTTCCCCTCTGCAGATGAGGGCCGCGGGGTGGGCTGCAAGTGCGGCCCGGCGCCGGGCCTTTGGGCATCGGTGTGTGGCCGGCACAAGCCCCTGCGCACGCGCGTTGCGGGGCCATTCCGTCCGCCAGGCGGCATGCCTGCTGGGTTCGCGTCGCCGGCCTGCGCGCTGGCCATGTGACGCGCTGTTTCAATCGCGCTGTGTGCGCGTCACCACATCGGGAAAACACCGGGCCGGCCAAGCCAGGCCGCCGCGCAATGCCGACCAGTCGAAGCCCGGCCCCGGGTCTTGTTTGCGGCCCGGCGCGACGTGCTCGTGGCCGGCCATGTGGTTGATCGGGTAGCGCTGTGCGATGGCGGTGCACAAGCCGACGAGCGTGTCGTACTGCGCCGGCTCGAACGGCCCGCCCTCGATGCCTTCGAGCTCGATGCCGATGGAGTCGTCGTTGCACTCGTCGCGCCCGCGCCAGTGCGAGCGCCCGGCATGCCAGGCGCGCTCGTCGCAGTCCACGAACTGCCACAGCTCGCCGTGGCGGCGGATGTAGAAATGCGCCGACACCTGCAGGCTGCGGATCTGCTGGAAGTAGGGGTGGGCGTCCCAGTCGAGCTGGTTCATGAACAGCGCCTGCACGTCCTCGCCACCGTAGACGCCCGGCGGCAGGCTGATGGAGTGCAGCACGATCAGGTCGATCGCCGCGCCCGCCGGCCGTGGCCCGCAGTTGGGCGAGCGTTGGCGCCGCGCGTACCGGTACCAGCCGCCTTTCCAGATCGCGCGCGTGCTAGGTGGCGCGGGGGCGCTCTCAGGTGTCGTCATGGGGCTCGTTGTCCTGCGGCGTGGCGATGTTGAGGCGTGCGATGCGGTAGCGGATCTGGCGCAGCGACAGGCCCAGCCGCGCCGCCGTGGCCGTGCGGTTGAAGCCGGTTTCGTGCAGCACGCGGATCAGGATGGCGCGCTCCTGCTGGTCCAGGTAGCCCTGAAGGTCGCTCGGCGTCTCGCCCGGTGCAGGCGCAGCCGCTGCATCGCTGTAGCCCAACGGCATGCTGTCGGAGGCTGCGAAGCCGCTGTCCAGCTCATCGCCCTCGCTCATGGCCACGGCGCGGTGCAGCAGGTTCTCCAGCTCACGCACGTTGCCGGCCAGCGGGTGCTGCTGCAGCTCGAGCAGCAGCGCGGCGGAGGGTGGCGGCACCGGCATGCCGGACTCGTGGGCGATGCGCGCCAGCAGGGCCTGGCACAGCGCCGGCAGGTCGTCGCGGCGTTCACGCAGGGGCGGCACCTGGATCTCGATCACGTTGAGCCGGTAGTACAGGTCCTGGCGGAAGCGGCCAGACTTCACGTCGGCGGTCAGGTCGCGGTGCGTCGCACTGACGATGCGCACGTCCACCGTGTCCTCCTGCGTCGAGCCCAGCGGCCGCACGCTGCGTTCCTGGATCGCACGCAGCAGCTTGGACTGCATGGCCAGCGGCAGGTCGCCGATCTCGTCCAGAAACAGCGTGCCGCCGCGCGCTGCCTGGAAGTAGCCCGGCCGGTCCGCCAGCGCGCCGGTGTAGGAGCCCTTGCGCGCGCCGAAGAACTCGGCCTCCAGCAGGTTCTCCGGAATGGCGCCGCAGTTCACCGCCACCAGCGGCCCGCTGGCGCGGTGGCTGCAGGCGTGCAGCGCCTGGGCCACCAGTTCCTTGCCGGTGCCTGATTCGCCGCGCACCAGCACCGGTGCCATGCTGCGCGCCACCTTCTGGATGCGCTGCTTGACCTGGCGCATGGGTTCGGATTCGCCGACCAGGCGGTCCAGCATCGGCTGGGCGCTGGTGGCGCGTTCGCCTGTGGAGGGCCTTGCCATGGCGCCCGGGCGGGAGGGTGCGCGCAGCGCCGGCTGGGCCAGTTCCTGCACGGCCGAGGCCACCACCGCGCGGAACTGCTTCAGGTCCACCGGCTTGGTGAGGTAGTCGAAGGCGCCGGCCTTCAGCGCCTCGACCGCGCTCTCGGCCGAGCCATAGGCCGTCATGACGACGAAGCGCTCGGGCCGTTGCTGCGCCCGCAGCCCGTGCAACAGCGCCAGGCCCAGGCCATCGGGCAGCCGCATGTCGCTGATGACAGCGTCAAAGCGGTGCTCCTGCAGCAGTGCCTGCGCCTGCGCCAGCGTGCCGGCGGCCTCTACGCGGTAGCCCTCGCGCAGCAGCGTCAGCTCATACAGCGTGCACAGGTCCGGCTCGTCGTCCACCACCAGGATGTAGGCGCCCGCGCGCGGCGGCCGCAGTGGCGCGGAATCTTCGGACGGCGGGTGCGCCATGGTCATAGGGTGTGCAGGTGCGACGGGCGCGTAGTGCCTGCCCCGGCGATCGGCTTGGGCGGGCGGAACTGCACGAAGAATTCATTGCCCTGCACCGTCTGGCCAGCCACCCGACGCGCAGCGCGCTGGTAGCCAATGGTGGCGCGGTGGCGCTCGCACAGTTCGCGGCAAATGTACAACCCCAGCCCGCTGGAGCGGCTTTCCGACGAGAAGAAGGGCTCGAACAGGTGCTGCTCGACCGAGTGGTCCAGCGGCGGGCCGTCGCTCCATACCTGCAGGCTGGATTGGCGCTCGGGCGACAGCCGCGTCGACACCTGCAGCGCGGCCGGCGCTGCGCTGACGTAGCGCAGCGCGTTGTCCAGCAGGTTGACCAGCACGCGGCGCAGGTGGTCGGTGTCGAAGTCCACTGGCAGGCCCTGCGTGCCCAGGTCCAGGTGCAGCTTTCGCTGCTGCGGCGCGTGCCGTGTCCAGTCGTCGCAGATGGCGCGCACGCCTGCGTCCAGCAACAGGCTGGGCGGCGAGGTGCGCCCGGCCGCGGGGATGCGCGCCACGTCCAGCACCTCGTCGACGATCTTGGACAGACGCTGCGCGTTCTGCCGCACCATGCGCGTGAGCTGCTTGTGGGCCGGGTCCTGCAGGTCTTCGTCGAGCAGCGCGTTGGCCTGCGAAATCGCGGCCAGCGGGTTGCGGATCTCGTGCGCCACGGCGGCCGACATGCGGCCCATGGCGGCCATCTTCTCGGTGCGCAGCCGCGCCTCCACTTCGCGCAGGTCGTGCAGGAACATCACGCACAGGCTTTCGTGGCGCAGCCCATGCGTCTCGGTCATGCGCGTGCGCACCCGCACGCGGCGCGCGCCCTTGCCGGGGTTGCGCAGCACGATGTCGGCACTCTGCGTGCTCTCGCTGTCGAAGGTGCGCCGCGCCATGTCGATCAGCGGCGCCCAGCCGGACCGGGCGTCCAGCGCCAGCGCCGCGCGGTCCTGCGTGCCGCCCACGCCCAGCAGCAGCCGCGCCGCCGGGTTGGCCGCGCGCGTGCGGCCCGCCGCATCGACCACCAGCACGCCATCGGCCAGCGTTTCGATGACCAGTTCGTTGACCTGCGTCTGCAGCCGGGCTGCCTGTTGGCTGGTCAGCGCCAGCTGTTCCTCGCGCACCAGCCGGGCTGCCAGCTGGTTGGCCAGAAAGGCCACCAGCAGATAGCCCAGGCCGGTCAAAACCGTCTGCAGGTAGCGCGTGGTGACTTCGCCCACGCCGCGCGCGGCGCCCCACCAGGTCTCGGCCACCAGCAGCAGCGTGATGAACAGGGCCGTGCCGATGGCCATCGCGCGCGTGCCCAGCACCGCCGTCAGCAGCAGCGGCACGCCCAGCAGCGGCGTGTAGTTGATGGCGCCGGCCTGCGAGACGTGCAGCAGCGCGATGACCAGCACGTCCATGCCCACCGTGGTGAGCCAGGTCGGGTCCAACGCGTGGCGCGGCAGGCGCGGGCGCGCCAGCAGACGCACGGCCAGGGTGCTGGCGAAGTAGGCGCCGCACACTCCCAGCACCCACTGCGGCACGCTGTCGCTGAGCGCGTACAGCGTGGCCTGCAGCAGCAAGATGGCCAGCGAGATCATGACCCGCGCCGTCATGAAGCCCAGCCAGGCGCGCGCCATCGCCAGATCGCCGACCTGCGCCGCGGCGCCCTGCGATGCATCGGCCACCACCGGCGGGTCGGGCACGAAGCGCGCGTCCTTCAAGGCCTCGCGCGCGGGCATCAGGGGCCTTCGATCTGGCGCCGGTGTTCCACGCTGCAGTACACGCCCTTCGCGCTGCGCTCGGCGTCGGCCAGCGGCAGGTGCAGGCCGCAGGCGGCGCAGCGGACCATCTCGGCCTTGGCCACTGGCTTGCCGCGTGGCGGGCCGGCCTTGGGCGGCGGCCGGCGCGACCGCCACAGCCACACGCCGAACGCCACCACCAGCAGCACGATCAGGAACTTCATGCGGGCACCCGGGCGAGCAGCACTTCCATCACGAAGCGCGAGCCCACATAGGCCAGCAGCAGCAACCCGGAGCCGGTGTACAGCACACGCACGGCGGTGCGGCCGCGCCAGCCGAAACGGGCCCGGCCCAGCAGCAGCACTGCGAACGTCAGCCAGGACAGCAGCGAGAACACGGTCTTGTGGTTCCAGGTCCAGGCGCCGGCGGCCACGCCGTACAACGATTCGCCGAACAGCCAGCCGGCCGCCAGCGTGGCCGTCAACAGCACGAAGCCGGCCTGCACGAAGCGAAACGTCAGCCGCTCCAGCGTAAGCAGCGGCACGCCGGTGAACGAGGCCTGCACATGGCGCATGGCACGCTCGGCGCGCTGCATCATCCAGGCGTGGACCACGGCCGCCGCGAACAACCCGTAGGACGCGATGCCCAGCGCAAAGTGCAGCGGCAGCCAGGGCGAGGCGCGGTCGTGCAGCGGCGTGCCGGGAAACACCAGTGCCAGCAGCACGGCGGCGGCGCCGAACCCGGCCAGCGCCCAGCGTGCGCGCAGTTGCGGGAAGACGTGGCTTTCAACGGCGTAGACCGTCAGCACCAGCCAGGCCGTCACCGACAGCGCCGGCGCGAAGCCGAAACGCGGCGTGGCCGCGAACAGCAGGCTCCAGCAGAGCACCGTGCCGTGCAGCAGCCAGGCGGCCAGCAGCGCGGCGCGGCTGGCTGGCACGTTGAGCCGCGAGGCCGCAGCCGCAGGCACGGCATAGGCAATTGCGGCCGCACCCGACAGCAGCACGGTGGCCAGGGTCGCGCTCGGTAAAATCATGGCTGCAGTTTAGCGGCTCGCCCCTCTGGCGCAGCGGCTCTTTCCCCTCCACGCAACCCGTGCTCCTCGATGGAGCGAAGGATCTCCATGGCGTCCGCCCTCACAGAAAAGTTGTCACGCCTGGTCAAGGAAATCCGCGGCCAGGCCCGCATCACCGAGGCCAACGTCTCTGACATGCTGCGTGAGGTGCGCATGGCGCTGCTGGAGGCCGACGTCGCCCTGCCCGTGGTGCGCGAGTTCATCGCCCGGGTGAAAGAGAAAGCCCTCGGCCAGGATGTGCTGGGTTCGCTCTCGCCCGGCCAGGCGCTGGTCGGCATCGTCAACCGCGAGCTGGCGACCACCATGGGTGCCGGCCTGCCAGGCGGTGAACTCAATCTGGCCGCGCAGCCGCCTGCCGTGGTGCTGATGGCGGGCCTGCAAGGGGCCGGCAAGACCACCACCACCGCCAAGCTGGCCAAGCATTTGATCGAGCGGCGCAAGAAGAAGGTGCTTACCGTCTCCGCCGACGTCTACCGCCCGGCCGCCATCGAGCAGCTCAAGACCGTCACCAAACAGGCCGGCGCCGAGTGGTTCCCCAGCACCGGCGAGCAAAAGCCGGTCGACATCGCGCTGGCCGCGCTGGACTACGCGCGCAAGCACTATTTCGACGTGCTGCTGGTCGACACCGCCGGCCGGCTGGCCATCGACGAGGCGCTGATGCGCGAGATCCGCGAGCTGCATGCCGCCGTGAACCCGGTGGAGACGCTGTTCGTCGTGGATGCCATGCAGGGCCAGGACGCGATGAACACGGCCAAGGCCTTCTCGGATGCGTTGCCGCTGACCGGCATCGTGCTGACCAAGACCGACGGCGACTCGCGCGGCGGTGCGGCGCTGTCGGCCCGCCACATCACGGGCGCGCCGATCAAGTTCGCCGGCACCAGCGAGAAGATCGACGGCCTGGAGGTGTTCGACGCCGAACGCCACGCCGGCCGCGTGCTGGGCATGGGCGACATCGTGGCGCTGGTCGAGCAGGTCACGGCCAATGTGGACGTGGCGGCCGCGCAGAAGCTGGCGGCAAAGGTCAAGAGCGGCGAGAGTTTCGACCTGAACGATTTTCTGGGCCAGATCCAGCAGATGAAGCAGATGGGCGGCCTGTCCAGCCTGATGGACAAGCTGCCCTCGCAGATGACGGCCAAGGCCGGCCACGTCGACATGGACCGTGCCGAGCGCGACATCCGCCGCAAGGAGGGCATCATCCACAGCATGACGGCCCAGGAGCGCCGCAAGCCCGAGATCATCAAGGCCACCCGCAAGCGCCGCATCGCCGCAGGGGCCGGCGTTCAGGTGCAGGAGGTCAACCGCATGCTGAACGAGTTCGGCCAGATGCAGGACATGATGAAGAAGATGAAGGGCGGCGGCCTCATGAAGATGATGAAGCGCATGGGGGGCATGAAGGGCATGCCCAAGATGCCGTTTTGAGGGTCTTCCTGGGCCCATGAAAAAAGCGCCTCGTCGAGGCGCTTTTTCTTTGGCAGCCGCTGCACTGGCAGCGGCCGATTTGTCAGGCCGCCGTTGCCAGCGGCCCGGTCCTCAAGCTGCCAGGGCCAGGGGCCGCAGCGGCCGGCTGGCATGCAGCCAGGCGCGGCGCAGCACCGCCGGCGACCAGCTTTCTTCGGGAATCAGCAACCAGCGCTGGCGGCGCATGGCCGAGCCGATGTCGCTGCGGCTGGTCAGCACGCTCATGGGGATGGCCAGCAGCAGCGGCAGGCCCACCGGCACCAACCACGTCAGCGCGCCCGGGTCGATCATCGCAATACCGACGCCCAGCAGCGCGATCACGCCGCCCATCGGGGCCAGGCTGCGGGCAGCGTCGCTCCAGCGCAGCGCAGCGGCTTCGCGGGGGGGCGACTTCCATTCCAGCTTCAGGCCGGTCAGGGCCACCAGAACGAACAGCGAGTGGGCCAGCATGCGCACCGGCGACTGCAGCATGGCGAGCACGCTTTCCAGCGCGGCGCTCTTGATCAGGCCCAGCGTGCCACCGTAGCGGCGCTGCTCGCCCTGAATCAGCACAGCGGCCATGCCCAGCAGGCGCGGCAGGAACAGCACGGCCAGCGTCCAGATCCACAGGCCGATCAACTCAGCCGGCACGGCCGACAGGCCGTTGCCCACGGTGTGCAGGCCCACGGTCTGCGGCGTGCCCGACAGCCACAGCGCGGTGCCCAGCGTCATGAAGGCCAGCCAGATCGGGGCCGACAGGTAGGACATGGCGCCCGTGATGAACATGGCGCGGTGCACACCGGAGATACCGGGCTCGGCCATCAGGCGGGCGTTCTGCAGATTGCCCTGGCACCAGCGGCGGTCGCGCTGCAACTCGGACAGCAGGTCCGGCGGCTGCTGCTCGTAGCTGCCGGTCAGGTCAGACACCAGCCACACGTGGTAGCCAGCGCGGCGCATCAGCGCGGCTTCAACGAAGTCGTGCGACAGGATGCCGCCGGCCAGGCCGCCGCTGCCCTTGATCGGGGCCAGCGCGCAATGCTCCATGAAGGGCTTCACGCGCAGGATGGCGTTGTGGCCCCAGTAGTGCGACTCGCCCAGCTGCCAGTACTGCATGCCCAGCGTGAACAAACGGCCCGTCATGCGCGAGGCGAACTGCTGTGCACGGGCGTGCAAGGTCTGGTGGCCGATCGACTGCGTGGCGGTCTGGATGACGCCGGCGCGGGGGTGCACCTCCATCAGCTTGACCATGGAGGTCAGGCAGTCGCCGCTCATGACACTGTCGGCGTCCAGCACCACCATGTACTTGTAGTCGTTGCCCCAGCGGCGGCAGAAGTCGGCCACGTTGCCGGCCTTGCGGTGGGTGCGGCGCTTGCGCAGACGGTAATAGACCTCGATCGCCGGGCCGCCTTCCTGGGCCAGCACGGCGCGCAGGTCTTCCCAGGCAGCGCGCTCGGCCTGCTGGTTTTCCGGCTTGTTGCTGTCCGACAGCACGAACACGTCGAAGGCTTTGCCCTGGCCCGTGGCCAGCACCGATTCGCAGGTGGCGCGCAGGCCGGCGAACACCGTGGCCACGTCCTCGTTGCAGATCGGCATGATGATCGCCGTGCGGGCGTCGGCGCCGGTCGGCATGGGGTGGTTGTCCACCTCGCGGGCCGACAGTGCGTGGGCGTCACCGCGCAGCACGACGAAGAAGCCCATCAGTGCCGTGCCGAAGCCCGACACGATCCAGGCCGACAGCAGCGCAAACAGCGACAGCTGGCCGATCTCCAGAAACTTGTTGTCGTAGTTCGGTTGCACGGCGGCAAACAGGCTGGTGGCCACGGCCGAGGTCAACAGCACGATCAGCATCAGCGCCATGCGGCGCCGGCCGGCGGCCTGCTGCCACGCTTCAGGGGCTTCGGCGGGGCGCTCGGCGGCGGCCGGGCGCATGCCCGGGATGGCCATCAGGGCGGCGGTGCCCAGGCTGTTCCAGAAGCCACGCCAAGGGCGGGGCGTCATCGAGCCACGGTTGATGGGCGGTGCGGTGACCGAATTCGGATGGCGTTCGGCGCGCAGGTCGCTGCGCTGGCGTTCCCACGAGCGTCCTGCGATTTGCCGCCCGACGCGGGCGAAATGGTGCTGGTTCATGGAGTCTTCGCGGTTGGTAGAGAGGGGTGAGACGTTGCTCATATGCACTACTCAATGCAAACCCCATGCCAGGTCGAAAAGACGTTGTGAATCAACAGCTTGCGCGCTATTTTCCGGGTTGCTGCAGATCGGGCCGCGAAACGGCCATCAAAACCCCCGAATTTGTCGCCAAACAGCGACAGGTATGGGCCCCGCTCAGGCTGACCCTATATGAATCAACAACTTAACCCTGTCGCGGATCGGCGACGGGGTCTGCGGTGCCCGGGCCGGCCTCGCCCTTGAACAGGCCGGGTGTCAGCTCGTGCTTCTGCATCAGGCGGTAGAACTCGGTGCGGTTGCGGTCGGCCAGGCGGGCCGCGTCGGCGGCGTTGCCGTCGGTCAGCTTCAACAGGCCGATCAGGTATTCGCGCTCGAACTTGCGCTTGGCTTCGGCATACGGCAGCACCTCGATGGCGGGCGTGCGCAGCGCGCGCTGCACCAGCGCCAGCGGGATCAGCGGTGTGGTGGACAGCGCGCAGACCTGTTCCACCACGTTGTGCAGCTGGCGCACGTTGCCGGGCCAGGCGGCCGTGGTCAAGGCTTTCAGGGCCTCCGGCGCGAAACCGGACAGGCGCTTGCTGTATTTGGCGGCCAGGCGCTGCAGGAAATGCTGGGCCAACAGCGGAATGTCTTCGCGCCGCTCGCCCAGCTCGGGCAGCGTCAGCGTGACCACGTTCAGGCGGTAGTACAGGTCTTCACGGAACTGGCCGGCGGCCATGGCGACTTCCAGGTCGCGGTGCGTGGCCGACAGGATGCGCACGTCCACCGGGATCGACTGGCTGGAGCCCAGCGGCCGCACGGCGCGTTCCTGCAGTACGCGCAACAGCTTGACCTGCAGCGCAGGCGGCATGTCGCCGATTTCGTCGAGCAGCAGGCTGCCGCCGTCGGCCGCCTGGAACAGGCCCTTGTGGTTGGTCACCGCATCGGTGAAGGCGCCGCGCACGTGGCCAAAGAGTTCGGATTCGAGCAGCGCCTCGGGGATGGCACCGCAGTTCACGGCGACGAAGGGCTTTTTCGCCCGGCTGCTGGCGCGGTGGATGGCGCGGGCCAGCAATTCCTTGCCGGTGCCGCTGTCGCCCAGCATCAGCACGCTCGCATCGGACTGGGCCACCATCTGCGCCTCGGCCAGCACCTCGGCCATGCGGCCCGAGCGGCTGACGATCTCGTCGCGCCAGCTCTCGTCGCCGCCGCCCCTGGGCGCCTGCACCACCGGGGCGGACAGCGCCAGCGCCTGGGCGATCTTGTCCAGCAGTGCCTTGCCGTCGAAGGGCTTGGTCAGGTAGGTGAAGACGCCGCGCGCCGTGGCCTCGACCGCGTCGGGAATGGTGCCGTGCGCGGTCAGCAGGATCACCGGCAGCGCGGGGTGCCGCGCCCGCACCAGGTCGAACAGCGCCAACCCGTCGCGACCGGGCAATTGCACGTCCGACAGCACCAGCTGCGGCTGCTCGATGTCCAGCTGGTTCAGCGCCGCCTCGGCCGAGCCCACGGCGCTGACGCGGTAGCCGGCGGCCGTGAGCCGCATCGACAGCAGCCGCAGCATGTCGGCATCGTCATCGACGACCAGGATGTGGGCCCGGTGCGCTGCGGTGGGGGAAGAGGCCTGGGGCATGGGGAGAGTTCTCAAGGCGGCGGCTTCGGCGAACCATTCGGCGGCGCCGGGCGTGAGGTCAGGCTGCGTTCGATGGCGCGCACCGCTTCCAGCCGCTCGTTCAGCAGATCGATGCGGCGCTGCTGCTCGCGCACCTGCTGGGTCTGCTGGGCCAGTTGGTCTTCCACGCGGCGCTGCTCGGCAAAGCGCGTGGCCAGCAGGCCGGCCAGCGGGTGCAGGCTGCGCGCGTCCTCGCGCGTGTTGCTCAGCACGCGGGCCACCAGGGCCTGGGCGCGCACCAGATCGTTCGGCGCGCGGGTTTGCGACAGGGCCAGCGCCAGCTGCAGTTCGTCGCCGGGCTGACGCGCGGCGTCGGGAATGTCGGCCAGCCGGGCCAGCTCCAGCGCCAGCTCGGCGCTCGGCAGCCTGCGCAGCCGTTCCGCGTAGACCAGCATGCCGTGGCTGGCGGTGCTGCTGTCGGGCCGCACCGCGCCGGGCAGGCCGCCTTGAACGGGCGTGCTGATGGCGGGTGCCGCCGGCATCGCCGGGTTGGTGGGGGGCGGGGTGGCCGGTGCGGCAGCGACCGGCGTGGCCGCCGGGGCTGACGGTGGCGCAACGGCGGGCGTCGGCGGCGGTGGAGGCCGCAACGCGCAGGCGCTCAGCAGCGCCACGGAGGCCAGCGCCGGCCAGCGCGCGCGCGACGCGCGGTAGGCGCGTGGTTCAGGGCACATGGGGTAGTTCGATCCGAAAGTGGGCGCCGGGACCGCCGGCCAAGAGCGTCATCTTGCCACCGTGCGCGGCAACGTACTCGTGCACGATGGAAAGCCCGATGCCGTTGCCCCGGACGGCGCCCTCGGGCTGGCGCTGGCCACGGTAGAAGGGCTCGAAGATGCGCGCCCGGTCGGCCTCGGCCACGCCCGGGCCCTGGTCGATCACGTCGATCACCACCTGCTGCTGCACCCGCGCCAGCCGCAGCGCAATGCGCCCGCCCGGCGGCGAGAAGCGGATGGCGTTGGACAGCAGATTGGCCAGCGCCGTGCCGATCTTGGTGGCGTCCACGCTGGCCACCAGGCTTTCGCCCTCGACCTGCACCATCAGCTGGTTGGCGCGCCATTGCAGGCGCTGGGCGTCGACCTGGTCCTCGATCAGCTGCAGCACATCCACGCGCTCGCGCTGCAGGTGGCTGGCGTCGAACGCGGCGGCGTTGAAGCGCAGCAGCGCCTCGATCTGGCTTTGCAGCTGCACCGTGTTCTGCCGCAGGATGGTCGCCACCTCGCGCTGGCTGTCACTCAGCTCGCCGACCACGCCGTCTTCCAGCAGCGACACGCCTTCACGCAGCGCCGCCAGCGGCGTCTTCAGCTCGTGCGAGATGTGGCGCAGAAAGCGCGCCTTGTCGGCGTCCAGCTCGGACAGCCGCAGCCGCAGCCAGTCGAGCTGCTGGCCGATGCGGTGCACGTCGGACGGGCCGGGAATGTCGATCGGCGTGTCCAGCTCGTTCTGGCCGAGGCCGACGATGGCGCGCTCCACCCGCTTGAACGGCCGCGCCAGCCAGATGCCTAGCGCCACCGCCAGCAGCAGCGCCAGCGCCACCATGCCGATAACCTGCCGCGTGATCTGCATGCGGCTGGTGTCCAGCTCGGCGTTCAGTGCGCCGCGTCGCTGCTGGATGGCGGCCTGCATCTGCTGCGCGATGGCCGAGTTCAGTGCGTCCAGTTCGCGGAACTCGGCGGCCAGCCCGCGCTCGCGTTCCAGTGCCGTGTCGCTGTCGCCCTCCATCAGCCGAACGATCTTGGCCAGCTGGCCATGCCAGCGCGCGGCCAGCGGCGCCGGCAGGTCGGCCGGCTGCAGGCTGGCCACGATCTTGCGGGCCTCGGCAGCCGCTTCTTCGAAACGCCGGCGCAGCAGGTTGTCGTTCAGGATCAGCGACTGGCGGGCCGCCCGCTCCATGGTGGCGCTGCGCTCCGTCAGCGTCTGGGCGGCGCCGTTCAGCTCCAGCGTGCGCGCCGAAAACCCCAGGCTGCGCGCCATCAGCCCGTCGAAGGTGAACACTGCGCGCAGCGCCACGCCGCCCAGCAGCACGGCGATCAGCAGAAAGGCCAGCAGCAGCAGCTGGCGAAACGAGCCGCGTGGCAGCTTCACGCAGCCGCGTCCGTCGTGCAGACCTCGCCGCGCAGCGAATACGAGTTCGCCGCGGTCACGCGCACATCGATCATCTGGCCAACCAGCCGGGTCGGAGCGGGGAAGTTGACGACGCGGTTGCACTCGGTGCGGCCCATCAGCTCGGGCACGTCGCCGTAGTTGCGCTTGGCTGGGCCTTCCACCAGGATGCGCTGCACCGTGCCCACGCGGCGCGCGGCGATGGCGCGCACGTTGGCGTCGACCACGCCCTGCAGGTGCTGCAGGCGCTTCAATTTCACGTCGTGCGGCGTCTCGTCCGCCAGGTTGGCGGCCGGCGTGCCGGGGCGCGGGCTGAAGATGAACGAGAAGCTGTTGTCAAAACCGATGTCGTCGATCAGCTTCATCATCTTGCCGAAGTCTTCCTCCGTCTCGCCGGGGAAGCCGACGATGAAGTCGCTGCTCATCGCCATGTCCGGCCGGATCGCGCGCAGCTTGCGCACGGTCGACTTGTATTCCATGGCCGTGTAGCCGCGCTTCATGGCCATGAGGATGCGGTCCGAGCCGTGCTGCACGGGCAGGTGCAGGTGGCTGACCAGCTTGGGCACGCGGGCATAGACCTCGATCAGCGGCAGCGTGAACTCGTTGGGATGGCTGGTGGTGTAGCGGATGCGTTCGATGCCGGGGATCTCGGCCACCGTCTCGATCAGTGTGGCGAAGTCGGCGATCTCGTCGCTGCCCTTGTTCGCCTCGCCCATGCGGCCCCGGTAGGCGTTCACGTTCTGGCCCAGCAGCGTCACCTCTTTGACGCCCTGGTCGGCCAGGCCGGCGATCTCGACCAGCACGTCCTCGAACGGGCGCGAGACTTCTTCGCCGCGCGTGTAGGGCACCACGCAATAGCTGCAGTACTTGGAGCAGCCTTCCATGATCGAGACGAACGCCGTTGCGCCCTCGACGCGCGCCGGCGGCAGGTGGTCGAACTTTTCGATCTCGGGAAAGCTGATGTCCACCTGCGGCTTGTTCAGGCGCGCGCGCTCGTCCAGCATCTGTGGCAGGCGGTGCAGCGTCTGCGGGCCGAACACCACGTCTACATACGGCGCGCGGGCGATGATGGCGTCGCCCTCCTGGCTGGCCACGCAGCCGCCCACGCCGATCTGCACGCCCTTTTTCTTCAGGTGCTTGACGCGGCCGAGGTCGGAGAACACTTTCTCTTGCGCCTTCTCGCGCACCGAGCAGGTGTTGAAGAGGATCAGGTCGGCTTCCTCCACGTCCTGCGTCGGCTCGTAGCCCTGGGCCGCGTGCAGCACGTCGGCCATCTTGTCCGAGTCGTACTCGTTCATCTGGCAGCCGAAGGTTTTGATGAAGACTTTCTTGGTCATGGCGTTCTCGCGGGGCGGCAGGGGCAAAGGGAAGCGGGCGGCGCGGGCCGCTCCGAGGGGACGGGCGGGGAAGGTGCGGCCTACTGCCCGTACTTGGGCAGCAGGTGGAACGGCGTCTTGCCGTCGTCCCTGGGGCGGGTGTCTTCTTCGAAGGCGAAGATGAAGTTGCGCTCGCGCGTGGCGCCGGGCCGCTTGAGCGCCGCCTCGGCCTGGTTCAGCAGCCAGACCTCGTGGATGAGGCCGTTCGATTCGCGCACGTAGTTCACCACCAGGCGTTCGCCGGCGATGTGGGAGGACAGCACCATCTCGTTGCGCGGCCCGCGGATGCGTGCGCCGGGCGAGAGCCGGTCGGCCTTGCCGTCCAGCACCACCTCGGGCGGCATGGTGACCTGCAGCACGCCGCGCAGCGCGGCGACCGGAAAGTCGCGCACCTGTGCCTGGGCGGCTGTGGCGAGGAGGAGGGTGGAGGCGATCAGGGGAAGGCAGCGGTTCATGGTGTTCATCCAGAGGCTGGGAGGGGGGATTTTAGGGGGCGGGCGAAAGCGCTCGCTACGGGTTTGTCATCGCGCGGCCGGCGCTCGGCGCCGTCACGCATCTGGTGGCCACTTCTGGGCGGTGTGGAGCACGCGCAGCACGGTCACCGTGCCGCCTGCGTCCTCGATGCGGTAGACCATCACGTAGTTGGGTCGCACGACGATTTCCCGTGTGCCCTTCACACGGCCTGCCCGGTAGAGCGTGGGCCGCTGCCGAGCTTGCTCGGCCTTGGCCTCGAAGTCTTGGTCCAAGGCCACCGCTGCGGCCGGGTTGTCCTGTGCGATGTAGTCCATGATGCTCTCGCGATCAGCGAGCGCCATCGGACGCCATACCAGGCGGGGCACTATGCGCGATGCTGCAGTGCGGCCCTTCGTTCGGCGAAGAGCGCGCGGGCTTCTTCATCCGATACGCTCTCGCGCGGGTCATCGACGCTGGCCTGTACCTGCTCACGGAACCAGGCGTCGTAGGCGGCCGCTTCGTGTGCGCGTTTCAGGGCCTCGGCCCGGTCGGGACGGCGGGTCGCCGTGGCCGGGTCCGGGTCATAGCCGGCCGCGTCCACCTCGAAGCGGGCGATGCCCACCGCCTTGAGGTAGGCAACCAGCGTCTCCAGCCTGCGAAACAGGCGCACTTGCCGGCTGCGCTGTGCGGCCAGTGGCCGCTCCGTCTTGCCGGACTTGACCAATACCGACCAGCCGCCACTGTGGCCCACGATCTGAGCACCCCTGACGGCCCCAGCCTCCACCAGGCGTGACAAGGTGCTGTGGTCGATTGTTTCTGTCATGGGGTCACCTGGTTGATTGCTGCATCCGCGCTGCATTTAACAGTTGTGATGTTAGCGGTTAACTGTTGTTCGCACCTGTTGAAGCTGCAGCTGTGCGAGGTGCTGGTGGCATCGCTGGCTACCATCGCCTGTTCTTTCCGAAGGGACGACCGCGTTGACCCCAGCCATCCGCGACATCCGCCGCTGGCCCTGGCACCTGCCGGCCCATGTGCTGAGCGGCATCGGCGTGGCGCTGGGCGTGCTGGTGGTGCAGCTGGTGGTGGGCGCGGCCGGCGGCACGTCTGCTGCCCTGCTGGCCTCGGGCGGCGCCATCTTCGCCAGCCTGGCCGATACGCCCAACCCGCCGGAGCGCACCTGGCGCCGCGTGGCCATGGGCGCCACCGTGGGCTTGGTCGCCAGCGTGCTGATCACGCTGCTGCGCGGCCATGCGCTGGCGCTGGGCGTTCTGATCGTGGCCCTGGCCTTCGGCGCCAGCATGCTGCTGGCCTGGGGCGTGCGCGCCGGGCCCATCTCGTTCGTGCCCATCCTGGCTGTGGTCTTTACCATGGCCGGGCCGCCGCCGCAGGGCTGGCAGGCGCAGGCGGTGCATGCCGGGTGGACGGCGCTCGGCGGGGCGTTGTACTGGGCCTGGGCGCTGCTGGCGGCACGCCTGCTGCAGCCGCGTTACCGCGCGCTTGCACTCGACGGTGTGCTGCAGGCCACGGCGGCGCTGTTCCGCTCCCGCGCGCGCATGCTGGCGCTGGAGCCGCGCGCCGCGCAGGGCGCGCTGCCGCTGCAGGATTGGATGCAGCGCCAAGTGGCGCTGGACGAGCGTCTGCAGGCCGCGCGCGACCTGCTCTTCGCGGCCGCCGGTACGCCCGAGGCTGAGCGCCAGATCGCCGTCCTGCTGCGTGCCATCGACCTGCGCGACACCCTGCTCGGCAGCGAGCTCGACCTGGACCTGCTGGGCGTCGACGCCGCAGCCGAGCGCCTGCGCCTCGCTCTGGCCGCACGCATCGAAGCCACCGCCGCCATGCTGGAGCGCACGGCCACCGCCGTGCAGTTGGCACTGCCGCTGGACAGCGTGGCCGGGGCAAGGCCCGTAGCCGACGGCCTGCCCGCCGCCGTCGAAGGTTTTGCTGCTGACCCGCGCCGCCGCGCGCTGGCCGGTGCGCTGCAAGACCGCGCGCTGCACCTGGACCACGACCTCGCACAGATGCTGGCGGCCTGGCAGGGCGCGGCCACGCCGGGGCCGCTGCACGCGGCCGAGCTGCAGTTCTTCCTATCGCCCGAAGGCTTTCCGCTGGCTGGGCTGCGGCCGCACCTGCGCCTGGGCTCGCCGGTCCTGCGCCACGCCATCCGCAGCGCCGTGGCGCTGGGCACGGCTTATTTCCTAGCGCTGGCGCTGCCGTGGACATCACACCCGCACTGGCTGGTGCTCAGTGTGGCGGTGGTGTTGCGCGGCAACCTGGACCAGACGCTGTCGCGCCGCGATGCGCGCGTGGCCGGCACCGTGCTGGGCTGCCTGTTGGTGCTGCTGTTCGCATCGTTGGGCCAGTACTGGCTGTCCGGTGTGGTGTTCCTGGTGGCGGCCGGCACGGCCCATGCCTTCGTCAACGTGCGCTACTTGGTGACGGCCGTGGCCGCCACGGTGATGGCGCTGCTGCAGGCCCACATGGCGCACCCGGCTGGCGGCTTCGACATCGGCGAGCGGCTGGGCGACACGGTGCTGGGTGCGCTGCTGGCCTGGGCCTTCTGCTACGTGCTGCCGGCCTGGGAACGGCGCAGCCTGGTGCGCCTGGTCGACCGCGTACGCAGTGCCGCCCGCGCGCTGGTGCACGAGAGCGTCCGCTGGCCCGAGCCCGGCCAGGCCGACGTGCCGCTGCGCCTGGCGCGGCGCGAGTTCTACGAAGCCATCGGCGGCATCGCTGCCAGCGCACAGCGCAGCCAGGCCGAGCCCACGCGCGTGCAGATCGCGCTGCCCGCCATGGCCACGCTGCTGACGCGCTGCCATGTGTTGCTGGCCCAGTTGGCGGGCGTGCGCACGCTGCTGGAGAGACGGCGCGAGCGGCTGGACCCGCAGGCCACGCAGGCCGTGCTGCACGAGGCGGTGGCCCGCATCGACCGGCTGCTGGCGCCGGGCAGCGGCGCTGCCCAAGAGGCGCGGGCGACGGTGCCGGGAGGGCTGGCCCCGCCCGTGCTGCGCTGGGTCGAAGAGCCCGACGAACTGCTGCCCTGGCTGGAGCGCCGGCTGGGGTTGGTGGCCGACAGCGCTGCTGAGGTGGCGGCGGCTGCGGCGGCCGTACGGCCCGCCAGCGCGAGGGGTTGACGCGAGGCCTGAGCGGGGGCCTAGCCAGCCGTGCGCCGCTGTCGCCGCGCCCACGCCTGCACCGAAGGATTGCCCTGCACATGCGCCCAGATGGCCTGGCGCTGGGTGGCCGTCAGCGGCAGCTCGCCCAGCAGCGCGGGCCACAGCGTCATGGCCCGGTCCACCGTCTCCTGCACCGCCGCGCGCAGCGTGACTTCGGATAGTTCCCACGCATTGGCCAACTTGCGCAGCACGGCCGGCGTCAGCGCGGCGGCACCCGTCTGTCCGGGCACGAACTTCAATGCATGGCCGCGCCCGCCCAGGTAGGCCGCGTAGGCCACGATGTCATAGGCCGGCGCCAGCCGGGGCGCGTGCGGGTCGGTGTAGAGCAGGCTGAAGTTCTTCAGGTGCGCGTCATAGTTGCCCAGCAGCTCGTTGACCTTGATGCGGCGCACCAGCTCCAGCAGATCGGCGTGCGCGTCGGCACTGGCGATGCGCAGCGCCAGGCCGAGGGCGGCATAGGTGCCGTCGTACTTGGCGTCGGGGTCCATGCCCTGGGCCTGGGCCATGTCTTCCATGTGCAGCCGGCCGTTGGGCGTGGGTGCGTCCCGGTCGAAGCGGCGCACCAGCAGGAACTGCCGGTCGTCCTCGCGCAGCTCGAACGGCAACCGCGCGGCGATCGCACTGAGCGGCTTCAGTTCGACCTCGCAGGTCACCACGCCGGCCGCGCGGGCCAGCGCCATGGCGGAGAACTCCACCTCGGGCAACTGCGGGTAGTCGCTGGCCGGCAGCTTGCCGATGAAGTGCACATTCGTGTCGAGCTTGGAGCGCATCACGTAGCGGCCGCCGGGTGCCTGCACCAGCGCCACCTTGGGCTGCACGCCGGAGATGGACTGCGCTTCGGGCGTGGGCAGCTGGCCCGAACTCATCTCGTAGGCGTCGCGGCCCTGGCCGATCAGCCGGCCCAGCGCGGGCTCGTCGAGCTGCTCGCGCAGCGCGTAGACATTGCCGGGCAGGTCGGTGCCGCAGTAGGACAGCAGGCCCAGCTCGTCGTCCGGCGGCAGGCCGGCATCGGCCAGCAGGTGCTTGCGCAGCCGGCCTTCGGGCAGCAGCCCGCGGAAGAACGGGGGCAGGCGGCCGTTGCCCGGCCCGCGGTTCACCGCCAGCGTGGGGCTCAGCAGCTGGGTGCGGGTGGCGTCCTCGGTCTCGGCCAGGTAGAGCTGCGAGAGCACCGGCCGCGCCGGGTCGAGCGCGTAGGCATCGTCGACGTGGAAGTAGACGCGGCCGTCGTCCAGGCCGAACAGCGAGCCGACATCGACCTGGCCCAGGCGGATGCGCAGGGAGCGGACGACGCTCATGGGCTTGTGTGGTTGGCGAGTGCGGGCGGCTTCACGTCAACTGCGCCCGCGTGGCGCGGCGATGGGCGTCAGTGCGGCGAGCCGGCGTTGCAGCGCGGTCGGCTCCAGTGCGCTGTCTCCTGCCGCAGCAGCCGCGATGGACCGAGGCACCAGCGCCAGATCCAGCCCCAACTGCTCGCACAGCGCCAGCAAGGTGGCCAGCTCGACATTGGCTTTGCCGGTCTCCAGCGCCTGCACGGTGTTGCGGTGCAACCCGGCTGCCGCGCCCAGCTCCGCGGCTGATTGGCCCAAGGCCTTGCGGGCTTTGCGGATTTGGATGCCGAGGGTGGCAAGCGTGCTCATGCCTGCAATTTAGCACTTCATGGTGTTCATTTCAACGAAATGCATTTTATGAAGTGCGTGGCTCCGATTGCGCTAACGCGTCTCGACCTGCCCCAGCGCATGCGCCACCAGACACAGCTCCAGGAACAGCACCTGCGCCCCCACCTGCGCCGTGTTCGTCGTCGCGTCGTATTGCGGCGCCACCTCGACCACGTCGCCGCCGACGATGTCGCAGCCGCGCAGGCCGCGCAGGATGGCCAGCACCTCGCGTGGCGTCAGCCCGCCCACCTCGGGCGTGCCGGTGCCGGGCGCGAAGCCGGGGTCGATGCCGTCGACGTCGAAGGTCACGTAGACCGGGCCGTCGCCGACCACTTCGAGCGCCCGGGCGATCACGGCGTCCGGCCCCATGCGCATCACGTCTTCGGCGTGCAGCACGGTCATGCCGGCGTCTTCGGAGAATTCCCACAGGTATTCCGCGCCGCCGCGAATGCCGATCTGGATGCTGCGTTCCGGGTCCAGCACGCCGTCCAGCACGGCCTGGCGGAACGGGCCGCCGTGGTGAAACTTGGAGCCCTCGTACATGCCGCCGGTGTCGCAGTGCGCGTCGATGTGCACCATGCCCACGGGCCGGTCGCGGCCCAGCGCGCGCAGGATGGACAGCGTGATCGAGTGGTCGCCGCCGACCGACAGGGGGATGACGCCGGCCGCCTTCACGCGCGTGTAGAAGGCCTCGATGTCCTCGTGGCAGCTCTCCAGGCTGAAGCGGCTGCGAAACGGCACGTCCCCCACATCGGCCACCTTCAACGTGGTCATCGGCGCGATCTTGAGCGCGTGTTCGATCGGGCCCACGCGCTCGATGCCGCGCACCGCGCGCGGCCCCAGGCGCGCGCCGGCGCGGTTGGTCACGCCCAGGTCCATGGGCACGCCGATCAGGGCCACGTCCAGCCCGCCGAAGTCGGGCAGATCCGGCGCCTCGGGCCGGTAGTCGGTGCTGAGGAAGGTGGCCGCGCCGGAGAACGGCCACTTGCGCCGGTCGCCGCCGTCTGAGAACTGCTGGTCGGCCACGGCGCGGAACACCGGGTCGTCGCTCTGCGCGCCGCTGGCCTCGGCGTATTTGCGGCGCAGGGCTTCGAGTCGTTCGGGGGTGGTCATCGCGTCACTGGCCCTTGTTCACGCCGAACTCGGGCAACGCGTTCTGGCGCATGTTGTATTTGGCGAGCAGCGCGTCGTAGGTGCCGCTCTTGCGCAGCGCGTCCAGCGCGGCCTTGACGGCATCGCGCGTGGCGGTGTCGGCCTTGGTCGTGGGGATGCCAGCCAGGTTCTCGGCGAAGGGTTCGCCCAGCAGCACGTAGCTGTTCGGCTCCAATTTCTGGAAGTAGGGCAGCGTCTCGTTGCCCTGCACGGCGGCGTCGAGGCGGCCGGTCTTGAGCTGGGTGCGCGCGTCGACCGATCCTTCGGTGCCCACCACGGTGATCGCCGGTTTGCCCTTGCCTTCGCAGTTGGCCCTGCTCCAATCTGCCATCTGCGTTGGCCAATTGGTCGAGCGGCTGGCGCCCACCTTCTTGCCACACAGGTCGGCCATGGTCTTGATGCCGGCAGCGGCGCCGGCCGGCGTTGTGTAGAACTGCGGGCCGGTGCGCAGGTAGTCGACGAAGTCCACCGTCTCGCGCCGCGCGGGCAAGTCAGACATGCCGGCCATCACGATGTCGACGCGGCCCGTGGTCAGCGATGGCAGCATCTGCGCAAAGCCGATCTCTTGCCATTCCACCGGAACACCCATCTCCTTGGCGATGGCCTCGCCCAGTTCCACGTCGAAGCCCATCAGCTTGTTGCTGGCCGGGTCCTTGTACGAAATCGGCGGGTAGTTGGGCTGGGTGGCGATGATGAGCTTGCCCGCCTTCTTGATGCGCGCGGGTGCCTCGACGGCGATGGCGCTGGTGGCGAGTGCGGCAAGCACGGTGGCGGCCAGCAGGTGGTGGGCGATGGTCTTCATGGGGGCGGCTCCAGGGGGGTGGGATGGATCGGGAAAGAAGGCGGCGATCACGTGATCACTGCCGCGATGAACTCCTGCGTACGCGGGTGCTGCGGTGCCGTGAGGATCTGCGTGGCCGTGCCGTGCTCGACGATGGCCCCGCCGTCCATGAACACCACGCGGTCGGCCACTTCGCGTGCAAAGCCCAGCTCGTGCGTGACGACCACCATGGTCATGCCGCTTTTGGCCAGGTCGCGCATGACAGTCAGCACTTCGCCGACCAGTTCCGGGTCCAGCGCAGAGGTGGGCTCGTCGAACAGCATCAGCTGCGGCTGCATGGCCAGCGCGCGCGCAATCGCCACGCGCTGCTGCTGGCCGCCCGAGAGTTCGCTGGGGTAGTGGTTTTGCCGGTCCGCCAGGCCGACGCGGGCCAGCAACTCGCGTGCCTCGCGCTGGGCCTCCATGCGCGGGCGGCGCTGCACGGTGACGGGGCCTTCGGTCACGTTTTCCAGCACCGTCATGTGGGCGAACAGGTTGAAGCGCTGGAACACCATGC
This sequence comes from Rhodoferax sp. RT4P68, assembly GCF_056521305.1. Taxonomy (NCBI): domain Bacteria; kingdom Pseudomonadati; phylum Pseudomonadota; class Betaproteobacteria; order Burkholderiales; family Comamonadaceae; genus Rhodoferax; species Rhodoferax sp. RT4P68. The sequence continues at coordinate 479,012 of NZ_JBWMBB010000003.1, forward strand.
CGACCTTGCGACGCTGGGCCGCGACCTGCGCGTCGTCCAGCGGGTGCAGGGCCTGGCCGACGATGCGGTGCCCGGTCAACTCGCCATCGACCCAGATGGCGCCGGCGTCGATGCTTTCCAGCTGGTTGATGCAGCGCAGAAGCGTGCTCTTGCCCGAGCCCGAGGGGCCGATGATGCACAGCACCTCGCCCGGGGCCACTTCGAGGGAGATGTCTTTCAGTGCGTGAAAGTTGCCGAAATGCTTGTCGACAGCGGCGATGCGGACCATCGGGGCCGTCATGCGCCTGCCCCTTCAGCCTTGGCGGCGACGGTGGTGGCAGCCGGCGCGCCGGCAATCGCGCGCCTGACCTGCCCCCGCGCGAAGCGCTTCTCCAGCACCATCTGGCCCAAGCTGAGAAGCGTCACCACGGCCAGGTACCAGACGCTGGCGACCAGCAGCAGCTCGATCACCAGCCCGTTGGCGTAGTAGACCGTCTGTGCGCTGCGCAGGATGTCGGGGTACTGGATGACGCTGGCCATGGCCGTCAGCTTCACCATGCTCACCACCTCGTTGCCCACCGGCGGGATGATGACCCGCATCGCCTGCGGCAGCACGATGCGCCGCAGCAGCGTGAGGCGTGTCATGCCGATGGCCTTGGCCGCCTCGGTCTGCCCCAGGTCGATCGACAGGATGCCGGCACGCACCACCTCGGCCGTGTAGGCGCCCTGGTTCAGCCCCAGGCCCAGCAGCGTGGCGACGAAGGGCGTCATCACGTCCACTGTGCGCCAGCTGGCCACACCGGGAATGCCCAGCGTGGGGAACACCAGCGCCAGGTTGAACCACAGCAGCAACTGCAGCAGCAGCGGCGTGCCGCGAAACATCCAGATGTAGAACCCCGCCACGCCGCGCAGCACCGGGTTGGGCGACATCTTCATGACCGCGAACAGCACCCCGCTGGCCAGGCCCAGACCCATCGCCAGCACCGTCATGACGAGCGTGAAGCCCAGGCCGGTGAGGATGGATTTGGCGGTGAGGAACTGGGCCACAACCGGCCAGTTGATCTGGCCCTGCGCGAAGGCGCGCACCACCAGCGCGAGCAGCGCCAGGATGGCCGTGGCCGCCAGCCAGCGGCCCACATGGTGGCGGCGCACGCGGGGCAGGCGGGTGGCATCGGGCGGGGAGGCCGCCGGGGCAAATGTGGTCATCGGTGGTCTCCAGCGAAGGCGCGCGGCAGTCGATGCAAAGGATCGGTCGTTCCCCCTCTTCCCAACCCGTTGACCGCAAGGGGCGAGGGGCTCAAGCGGCGGGCTGACGTGGCGGGCTTCATCTCAAGCCCTTGCCGGTGCATGGCCACCGTTGGCCCAGTGCCGCTGCGCCGCCACCTTGGCCTGCAGCCGCGCCAGTTGCTCGGCCACGCGCTCGGGGGCAGTGCCGCCCCAGGCACTGCGCGCCGCCACTGCGCTCTCCAGCGTCAGATGCGGCAGCAGCGCGGCCGTCAAGCGCGGGTCGATGGCGGCCAGATCGCCCTCCGTCAGCGCCTCCAGCTCGACGCCCTGGCGCTCGCAATACAGCACGGCCGCGCCCGCCACTTCGTGTGCCTGGGCGAACGGTGTGCCCTGGCGCGCCAGCCAGTCGGCCACCTCGGTGGCCAGCGTGAAACCCTCGCCAGCCTGCGCGCGCATGCGGGCCGTGTCCACCCGCCAGGTGCGCACCATGCCGGCCACGGCTGGCAGGCACAGGGCCAGCGCATCGACGCTGTCGAACACCGCGTGCTTGTCGGCGAACAGGTCGCGGTTGTAGGCCAGCGGCAGCGATTTGCAGGTGGCCAGCAGGCCCGTCAAGTTGCCGATCAGCCGGCCCGAGATGCCGCGCGTGAGCTCGGCGATGTCCGGGTTTTTCTTCTGCGGCATGATCGATGAGCCGGTCGAGAAGCTGTCGTGCAGCCGCATCCAGCCGAACTGGCGGCTGCACCACAAGCAGATCTCCTCGCACAGGCGCGACAGGTCCACACCGATCTGCGCCGCGACGAACAAAAACTCGTTGGCATGGTCACGGCTGGCGACGGCGTCGATCGAGTTGTCGCAGGCGCCCAGGTAGCCCATCTCCTGCGCCGCCATCTCCGGGTGCATCGCAATGGCCGAGCCGGCCAGCGCGGCCGCACCCAGCGGCGAGCGGGCGGTGCGCCAGTCCCAGTCGTGCAGCCGGTCCAGGTTGCGGGCCAGTGCCTGTGCGTGCGCCAGCAGCTGGTGGCCCCAGACGATGGGCTGCGCGGGCTGCAGATGCGTGAAGCCGGGCGCCAGCGTCGTGGTGTGCTGCCCGGCCTGGGCGATCAGCGCGTCCATAACGTCCAGCAGCATGCCGCCCAGCCCGCGGGCCTGCTCGCGCAGGTACAGGCGCAGGTCGTTGGCGGTCTGGTCGTTGCGCGAGCGGCCGGCGCGCAGCTTGCCGCCCAGCGGCCCCAGGCGCTCGGTCAGCAGGCGTTCGATGAAGGTGTGCACATCCTCGTCGCGCGGCGCGGGCACGGATCGGCCGGTGGCGATGTCGGCCTCGATCTCGTCCAGCGCGGCCAGCATGCGCACCGTCTCGCCGGCGTCCAGCAGGCCGGCGCGTTCCAGCTCGCGGGCATGGGCACGGCAGCCGCGCAGGTCTTGCGGTGCGAGGCGAAAGTACGATGGCGGCGAGGTCGACAGGCGCATCAGCGCGGCATCGGGGCCGCTCTCGAAGCGGCCGCCCCACAGCAGGCCGGCCTCGGCAGGCGGGGCGTCGCCGGGCTGGTGGCTGCCGTGCGGCGTTGCGTTCTGGCTTGGATGTTGCATGCCTTGCATTGAAGCGGCAGGCCCCTGGTCGCACAATCCATTTAATCTCATCGACCCATGACGAACACGCATGCGCCCGACTCGGTCGGCCTGGACGCGGCACCGCCCAGCCGGCGACTGCCGCCGCTGGCCGCGCTGCGCTTTTTCTGTGTGGCGGCGCGCACCGGCAGCTTCACGCGCGCGGCTGAAGAGCTGTGTGTGACACAGGGCGCCGTCAGCCGCCAGGTGCTGCTGCTCGAAGAGTTCTACGGCCAGCCGCTGTTCCTGCGTCAGGCGCGCGGGCTGGTGCTGACGGAATCGGGCCAGTTGCTGGCGCAGACCGCCAGCACCGCGCTGGAGCAGATCGCGCGGACGACGCAGGTGCTGCGCCGGCGCATGGAGCTGCGCGAACTGCGCTTCATGATGCCCACCTGCGTGATGCTCTGGGCCATGCCGCTGGTGATGCGGCTGCAGGCGCAGCACCCGGGCTTTCGGATCGCGGTGAACACCACGCTGTCGCACGCGCTGGATGAAGAGCGCTTCGATGCGGGCATCGTCTACGAGCGGCTGGACGCCGCGTTGCCGCGCCACCGCCTGCTGTTCGCCGAGCGGCTGACGCCCGTGTGCTCACCGCGCATGACGCAGGTGGCGCAGGGCGCGCAGGCGCTACGCGTGCCGGCCGACCTGGCGCGCAGCGTGCTGCTGCATGCGCGGCCCGACCACCAGGACTGGCGCCAGTGGCTGGACGCCTCGCGGCTGGACCAGATCGACCCGGCGGTGGGGCTGGATTTCCAGACGCTGGATCTGTCGAACTCCGCTGCGGCCGAGGGCTATGGTGTGGCGTTGGGCGACCGCGTCATCGCGCAACCCGCCATCGACAGCGGCCGGCTGTGCGCGCCGTTCGATATCGATGTGGAGACCGGGTACGGCTACTTTCTGTGCTGGCATGAAAGCCATGCCGAGCGGGCCGAAATTCTGCATCTGGGGGCGATGTTCAGCGCGGCGCTGCGCGAGAGTGCGGCGGAGCCGGTGCGGCCGCTGCTGCGCAAGGGCTGACGGCAGGTTTCACCCCTCCCGGTTCAACTGGCGCGCCACGACGCTGCAGGTCCCCACCAGCTGCTGGGCGCAGTCCATCATGCGGTCCTGCATGCGGTGGCGGGGGCCGGCCACGGCGACGGCCAGCGTTTCGCGGCCGACGGTGAGGAACGCGGCCACGGCCCAGACGTCGTCTACGTTTTCGCCGTGCGTCTGGAAGAAGCCGGCCTGCCGGCTCTGCAGCACCTCGGCCACCAGCGCATCGGCCTCGGTGATGGTGGCCGGCGTGATGCGCGTCAGCGCCCGGCCGGCCACCCATTCGCGCAGCGCCGGCTCTTTCAACGCGCCGAGCAGGGCCTTGCCGATGGAACTGGAATGCAGCGGCTTGAGGTCGCCCGGGTGTGCCGAATAGCGAATCGCATGCAGGCCTTCGAGCACCTGGAGATAGACCACCGCATCGCCCTGGCGCTTGCCCAGGATCACGGTCTCGCCCGTTCCGTTGCGCAGCTCTTCCAGCAGTGGCGTGGCGTGCTCGATGAACGGGTCGCTGGCGTCGATCTCGCGCATCACGTCGAGCATGCGCCGCGTGGGGTACAGCGCACGCGGATGCGCCAGCGTGTAGAGGTAGCCACGCGCGGTCAGCGTGTTGACGATGGCGTGGCAGGTGCTCTTGGGCATGTCCACGGCCTCGGCCAGGTCCGTCAGCGACAGCGGCCTGCGGCTGGCACGGAACGCCTCGAAGATGTCGATCACGCGGTCGACTGCGGTCACGCTGCCTGCTGCTGCCATGGGTGCTCCTGGTGGGCGGAAATTATGGTCCGCCTGTGCAGGGCCGGCCGCAGGGTCAGACCGGCCGGTCCCCCTGCAGCGTGATGCGGTGCATCACGCGGCGGTGCCCGTGGTAGTCGTTCACCGGGTTGTGCTGCGCGCAGCGGTTGTCCCAGAAGGCGATGGTGTCCGGCTCCCATCGGAAGCGGCAGGTGAACTCGGGCTTGACCTGGTGCGCGAACAAGAAGTGCAGCAGCGGCGCGCTCTCCTCGTCCGTCAGGCCCACGATGCCGGCCGTGTGCGCCACGTTCACGTACAGCGCCTTGCGGCCGGTCTCGGGGTGGGTGCGCACAACGGGATGTTCGGCGCGGTATTCCTTGGGCGCCTCCTGCTTGCCGTCGCTCTTGATGCGGTCCTCGCGCGTCTTGCTGACGTCGGCCTTGGCCGAGCTGCTGATGCCCACCAGCGGATCGAGCAGCGTCTTCATCGTCGGCGACAGCGCCTCGTAGGCTGCGTACTGGCTGGCGAACATGGTGTCACCGCCGTACGGCGGCGCTTCGCGCGACAGCAGCATCGAGCCCATCGGCGGCTCTTGCAGGTAGGTGGTGTCCGAATGCCAGATGCCGCCGAAGTTGGTGGTCTCGTGCTCCAGCTTCTTGACTTCGATGATGTGCGGGAAGCCCTCCAGCCCCTTGACGAACGGGTATTCGATCGGCTCGCCCATGGCCTTGGCGAACTGCAGGAACTGCGCTGGCGTGAGCGGTTGGCGCTTCAGGAAGATGACCTGGTGATCGAGCAGCGCGCGGCGGATCTCGGCCGCCGATTCGGGCGTGAGCTGCGTTGCCAGGTCGATGTCCAGCAGTTCGGCGCCCAGCGCGCCGGCGATTCGTTTCACATGCATGGTGGGCCTTGTGGTCGTGATGGTGGTCGGGGTGGCGGCACTCTAGCCCCGCGCCCCGGCGTGCCGTTCGGCCGGGCGAACAAACCGGGGCAGGGCGCGCCCCGCCGTGCTGATATCCAGCGCTTGTTCAGCCGGCTGAATTTCGCGCGCAGGAATTCCCGCTTGTGGCCAGGCGGGTGGGGCGGTGTACTGCAGGGCTTCGCGCCAGCCGGCGCAGACTCTCAAACCGGAGATCCGATGTCCCCCACGCGCACTCTGAAGACCCTGCTCACCACAGCGGTGCTGGCCACCGCCACGTTGGCCGGCGCGCAGTCCACCTACCCCAACCGGCCGGTCAAGATCGTCGTGCCGCAGACGCCGGGTGGCGCGTCCGACGCGCTGGCCCGCATCGTCGGGCAGAGGCTGACCGAAAAATGGGGCCAGCCGGTGGTGGTGGAGAACCGCGCTGGCGCCGGCGGCAACGTCGGCATGGAGGCGGTGCTGGCCGCGCCGGCCGACGGCTACACGCTGCTGATGACCTATGTGGGCACCCAGGCCATCAACGGCGCGCTGTACAAGGGCTTGACCTTCGACCCGGGCCGTGACTTCGCGCCCGTGGCCACCTTGGCCACCGTGCCCTTCGTGGTCGTCGCCAAGGCCGGCGCCGCCTTCAAGACGGCAAGCGAGCTGGCCGATGCCGCGCGTGCCGGCCGCGTCACCTACGGCTCGGCCGGCAACGGCTCGGTCAACCACCTGCTCGGCGAGATGTTCAGCAGCGCGGCCAACGTGAAGATGGTGCACGTGCCCTACCGCGGCGCGGCCCCGGCGCTGCAGGATTTGCTAGGCGGCCAGATCGACGTGGTGTTCACCAGCCTGCCGTCGGTGGCCGGTCAGATCCGCACCGCCGCGCTGCAACCCATCGCCGTCACCAGCCGGCAGCGGGCGGCGGCGTTCAACACCATTCCCACGGTGGCCGAAAGCGGCTTTGCCAGCTTCGACGTGAGCCCGTGGTTCGGCCTTGTGGCGCACAAGAACATGCCGCGCGAGCTGATCGCCAAGGTCAACCAGGATGTGAACGAGATCCTGCGCAACAAGGACGTCGCCGAGCGCTTTGCCGCGCAGGGCGCCGAGCCCTATGCCACGACGCCGGCCGAGTTCGCGACCGTGCTGGCGGCCGACATCGAGAAGTGGGGCGCAGTGGTGCGCGCGTCTGGGGCGAAGATCGACTGATCGATCGTTACAGCAAAAACGCGACGCCTTGATTGGGAGTACGATCACCATCGAGGCATAAAAATTATGGGTTGCGAGGCGCTGAGAAAGAAGAGCAAAGACCAGTTAGCCAAGCACATTCGCCTGGTTGCGAAGGTCACGGCCAACGTCGTGCTGACGGTCCACATGAAGCGGCGGATGCAAGAGAGAAGGGTGACGGCGTCGATGGTCTACGAGTGCCTGCGGCTTGGGCAGATCGTGCAGGTGCCTGAGGAAAACCACCAGAAGGGCACGCTGGAGTGCCGCATGGAGCGGTACTGCGCGGGCTGCAACTGCACGGTCGTGGTGGCCCTGAACGACGACTACCCGGACCTGATCTGCGTGACGGCTTGGATCTAAGCGCGATGAAAGGAAAAACGATGTACCACTACACCGAGAGCGGGCTCGACAACGTGTGGCTGGAAAACGGCTACACGGAGCGCAAGACGCCTTACGGCAAGGGAGTCTCCATCGACGATGCGGATGGGCTGCACAAGGTGCTGGTGAGCGCCATTCTGAACAAGAAGGGTCGGATCACCGGGAAAGAGCTGCGCTTCCTGCGCATCGAACTTGGGTTGTCGCAGGACAACCTTGGCACGTGCCTCGGGTCCACCGACCAATCGGTCAGCCTGTGGGAGCGCACTGGCAAGGTGCCAGCGACCAGCGACGCACTCGTGCGGCTGATGGTGATCGAGCGATTGCGTGGGAACGAAACGGTGACGGCGGTTCTGGATCGGATCAACGATGTAGACCGTCTGGTGCATCAGAAAATCGTGGCCAGAGAATCGCGGCGCAGGTGGACGTCCGAGGTCCAGGATGGGGCCGCCGAAGGCGCGCACACCGCCTTGGCGGCCTGAGTCACAAGGTCAGTTCACACGTTCAAGCGGTGGCGTAGGCCAGGATCAGGCAGTCTTCGCCCCCGCCGCGCGACCCAGCCAGGCCTCCACGGCCAGCGCGTTGTCGATGGCCAGCCGCCAGGTCTTGCCCTCGCCTGGGGCCGGCAGCTCCAGCCGCAGCCGCAGCAGGCGCTGGTCGCGCGCGATCAGCGCTGTCAGGTGCCGCGTGCGGCCGGCATACAGCGGCAGGTCGTCCAGGCGGCTCAGGCGCCAGCCGCCGTTCTCGGTCTCCACGCCCAGCCACTCGTCGCCCGCAGCAAAGCCGGCCTGCTCGGCCAGGCCGCCGCGCAGCACCATCTTGACGTGCACGCCAGGGCCATCGCCTACCCGCAGGCCCAGGCGCTGCGTCAGCTGGGCGGGGTCGTCGTGCACCGCCACGCCGTGGCGCGTCAGGAGCTCGCGCAGCGGCAACTCGTCGCGCCCGTGCACCCAGGCGGCCAACTCGGCGTCCAGCGGGCGGCCGGCGGCATCGGCCAGCACGGCGGCCAGGTCGGCCTCGGCCAGCGGGCCGGCATCGCAACGGGCCCACAGTGCGCGCATCACGTCGTCGAGCTGGGTGCGGCCCTCGGCGCGCAGCGTCAAATCCAGGCACAGCGCCACCAGCGCGCCCTTGGCGTAATAGCTGACGGTGGCGTTCGGCGTGTTCTCGTCCGAGCGGTAGTACTTGACCCAGGCGTCCATGCTGGCCTCGGCCACCGACTGCACCAGCCGGCCCGGCGTCTGCATGACCTGGTTGATGGTCTTGTTGAGCAGCCGCACGTAACCGGCGTTGTCCAGCAGCCCGGCGCGGCGCAGCAGCAGGTCGTCGTAGTAGCTGGTGAAGCCTTCGAAGAACCACAGCAGCCGTGTGTACTGCTCGGCGTCGTAGTCGTAGCGCGCGAACTCGGCCGGGCGCAGGCTCTTGACGTTCCAGGTGTGGAAGTACTCGTGGCTGATCAGCCCCAGCAGCGTGGTGTAACCCTCGGCCTGGCGTGTGGTGTGGCCGGCAGGCGTGCCCTCGCCGTTGGCATTGCCACTGCCATTGCCATTGCCGGTCGCTTCATCGCGGCGCGGCAGGTCGCGGCGGTTGCAGAGCAGGGCCGTGGAGTTGCGGTGCTCCAGCCCGCCGTAGCCGTCGTCCACCGCGTTCAGCATGAAGACGTAGCGCTTGTGCGGTGGGCGCGCGCTGCGGGGTGCGCTCTTGTCGGCCTTGTCCGATGGCTTCTCGCCCTTGTGCGACGGGTGCCAGAAGCGGATCTGCTCCTCGCAGATCTTCTGCGTGTCGTGCAGCAGCCGCGCGCCGTCGAACGATGGCGGCGCGCCGGCCACCACGAAGCGGTGCGGAATGCCGCCGGCCTTGAACTCACCCTGCCAGAAGTGGCCCAGCTCGAACGGGCAGTCGACCAGCTCGTCGTAGTCGGCCGCGCGGTAGTGGCCGAAGCCGGCGGCATCGACCTGCACGCTGGCAAGGCCGGTCGCCACGTGCCAGTTGGCTGCGGTGCGCGATGCCACCAGCTCGAAGCCATGCGGCTGCGCCTCGTGGCCGTGCACGCGCAGGCACAGGCTGGTGCCGTTGAAGAAGCCGCGGTGGCTGTCCAGGAAGGCCGTGCGCACCGAGCTGTCGTTGGCATACACCACGTAGCGCAGCACCAGCGGCTTGCCGGGCTCGGCCGTCAGGTCCCAGCTGTGCTTGTCCAGCTGCACGCATTCCACGGCGCGGCGGCCCTGGTGTGCCTCCAGCTGCTGCAGGTGCTTGGAGAACTCGCGCACCATGTAGCTGCCGGGAATCCACACCGGCAGCGAGACGCGCTGCAGCGCCGAGGGCTGCTGCACCGTCAGCGTCACCCGGTACAGGTGGGCGTGCAGGTCGGCCAGTTCGACGCGGTAGGCAACAGGGGGGGTGTCGTGGTGCGGGTCAGAGCCCGTGCTGCGCGCCGCCGGAGCGTGGGGCGCGGGGGAGGAAAGCGTCGGCATGTACCGAGAATACAGGAGCGCCCGTGGCGCTACGGGCGCGCCGGCACCGCTCGCGCGATGCCGGGTGCCGCTCAGTTCTTCTTGCTCGCGGCGACCAGCATCTGCTCGACCTCGGCCCCTGGCACGGCCCCCGGCACGCGCGTGCCGTCTGCGAACAGCAGCGTCGGCGTGCCGGTGATCTTGTGCTTCTTGCCGAAGTCCACGTTGCGCGCGATGGCGGAGGCGTCGCATTGCGCGGCCGGAATGACCTCGTTGCGCAGCATCCAGCCCGACCAGACCTTGGCCTTGTCCTTGGCGCACCAGACGTGTTGCGACTTGGTCAGCGAATCCGGCCCGAGCACCGGGTAGAGGAACAGGTGCACGGTGACGTTGTCGATCTTCTCCAGATCGCGCTCGAACTTCTTGCAATACCCGCAGTTCGGGTCGGCGAACACGACCAGCTTGCGCGAGCCGTCGCCGCGCTTCATCGTGAAGGCGTCCTTCAGCGGCAGCTGCCTGAAATCAATGGCCGTCAGCTTGTCCAGCCGTTCCTCGGTCAGGTTGCGCCGGGCCTTGGTGTCGTAGACCTGGCCCTGGATCAGGAAGTTGCCTTCAGCATCGGTGTAGACGATCTCGGCGCCGGCGAGCCGCACCTCGTACAGGCCGGCCACGGGGGTCTTGCTGACCTCCTCGATCGCCGGCAATTGCGGCAGCCGCTCGGCCAGGTTCTTGCGGATCGCCGCCTCCTGGGCAAAGGCCGGCAGGGCGGCCAGGAGCAGGGCGGCAAGGGCGCCGCGGCGCAGGGAAAGCTTCATCGGATGGTCCATTCAAAAGGGTAGCGAGAGGTCACTGGCCATTGGCGCGGCGCGCGACCCAGGTCTTGATCGGTCCGCTGCGCTCGAAGCCCTTCATGCCCCAGTTGCGCAGCCCCTGCCAGGCCGGCGTGTCGTGGGCGAAGAGCTGCTGCAGCCCGTCGGTGGCCAGGCGCATGGCCGCCAGCGCGGTCTTGCGAGCGCGTTCGTAGCGGCGCAGCAGGCGCAGGTCGGCCACGCTGCGCCAGGGCTCGCGCGCGCGCAGCACGGCCACCAGTTCTGCGGCGTCGCCCAGGCCCAGGTTCAGCCCCTGGCCGGCCAGCGGGTGCACGGTGTGGGCGGCGTCGCCGGCCAGTGCCCAGGCCAGGGCCTGGCCATCGGCCGCCGTGCGCACGCCCGCGAAATGTCGGGCCTGGGCCAGTTGCAGCGGCCAGACGGCGCGCTCGCCGATGACCTGCAACGCGCCCAGCGCGCCGTGGCTGAGTTGTTCCAGCGCCTGCGCGAACGCGGCATCGTCCAGCGCCATGCTGGCGGCCACGCGGTCTTGCGGCAGCGACCAGACCACGGCCACCGTGTCGCCATTGGCGCCGCCCAGCGGCAGCAAGGCCAGCACTTCATTGGCCAGCAACCATTGCCGTGCCACCTGGCCGTGGGGCTGGGCGCATTGCAGGCGCGTGGCAATGGCGCTCTGGCCGTAGGGGTGCACGTCGTAGTCCACTCCCAGCTCGGTGCGGGTGCTGCTGGCCTTGCCCTCGCAGACCACCGTCAGCGTGGCGGCGGGGGCGGTATCGCACAGCTCGATCTGCGGCTGGTAGCGCACAGCCTCGGCCAGGCGCTGCTCCAGCGCAGGCACGTCGACGATCCAGGCCAGCGGCACGCCCTGGCCCTGGCCCTGGCGTGCGGCGTCGAAATGAACCTGGCCACCGTCGTCGCCGACCACGTGCATGGCCTGCACCGGTGTGGCGTGCGCGGCGTCGGGCCAGCAGCGCAGCGATTCGAGCAGCTCGCGTGAGGCCAGGTTCAGCGCATACGCCCGCACATCCGAGGTTTCGCCGCCACGGCGCGCCGCGCCGGCCGGCGGCGCCACCAGGGCCACGCGCAGGCGCTCACGTGCCAGCAGCAAGGCCAGCGTGCGGCCCACGATGCCGCCGCCGCGGATGCAGATGTCGAACGCAGGGGATGAAGGCATCGCGGGATTGTAGGAGTCGGGTTTGCCGGGCCGGGGCAGGCTGGCCGGGCACAATTCGTGTCCCCTTGCCACCCGGAAGTTCCCCCACCGTGACCCTCTCTGACGCTGCCCCACCTACCGGCCCCGACACCCCCACGCGCGACGTGGAGGCCCGCATCGCGCGGTTGTTCGTCTACCCGGTCAAGTCCTGCGCCGGCGTCGAGGTGCCCGAGGTGCTGCTGACCGAGACCGGCCTGGAGTTCGACCGCGCCTGGATGGTGGTGGACGAGGCCGGCGTGTTCGTGACCCAGCGCGAGCTGCCGCGCATGGCGCTGATCCGCCCGCAGCTCAAGCACTTCGAGATGGTGCTGCGCGCGCCCGGCATGCTGGCCCTGCACATCGCGCTGGACACGGTGGAGGCGCCGGTGCAGGTGCGCGTGTGGCGCGACCGCGTGCAGGCCTACGACATGGGCGATGTGGCCGCCCAGTGGTTCAGCGATTTCCTGAACGCCGAGCGGCCGGCCGGCACGCCGCCCCGCGCGCTGCGCCTGGTGCGCTTCGACCCGGAGCACAAGCGCCTGTCCAACAAGCGCTGGACCGGCGATGTGGACGCGCAGACCCAGTTTGCCGATGGCTTCGCCGTGCTGGTGCTGGGCCAGTCGGCATTGGACGGCTTGAACGCGCGGCTGCAGGCGGCCGGCCACGCGGCCGTGGGCATCGAGCGCTTTCGCCCCAACATCGTGCTGGAGGGCATCGACGCGCACGACGAAGACCGCTTGGACGTGCTGCACATCGCCACGGCCGATGGCGTCGCGCAGCTGAAGATGGTCAAACCCTGCCCGCGCTGCCCGATCCCCAACATCGACCCGGCAACCGCCCTGTCCAGCCCCGAGGTGGGCGATGCAATGCAGGCCTACCGGGCGCTGGAGGTGGTCGACGGCGCGATCGCGTTCGGCATGAACGCCATCGTGCTGGACGGCATCGACCACGCGCTGCGGCCAGGGCAGGCGGCGAGCGCCGACTTTCGCTTCGACTGAAGCACGTCGGCAGCGCCGCCGAAACACTGGCTCAGGCCGCCAGGCCGCTGATCAGCCGGCGGACTACCCCGTGTACGGCCGGCTGGCCGCCAGGCACTCTGCCGCCCAGGCCGACGGGCTGGCCTGCTGCTCGCGCTCCAGGTTCACCACCTCCACGCTGATCGGCAGGTCGGCCGGCAGCGCATCGAACAGGCCTTTCAGGTCGATGCTGCCCTCGCCCGCCGGCAGCCGGGCACAGCGCGCGGTGTGGATCAGCGCCTCGGTGCTGAAGTGCGTGCCGGCCTCGGCATCGCAGATCTGCGCGTAGTGCAGCAGCCCGCGCGGGATGGCGCGGATGTCCTCCCGCGTGGTCGCCGACCGGCCGAAGTGCAGCGCATCGACCAGGATGCCGGCATTCGCAGGCGTGCCCGCATTGCGCACGATGCGCAGCGCCGCCTGCGCGTGGGGCACGGCCGTCCAGGGCATGAATTCCAGATCGGCTGTCATGCCAGAGGGCTGCATCGATTCGCACAGGCGCGCGAAGTTCTGCGTCAGCCGCGCCTCGTCGGGGTCGTCGCCGGCCACCAGGATGGCCTTGGCGTTCAGGCTGGCGCCGATGTCGATCAGCGCGTCCCAGCGGTGCACATCGAAATCGGCACCGATGCGGATGAGTTCCAGGTCGAACACGCCCACGCCCGTGTCGCGCTGCGCGGCGATCGTCTCGCGCAGGGCCTGGGGCTGGCCCAGCAAGTGCTGCTGTGGTGCGCCGGGTGCGTTGGGCCACAGGCGCAGGCCGACGAAGCCGTAGCCATGCGCCGCCGCGATGCGGATGGCCTCGGCCGGCGTGCTGCGGTGGGAGGTCAGGTAGGCGAGAGAGTAGGCGCGGGCCACCGCGCCCCCCACGGCGTGCGGCTCACTGCCCGCCGGGGACGCTGTGTTGTGCGCGATGTCGCCCGTCGCCGCGGCGTTGTGTGTCATCACCCTCTCACTTCAGCGGCGAGACGGCCGTGGGCAGCGCGATGGTGGACACCATCTCGGTCGTCAGGTGCGCCGGCCCGCCCTTGGGCGGCCAGATGCCTTGGGCCACGGCGTCGGCGCGGGCCTTGCTGCGCGCGTCCAGCGTGGGGTAGGCCCAGATGTTGGTGAAGCGCGCCGCGCCGTCCAGCGCCACCATGGCGACCACGCAGGGCGAGATCTTCTCGCGCGGGGGCAGGTACTCGCGCCACAAAGCGATCGTGGGCCGCGTGCCGCCGGGCTGGATGCCGTAGCTGCGGATTTCGTAGACCGGCCCGGTGGTGCCCGACTCGGCACTCGGCCGCACCGGCGCCATCCACGGGAAGCCCTCATAGCTGTGCTGCTCCAGCCGCTGGTAGAAGTCGCCGCAGCCGAAGGGGCTGCTGCTCTGCTGTGTGCGCGCGCGCTCGGCCTGCAACGCGGCCAGGTCGGCAAAGCCGCGCAGCACCAGCATCTGGTTCAGCACGCCGATGTCGCTGGTCCAGCAGCCCAGCAGTTCGCCGCCGGCCTCGGGCGCCAGGCAATACGCCTGGACCTGGGTGGCGGCCCGCGCGGCGGTGCCCATGGGCAGGGTGAGGGTGGCGAGTTCGTAGTACATGCAAGGCTCCTGGTTCAAAAAGGGTCGGATGCGGGCAGCGGTTGGCCGGCCGCATGGTGGGCGGCGATGAAGCCGAAGGTCAGCGCCGGCCCCAGCGTGATGCCGCCTGCGGGGTAGTGGCCGCCCATCAGGCTGTTCATGTCGTTGCCGGCGGCGTACAGGCCGGCGATCGGCTGGCCGCCTGCATCGAGCACACGTGCGCTGGCGTCGGTGCGCAGACCGGCGAAGGTGCCCAGGCTGCCGGGCACGATGCGCACGGCGTAGAACGGCCCCTGCACCAGCGGTGCCATGCAGGCGTTGACGCGGTGCGGCGCGGCCTCGCCCTGGATGCGGTTGTAGGGCGTCTCGCCCTTGGCGAACTCGTCGTCGCGGCCGGCTTGGGCCATCGGGTTGTAGCGCGCCACCGTGGCCTGCAGGCCGGCGGCGTCGATGCCGCAGGCCACTGCCAGCTCGGCCAGCGTGCGGCCGCGGCGCAGGTAGCCCCGGCGCAGCATGGCGCCCATGGGCATGGGCGCGGGTTTGACGGCGCCCAGGCCAAAGCGGCGGATGAAGCGGTGGTCGCACACCAGCCAGGCCTGCACCGGCGTGCCTGCGGGCGTGGCGCGTAGTAGGCCCTGCACGAAGTCGTGGTAGCCGTCGGCCTCGTTGACAAAGCGCCGGCCGTCGGCGCACACGGCGATCAGGCCGGGCTTGGCGCGCTCGATCAGGTGCGGAAAATGCGCCACCGTGCCGTCGGCGCGCGGCACCAGCGAGACCGGTGCCAGCGCGGCGGCGTGCGCCAGGTCACGGGCGACGCAGGCGCCGGCCGATTCGCCCAGCCTCAGGCCGTCGCCGGTGTTGCCGGGGCTGGCGGCCGACCAGTGCTCGGCGCCCGTGGGCGCGTGCGGCAGCAGCGCTTTCTTGCGGTCGGTGTCGTGCGGAAAGCCGCCGCACGCCAGCACCACGCCACGCGCGGCGCGTACCGTCACCGCCCCCTGCGGGCCGCGCACCACGGCGCCACACACACGGGTGCCGTCGCGCAACAGCCGCTGCGCCGGGTGGGCGGTCAACACCCGCACGCCGGCCTCAAATGCCGACGCCGCCAGCGCTGCGACCATGGCGTTGCCGTTGACCAGCCGCATGCCGCGCCCGTGCAGCAGCCGGTCGCGCGCATAGGCGGCCAGCCGCCCGGCCACGTAGCGCCAGGAAGCGAACGAGGTCGTCGCGTCCAGGAAGTGCCGCAGCTCCCGGCCGGAGGCGATGCCCATGCCCCACAGCGTGGTTTCGGGCAGGGGCGGCTTCAGCTCGCGGATGCGCGCGCCCAGGCGCCGGCCGTCGAAGGGTGCGGCGCAGACCGAGCGGCCGCCCGTGCCGGCATGCGGCGCGCGGCCGTGGAAATCGGGGATGGCGTTGCCATCGGCGAACTGCAGCGCCGTGCGGCGCTGAAAGAAGTCCACCGCGCGCGGCCCCTGCTCCAGGAAGATGCGGGCGCGGGCCTCATCGAACTGCGCACCGAGTTCGTGGCGCAGGTAGGCCAGCGGCTCGGCGATGTCCTCACGAATGCCGGCGGCCTGCGCCAGCGGGTTGCGCGGGATCCACATCCACCCGCCGGACCAGGCCGTCGTGCCGCCGTATTGCGCCTCCTTCTCCACCACCACCACCGACAGGCCCAGCTGCGCTGCTGTGACGGCGGTGGCCAGGCCGCCGGCGCCCGAGCCGATGACCAGTAGGTCGCAGTCGAGCGCGTTGGAGGAGGGTTCAGGCGATGGGTTGGCAGGCATGGAGGAGGGCGCCCTCAAGGCGCGTAGATCGGCACCCGGCCGCGCGGGTTGGCCCCGCCGGGCGAACGCTGGAAGAACGGCGAGGTGCCGCTGGCCGCCGCCATCTGCTGGGCGGCGTCCAGCAGCGGCGCGGCCAGCGCGTGCATGCGCGCTTCGGTCAGCCGGGCGGACGGGCCGGCGATGGTGATGACGCCAATGGGCGGCTGGCCCTGCAGCTGCACGACGGTGGCCATGGCCGACAGCCCGGCTGTGTAGGTATCGACCGTGACGCTGTAGCCACGCGCCCGGGTGGCCTGCACCATGGACAGCATGTCGGCCAGCGTGCGCGGCGCGTTGGGGCCGTAGTCCTCGGGCTGGCCCAGGCCCTGGCGTGAGGCCAGGCCCACGGCTTCGTCGTCGCTCAGCGCCGCCATCCACGCAAGGCCCGATGAGGAGCACGACAACCGTGCGTCGCTGCCCATGTCCGGGTCGTAGCGCAGGCCCTGGCGTGCGCCCTGGGCACGCGCGACCCAGGTCAGCCGCTCGCCATCGATGACGGACAGGCGCACCAGTTCCCCCGATTGCTCGGCCAGCCGGTCCAGCAGCGGCTGCGCGAAATCGACGAGGCCGCTGTTCGACAGGAACGACAGCCCCATCGCCACCAGCTTGGTCGTCAGCATGTAGTGGCCCAGCTCGCGCGGCTGGCGCACGTAGCCATAGCGCACCAGGTCGACCAGCAGCCGGTGGGCGGCGCTGCGCGGCATGTTGAGCTGGTCGGCGATGGCAGCCAGTTCCAGCCCCTCGCCGTGCCGGGTCAGCAGCTCGAGGATGCCCAGCGTGCGTTCGAGCACGCCGCTCATGGCGTGGCCTTCGGCGCCGGGGGCACGGCGCACAGCTGGGCGGATGGTGGGGGTACGCAGCGCATGAGGGTTCCTGGTGAGTCTGGAGAGCGGCGAGCGTACGGGATGGGTTCAAGTTCTTCGTCAAGTCGACTAGATTGAACTATAGTCAAAAATGGAATGATGTTCAAATATTGAACTTTGTTCTAAACGATTCTAAAATCAAAGCCACCACCGGCCCCGGCGCAGTGCCCAGGCCCACCACAGGAGACTTTGCAGATGCCCGAGACCGAACTGAGCGGCGCCACCCGCATCCACTACATCGTTGGCGACCCCATCGCCCAGGTGAAATCGCCTGCGGGCGTGACCGCTGCCTTCCACGCGCTGGGCATGGACGCCATGGTCATGCCGGCCCATGTGGCGCCGCGCGACCTGGCGGGCTGGGTGCGTGGCGTCTCGCTGGCGCAGAACGTGGACGGCATCATCGTCACCGTGCCGCACAAGTTCGATTGCGCCCCGCTGTGCGGCACGCTGTCGGAACGCTCGGCCTTCCTCGGCGCCACCAACACCATGCGCCGCAACCCGGACGGCAGTTGGCACGGCGACATGTTCGACGGCACGGCCTGCGTGGCCGGCATCCGCGACCGGGGCGGCGAGCCCGCCGGCAAGCGGGCGTTGCTGGTCGGTGCCGGCGGTGCGGGCTCGGCGATTGCGCATGCGCTGGTGATGGCCGGCGTGGCGTCACTGGCCATCCACGACGGCGACCCGGTGCGCCGCGACGCGCTGGTCGCGCGGCTGGGGGGGCTGGGCCGTTGTCCCGTCACTGCCGGATCGCCGGACCCGAGCGGCTTCGAGCTGGTCGTCAACGCCTCGCCCGCCGGCATGCGCGAGGGCGACCCGTTGCCGGTGGACGTGGAGCGCCTGGCGCCCGGCACCTTCGTCGCGTGCGTGGTCACCATGCCGGCCGTGCCGCCGCTGATCGCCGCCGCCCGGGCGCGCGGGCTGCCCACCTCTACCGGCGCCGACATGTTCGCTCGCGTGCGCGATCTGATCGTCGAGTTTCTGGCGAAATGACGAACCCCCCAGTCTGCGCGCTGCGCGCTCCGCCAACCCCCCTCTGCTGCGCGAGGGGGGCGCACCCAGCGGCCTGGCAGAGCCAGTTCCGCGGGCGCCCCCGCATGGCCTGCTCCGCGGCCTTCGGCCCACAGGGTGTGCACGCCTCTTCTTGCGACGCGCTGCGTCGCGCAATGGATCGCTGAAATGAAAATTCTCGACTCCCTGGCCGATCTGCCGGCCGATGCCACCTTCGACGTCGCCGTCATCGGCGCAGGCGGTGCCGGCATGGCGGCCGCGCTGTTCGCGGCGCTGGAGGGCGCGCGCGTGCTGCTGATCGAGCGCACCGCCCATGTGGGCGGCACCACGGCGTTGTCCGCCGGCACCACCTGGGTGCCCGGCACGCGGCTGGGCGCCAGCGTCAACCCCGGCGACACGCTGGCCGAGGCGGCGCGCTACCTGACCAACGCCATCGGCGAGCGCACGCCCGCCAGCCTGCGCCAGACCTTTCTGGACGAGGGCGCCGCCGCCATCGACGCGCTGGCCGAGCGCACCGAGGTGAAGTTTCGCCCCTACGCCAAGCACCCCGACTACATCTCCGACCTGGACGGCTCCACGCTGGCCGGCCGCGCGCTGGAGCCGCTGCCGTTCGACGGCCGCACGCTGGGCCCGTTGTTCGGGCTGGTCCGTCAGCCCATCCCGGAATTCACAGTCCTGGGCGGCATGATGGTCGACCGCACCGACATCAACCACCTGCTGGGCATGAAGGGCTCGCTGGCCTCGCTGCGGCACTCGGTGGGCATCGTCGCGCGCCACGGGCGGGACCGCCTCCGCCACCCGCGCGGTACCCGGCTGGTGATGGGCAACGCGCTGGTCGCGCGGCTGCTCGCCTCGCTGGCGCAGCAGCCCCAGGTCACGCTGGTGCTGCGGACGCAGGTGGAGCGGTTGGAGCAGGGCGGCGCGGGCAGCACCGGAACGGCCGGCAGGTCCGACAGCGGCGCCGGCAGAACCGGCGGCAACGGCCACGGCAACGGCAACGGCAACGGGGCCGTCACGGGCCTGGTGCTGACGCAGGCCGACCATCGCCGCTCGGTGGTCGTGCGCGGCGGCGTGGTGCTGGCCAGTGGCGGCTTCAATCGCCATGCCGAACGCCGCGCCGCGCTGCTGCCCGGCGTCGACATGGCGTGGTGCCCGGCCGCGCCCGGCCATACCGGCGAAGCCCATGCGCTGGCCGAATCGGCCGGGGCGCACTACGGTGAAGGCGGGCTGAGCGCGGCCTTCTGGGCACCGGTCTCGCGCCGTCAGCGGCCAGACGGCAGCTGGGCAGTGTTCCCGCATTTCGTGATGGACCGCGCCAAGCCCGGCATGCTGACCGTGAACCAGGCCGGCGAGCGCTTCGTCAACGAAAGCACCTCCTACCACCTGTTCGGCCTGGCGATGCAACAGGCCGGCGCCGTGCCGGCCATCCTCGTCTGCGACGCCGAGGCCCTGCGCAAGTACGGCCTGGGCATGGTGCACCCTGGCGGCAAGGGCCTGGCGCCGTTCCTGGCCGATGGCTATCTGGTGCGCGGCGACACCGTGGCCGACCTGGCGCGCGCGCTGCAGATCGACGCCGGCCGGCTCAGCGCCACCGTGGCCCGCTTCAACCAGCATGCCCGCGCCGGCAGCGACCCCGACTTCGGGCGCGGCACCACGGACTACCAACGCAACATCGGCGACGCCACCTGGCCCGGCCCCAACCCCTGCCTGGGGCCGCTGGAGCAAGGCCCGTTCTACGCGGTGCGCCTTTACCCCGGCGACATCGGCGCGGCCACCGGCTTTGCCACCGACGGCCATGCCCGTGCGCTGGACGGCGCAGCCCAACCCATTCCCGGCCTGTACGCCGTGGGCAACGACATGCACTCCATCATGGGCGGCGTCTACGCAGCGCCGGGCATCACCATCGGCCCCGGCATCGTGTTCGGCCGGCTGGCCGCACGGCACGCAGTGGCGCGCGCGAAGGCGGGCTGACGGCCGGTGGTTCCGCAGGGGCCGGGCAGGCCGGCTAGAGGGCCCCCCTAAAATGCGCGGTTCCCCCGAATCTTGCTGAAAGCCCTGCCATGAGCCTCCAATGCGGCATCGTGGGCCTGCCCAATGTGGGCAAGTCCACCCTTTTCAACGCGCTGACCAAGGCCGGCATCGCGGCTGAGAACTACCCGTTAGGCTGGACTCGCTGAAGCCGTCTTGAGGATCAACAGCTTGCTGGCATATGCTGGGCAGCGCTGGCAAATCCCGGACCAAACACAAGTAAACCTTCGGAGGTATCAGCCAGGTGGACTCACCCATCCCAAGGCTGCCCAGCGCAGATCAAGGCGTGTCTCCCGGGGAGCGATCAGACTACCCTTTCGTTGTCGGCGCTTCATACACCCGGGCCGACGTGTTCCGGGTCATCGGTCTGGTTCCAGCACCTGCCGGGGGCCCGTGGTTCACCGGCTACACCGCTCACGGACAAGACTGGTTCATCTTCTGCGGAGTAGGTGTGCCCGGCCGGACGGGGCACGACTACGACAACCACTTCGACGGTGACAGACTCGTCTGGTTCGGCAAGGGCAACACCACGTTGCGGCAGCCCGCCATCCAGAAGCTTATTCATCCTGACGGGCAGGTCTACGTGTTCTTTCGAGCGGCTGACCGGCAGCCGTTCACCTTCGCAGGTGTCGGTGAGGCATCAGAGGTCGCTGATCAGACGCCTGTCCGGGTCGTCTGGGCATTTCAAGCGCCTGGGGGCGCCCGTCTACCCACCCGCGCGCCCGAGGAAATCGACCCGGAAGACGTGCCCACGGTGTTCGAAGGTGCGCGCCGCACGGTGCAGGTCAACGTCTACGAGCGCGATCCGAGTGCCAGGCGCGCATGCTTGGCTGTCTGGGGCACCCGATGCGTGGTCTGTGCGTTCGACTTCGCAAAGCGCTATGGCGAGCTTGGCGAGGGCTTCATACACGTGCACCACCTCAAGCCGCTGGGTGAGGTTAGGGAGGGCTATCTGTTGGACCCGGTTGCGGACCTGCGCCCCGTATGCCCGAACTGTCATGCCATGCTGCATCGACGCAAGCCGGCATTGAGCATCGAGCAGCTGCGAATCCTCTTGGGCGAGGGGCGCTAGAGACGGTCAGGTTGCTGATCATGCTCACGGACCAGCTGGTGACCTGTGCACTATCCAGCTCTCACCACACGCTTATCTGGTGTAGCGTCTCGACATGGATTCACAGACCCTGACTTACTACGCCCGCAACGCATGCGAGGTCGCCGACCGTTACGAGTCTGTGGTCAACGGGCTTGCCCAGCACTTTGAGCGCGCCTTCCCGCCAGCTACGCGTGTGCTCGATGTGGGCTGTGGGTCTGGGCGTGACCTGGCTCAGCTCCACCAGCTCGGCAGGGATGCTTACGGGCTTGATGCCACCCCGGAACTGGTGGCGCTGGCGCAGGACATGCACCCGGAGCTTCGCGGCCGCATCGTCCAAGGAGTCCTTCCGAATGTGGGCGTGCCGTATGGTGGTGCTTTCGACGGGGTGCTTTGCTCAGCGGTTCTGATGCACATCTCGTTGGACCAGCTCTCGGGCGCTGTGAACTTCATCCATAGCTGCCTACGACCGGGCGGGCGGTTGCTCTACTCGGTGCCCAGCAGGCGAGAGGACGCAGGCGCGGCGAATCACCGGGATGCACAGGGCCGGCTGTTCGTGCCCAACACTGCCGATAGACTGTGCAAGCTCTTCGAGCAGCAAGGCTTCGCGGTGGTGGAGCGCTGGACCGATGACGACAGCCTGGGGAGGGGCGGGGTGGCCTGGGCCTCGATCCTGATGCAGCTGAGCACACGCTAGGGCGCCGTGGTCGAGAGTCCCTTTATCCCGGCGAACCCTACCGTTGAAGACTGCTGGCGCGGGGTGGTCCTCTACGGCCGGAACACCGCCAGCTACAAGTTCTCGCTGGCGTCTGCACTCCTGAAGTTAAAGCCTGAGGCCGGCGCACTGGTCAAGCTGGAAGAGCTGGCCCCGGTGTTTGCTCAGACCATCGCGGAACACATGCTGGCGGCCCCCAAGCAGATCACTACGAAGGACGGCAAGTTCATCCAGGCCTGCATGGCATTCAACCAGCACAAGGATCTGAATCGGCTGGTAGACGCCGCTGTCGCCCACGGCTTTGCCAACGTCATCGACGCCTTCCATGTGGTTGGGTCTGCGCCGGTGCACCATTCCTTCTTCATCGACGAGCGGCGGGCCAACCGGGGCATCCGCATCACTGACGAGTTCAGCCTAATGCTGGCGGGTGCGCAGGCGGTCAACCTGGATGGAGAGGTTACCGGGCGCTGGAACTTGGTCGAGACCGCCTGGAACCTGGGTATCGCCACCAATCTGCTGGCGGTCGAGCACGACGCAGACTTGGGCGAGGTGTTCGCCATTGATGCGTCACGCGGGCGGCGCAGCGTGACCAGCAGTCGCAACGCGCTCAACGGCTACCAGAAAGGGCACTGCTTCTACTGCGGCACCGGCCTGCGGATACACGGGGCCGGCATGAACGTGGACGTGGACCATTTCTTCCCCCACCGGCTGAAGCAGGCGGGCATGGCCGCGAACCTGGACGGTATCTGGAACTTGGTGCTCGCCTGCCCGGCTTGCAACCGTGGGCCGAGGGGGAAGTTCGACCGTGTTCCATCGATAAGGCTGTTGGAACGGCTACACCAGCGCAATGAATATCTGATCGGGAGTCACCACCCTCTGCGGGAGACCTTGATGCGCCAGATAGGCGCGAGCGTCCCGCAGCGCATTGATTACCTCAATCGGGCTTACCAGCTCGCGCAGCTTTCACCGCGGTTGGCATGGGAGCCGGTGCCGCGCCGGTCCTCGGCAGACCACTTCGCATGATGTAGTGCGCTGGCGGGGTTTAAGCCCACGACTTCGCGCCAGCGACACAGCACGGTTTGGCCGACTTTGTAGCACGACGGTGTAGCAGCGGGCGAACGGGATCGTTTTGACAACTGACAAACATAACGCCCAAAAACCCTAGTGCCAACACTAGTCTGCGTGGGCTGGCGCAGCTGGGACCTGCGTCGCCTGCTCAACAAGAATTTGGCGCAGCGCCGTGCCCTTCTGCATTATCCACCACGGCGCGAAATGATCGCGGTCGATCAAAGTTGGAATATGAGAGCCACCATCGAGCACACGACAGGCAGCGTCAGTGCACAAGTCGTCTCGTAACGAAACTCTATGAAGTGGCAACGACGACGAGGCGCCCTCGAATACTCTGTCCAAGTAGCGTCGCCCTGCACCGTTGAATTGCAGGTCTTGAAATGAAGTGACCTGCTCCAGGCCTAGGAAATGCCGACGCATTGAAATTGCAAAGATATTGAACGGTGCAATTGGAGACTGGTCAATAACTACGACCTTCTTCCCCATCCGCGCCAGTTCAATCCAAGCGGCGCGATTATCTTTCACAGCTGCTTCGAAACGCAAAGCACCCTCTTCACGCGTGCACTGACCATTGACCACACGACACAGACCTGCAACACCGCTCCAATTACCTGCTATGACGACCGTCGAATAATCTGATCCTGCTGCAATTTCAAGTGCCTCTTTTACGTAGCGGTCACACTTGTAACCCGTTGCGGTCCTATTGAATCCACTAATAGGAGGGCACCCGCTGCTCGTGAAAAACACCACGGGCGACTTAACGTTATGTCGGAACCAAGCATATAGGTGCTGAGCGTGCGAGTCCCCGATAACTACAATTTTTTTCCCCGGAGCCGCTTCATTCATGTAGCACGGCGCTAGTTTATCTTGGCGCGCACCCGAGTTCTGACAACCCACAGGAATAATTGGCTGGCTCCTGACCCTGGACAGGTTCTCGTAGAGTGCTTGGTGTTGGCCCGTGCGTGAAATCCAGCCATCAGATTCAAAGATGAAAAGCGACGCTGCACAAACAACCCCAACTCCACAGATCCCACCCGCCACCACACCCTGAAGAGCGTGTCTCTGCTTGTTGTATCTGACCCGCTTTTCAACTAGCTCGTAAGATAGCCAACCTAGAGCGATGCTAACTGCAATGCCACCCAACTTCATCAGGGCTGAGTAAGACGCAAACTCAGGATGCCCATCAAAGAAATTGAGCGCAACGCTGACAGGCCAGTGCCAAAGATAAATCGAGTAAGACCACAGGCCCACGCACTGCACAACTGTGCTATTGGTCACTTTGAAAATGAGACCCGCTTGAGAGTGGCACACCAACGCTCCAATTGTCAGCGCAACTGGCGCGGCAGCCAAAAAGCCCGGCCATTTGGCCTCCCAGTCCCCGACGCTGGCGATCAGTGCTACGATCAAAAGTCCGATGAAACAAAGCGCCTGAATGCACCCTCGCCAACGCGGGGCACTCCGATCCACTTTCGATTCAGTTAAGTAGACCACCCCGCCCATCAACATCTCCCAGCCTCTGGGGAGCAACGAAAAAAAGGCAGCGGTTTGATTGGTTTCAGTTGCCCAGAGACTGTATAGAAACGAAAGTGCCGCGAGTGGCAAGATTGCAACGAGCACGTGCTTATCGTTCAAACTTACACTGGGCTTAAG
Organism: Rhodoferax sp. RT4P68; assembly: GCF_056521305.1. NCBI lineage: Bacteria > Pseudomonadati > Pseudomonadota > Betaproteobacteria > Burkholderiales > Comamonadaceae > Rhodoferax > Rhodoferax sp. RT4P68. Next base: position 503,375 of record NZ_JBWMBB010000003.1, read on the forward strand.
CGTCCGAGACAGACGCGCAGCTGCCATTAGTAAGAATGGATAAATCAGGTAAAACTGCCATTCGACCGACAGCGACCATGTGTGCAGCAGCCATCGCTCATCTGGTCCGGAACTAAAGTAACCAACTCCCTTCTTGAACTCTTCGTTGCTGTAGAAAAGCACGGCACCACGAGCTTGCTTCGCCATGTCGGCATAATCCAGCGGCGGCAGCAGGACTGCTCCAAATACTAGCAGCACCAGCACCAGCACGAGTAGCGCAGGCCAAATGCGGGCGATACGGGCTCCCACGAATGCCCAGTAGTGGAATTTTTGCAGCCGTAGGTCTGCAATAATGATCTTGGTCATCAAATAGCCAGAGATCACGAAGAACACGTCTACTCCGAGAAAGCCGCCCCCGAATCCTGGAACATCGAAGTGGAATAAGACGACCAATCCGACGGCTAGCGCCCGCAAGGCGTTGATGTCAGGACGAAACGATTCCCTCGAACCGAGATGTAATTTCATCGAGTTGTTTCTTGAACGCCCATTTCAGGCTCGCAATAGTAAGTCATGGCCATTTGGTGCTCTCACCCGGCTAAGTTCAGGCGACTAAGCACATGAAATGATTAAGAAGAGATTCGGGTATTCCCCGCGCGGATTAAACAGGGTTCGGCTTTGAACTTGAATTGTAACAGAGTGTTTAGGGGCTTTTTACAGGTAGAGGGCTGAACACTGGGCGATGTGCGTGTGGGCTACGAAGACCAGCAGCCCTTGCGAACCTTACGGGCAACGACTTTTTGTTTGTTCGCACTGAGAAACCTTGCGTGTGGGCTGTCGCATGACCATCGCCGACGTAGCAGCGAGCTCGCCGTTACAAGCGGTTAGGCCCCACCTTCACGTGCGATAGCAATATGACTTCCTCGGCTTATGCGGTAGCCAGGCGCGCCATCACCCTTTGCACTTGGACAAGTGTCCAGTCGCCACCCCGCGGGCTCTTGATGCCTAGAGTGTTCAGTTCGGCGATCATGGCCCGCTGAGACAGTTCGCGCGCCCGAAACCCGGCCACCAGCCCGCGCAGCCGTGCCGCAAATGCATCGGCAGCTTCTCTGCGTTCTAGGACATATCGACGCAAGTTGGCAGGCCCGGTGGCGCCAAGGACGACGCCCCGGGCTTTGGCCGCCGCAAGCGCCGCCCGGGTGCGCTCGCTGATCTGGTCGCGCTCCCACTCGCTCATGACGGCGTGCATCTGGATCATGACCTTGTTGGCATGGGGCATGTCAGCTGCGATGAAGTCCACACCGGTCTCGATCAGGCCCGAGACGAAGTGCACGTTCCGGGCGAGCCGGTCCAGCTTCGCGATCAGCAAGGTGGCACCAGTCTTCTTGCACAGGGCTAGCGCCGCCCGCAGTTGAGGGCGCTGCTCGAGCGCGTTCGCACCCTTGCCGGTCTCGGTCTCGAAAAACTCGGCAACCGCCGTTCTTGCCCGGTCGGTGAGGAACCTGGCGACCGCGTGCTGCTGTGCTTCGATGCCAAGACCGGAGGCTCCCTGACGCTGGGTGCTGACGCGGTAATAGGCGACGAACTGGTTCTGGCTCATGGTGGCGTGATCCGATCGGTGAAGGTGGATACATGAAAGGACGTCGGTCCTGCGTGTATCCAAAGCCTACCCAGGCAACGATCGAAAGAGAAGGACGCCGTTGTATCGGCGAGGACGGTCACCTCGCCGATGCTGGCTGTGCTACCGCGACGAGCCACCCGTCCGCTCCCTACAATGGGAGTTGTCCAGGAAGCGTCGGTCGGGTTCGTCAGCATGTGCCGCTGAACCGGCATGACGCGCGGCCCACGACGCCTTGTTTGTTGCATGTTGGTCCTTGCCGGGGCTTCTGTGTTCAGCAACTTGGCGCCCGCGGCTTGAGGCCTGGGTGATCCCCGCATGACATGGGACGTCGGCCTCTGGTGAGGTCTGCCCGCACCTTGCAGCCGAGCCCACCACACGAGCTTCCGAGCTGCAGAAACGCACTTAGGCGAAAGCAATCGCTACCGGCCTTCGACAACCAGTCGGGGGCAGTGCTGTTCGAATCGAATCGGCCCGCGACGATTGCTATGGACCGCTCTCATGACCTATTCACACATGCTCGCCACCCACGCGGAGGCCGACGGCGTCATCATCGAACGCGAGCACGATCGCGCCCAGCTCAGGGCCAATCAAACAGGCAAGCCTGTGAACTTGCGCTCTACGAACGGGCAGAAAATCATCTTGTCTCCTATGCCCTCAAGCCAGAACTGGGAGCCCAGGACCACCGATCAAATCGAGCGTGACTTACGAATTTATGGGTGCCGGAAAGGACCCAAGCAGACCACGACCCTCGCCCCGGCGCATGATGACTCCCAGGACTCGGGAAATGACGATGGTCTGGAAAAGCTGTTGGCTGCTCTCGAGGACGCTCCTGGTGCACCGCCGATCCGTGGGGCTGATGGACCGCCGCCCCACATTCCCGTATCCACAACGACAGACGCGGGCGGGCATGGTGCCAGCACCGGGCAGCCGTGCTCTAGCAAGACCTCCACCCCCTGCGCTGTAACACCTGCAGGCACCGCCACAGTCCTTGCACCTCGTGCCCACCGGCTCGACAAGTTCCCGGTCGAGGAAGCGGTTTTTGCCGCATCCGGCAACGCGACGTCGGAGCTTGAACGGATCTGCCGCCCGGTCTTGACCGCTGCGGACTATGTCGCAGTGCGCAGTGCTTACTGTGCGGCGGCCGTGCAGCTCAACCTGGAGGGTCGCGTCGCGCCGGCATTCCGGCCGCCGATCAACGTGAACGCCAAGAGGGGCGATCCGATCTACATGCAGCTCTTTCGGGACCAGCTTGTGATCGACTACCACTGGTGCCATGCAACAAAGATGGACCTTGTGCCTACTGAACCTCATCACTCAGCCTTTTGGGACCTCGCCAGCAAGTTTCCGTTCAACAGCGCGTGGAAGGTGGCCCAGATGAGGTGGCGTGGTGGCTTCCGTGCCGATGAGGCCCTCGGACTGACCACCTTGCAGCAGTGCCAGACCGTGCGTCTTCGCGGTATCGAGCTTCAGAAGAGGGTGAAGGCAACGACCAGCCAATACCAGGATTCGAAAGGGATGTTCTCGACCAAGCGTTCGATCGCTATGCGCAAGATCGGTGAGTGGACGGAGCGGGCGCCTCGGATGAAGTCTCTGCGTGAGGAATACCAGAACTTGTGGCTCGCACGCGAAATGCTGGGGCCCGAGAACCTGCAACTCGTTCCTCAGCTGCTGGCGATGATGGACGGGGGCGCCGTCAAGGACCGCAAGACCATCAAGGAAAAGCTCGCGACGCTCGACAGGCACCTGGGAATGTAGCGTCGACCCCACTCCCGGCGGCGATGCGGCGGCCCTGCGGGGAATCGACGGGGGGATGTGGGGGACTTCTAACGCCTCTGGACGCAAAAAAATCCAATGGTTTCAACCGGCTACTGCCTTTCGATCCGGGCAGCCGCTGGACAAGGAACAAGCAAGAGATAGGAGGCAGGAGTGAGGAAGGAAAATTAAAGAGGGAGAACCGGGCCCGCCCGGAACACACCACTTTTTCTATCTTCTACTTTTGACTGCTTCTGACGGGACGTGAGTGAACCTGTTCAGGTCCGATGCTGACGGTGTTCGGATTGGGCGAGCGCACCCGGAACGCAGGGTGAATTCAGCGACATCATCGAGTTGTAATCCACCAGCGTCAGCACCGGCTGTGAAGCCCCGGGAGCGCCCTGCATCAGTAGTGGACCTTGCACCCCTTATGCGCATCATTGAGTAAGGCAGGCCCTTGGCGCCGCTTTTTTCCTGCCGCTCAAAAGCGGTGCTTATAGGGCCACCGGAAGACCGCGCCGGGAGCCTACCTGTAAGCACGAGCACGGCCTCGAGCTGTCCTTGAAGCTGAAGAAGAGCCCCGGGCGTGCGCAAGCTTTTGCGCAAGATCAACGCAAGAAGTGTCAGGTCGATTTTCGGGGCACGGTCATTAACGCAAAATTGTGCAGCTAGACAAGCTGGTCTTGACGTTCAAGCAGGTTTCTTGATCATCGAGACCAGCGTTTCCTGGATGCGCTCAAGAGGCGCCCGGACGTCCTCTGTGGTCAACGCCACGTAGTGCCGGTGCAGCACGTCGCCCTTGGGGGGCGTGTGGTTGAGAAGTCGGCGCAGCACCGCGTCGCCCACACCGATGCGCTCGCCCACCGTCGCCACAATCTTGCGCAGGTCGTGGAGCATGAAAGCCGGCGACCCCGCGCGGGCGGCCATCTTCGACAGGTGGTCAGCGGCAACGCCCGCGAACAGCTCGTCTCCCGGCCCGAGCCCTGCACAGCGACGCTCTAGGAGCTCGTGCAGCACCGGGGTGATGGGTAGGGTGTGGGGCTTGCCGTTCTTCGTCTCAGGGACCCGCAGGACGGCTCCAGTGAGGTCGATCTGATCACGCCGGAGGTCGCGTGCTTCGTTGCGCCGCAGACCCGTCCAGAGCACGAGCATCAGCAGGTCACGTTGACGCTCGCCGAGCTGGTCGACAGCATGCTTCCAGGTTGGGAGGTCGCGCTCTTGCAACACACGGGCGCGGGGCTGGGCGCGGTCGGGCAGCAGGCCGATGATGGCCAGCCGGGTGAAGGGCGAGACAAGTTCGCAGCCGTGCATCGCGTTCGCAAACTTGAACACCGCGCCCAGCATGCCGCGAGCGAGCTCTACCAGCGCTGCGCCCTTGGCCTGGGCGAACGCCTGGCAGTGCGCCGTGAACGCCGGCTGTGCGAGGTCACCCACCGACTGATCTAGCCAGGTGGAAAAGTGCGTTCGAAGCAGTGAGTCGTAGCGCTTCTGCGACGACGCCTTGATGCCCTTGGCCGCGCAGTAGGTCACGACCGTCGCGCGCAGCGTCGGTAGCGCCGATGTCGGTGCTGGTTGAGCTGGTCGAATGCCCTGCCGGCACTGCGCGAGAACCACCATTGCACGGCCGCGCGCGTCTTCGACGCTCATTGTGGGCCAGTGGCCGAGGTTCATGCGGAACTGCTTGCCCGCAATGCTCGTGGCGACCCGGAAGGTGCGCTTGCGCGGGTTCATGCGCACGCAGAAGCCGCTCAGCACTCGGTCGCGCAGAAGTCGACCGTCGGAGATCGTGCTGCGTTGTAGCAGCGCCTCGCTGATCAAAACAATTGGCATCGCTCCTCCAGGGTCAGGGCCATCCTACGATGCCAATTCGCTAACCAAGCTGGCACCAATGTGACGCGATACCGACTAGCGGGGCGGGCGATTGCCATGGGATAGCCGGAGCAGTGGGCCCGCCGGCATGCCAACTACCGAGGCCTACCGGCGCGGTCGAGAGTGACAATCGTGATCTATGACGAATGAAGACCCCGCATCTCACTACAGATGGCACTACGCCCCTCTGCAATACCTGGCCAAGATGATTTCTTCTGGAGCGCTGAAGCCTTCGAATACAGGGGCGAGTTCTGAGCAGCCTCTGCTGTGGTTTTCGGCAAATCAGCGTTGGGAGCCCACTGCCACAAAGATGGTCTCCACCGCCAAAGGACCGAAGCGCATGACATTCGCTGAGCAGGAGAGGCGCTTCGGCGCTATGCGATTCGGCATTGCTTCTGATGATCGACGCCTCATGAACTGGACTGCCGCTTGCGAGTTTGCAGGCACTTCTTTAGAGCAGGTCAAAAGCATGGAAGCCGCCGGCCGGAAGCTTGGCGCGAAGCCCGGGGACTGGTTTGCTACGGGAGTCGATGTTCAACTGGCTGGCCTCCGGTTCGAGGTCTGGCGAGACTCCAGGTGGCAGGAAGACGGCCCCCAGAAACTCATCGATCAATGGGCAAGTTTGCTTCGCGTAACCTCAGCCTAGTCAGTGACTGGTAGGTGCGCGCGATGCCGTCGTGAATCTTTTCGGCGACTGGCAGCGGAGACGAGAGAATTCCCGGCACTCCACGTATGCATTGAGCTTGCGATACATGACCGGGCGCTTCCATCGCGCCGTGGAGGTCGACGCTCACTTGCCCGCGCCCTGCGAGATGCGCTGGCTCTCAATGACGACCCGGTCGCGACGCGACCGTTGCCGCGGGGCTGTAGCCAGGTGACACGACCACATCGGTCGACCTCGTAATGCCGACCTTGATGAGGTTGTTGCGCTCGGAGTAGGCCAAGTAGACGTAGCCTACGCAGAGCATCGCAGCTGGCATGCGATATTTCAGTTATGTCACGGCTTTGGTCCGCAGCGTGTGCCGCCGACCTCGCGCGGCGCAACGCCGTAGGCGCTTGCGGCAGGTCCCGACCGACAGCGCCTGCCGATCCTTCTTGCTCTATCTGCCACCATCCAAAAGGAGCGAAAGGGAAACGTGCTGGATCTTGAGGAACTTGAGCTGTTCGTTGGTCAGCATTGCCATGCGAGTCATCCCTTTGTGAACATTGCAACAACATCCCGAAGCATCTGCGCAGCCCGGTCCTGCTGGACTTGCTCAACCTTTGTGAACTCCGCCACGTCGGTGGCAAGCTCCAGCTCGTGCCGCAGCAGGCACACCAGCTGAGCGAGTCCTCCATGGCAGGGGCGGACCGTCTCAAGCATTTTCAAGCCGTCGCGAGCTCTCCATTCAATGTGACGTCCGGGGCCGTCCCGGCCGACGGCCTCACGGTATGGAGCGGCGGAAATTTCGCAGTGAAGCAGTGCCTTCGTGAAGAGTTCCGGTAGCGACCTTGCATGAAGCGCCGCTTCGGCGTCGGCGATCAGCCAGACCTTTGCGAGGACGGTGGTGACTTCAAGCAGCGGCTGCAAGTTGGGACGGGTTCCATCTGGGCAGTCGGGGAGGCCCGCTATGTGCGCTATCAGGGCCTGGCACTTTTCAACGCCCTCAAGGTAGACCTGACGCTTCGCCGAGATCGCGCGGTCTGCTCGCTTTTGCGCTGCTTCATGGTCTAGCTTCAGTGCAGCCTGATCGCGGTCATGGTCCAGCTGCATCTTGAGGCGCTGGGCGCTGCTTCTGTTTGCCGCAAGGACGCCAAATACTGAGACCGTCGCGGCGATGAGTGCACCTAGTGCTGCTGCGATGACCGTGTCCGGAGGACGCCCCACCATCTGCAAGCCAGGAAATCCCGCGGCGACACCCAGCACTGCCACCACCGCTCCAGCGGCTGCACCACCTCCAAAGATCGCCCATGCTCTCCCCTCCTTGCGGGAATTCTCTCCGAGCTGTTGGTTGACCCTAGACACGCGGTTGCGTAACCAACGTCCCTGTCGCTGACCAATACAATCGACAGCTGCTTTCCCCAGGCAAAACGAGGACAAAACCCTCCCGCTGCCGTAGCACCCCCGGTCGTAATGTCGTGCTCGCCTGCTCGTGGCGCTTCGCGCGGATCGGGCATATCGACGACGCCCGTGTTGGGCTCGATGGTGCAGAAGGGGTTGATTTCAAAGGAATTTCCATGAGCCTCCAATGCGGCATCGTGGGCCTGCCCAATGTGGGCAAGTCCACCCTTTTCAACGCGCTGACCAAGGCCGGCATCGCGGCTGAAAACTACCCGTTCTGCACCATCGAGCCCAACACGGGCGTGGTCGAGGTGCCCGACCCGCGCCTGGCCAAGTTGGCCGAGATCGTCAAGCCCGAGCGCATCGTGCCGGCCATCGTCGAATTCGTCGACATCGCCGGCCTGGTGGCCGGTGCCAGCACGGGCGAGGGCCTGGGCAACAAGTTCCTCGCCCACATCCGCGAGACCGACGCCACCGTCAATGTGGTGCGCTGCTTCGACGACGACAACGTGATCCACGTGGCTGGCAAGGTCGACCCGATCTCCGACATCGAGGTCATCCAGACCGAGCTGTGCCTGGCCGACCTGGCCACCGTCGACAAGGCGCTGCACCGCCACACCAAGGTCGCGCGTTCCGGCGACAAGGACGCGCAAAAGCTGGTCGCCCTGCTCGAGCGCTGTCACGCCGCGCTGAACGAGAACATCCCCGTGCGCGCACTGGAATTCACGAAGGAAGAGCAGCCGCTGGTGCGCAGCTTCAGCCTGATCACCGCCAAGCCCGCGATGTTCGTCGGCAACGTGGCCGAAGACGGTTTCGAGAACAACCCCTACCTGGACCGTCTGAGGGAATACGCCGCCAAGCAGGGCGCGCCCGTGGTCGCCATCTGCGCCAAGATCGAGGCCGAGCTGTCCGAGATGGACGACGAAGACAAGACCATGTTTCTGGCCGAGATCGGCCAGGACGAGCCGGGCCTGAACCGCCTGATCCGCGCCGCCTACAAGCTGCTGGGCCTGCAGACCTACTTCACCGCCGGCGTGAAGGAAGTGCGCGCCTGGACCATCCACATCGGCGACACCGGCCCGCAGGCGGCCGGCGTCATCCACGGCGATTTCGAGAAGGGCTACATCCGCGCCCAGACCATCGGCTTCGACGACTACATCGCGCTCAAGGGCGAGCAGGGCGCCAAGGACGCGGGGAAGATGCGGGCCGAGGGCAAGGAATACGTCGTGAAGGATGGCGACGTGATGAACTTTCTGTTCAGTTCCTGATGCGTTTGGCACGGCCTGATCCGTGCTGCGCTCCCATAGACCCGCTGGGTATGCAGCAGCGCGACGTGGCCGCTCGGACAGCGCGGCAGGCCGTGGCAGCGTTCTGCGGCGCGGGCAAGGGCGGTACCGTGGAGCATCTGCTGGCAGACCGACGTGCCGACGCACAGCGGGAAGCGGCCAAGCACAGCAGGTCCACGACCGGAGCGCGCAGTTAAGTCGGCGTGACCGCCGCGCCGGGCCGCTTCGAGCAAGCTCGCACCCTCGACGAAGCGGAGACGCCCCAGTCAGCGCTCACCGCCCGGCTCTGCAGAGCACCGAGTGCCCGCTCCAGCGTCGAAGGTCGCTACGTGCTGGACACCGCCTGCGAAGTCCCGGCCCTGCGATGGCAGCCTGCGCGTGCTCGGGCACTGCGCGCGTTGACGAAGCCGCTCATCCAGCCCGCAACGGCACCATGCCGCGCAGGTGCCTGGCCCCACAATAACGCCCGCCCGCCCGCCCGCCCGTCAACCGGCCCGTACGCCCGCCACCCATGCTCCACCCTCTTCGCCTGCCCCAGCACCCCGATCGCGCGCTGCTGCACAACGAGGTCCATGCGCGCCCGCCCGAGGCACTGTCGGCGCCGTTGGCCATTGCCCACGTCGTCATGCTCAGCGGCGAGGGCGGCAGCGAGGCAAGCCGTGCCCATCTGGCGACGCTGCTGCGCGACCACCACCTGGCGCCGCCGGACGAGCACACCACGCACCTGCGCATCGACGTCGGCGGCTTTCGGCTGCGCTGGGAGCTGCACACCGAGTTCGTCAGCTGGACGTTCACAGTGCCGTTGCCGGCCAGTGCTGATGCCGAGGACTGTGGCGACTCCGACTCCGACTCCGACTCAGATTCCGGTGCCGGTGCCGGTTCCGGTTCCGGTTCCGCTTCAAGCACGCAGCGCCCGCCCGGCCCGCCTGCCAGCGCCACCGAGGCCGTGCCGCAGCAGTGGCTGGCGGCGCTGCCTGGCCAGTGCCTGTGCAGCCTGAATGTGTGGGTGCTGGACACGCCGCCCGGCTCAAGCGCCGCCGTGCGCCAGCTGCTGCGCGAAGACACGCTGGTCGGCTCCCGCGTGACGGACGGCCGGGCTGAGGTCTATACCGATTTCGGCATCCACGCAGATGGCTTCTCGCGCTTCGTGCTGCTGCCAGGCCAGTTGCCACGCCGCCGACTCGGCCGGCTGGTGCAGCGTGTGCTGGAGATCGAGACCTACCGCCTGGCGGCCATGCTGGGCCTGCCCGCAGCGCGGCGCGCCAGCAGCGTGCTGGCCAGCGCCGAGAGCGAACTGGCGGCCCTGGCCGAAGCCATCCGCACTGCCGATCGCGAGGCCGAGCCGGCGCTGCTGGACCGCCTGACGCGCCTGGCCGGCCAGGTCGAGAGCCAGCACGCGGCCACGCATTCGCGGCTCTCGGCCAGCGCTGCGTACTTCGAGCTGATGGACCGGCGCATCCACGAGATCGGCGAGGTCAAGATCGAAGCGCTGCAGAGCATCGGCGAGTTCATGGAGCGCCGTCTGACGCCGGCCCGCAAGACCTGCGAATGGGCAACGCGCCGGCAGGACGCGCTGTCACAGCGCGTCTCTCGCATCAGCAACCTGCTGCGCACGCGGGTGGAGATCGAACAGCAGCAAAGCGCGCAGGCGCTGCTGGCCACGATGAACAGCCGGCAGGACTTGCAGCTCAAGCTGCAGTCCACGGTCGAAGGCCTGTCGGTCGCGGCCATCACCTATTACATCGTCGGCCTGGTCAGCTACCTGGCCAAGGGCGCGCAGAAGATCGGCTGGCCGCTGGCGGCCGAGACCACGGCGGCGCTGGCGATCCCGGTGGTGGCCCTGAGCGTGTGGTGGTCGCTGCGGCGGCTGCACCAGCGGGTGTTCAAACACTGAAGGATGCTTGTTCCATGATCCACCACCTCGACCACCTGGTTCTCACCACGGCACGGCCAGAGGCCTGCGTGGACTTCTACACGCGCGTGCTCGGCATGCAGCTGGAGACCTTCGTCGGCGGCACGCCGCCGGTGGAGCGCCGGGCGTTCAGGTTCCGCCAGCAGAAGATCAACCTGCACGTGCAGGGCAGCGAGTTCGAGCCCAAGGCGCACCTGCCCGTGCCCGGCGCGCTGGACCTGTGCTTCATCGCCGAGGCGCCGCTGGACGAGGTGATCGCCATGCTGGCGGAGCGCGGCTGGCCGGTGTTGGAGGGGCCGGTGCTGCGCACGGGCGCGACGGGCAAGATCCGCTCGGTCTATGTGCGCGATCCGGATTTCAATCTGATCGAGATTTCCGAGCGGGTGTGAGCGATGGTCGGGGTGCTCCGATGGACCCGCGACCTACCGCCGGCAGTTGCCACCCACCGACACTGTGCCATCGCGGCACTCGGTCAGGATGTCGTCGCCGCGCAGGGCCCGGGCTGCTGCGGATGTGCCTTGTGCGCCCGCGCCGCTGCTGTGCTGCAGGTAGACGATCTTCTTGCTGCCGCGTTCGCAGTTGCCCACCACGCGGCCTTCGGCGCTGGCGTCTGCGTCCACCGTGGTCACCGTGAAGCGGCTGACGCCGTTGGCGGCGATGCGCGCCTCAATGTCGGCACGCAGCTCTTCACACGTGAGGGCGTGGCTGGCCGGGCTTGCCAGCAGGGCGGCCAGGGCCAGGGGGAACAGCGGCGTTTTCATGGCAGGCAAGTTTAGTGCTGCGTGCCACCCGCGGTGTGACGGTCAGTCCAGCTTGGCGCCCGACGCCTTGACCAGTTTTTCCCAAATCGGCGCATCTTTTTTGTACGCGGCGTCGAACGCCTCGGGCGAGCCGGCCACGACGGTGAAGCCCAGGTTGGCCACCCGCTCGCGCATCTCCGGCATCTGGAAGACGGCGCCCACTTCCTTGGCCATGCGCTGCACGATCTCGACTGGCGTCTTGGCCGGCGCCGCCATGCCGACCCAGCCGACGATGCGGTAGGCGTCATCGTTCATGCCCTGCTCGGCGAGCGTGGGCACGTTGGGGAGCACGGCCATGCGCTGGTCGCCGGTGACGCCGATGACCTTGAGCTTGCCGGCGTCGATGTGCGGCTTGGTGTTCTGCGCGCTGGAGAACGCCATCTGGATCTGGCCACCCAGCAGGTCCTGCACCATCGGCGCCTCGCCCTTGTACGACACGTGCGCCATGTCGGCGCCCAGCGCCTGGCTCATGAAGGCGCCGGCCAGGTGCGCGTACGAACCGATGCCATAGGAGCCGTAGGCCACCTTGCCCTTGTTCGCCTGGATGTACTTGCGCAGTTCGGCTGCGTTGCTGGCCGGCACGCTGGGGTGCACCACCAGCAGGACGGGCGCGATGGCCAACTGCGAGACCAGCACCAGGTCCTTGCGCGGGTCGTACGGCAGCTTGGTGTAGAGAAACTGGTTGATCAACAGCGAGGTGCTGAGCGAGACCGTGAAGGTCAGCCCATCGGGTGCGGCCTTGGCCACCGCATCGGTACCGATGATGCCGCCCGCACCGCCCTTGTTGTCGACGACGACCGGCTGGCCCAGGCGCGGGCCGAGCTTGTCGGCCAGCATGCGGGCCATCGCGTCAGTGGCGCCACCGGCGTTGAATGGCACGACGATCTTGACGGGCCGCGACGGCCAGCCCGCCTGGGCATGGGCGAACGGGGTGGCCAGCAGCGTGCCGGCGCCCAGTGCGGCGGCTTGAGCCAGCAGCGTGCGGCGCGAGGGGGTGGAGCTCTTCATGGGAATCTTTCGGGGAAAAAAAGTGGGGCGCACGGTGCGCCCCACGGGACACAGGCAGGTCAGTCCTGGCCCAACCATTCCTTCAGCACCGCATCGCGGTCGGCGCCCAGCTGCGGCGGCGGCATGCGAATCGGCAGGCGCTGGCCATCCATGCGGTAGGGCGGCGCCAGCACATGGGTGCTGCCGGCCACCGGGTGCGGCTGCTGGGTAACCAGGCCGTCTTCGGTGGCGCGTGGCGAAGTCAGCGCCTCGTGCAGGCCGAGCACCTCGCCGCAGGGGATGCCGGCGTTGGTCATGGCGGTGACCAGGTGGTCACGCTTGCGGCTGCCGATCTCCTTGTAGAGCTCCGGCAGCAGCACGGCGCGGTGCTGGCCGCGCCCCAGGTTGGTCTTGAAACGCTCGTCGGCGGCCAGGTCGGGCCGTTCCAGCGCGTCGATGCACAGCCGCTCGAACTGCGCGTTGGTGCCCACGCTGATGATGACCGGGCCGTCGGCCGCGTCGAACACGCCATAGGGCACGATCGACGGATGGGCGTTGCCGTACTTCGGCGGATCGCTGCCCTGCAGCAGCGCCTCCAACCCGCTGTAGGCGGTGATCATCAGGCCGCAGTCGAACAGTGCCATCTCCACGTGCCGGCCCACGCCGGTCTGCTGGCGCTGGTAGAGCGCGGCCAGCACGGCCTGGGCGCTGTACATGCCGGTCATGAGGTCAACGGCAGCGATGCCGAACTTCAGCGGGCCCTGGCCCTCCTCGCCGTTCATGGCCATGATGCCGGCCTGGCCCTGGATCACCAGGTCGTAGCCGGGGCGCTTGGCCTCGGGGCCGCCGCGGTTATAGCCGGTCACCGAGCAATAGATCAGGCGCGGGTTGATCTCGCGCAGCTGCTCGTAGCCCAGGCCCATCTTCTCCATGCCGCCGGTCTTGAAGTTCTGCACCACCACGTCGGCCTTGGCGACAAGCTGGCGCGCAGTGGCCTGGCCCTCAGGCGTCGCCAGGTCCAGCGTGATCGACCGCTTGTTGCGGTTCATGCTGTTGAAGTAGGTCGTCTCGGTCTTGCCAACGCGCAGGCCCCAGTCGCGCGTATCGTCGCCGCGGCTGGGGTGCTCGATCTTCACGACGTCGGCACCGAAATCGCCCAGCACCTGGGCGCACAGCGGGCCGGCCAGCACGCGCGAAAAATCAAGCACGCGCACGCCGGCCAGCGGCAGGTTGGAAGTGTTGGCAGTCATCCAGTCAGTCTCCTGTAGTTCTCGTTAGCGCCATTCTGCGCAGCGCGGTCATCGCTGGCGCAGCTTGGCGAAATCGGCCTGGCGTTTGCCGAGGAATGCGCCGATGCCCTCCTGCGCTTCGTCGTCGCCCTGGCTCTGCACCATGAAGCCGGCTTCCAGCTCCAGCTGCTCGTCCAGCGTGCGCGCATGGGCGCCACGGCACAGCGCCTTGATGCGGGCGCTGGCGCGGTCGGGGCCCTGCGCCAGTTGCGCGCCGAGCGCGATGGCTGTGGCCTCGGCGCTGCCGGCATCGACCAGACGGTTGACGGCGCCCAGGCTGTGCAGGCGCTCGGCCGTGACGCGCTCGCCCAGCAGGCACAGCTCGGTCAGCACCTGGCGCGAGACGAACTCGGCGAGGAACGAGGTCAGCCCGCCATCGGGCGTCAGGCCCACCTTGATGTAGGTGGCGCTGAAAAACGCCGTGCGCGAGGACACCAGCAGGTCGCAGGCCAGCGCGACGGAAAGGCCCGCGCCGGCCGCGCCACCCTCGACGGCGGCGATCACCGGCTTGGCCGTGTCACGCAGCCGGCGCACGAAGCCGTGCAGCAGCTCCAGCCGCTCGCGGCGGTCGGCGGGCGCCATGTCGCGGCGGGTGATCAGCTGGTTCAGGTTGCCGCCAGCGCAAAAGAAGTTGCCCGCGCCGGTCAGCACGACGGCGCCGATGGTGGGGTCGGCTTCGGCCTCGACCAGGGCGGCGGTGGCGGCCAGGTAGAACTCGGCCGACAGCGCGTTGCGCGCGGCCGGGTTGTTGTTCACCAGCACCAGCACCGCACCCTCGCGCCGCGTCAGCAGCGCTTCAGTCGACACGGATGTGCCTGCGGTGCCAGCTTGCTCCGGGCGGCCCGGCGCTCCGCTCATGCCGCTTCCTTGCCCAGTGCGATGTAGCGCGCCAGGTGGAAGTCCTCGTCGCCCAGCTGGTGGTCGATCATGACCAGCCGCTTGGCGTAGTGCGACAGCGGCAGTTCCCAGGTCATGCCGATGCCGCCGTGCAGCTGCACGCTCTCCTCGGCCACCAGCGTGCCGACACGGCCGATGGTGAACTTGGCGGCCGACACAGCCTTTTCGCGGGCGACGCGGTCACCGCTGTCGACAGCGGCTGCCACATTGATGACGGCCGAGCGGGCCTGTTCGATCTCCAGCAGCACATCGGCCATGCGGTGCTGCAGCGCCTGGAAGCTGCCGATCGGCACGCCGAACTGCTTGCGCGTCTGCAGGTATTCCAGCGTGGCCTGGCGCGCCACGTCCATGGCACCCAGCGATTCGGCGCACAGCGCGACGATGCCGCGGCCGACGGCGTGCTCGATGGTGGCCAGTGCCTGGCCCTCGGTGCCCAGCAGGGCATCGGAGTCGACCGTCACATTGTCGAACGTGACCTGGGCCACGCGGCCACCGTCGACGGTGGTGGAGCCTTTGATCGAGACGCCCGAAGCTGTGGCCGGCACGAGGAACAGCGACAGGCCGCTGCCGGTGCTGGCCGACACCACGAACAGCGTCGCCGCCTCGCCCTGCTGCACCATGGCCTTGGTGCCACTCAGTTGCCAGCCGTCGGCGGTCTTCGTGGCCGTGGTCGCCACTTCGTCCAGCGCGTAGCTGCCCGGCTCGCCATGGGCGAACGCGGCGATGGTGCTGCCGTCGATGATCTGCTCCAGGTGCGCGCGCTGGGCTTCGTTGCCCGCCTTGGCAATCGCGCTGCCGGCCAGCACGGCGCTGCCCAGCAGGGGTTCGACCACCAGGCCGCGGCCCAGCGCTTCGAAGACCACGGCGATGTCGAAGCCAGCGCCGCCGTAGCCGCCATCGGCCTCGCTGAACAGCGCGCCGATGGCGCCGAGTTCGGCGAATTGCTGCCACTGCTCGGCGCTGTAGCCCTGCGCGGACTTGGCGAGCTTGTGCCGCGCCTCGATGCCGTATTGCTCGGCGACGTACCGGTTCAAGGTGTCCGCCAGCATGCGGCGGTCTTCGGTGTGTTCGAAGTTCATGCGTGTCTCCTCACAGGCCCAAGATCATCTTGGAGATGATGTTGCGCTGGATTTCATTGGAGCCGCCGAAGATCGACAGCTTGCGGTTGTTGAAGTAGCTCAGCGCGGCGTTGGGCGCTTCGTCGGCGCCGGGGTGCCAGCCGCCTTCGCCCGCCAGTGCCCGCGCCTCGGGGCCCATGGCGCGGCGCAGCAGCGATGTCAGTTCCTGGCGGATCACGGTACCGCGGATCTTCAACATCGAGCTTTCTGCGCCCGGCACACCCCCACCGGCCACGGCGGCGATCACCCGCAGGTTGGTGGTCTTCATGTTCTCCAGGTCGATCTCGACCTTGGCCACGCGGGCCGCGAACAGCGGGTCGTCCAACAAGGGCTTGCCGTTCTTCTGCACCTTGGCCGCAGCGTTCTTGAGCCGGGCCAGCGCGGCGATGGAGAAGCCCACGCCGGCGATGTTGGTGCGCTCGTAGGTGAGCAGGTACTTGGCGCAGTCCCAGCCCTTGTTCTCTTCATAGACCAGGTTTTCGGCCGGCACGCGCACGTCGGTGAAGAACACTTCGTTGACTTCGTGGGCACCGTCCAGCGTGATGATGGGGCGGATCTCGATGCCGGGGCTCGTCATGTCGATCAGCAGAAAGCTGATGCCCGACTGTTTCTTGGCCGCCGGGTCGGTGCGCACCAGGCAGAAGATCATGTTGGCGTGCTGGCCCAGCGTGGTCCAGGTCTTCTGGCCGTTGACGATGTAGTCGTTGCCGTCCTTCACCGCCGTGGTCTTGACGCCGGCCAGGTCCGAGCCCGCGCCCGGCTCGCTGTAGCCCTGGCACCACCAGTCGTCACCGTTCAGGATACGCGGCAGCCAATAGCTCTTCTGCGCTTCGTTGCCGTACTTGATCAGCACCGGGCCGAGCATGTTGACGCCGAAGGGCACGATGCGCGGCGCGTAGGCAACGGCGCACTCATGCTCGAAGATGTATTTCTGCGTGGCGCTCCAGCCCGGGCCGCCGTAGGCCTCGGGCCAGTGGTTGGCCAGCCAGCCACGCTTGTTCAGCTTGGCGTGCCAGGCTTCCATGTCGGCCTTGGAAAGGTGCTCGCCGTCGCCGACCTTGTCGGAGAGTTCGGGCTTCAAGTTCTCGGCCAGAAAGGCGCGCACCTCGTCGCGGAACGCGGTGTCTTCGGGGGTGAAATTCATGTCCATGATGGCAACTCCGATCAGTAGATTTCGAACAGGCCCGCAGCGCCCATGCCGCCGGCGATGCACATCGAGACGACCGCGTACTTGGCCTTGCGGCGGCGGCCTTCCAGCAGCACATGACCGGCCAGGCGTGCGCCCGTCATGCCGAAAGGGTGACCGATGGAAATCGCGCCGCCGTTCACGTTCAGCTTCTCGTGCGGGATGCCCAGCTGCTGCTGGCAGTACAGCGCCTGCGAGGCGAAGGCTTCATTCAGTTCCCACAGGTCGATGTCGTCCACCGTCAGGCCGTGGCGCTTCAACAGCTTGGGAATGGCGTAGACCGGGCCGATGCCCATCTCGTCGGGCTCGCAGCCGGCCACGGCAAAGCCGCGGAAGGCGCCCAGGGGTTTCAAGCCCAGGCGCTCGGCTTCCTTGGCCTCGACCATCACGCAGGCCGATGCGCCGTCGGACAGTTGCGAGGCATTGCCGGCGGTGACGAACTGGTCCGGCGCGCGCACCGGGGCCAGCTTGGCCAGGCCCTCGTACGTCGTGCCGGCGCGGTTGCAGTTGTCCATGGTCGCGGTCACTTCACGGTGCGTGACGGCCTTGGTTTCCTTGTCGGTCACCGCCATGGTGGTGGTGCAGGGCACGATCTCGTTGTCGTAGATGCCGCCCTTTTGCGCGGCCTCGGTGCGGCGTTGGCTTTCCGCCGAGAAGCGGTCTTGTGCTTCGCGGCTGATGTTGTAGCGCGCGGCCACGATGTCGGCGGTCTCGATCATCGCCATGTAGAGGGCGGGCATGCGCTCGACCAGCCACGGGTCCATGCCCGAATCGCCGGCATCGGTGGCGCTGCGGGTGCGGATTTGCGAGATGCTTTCCACACCGCCTGCGACCATGGCCGGCGCACCGGCCACGATGGCACCGGCCGCGCTGGCAATGGCCTGCAGGCCGGATGCGCAAAAGCGGCTGACCGTGAGGCCGGCCACCGACAGCGGCAGCCCGGCGCGCAGTGCCGCCTGGCGGCCGACGTTGCGGCCGGTGGTGCCCTCGGGGTAACCGGTGCCCAGGATCAGGTCTTCGATCAACGCCGGGTCCAGGCCCGAACGCTCGACGGCGGCCTTGACGGCGAACGACGCCAGCGTGGGGCCGGGCGTGATGTTGAATTCACCTCGGTGCGACTTGGTGAGGGGCGTACGGGCGGTAGATACGATGACGGCTTCGCGCATGGCGGGTCTCCTTGTGGTTGTGCAGGAAAGCGCCCGCTGTGCGCGGGCGCGGGGAAATCGAACGGGCTCAGCTCTTGTTCAGGCTGGCAAAGTTGCGGCCTTCTTCGACCAACTGGACGAGCAGCGGCGCGGGCTGCCAGAAGAGCGGATCTTCCTTGGCAAAGGTGCGGATGTCCTCCAGCACTTTGGCCAGGCCGGTCATGTCGGCCCACTGCATCGGGCCGCCGCGAAAGCGCGGAAAGCCGTAGCCGGAAATGAAGGTCACGTCCACGTCCAGCGGCCGCAGGGCGATGCCTTCGGCCACGACCTTGGCGCCTTCGTTGACCATGGCCGCCATGTAGCGCCGCATGATTTCTTGTTCGGTGAGCTGGCGCGGCGTGATGCCGGCGCGCGCACGTTCGGCGTCCACGATGGCCAGCACTTCGGGGTCTTCTACGCCGGTGCGTGCGCCCTGCGGGTACTGGTACCAGCCGCGGCCGGTCTTCTGGCCGAACCAGCCGCGTTCGCAGATGCGGTCGGCCACCTGCACGTAGCGGGCCTTGGGGTCGCGCGTGGCCGACTTGCGCTTGCGCGTGGCCCAGCCAATGTCGCCACCGGCCAGGTCCGACACCTGGAACGGGCCCATGGGGTAGCCAAAGTTGCGCACGGCCGCGTCGATGGCGTAGGGCGAGGCGCCGTCTTCCATCATGTGGTCGGCGGCCTGGCGGTACACGGCCAGGATGCGGTTGCCGATGAAGCCGTCGCACACACCAGCGCGCACCGGCACCTTCTTGAGCTTCTTGGCCAGTTCGAACGCGGTGGCCACCACGTCGGCGCTGACCTTGGCCGGCACCACGATCTCCAGCAGCTTCATGATGTTGGCCGGCGAGAAGAAGTGCAGGCCGATCACGTCGCCCGGCCGCGAGATGCTGGCAGCAATCGCGTCGATGTCCAGGTACGAGGTGTTGGTGGCCAGCACGGCGCCCTGTTTGCAGACCTGGTCGAGTTCCTTGAACACGGCCTTCTTGACCTCGATGTCTTCGAACACGGCTTCAATCACCAGGTCGACGTTGGCAAAGGAGGCGTAGTCGGTGCTGCCTGCGAAGCGCGCCATGACCTTGGCCTTGCCCTCGGGCGTCATGCGGCCCTTGGCGACCAGGCCGTCGTAGACCTTTTCGACATTGGCGCGGCCACGCGCAATGGAGGCGTCATCACGCTCGACCATGGTCACCGGCAGGCCGGCGTCCAGCGCCGCGACGGCAATGCCGGCGCCCATGGTGCCGCCGCCGACCACACCCACCGACTGCAGCGCACGCGGTTTGGCGGCTGCGGCTTCAGGCACCTTGACCACGTCGCGCTCGGCGAAGAAGGCGTGGATCAAGCCCGCGCGCTGCGGGCTGTCCAGGCACTGCATGAACAACTCGCGCTCGAACTTGATGGCCTCGTCGAACGGCTTGTCGAGGGCGGCCTCGACCGCGTCCACGATCTTGTGGGGCGAGAACAGGTTGCGGGATTTTTTCGCCTGCTCGGTGCGCGCGGCGGCGATGGCGGCGCGGCTGGCCTCCACGTCGGCCAGGGCGGTGGCGTCACGCGAACGGCGCGGGCCGGCGCCTGCGGCCAGCAGCTCCTGCGCGTAGGCCAGGCCCTCGGCCAGCGTGTCGTCGCTTTTGGCCACGCGGTCGACCAGGCCCAGCTTCAGTGCTTCAGCGGCGCCCAGGTGGCGGCCGGTCAGCATCATGTCCAGCGCAGGGGCGGCGCCCATCAGGCGCGGTGCGCGCTGCGTGCCGCCGGCGCCAGGCAACAGGCCCAGCAGCACTTCGGGCAGGCCGAGCTTGGCGTTGGCGACAGCAATGCGGTAGTGGGCGCCCATCGCAACTTCCAGCCCGCCGCCCAGCGCGGCGCCATGGATCGCGGCGACGACGGGCTTTTTCAGTGCCTCGATGCGCTTGCAGACGTCGGTCAGCAGCGGGGCCTGCGGCGGCAGACCGAATTCGCGGATGTCGGCGCCGGCGATGAAGCTCTTGCCGGCGCCGACGATCAGCACGGCGGCAATGCCGGCGTCCTGCTCGGCCTGGTCCATGGCCGCGGCCAGGCCGCGGCGCACGGCCACGCCCAGTGCGTTCACGGGTGGGTTGTCGACGGTGACCAGCAGCACCTTGCCATGTAGCTGGGTGCGCACCACTTGCTCGTTGTGCGCGTCGGGGCCTGTCGTATTCGCCATGCGTTGTCTCCTGCGTTTGTGTGGGCCTGATTGTTGGACTGGAAAAGCTGTTTGACAATCCCATAAGTCCTGTACATGCTGTCAAGCCAAATTGAACAATGAGCCTCGATGTCCAATCCCTGACGCTGCTCGTCCACATTCTGGACGCTGGCACCCTGTCTGAGGCCGCGCGCCGGCTGAAGATGAGCCGCGCCAACATCAGTTACCACCTGAATCAAATCGAACGCGCCATCGGCCAGCAGTTGATCCGCCGCACGACGCGCAGGCTGGAGGCGACCGAGATCGGCCTGAAGCTGTATGAGCACGGCCGCGTGATCCAGAACGAGCTGATGGCCGCGCGCGAGGCCGTGGCCACGCTGGGGCAGGAGCTGGGCGGCCGCGTGCGGCTCTCGGTCCCCAGCGGCTATGGTCAGCTGGCCATGTCGCCCTGGCTGCTGGACTTCAAGCGGCTGTACCCGGCCATCGTGCTGGACGTGCTGTTCGAGAACCGCATCGAAGACTTGATGCGCGAGGAGATCGACATTGCGGTGCGCGTGCTGTCGGACCCGCCGCAGAACCTGGTGGCGCGCGACATGGGGCCGGTGCGCTTCATCGCCTGCGCCTCGCGCGGCTATGCCGAGAGCGCCGGCCTGCCGCAGCGGCTGGAAGATCTGCAGGGCACGCCACTGCTGACGGCCGCCGTGATCGGCAAGCAGTTGCGCCTGGCGGCCTACCTGGATGGCGAGCGGCACGAGGTGCTGCTGGAGCCGACGCTGATTTCGGAGAACTTCATGTTCCTGCGCGATGCCATCGTGGCTGGGCTGGGGGTGGGGCTGGTGCCGGACTATGTGGTGCGTGATCTGGTGGAGAGCGGGGCGGTGGTGACGGCGCTGGATGCCTGGCGCTTGTCGATCTTCGGTACGCACATGCATTTGTTGTACATGCCGAATCGGCACCATACGCGGGCGATGGCGACGTTCATCGACTATGTGTTGCAGCGGGCGCGGGCTGCGGCGCCGGTTGTGTAGCAGCGCCGTGGCGTGCGGGGGTCGATGCCGTCGGCGCGCTGATCCAGCCGAGCTCTAGCAACGGGGGCAGCAACTCCGGCCGCAGGCCGAGCGAAGCAAAGGCCCGAATCGTTGGCCGAGCGCAGCGATGGCCCGACCGTCCCCGTCCCCGCTCCCACCCCTGTGCCCACGCCGAGGAGCGCAGTGCCATGGGTGGCGCGGAGCATCGCGCGCTTCGTTGTCATGCTCATTGCACTTTGTTTGAGCTGAACGAACGCAGTGAGTGGTGCGAGTTGTGCAATGCACCCATGGCAGGAGCACCGCAGGTTGCCCGTAGCGCAGCGGAGGGACGTGGGAACCGGGGTCGCCCTTTCTTTGGTTACTTTCTTTCGGCGAAGCGAAAGAAAGTGACTGCGCTGCCGGGCGCATATCCCGGCACCTCTCCGCGAGTGCGGCAATGCCCTCCGCAGGAGCGAACAAGTTCTCCGCAAGCCGCAAGCCGGAAGGCACGTTTCCGCTGGCGCGGTGCTTGATAAAAGGTGCGGGGTTTCGCCCCCGCGGACGACTCACTTTTCTTGCTATCGCCCAAGAAAAGTAAGCAAAAGAAGGCGACCCCCGGTTGCCGCGTCCCTCCGCTGCGCTCCGGGCAACCTGCGGTGCGCGCGGCCTGGGCGCATTGCACAACTCGCACCACTCACTGCGTTCGTTCACCTCGAACAGGTGCAATGAGTCAGATAACGAAGAGCATGATGCTCTGCGCCGCCCAGTCCACTGTGCTCCTCGGCGCGTCCACAGGGGGAAAGCCCGGGGACGCACGGGCCATCGCTGCGCTCGGCTTGGGGGGCGGGCCATCGCTGCGCTCGGCCTGGCGCTTGGCCCTTTGGTGCGCTCGGTTTGGAGCTTGGGGCTTGGGCCTTTGGTGTGCTCGGCCTGCTGTCTCCGTTCGTCGGCGCGAGGGCGCGCCGACAAGACGCCAGACTGCTTGCGCCTCAACCCGCCTTCTGCCGCAACGCGCGGCTCAGCAACATCACCGGGAGCAAGCCCACCAGCACCAGCGCCAGCGAGGGCAAGGCCGCTTCCCCCAGGCGTTCGTCGCGCGCCAGCTGGTAGGCCACCACGGCCAGCGTGTCGGTGTTGAAGGGGCGCAGCACCATGGTCGCCGGCAGCTCCTTCATGACATCGACGAACACCAGCAGCGCCGCCGCCGCCGTCGAGCGCTTGAGCAGCGGCCAGTGCACGCGCCGCATCAGCACCAGGCCACCGGTGCCCAGCATGCGCGCCGAATCATCGAAGCTGGCGGGGATGCGCGCATAGCCGCTTTGCACCGACTGCAGCGCCACGGCGCAAAAGCGCACCAGGTAGGCCCAGACGATGCCTAGCGCCGTGGCCGTGACCCAGTAACCCGCGCTGCTTTGCGGCGCGGCCTGTTGCAGCCAGCCGACCGGCAGCAGCAGGCCGACGACGATCACCGCGCCGGGCACCGCGTAGCCCAGGCTCACTAGCTGCACGGCCAGGCGCTGCAGCTTGCGCGGCGTGCGCCGCACACAGAAGGCCAGAAACAGCGCGATCGCCACCGCCAGCGCCGACGTCAGTGCGCCCAGCCAGATGCTGTTGCGCGCCCACAGCAGGAAGCGGTCCCAGGGCAGCACCGACCAGTCGGCCACCAGCGGGCGCAGCATGAACAGCACCGGCAGCACGAAGCCCATCAACACCGGCACGCCGCAAATGGCCAGCGCCACCCAGCGGCGCCTGCCCGTGAGCAGCACCGGCTGTGCGTCGCCGCCACCCTGGCGCCCGCGCGTCGTGGCGTAGCGCATGCGCGCCTGGGCTCTTTGCTCCAGCACCAGCAGCAGCACGACCACAGCCAGCAACATGGTGGCCAGCTGGGCGGCGGCGATGCGGTTGTCCATCGCCAGCCAGGCCTTGTAGATGCCGGCCGTGAAGGTCTGGATGCCGAAGTAGCTGGAGACGCCGAAATCGGCCAGCGTCTCCATCAGCGCCAGCGCCGTGCC
This sequence comes from Rhodoferax sp. RT4P68, assembly GCF_056521305.1. Classification (NCBI taxonomy): domain Bacteria; kingdom Pseudomonadati; phylum Pseudomonadota; class Betaproteobacteria; order Burkholderiales; family Comamonadaceae; genus Rhodoferax; species Rhodoferax sp. RT4P68. The sequence continues at coordinate 526,473 of NZ_JBWMBB010000003.1, forward strand.
GGCGGCGATGGCGGGCCGCGCCATCGGCAACGCCACCTCGCGGATGCGGCGTGCCAGCGGCGCGCCCAGCAGCCGGGCGGCCTCCATCAGATGGGCGGCACGCTCGGCCAGCGCGGTACGGGCCAGCAGATACACATAGGGGTACAGCGAGAAGGTGAAGACCCAGGCCGCGCCGCCCAGGCTGCGCACGTCGGGCAGCACGCGACCGCTGAGGCCCAAGCTCGCGCGCAGCCAGGTCTGCGCCGGCCCGCTGAACTGCAGGAAGTCGGTGTACGCGTACGCCACCACGTACGCCGGCATGGCCAGGGGCAGCAGCAGCGCCCATTCCATGGTGCGGCGGCCCCGGAAATCGAACACCGTCACGCAGACGGCGCTGGCCGTGCCGACCAGCACCACGCCCAGCGCCACCATGGCGCTCAACGCCAGCGTGGTGCCGACATAGCCGGGCAGCACGGTCTGACCCATCTCGCGCAGGATCTGCGCCGTCTCGCCGTTCCACTGCGCCCAGGACGCCAGCACGGCCAGCACGGGCAGGCTCAGCACGGCGGCGACCAGCAGCATGGGTGCGAGGGACAGCCAGCGACGGGGCATGGAGGGGAGTGGGGAAGGAGAAAGAGAGCGGTGCGGCAGTCAGCGCCGACAGGGTGTAGCAGATGAGAATTGTACGCATCACGCTGCCTACAATCGGCTGCATGTTCCTCGATGTCTCCCACCTTGCCGTGCGCTACGCCGGTCGCCCCCGGCCGGCCGTGGACGATGTGTCGTTCGGCCTGGCGGCGGGGGAGATCGGCGTGCTGATCGGCCCCTCGGGCTGCGGCAAGACCACCTTGCTGCGCACTGTGGCGGGGTTGGAGCCAGCGCATGCGGGTGAGATCCGACTGTCGGGCACCGTCGTCAGCAGCGCCGCGCACCAGTTGCCGGCCGAGCAGCGCCGCATCGGCATGGTGTTCCAGGATTACGCGCTGTTTCCGCACCTGGACGTGGGGCGCAACGTGGGCTTTGGGCTCAGCGCGTTGCCGCGTGCCGAGCGGGCCGCGCGCGTGGCCGAGGTGCTGGCACTCGTGGGTCTGGAGGGCGCCGAGCGGCGCGCGCCGCACGAGTTGTCAGGCGGCCAGCAGCAGCGCGTGGCGCTGGCCCGCGCGCTGGCGCCGCGGCCGAAGCTGCTGCTGCTGGACGAGCCGTTTTCCAACCTGGACGTGGATTTGCGCGAGCGCCTGGCGCACGAAGTGCGCGGCATCCTGAAGGCGGCCAAGGCCACGGCGCTGTTCGTCACGCACGACCAGCTGGAGGCCTTCGCCATCGGCGACGCCATCGGCGTCATGCACGAGGGCCGCCTGCACCAGTGGGCCGATGCCTACACGCTGTACCACCGCCCGGCCACGCGCTTCGTGGCGGATTTCATCGGCCACGGCGTGTTTGCACCGGTGCGCGTGACGCCCTACGAGGGCGGTGTGCGCATGGAGACGCCGCTGGGCATCGTCAACGGCAGTGCTGCCGCGCAGGCGGCGGCCAGCCTGCAGGAGGGCGGCCCGCTGGACCTGCTGCTGCGCGCCGACGACGTGGTGCACGACGACGCCGCGCCCATCAAGGCCGAAGTGCTGCGCAAGGCGTTCCGTGGCTCGGAGTTCCTCTACACACTGCGCCTGGCCTCGGGCGAAGAGCTGCTGGCCCACGTGCCCAGCCACCACGACCACCGCATCGGCGAGTGGATCGGCGTGCGGGCCGATCTGGACCACGTGGTGACGTTTCCGCGGGGTGGGTAGGCTTGCCGCACCACCAGGCGATTTTCCGGCAGGCGTTGAGGAAGGTGCCGTGGAGGCGGCGGCACAAGGGCGGGTCGCATTCTTGCGGGCGATATCCAAGGAGTTGGATGTCCGGGTGCGTGAATGGCGAGACGAATGGGGGTGAACGGGCGGTCCTCCTGAATTCGGCTCCCTGAGCGTCCGGTCCATGTGTTGACAATGTCAATACACGAGCCACAATGCCCGGTATGGACGTCGAGTACGAGCACCACGGCGAGCTGTTCGTCTGGAACCGCACCAAGGCCGAATTGAACTGGCGCAAACATGGTGTGAGGTTCGAGGAGGCCGCCAGCGTGTTCTTTGACCCTTTGTTCGTGCTGACCGATGCGTCGCGCAACGATGAAGCGCGCGACGCTGCCATTGGCTTCGATGCGAATGCGCGCTTGCTCTTCGTGGTGCACATCGAGATCGAGGATGTGTGCATCCGCATCGTTTCGGCGCGCCGCGCCGAGCCCCGTGAGGAGGCGATTTATGCTGACTGAACGCTTGAGATCCAGGTTGAAGAAGGACCGCCCGATGACGGCGATCACGCTGCGCATCCCGGTGGACGTCGTCGAGTCGATGAAGGCCATCGCACCGCAGCGCGGGTTCTCGGGCTACCAGGCTTTGCTTAAGGCTTACCTGAGCGATGGCCTGCGGCGTGATGAAGCGCAGTTCGCAGCGCACTCGCACGCGCGCCTGGTCGATGCCCTCAAGCGCCGCGGCGTGTCACCGGAACTCATCGAAGAGGCGGAGCGCGACCTGTCGGAGACTTGACGTCCCGCGCGCTACCAACCCCTCACACCAGCTTCAACGCCCGCGCCTGCGCCGTCAACTCGCCCCGGAAATCCGGGTGCGCAATGGCGATCAGCTCCTGCGCGCGCTGCTTGGCCGATTTGCCGCGCAGCTGGGCCACGCCGTACTCGGTCACCACATAGTGGATGTCGTTCTTGCTGGTGCTCACGTGCGTGCCGGGCGACAGCGAGGGCACGATGCGCGAGATGGTGTCGCCCTTGGCCGTGGACGGCAGCACGATGAAGGCCTTGCCGCCGCGTGAGCGGTTCGCGGCCCGCACGAAGTCCGATTGCCCGCCGGTCCCCGAGTACGGCGCATGGCCCAGACTTTCGGAGCCGCACTGGCCCAGCAGGTCGATCTGCAAGGTGGCGTTGATGGCGATCAGGTTGTCGTTCTGCCCGGCCAGCATCGGGTCGTTGGTGTAGTCGACCGGGTGCATCTCCAGCGCCGGGTTGCGCTCCATGTATTGGTAGAGCTTGCGCGAGCCCAGCGCAAAGGTTGCCACCGTCTTGCCCGGCAGATAGTTCTTGCGGCTGTTGTTGACAGCGCCGGCCTCGATCAGCGTCAGGATGCCGTCGCCCAGCATCTCGGTGTGGATGCCCAGGTCGTGCTTGTGCGTGAGCTGCATGACGACCGCGTCGGGGATGCCGCCGTAGCCGATCTGCAGCGTCGAGCCATCGTCGATGCGCTCGGCCACGTAGCGGCCAATGGCCTCCTGCACCGGCCCGATGGTGGGTAGCCCCACCTCCATCACCGGCTCGCTGCTCTCCACCAGGGCCGTCACCTGCGAGATGTGGATGCGGCAGTTGCCGTATGCAAACGGCACGTTCGGGTTCACCTCCAGCACCACGGCGCGGGCCTTGGCGACGGCCGCCATGGTGTAGTCGGCGCCCAGGCTCAACGCCAGCCAGCCATCAGCGTCCATCGGCGATGCCATGCTGAACACCACGTCGGCGGGGATCAGCCCGCGCTCGATCTGCGCCGGGATCTCGGAGAAGTAATTGGGGATGAAGTCGATCCACCCGGCCTGCCCGCCGGCCCGCGTGGCGCCGCCGTAGAACAGCGCCACGTGCCGCACATGCTGCGTGGTCTCGGGATCGATGTAGGCGTACTTGCGCATCGCCAGGATCTGCGCGACCTTCACGTCCAGGAAGTCGCGCCGCTGCTCGGACAGGGCCGTCAGCAGGCTGGGCGGCTCGCCCACGCCCGTCGGCACCATGATCATGTCGCCGTTGCGGACGTGGCGGACGGCATCGGCGGGCGCGACCCGTTTTTGTTGGTAGTCGGAGAGGTGTGACATGCGCGCACTATGCCGCGTTCATGCAGCCCTGTCGATGCGGCCGTGGCCTGCCATCCAAGGTGCTGCCAAAGGGTGTACCGTGCCCGATGAACCGCGCGGCCGGGCCAGCCGGCTGCCACTTCGCCCACCCACAATCGTGGCCACCATGACCCTCTCCAGTGCGACCGATTTCGAACAGATGTTCGAATGGGCCCCCGTCTCCCTCTGGCTCGAAGACTACAGCGCGCTGAAGGACCTGTTCGATACCTGGCGCGCCCAGGGCGTGACCGACCTGGAGGCACACCTGCGCGCCGTGCCTGCGCGGCTGCAGCAATGTGCCGCCTGCCTGCGCCTGCTGCAGGTGAACCGCAAGACCCTGGAGCTGTTCGCCGCCGGCAGCCAGCAGGAGCTGCAGGAGCGGCTGCACGAGGTCTTTCGCGACGACATGCTGGCGCTGATGCTGCCCGAGCTGCTGGCGCTGTGGCAGGGGCAGCTGGACTACGCCAACGAGACCGTCAACTACGCGCTGGACGGGCGGCGCATCGACGCGCAGATCCGCGTGCGCGTGCTGCATGGCTACGAGACCCGCTGGAACCGCGTGCTGGTCTCGCTCGAAGACGTGACCCAGACCGCGCTGGCGCGCCGGCAGCTGGCCGCCAGCGAGCAGCATGCGCGCGACCTGTTTCAGTATTCGCCGGTGTCGCTGTGGGTAGAGGATTTCAGTGGGGTCAAGCAGCTGCTCGATGAGGTGCGCGCGCAGGGCATCCAGGACTTTCGCGTGTTCCTGAGCGTGCACCCCGAGTTCGTGAGCCGCTGCATGGAGGAGATCCGCGTGCTGGAGGTGAACCGCCAGACGCTGGACATGTTCGGCGCCTCGAGCCAGGATGAGCTGCTCGCCCGCCTCGACCAGGTGTTCCGCGATGAGATGCACGACAGCTTCGCCGAGCAGCTGATCGATCTGTGGAACGGCAAGACCGTGCAGACGCGCGAGGTCATCAACTATGGGCTGGGCGGCGGCCTGCTGAACATCCACATGCAGTTCGCTGTGCTGCCTGACCACACCGCGAACTGGGACCTGGTGCTGGTCTCGCTCGTGGACATCACGGCGCGCAAGAAGGCCGAGGCCTACCTCGAATACCTGGGCAAGCACGACTCGCTGACGCGCCTGCGCAACCGCGCGTTCTATGTGGAAGAGCTCAACCGCATCTCCCGCAAGGGGCCCTGGCCACTCGGCGTGCTGGCCATCGATCTCAACGGCCTCAAGCGCATCAACGACAGCGATGGCCACGTGGCCGGCGACGCGCTGTTGCGCCGCGCTGGCGAAGTGCTGGCCAGCGCGACGGCAGGCCAGCCCTGGTGCATGGCACGCATCGGGGGCGACGAGTTCGTGGCGCTGATGCCCGGCGCCGACGAGCGCGTGGGGGCGGAGCTCAAGGCGCGCATTGCGTCGATGGTGGAGCTGAACAACCAGTTCTATCCGGGGCACCACCTGTCCATGGCCATCGGCGTGGCCTGCGCCGCGCGTGCCGCAGAGGTCGAAGACGCACTGCATGCGGCCGACCAGGCGATGTTCGATGCGAAGACCCGCCACTACCAGGAGACGGGTGTGGAGCGCCGCCGATCGGCGGGTTGAGCAGGCAGCGGCACCGCGATGCGGCGGACTGTCGCCACGCCGGGCGGCCGCACACTGGGGTCAACCAGTCAACCGCCGCAGCCGTTCGACTTCGCTCTGCAGGTCCTGCGCCCAGCCGCGCCGGTCGCGCCCGGCCGGCATCTCGGGCGCGCCATAGTGCACATGCGCCACCAGCCCCGTGGCCCCCAGCGTGCGCCAGACCGATCCCACCAGCGTCTCATCTCCCACGAAGCTGGGCGCAAAGCTGGTCGGGCCGCGCACACCATCGGCAAAGCGCAGCGCCACCGGCTGGGCGTGCGCGTTGGCGCTGATGGCGGCCTGCACCAGGTTGGCATGGAAGGGCAGCAGCGTGCGGCCGTCGCCGGTCGTGCCTTCGGGGAAGATCGCCACCACGTCACCGGCCATTAGACGGTCGCGCATGTGGTGCACCACGCGCATCGCATCACGCCGCGAGGCGCGCTCGATGTAGAGCGTTCCGGCGCCGGTGGCCAGCGCACCGACCAGCGGCCAGTGGCGGATGCCCGCCTGTGCCACGAAGCGGCAGTAGCCGGCCGCGTGCAGCACCACGATGTCCAGCCATGAGATGTGGTTGGCCACCAGCAGCGCCGGCCCTGCGGCCAGCGGCGCGCCGCCCACCTGCAACTCGATGCCCGCCAGCGTCAGGATGCCGGCCGACCAGCGTTGCACGGCCTGCTCGCGCTCGGCCGCGCCCCAGCCGGGAAAGCGGGTCTTGATCGTCCACAGCCCGCCCGCCGCATGCGCCAGCAGGCGCAGCAGCCGCCACAGCGCCCGCGCATGGCGCATCGGTCAGCCGGCGCCGAACGCGAGGTGGCCGCCGACCAGCGTCCAGCGCACGCGGCCGGGCAGCTCGTAGCCACTGAACGCCGTGTGCTTGCCCTGGCTGCGCAGCGCGTCGTCGGTGACCGTCCATCGCGCCTGCGGGTCGAACACGCAAACGTCGGCCACACCGCCCTCGACCAGTTGGCCGATGCTGGCCTGCAGCGTGCCGAGTGCCCCGCCCAGCACGGCGGCGGGTGCGGCGCTGATGGTGGAAAGCGCACGCGCCAGCGGCACCCCTTGCTCATCGCTCCATTTGAGGGCCAGGCTGAGCAGCAGCTCGACGCCGGTGGCACCGGGCTCGGCTTCGGCGAAGGGCAGGGTCTTCTCATCGGTGCCCACCGGGGTGTGGTCGGAGACCAGCGCGTCGATGCTGCCGTCGGCCAGCGCGGCGCGCAGCGCGTCGCGGTCGCGCTGCTGGCGCAGGGGTGGGTTGACGCGGGCGCGGCTGTCGAAGTAGCCGATGTCCTGGTCCGTCAGGTGCAGCGAGTTGATGCTGACGTCGCAGGTGACCTTGAGCCCGGCGGCACGCGCCTGGCGCACCAGCTCGACCCCGGCAGCGCTGGAAATGCGGGCCAGGTGCACGCGCGCATCGGTGGTCTTCATCAACTCGAAGATGGTGTGCAGCGCGATGGTCTCGGCCGCCACCGGCACGCCCGACAACCCCATGCGCGTGGCCAGCGGCCCGCTGGCAGCCACGCCCTTGCCCAGGTCGCGGTCCTGCGGGCGCAGGTGCACCGTGAAGCCGAAGGTGCTGGCGTATTGCAGCGCCCGCTGCAGCACCTGGATGTTGGCCAGCGGCACCTCGGCCTGGCTGAAGCCGACGCAGCCGGCCTCGGTCAGCTCGACCATCTCGGTCAGCACCTCGCCGGCCAGGTTGCGCGTGAGCGCGCCCAGCGGGAACACGCGGGCCTGGTGCAGCTTCTCGGCGCGCGACTTCAGCATTTCCACGAGACCGGGCTCGTCCAGCACCGGGTCGGTGTCGGGCGGGCAGACCAGGCTGGTCACGCCCCCGGCGACGGCGGCGGCCATTTCGCTCTCCAGCATGCGTGCGTGCTCATGGCCGGGCTCGCGCAGCCGCATGGACAGGTCCACCAGGCCGGGCATCACGATGCAGCCGGCCGCGTCCAGCGTGCGGTTGGGCTTGAACTCGGGCGAGGCCTGGCCAATGGTCAGGATGCGGCCGGAGCCGATGGCGATGTCGCAGACCTTGTCCAGGCCTGACGCCGGGTCGACCACGCGGCCGTTCTTGATGAGCGTCTTCATGTCCTTATGCCTCGTTGCCCGCGACGATGCCCATGACCGCCATGCGCACCGCGATGCCGAAGGTGACCTGCGGCAGGATCACGCTCTGCCGGCCGTCGACCACGGCCGAGTCGATCTCCACGCCGCGGTTGATGGGGCCGGGGTGCATCACGATGGCGTCGGGCTTGGCCAGTGCCAGTTTGGCGGGCGTGAGCCCGAAGCTCTTGAAGAACTCCTGGCTGGAGGGCAGCAGCGCGCCGCTCATGCGTTCGTTCTGCAGGCGCAGCATGATGACCACGTCGCAGTCCTTGATGCCTTCTTCCAGCGTGTGGCACACGCGCACGCCCATGTGGGAGAGGTCGCTGGGCACCAGCGTTTTCGGGCCGACCACGCGCACCTCGGCGCAGCCCAGCGTGGTCAGGCCGTGGATGTCCGAGCGGGCCACGCGCGAGTGCAGCACGTCGCCGACGATGGCCACGGTGAGGTTGCTGAAGTCCTTCTTGTAGTGGCGAATGGTGTACATGTCGAGCAGCCCCTGCGTGGGGTGCGCATGGCGGCCGTCGCCGGCATTGATCACGTGCACATGGGGCGCCACGTGCTGAGCGATCAGGTAGGGCGCGCCCGATTCGCTGTGCCGCACCACGAACAGATCGGCCGCCATGGCCGACAGGTTGGCAATCGTGTCCAGCAGCGATTCGCCCTTGGCGGCGGAGGAGCGCGCGATGTCCAGGTTGATGACGTCGGCCGACAGACGCGTCGCCGCGATCTCGAAGGTGGTGCGCGTGCGCGTGCTGTTTTCGAAGAACAGGTTGAACACGCTCTTGCCACGCAACAGCGGCACCTTCTTGACCTCGCGGTCGTTCACGCTGACGAAGTTGGCGGCGGTGTCCAGGATCTGCGTGAGGATGTCCCGGGGCAGGCCTTCGATGGACAGCAGGTGGATCAGCTCACCGTGCTGGTTGAGTTGGGGGTTGCGTCGGGCCAGCACGGTCAGCCCTCGATCTTGAAGGAGAACGCACCGCCTTCGGCGCGCGCCAGCGCCAGCGACTGGCTTTCGGGCAGCGTCACGCGCGCGGCAGCGAAATCGGCGTGGATGGGCAGCTGCCGCCCGCCACGGTCCACCAGCACGGCCAGGCGCACGATGGCAGGGCGGCCGTAGTCGAACAGCTCGTTCAGCGCGGCGCGGATGGTGCGACCGGTGTAGAGCACGTCGTCCAGCAGCAGGATGTTGGCGCCCTGCACGTCGAAGGCCAGCGTCGTCTTGTTGCCGCTGCCGCCCACCATGCCGCGCTGGGCGAAGTCATCGCGGTGCATGGACGAGGAGATGATGCCGGGCGCGCCGCTGCGCTGCAGATCGGCCTGCAGCCGCTCGGCCAGCCAGGCGCCGCCGGAGGCGATGCCCACCAGCTGGGTCTCAGCGGTGTACAGGGGCGTGACGCCGCGCATCAGCTCGCGATACAGCGCCTCGGCGTCCAGGGTCAGGGTGCTCATGTCAAACCTCTCAAGAATTGCTCCAGGATGATGCAGGCCGACGCCGCATCCGCGTCGCGCGCGCCGCTGGCGAGGGCTTCGGTCGTGCTGTAGCGCTCGTCCACCTCGTACACCGGCAGCTTCAGCCGGCCGCGCAACTGGCGGGCGAAGCGGCGGGCGCGGTCCGTGTTCTCGTGCGCGGCGCCGTCGGGATGGAAGGGCACGCCGACCACCAGCGCATCCGGTTGCCATTCGCGCACGCGGGCTTGGACATGCGCGAAGCGGGCGTCGCCTTCGGCCTTGATCGTGGCCTGCGGCGTGGCGGTGCGCGTCAGTCGGTTGCCGACCGCGACCCCGGTGCGCTTGGTGCCGTAGTCGAACGCCAGAAATGATTGGAAATGCGGGGGAACGGCTTGGGCGTCTGCGGCAGCGCTCACGCGTGCCCCGCTTGCGGCGACAGCATCCACGACTGCAGGCCCAGCAGCAGCAGGGCGCGGTCGTAGCGCTCGGCGATCGGCGTGTCGAAGATGACGGCGGCGTCGGCTTCCACGGTCAGCCAGCTGTTCTCGGCCAGTTCCGATTCGAGCTGGCCTTCGCCCCAGGCCGCGTAGCCCAGCGAGACCAGCACCTTGCGCGGGCCGGCGCCGGTGGACAACGCCTCCAGCACATCCTTGGAGGTGGTCATCTCCAGCCCGCCGGGGATCGTCATGGTCGAGGCGTAGATGCTCTCGTGGTGGTTCGGCGGTGCGGCTGACACGGCCTCGTGCAGCACGAAGCCGCGCTCGGTCTGCACCGGGCCGCCCTGCAAGACCGGGTTGTTGGTCAGGTCTTCACGCCGCAGCGGCAGGTCGACCTTGTCGAACAGGTTCTTCAGATTGATGTCGCTGGGCTTGTTGATCACCAGGCCCAGAGCGCCGCGGGCACTGTGCTCGCACAGGTAGACCACGCTGCGCGAGAAGGTCTCGTCCTGCAGACTCGGCATCGCAATCAGGAAATGATGCGTGAGGTTCATCGGCGCAGAATCTGAGCTCATGCCCAAATTTTAGCGGCGTGGCGCTCATTCGAATCCCCCGAAGCATGGACAAAAAATTTGCCACTGGCCTGATGTGGTTCCGGCGTGACCTTCGCGCCCATGACAACGCTGCCCTCTACCACGCGCTGCGCTCCTGCCACCAGCTGCATTGCGTGTTCGTGCTGGACACCGACATTCTGGATCCGCTGCCGCGCGCCGACCGGCGGGTGGAGTTCATCCTGGCGGCACTGCAGGAGCTGGACGCCGACCTGCGCCGCATCGCCGGTGCACCGCATGCCGGCCTGATCTGGCGCTATGCCAGCGCCCGCGATGCCATTGCCGAGCTGGCGCGCACGTTGCATGTGCAGGCTGTCTATGCCAACCACGACGACGAGCCGCTCGCCCTGGCGCGAGATGCCCGCGTGCGGGGCGACCTGGCCGGCGCCGGCGTGGCCTTCCTGACCAGCAAGGACCATGTCGTGTTCGAGCGCGACGAAATCTTGACGCAGGTGGGCCGGCCTTACAGCGTGTTCACGCCCTACAAGAGGGCCTGGCGGGACAAGGTCGACGACTTCTACCTATCGTCCTATCCTGTGGCGCGCCATGCCCAGGCGCTGGCCACGCGGCCCGAGGCGGAGCGTCGGCCAGTGCCCACGCTGCAGGACATCGGTTTCGCGCCGACCAACCTGGCCGAGCTGAAGATCCCGCTGGGCGCCAGCGGCGGGCGCGCGCTGTTCGACGAATTCTGTGAGCGCATGGACCATTACCACGTGGCACGCGACTACCCGGCTGTGAAGGGGCCGAGCTACCTCTCGGTGCACCTGCGCTTTGGCACGGTGTCGATCCGCCAGCTGGCGGCGGCAGCGCATGCGCGCCAGGGCGAGCAGGGCGCGGCGGTGTGGCTGTCCGAGCTGATCTGGCGCGATTTCTACGCCCAGATCCTGGCGCACGCCCCGCATGTGGCCACGTCGGCCTTCAAGCCCGAGTACGACGCCATCAAATGGGAGCGCGGCAAGCACGCCGAGGCGCTGTTTGCCGCCTGGTGCGAGGGCCGCACCGGCTACCCGATCGTCGACGCCGCCATGGCCCAGATCAACCAGAACGGCTACATGCACAACCGGCTGCGCATGGTGGTGGCCAGCTTTCTGACCAAGGACCTGGGGATCGACTGGCGCCGTGGCGAGGCGTACTTTGCCGAGCACCTGAACGACTACGACCTCGCGTCCAACAACGGCGGCTGGCAGTGGGCCTCGTCCAGCGGATGCGATGCGCAGCCGTACTTCCGCATCTTCAACCCGGTCAGCCAGAGCGAGCGCTTCGATGCCGAAGGCAAGTTCATCCGTCGCTACCTGCCGCAGCTGGCCGACCTGCCCAACGTGCTGATCCATGCACCCTGGCGCGCCAGCGAGATCGAGCTGACCGCCGCCCGCGTGGTGCTGGGCCAGGACTACCCGCGGCCCGTCGTCGACCATGCCGAAGCGCGCGAACGCACGTTGGAGCGTTACGCGGTGGTCAAGAAGCCGCTCGACGCCAGGCCCAAGCGGCGTTGAGCGCGGCGCCCTGCCGTGTCACGTGCCTCAGCGCAAAAAGGCCGCCGGGTGGAAGCCCAACAGGTCGGGCATCACCACGTCGGCGGTGTTCAGCACCTGCGGGCTCCCGATGCCCACCGCGAACATGCCGGCGCCCTTGATTGCCTGCACGCCGGCCACGGCGTCCTCGATGCCGACGCAGCGCGCCGGCGCAACCCCCAGGGCCAGCGCGGCCGAGAAAAAAATCTCGGGGTCGGGCTTGCCGCGCACCACACCGGCGGCGTCGACGACGTGGTGGAACAGGTCCGCAATGCCCAGCCGCGCCAGCACGGCCTGGGCGTTCTTGCTGGCCGAGGCCAGCGCCAGGCCCCAGCCGCCGTCGCGCACGGCTTGCAATGCGGGGCGCGCGCCGGGCAGCAGGTCGCTGGCTGACATGTCGGCCAGCGAGGCCACGTACGCCGCGTTCTTGCGCGCGGCGAGCTGCTCGCGCTCGTCATGGCCGAAGGGGCGCGTGGCGCCGGCCAGCAGCAGGTCCAGCGAATCCATGCGCGACAGGCCTTTGAGCTGCTCGCCGATCTGCGGGTCGAAGGGCAGACCGAGTTCCAGCGCCAGATCGCGCCAGGCGGCCAGGTGCTGGCGGGCGGTGTCGGTGATGACGCCGTCCAGGTCGAAGATGAATGCGTGGGTGAAACGGGAAGCCACGGGGATGCGCCTCGGGTGGTGGAAACAGGATTCAGGCGAACTGCAGTGCCGACGGGGCGGCCACTGGCAGCGCTGGTGGGGCCGGCGGAGCCGGCGGCGCCGCCAGCGGCAGCGTCATCTCGGTGCGCTCACCGCCCAGCACGTGGGTCTGGCCACCGTGCCGCAGGGCCAGCCAGCGGCCTTCGAGCAGGCGGTAGGTGCAGCCAGCGGCGTCGACGCTGAGCTGCAGCTGGGCGCCAGCCAGCCGCAGCTTGAAGCTGTAGCGCGTCCAGCGCGCCGGCAGCGTGGGCGAGAAGGTCGGTGTGCGCTTGTGCATGCGCAGGCCGGCAAAGCCGGCCACCACGCCCAGCCAGGCACCGGCCATGGCGGCCGTGTGCACGCCGTGGCGGGTGTTGTGGTGGTGGTCGTCCAGATCGGCCCGGGCGCCCGCGGCGAAGTAGTCGAACGCCTTGTCGTGGTAGCCCACCTCGGAGGCGATGATCCCGAAGATGCAGCGCGACAGCGACGAGTCGTGCGTGGTGATCGGCTCGTAGTAGTCGAAGTCGCGCCGCTTGTCGGCCAGGCTGAACTGCTCGCCCAGCAGCAGCAGCGCCAGCAGCACGTCGGCCTGCTTGCAGATCTGGTGCCGGTAGATCACCAGCGGGTGGTAGTGCAGCAGCAGCGGGCGCCTGGGCGCGTCGCCATCCGGCGTGGCGGCGTCGAAGGGCCAGCGCGGCTTGGCCAGAAAGCCATCGTCCTGCGGGTGCACACGCTGCGCGGCGTCGTAGGGCACGAACATGTGGCGCGCGGCGTCTTGCCAGAGCTCGGCCTCGCGCAGGTCCAGGCCGATGCGCACCTGCAGTTGCAGCAGCTGGCCGGCATGGTGGTCCGCCAGCCACTGGACCAGCTCGCCCGCGAAGCGCAGGTGCATCTGCGCCATGGCGTTGGTGTAGAAGTTGTTGTCCACCAGCGCCGTGTATTCGTCTGGCCCGGTCACGGTGTGGATGCAATATCGCCGCGTGCTGCCGTCGTCGAAACGGCCTTCCTGGAAATGCCCCAGGCCCAACCAGATGCGGGCGGTCTCCAGCACCAGTTCGCAGCCGCAGCTGAGCATGAACTCGTCGTCTCCGGTGGTCTCCCAGTAACGCTTGACGGCGAAGGCGACGTCGGCGTTGATGTGGTACTGGGCCGTGCCGGCCGGAAAGTACGAGGAGCATTCCGGCCCGCTGATGGTGCGCCAGGGAAACAGCGCGCCCTGGGCATGGGCCATCTCGCGGGCGCGGGCGCGGGCCGAGCCCAGCGTGTTGTAGCGAAACTCCAGCAGCTTGCGCGCGATCTGCGGCTGCGTGTGCAGCAGCATCGGGAACACGTAGATCTCGGTGTCCCAGAAGTAGTGGCCGTCGTAGCCGCTACCGGTCACGCCCTTGGCGGCGATGTTGGTGCGGCCATCGCGGCCCACCGATTGCAGCAGGTGCAGCTGGTTGAAGCGCATGCCCTGCTGCAGCGCGTCGTCGCCCTCGATCTGCACGTCCGACTCCTGCCAGAAGCGCTCCAGGTAGGCGGCCTGCTCGGCGCACAGCGCGTCGAAGCCGGCCTGCACGGCCTGCGCCACGGCGTTGCCCAGCAGCATGGGCAGGTCGGCTGCAGGCGCGTGCTGCGAGCTCATCAAGCCGAAGATCTTGTCCAGCCGCAGCGGCTCGCCCTGCACCAGCTCGGTCTCGAAGCGGTGGCCCAGGCAGGCGGCCGTGCCGGCGTCCTGCGCGGTGATCACGCCCTGGGCGGCGTGCGTTGCACCGTTGTGCATGGCGCTGGCCACGTGCAGCTCGCTGCGCTTGGTGCGGTGCACCAGCAGCACCTGCTGGTCGCGCCGCTCAGCCGACACCTCGACGAGCGACTTGGCCGCCTGGGCCGAGCCGACGCGCGGGTCGTCGCTGACCTCCATCTCCTGTGCCCGGGCATCGATGAACGACTCGATGACGACACGCGCCGGCCCGTCGAGCACCTGCAGCGCATAGCGCAGCGCGCAGATGGCATCGCGCTCCAGGCTGACCAGCCGGGTGCTGTGCACGGCCACGCGCCGGCCATTTGGTGAGACCCAGGTGAAGCTGCGCGTGAGCAGGCCGCTGCGGAAATCCAGCGTGCGCTGGTAGTCCTCGATCTGCCCGGTGCGCGGGTCGAAAGGCTCGCCATCGATCTGCCAGGCCACCGCCTTGGCGTTGGGCACCGCGACCAGGAACTGGTGGTGCCGGGCCAGACCGTAAGCGTTCTCGGCGTAGGCGATGTCCTCCTCGTCGTAGAAGCCGTTCAGATAGGTGGCGTTCTGTTCGGTGCCCGGCCAGCGGACGCCTTCCTCGTGCGCACCGCGCAGGCCGATGCGGCCATTGCCCAGGCAGAACAGGGTTTCGTGCAGGGCGGCCCGCTCGGGGTCGAAGCGCGATTCGTGCAGGCTCCAGGGAGCCACGCCCAGGGGGGATGCGTCGGAAGTTGGCATGGCGTCAGTCACGGCAAAGTGGGGGGGGCGGCTCAGTGAGCGGCAGGGCGAAATCGACACGCCGGCAACCAGCGCCGAGCAGGTACACCGACCCTGTCGAAGCCATGACGCTGGCCGACAAGATGGTGCTGCTGAACGCCGGCGAGCCGGTGCGGTGCTGCGGCAGCGTGGCCCAGGTCGGCGTACCGCTGGAGCTCTAGCATCTTGCTGGCCTTGCGTACGCGCTCGTCGATCGTGGCGTTCTGCGTCTTCAGCAAATGGGGAGGGTGATGCCGGTTGTGTGAGAGCCGGCCATGGCACAGCCCAGGGAGGCCGCCGCGATGAGGATTCGGGGGGTGATGCGCACGAGAGATCTCCGGAAAACTTGTTGTAGCTTTGGACGCCTTGACATGTGTCCAAAGCGCGAGGGAGATTGTGTCCAAAGCGCTTTGAATGCAGCTTGGTGGTTTACCCTGGTAACTGGGTTGTCACCGGTATGCGTGGGCCGAGTGCCGAGCGGAAGGCGCGTTTTCGCGGCGTTGCGCTTCGCCATCCATGGCGAGCCGGTGACGGGCCTGCCGCGGCTGCACGCTGCGGCTGGTGGCGGGCGGAGAGCGGTGGGCCGGCGTGGTCAGCGCGGCCCGTCGATTCAGCTGCCGGACGCCTGCGGTACGCTGGCGTTGGCAGTGGCCGCATAGCGGCGCACCAGGCTCAACAACTCTTCCTCGGCATAGGGCTTGCCGAGGTAGTGGTCCACGCCGATGGCGCGTGCGTGCTCGCGGTGTTTCTCGGCCGTGCGCGAGCTGATCATGACGATGGGCAGGCCACGCAGCCGCGCGTCGGCGCGGATGTGGCGTGCCAGGGCGAAGCCGTCCAGCCGCGGCATTTCGATGTCCGACAGCAGCACGGCGGGGATCTCGTGCTGCAGCAGCTCCAGGGCCTGCTGGCCGTCGCTGGCCAGGGCCACGCGCCAGCCGTCGCGCTGCAGCAGACGCTGGATGACGCGGCGCACGGTCACGGAATCGTCGACCACCAGCACCAGCGGCGCCGCAGTGGCCGGCACCTGCGTCACCAGGCTGCCGTCGCCGTTGCGCAGCGCCCGGTCGTGCTGGGCCTGGCGCGCCTGCGCGCCGTGCACGCTGGCCAGCGCCACCGGGTTGTAGACCAGCACCACGGCGCCGGAAGCCAGCAGCGACAGGCCGGTCAGCCCGGCCAGCCGTGACAGCTGCGGCCCCGGGCTCTTGACCACCACTTCCTGCTGGCCCAGCACTTCGTCGACATGCAGCGCCAGCCGTTGTTCGGCGCTGCGCAGCACCAACACGCTGGCGTGGCGGCCCGGGGTCTCCAGGCTGGCGCCGCTCGATTGCAGCAAGGCCCCGGCCCAGTAGAACGGCAGCGCCTGGCCGCCGTCCGCGCGGTCGTCGGCGTGGCCGAACTGCTCGCTGCGGTAGGCCTCGGCCAGGGCGTCAGCGTCCACGCGCCGCACTGCTTCGACCAGATTGCTGGGCACGCCGAAGCGATGCTCGCCAGCCCGCAGCAACACGACCTGCGCGACGGCGGTCGCCTGTGGCAGCACGAGGCGAAAGGCCGTGCCCTGGCCGCTGGTGCTGCGGGTTTCGATGCGGCCGCCCAGGGCCTGCACCTCGGCGCGCACCACGTCCATGCCGATGCCGCGCCCGGCCAGCGCGCTCACCTGGCGCGCCGTGCTGAAGCCGGGCAGGAAGATCAGGTCGGCGGCCTCACCGGGCGACAGCCGGCGGCCCGAGGGCAGCAGCCCCAGCGAGAGCGCCTGCGCCTGGATGCGCGGCAGGTCCAGCCCGCGGCCGTCGTCGGCCACGCGCAGGGCCAGGTCATGCGCCTCGTGCTGCAGCGTCAGGGTGATGGCGCCAACCTGCGGCTTGCCAGCCGCGATGCGCGCGTCCGCATCCTCGATGCCGTGGACCACGGCATTGCGCAGCAGGTGCTCGAAGGCGGGGACCAGGCGCTCCAGCGTGCCGCGGTCCAGTTCGAGGGGGCCACCCTCGATGTGCAGCTGCGCCTGGCGGCCGGCGTCGCGAGCGGTGTGGCGCACCACGGCGTGCAGGCGTTCGGCTGCGCTGTCCAGGGCCACCATGCGCGTGCGCATCAGGTCGTGCTGCAGTTCGCGCGCCTGCCGGGCCTGCGCGGCCAGGTCGTCCTCGGTGCCGTCGATGGCGCTTTGCAGCGTGCGCTGCACGGCGGCCACATCGCCGACCGACTCGGCCATCATGCGCGTCAGTTCCTGCATGCGTGTGAAGCGGTCGAACTCCAGCGGGTCGAAATCCTGCGCGGCATCGCGGACCTGCGCCAGGCGCGATTGCATCTGCGATTCGGCCTGCAGCTCGACGTCGCGCAGCTGCCGGCGCAGGCGGTCCAGGTTGTCGCCCAGGTCGCCCAGCGCTTCGCGCAGCGGGGCCAGCCGCGACTCGAGCCGCGCGCGGGTGGTCAGCACCTCGCCGGTCTGGCTGGTCAGCCGGTCGAGCAGCTGGGAGGGGACGCGCACGGTCTGCTGGGCCATGGCGCGTGGCGCCGCGCCGGGGGGCTGTGCGCCGTCCGACGCGGGCGAGCCCAGGTCGTCGAACGCGGCTGCGTGGGTGGCGGTGCGGACGGCCTCGGGTGGCCCGGCTGCCGGGTCCATCAGCGTCTGCAGGTGTCGGGCGCGCAGCTGCGCCAGGTCGGCCTGCAGCACATCGAACCGCGCCAGCAGCGGCGTGATCTGCGCGGGGTCGACGGCACCTTCGGCCAGCACGTCGATGGCGGATTCCAGCCGGTGCGCCTGCTCGCCCAGCCGCACCGCGCCGGCCAGGCGGGCGCTGCCCTTGAGGGTGTGCAGCAGGCGCAATGCCTCGCTGCGTGCGGCGTCGTCGATGGGTTGGGCCTGCCACTGCTGCAGCGCGGCGGCCAGCCGGGGCAGCAGGGCGTGGGCCTCGTCGTCGAAGACCGGGAACAGATCGGCGTCCGGGCGGTCGATGAGGTCGATCGCGGGCTCGGCCGGGTGGTCGGCCACCGGCTGGGGGGTGGCATCGGGCGTGGCTGTGCCTGGCGTGTCCTGCGAGTCCTGCGAGTCCTGCGTGTGGGGAGTTGGCGGCGCGGCTTCGGCGGCCGAGAGATAGGCGTCCAGGGCCTGCTCCACGGCTGGCAGGGGCTCTTTCACGAATCCTGCGGCCAGCTGGTGCAGCAGCCGGCGGATGTCTTCGGCCGCGTCCAGGAAGACGCGCGTCTGGTCGGCATCGGCCGGTCCGCGCGTCTGCGCCATGGCCAGGGCCTGTTGCAGCCGGCGCGCCAGCCGGGACAGCGCGCCGAAGCCGACGCTATCGGAATGGCCGGCCAGCGCATGGGCGGCGCTGGCTGCGCGGTCGTGGACGGGCAGGTTGGGTGCAGAGTCCTGCTCGCTCAAGGCCGCGAGCAACGCGCGTGAGCACTCGTCGGCCTCGTTCAGGAAGGCGTTGGTCCGGGCCGGGTCGAGGTCCAGCGGGCCGCTGGCGGCGGGCGCGGCTTGCGTGTGCGCAGGGCTTGCGTCGGACTCCGGCGAGGGCGCGTCCTGCGTCAGCGGTGTTGCAGCGATCAGGGAGGGCGCCACCGGGGGGTGCGCCACCGGGTAGGGCGCAGTCGATTCCGGGTCAGGCTGCGACTGCGACAGTCGCTCGGAATCAGGCTCGGATCTGGGCTCAACTTCTGGCTCCGCCTCGGCTGCTGGCTGGGGCTCAGCTTCGGGCCTGGACTCGACTTTGGACCTCGACTCAGCTTCCGCCTCAGCCTCAGCTTCTGCTTCTGCGTCAGCTTCTGGCTCAGCTTCTGGCTGGAGCTCAACGTCTGGCCGCGGCTGGTCGTGAGGCTCTGGAACGAACTCGAGCTTTGGCTCCGGCTCCGGCTCCGGCCCGAACTCGGGCTCGGATTCGAACTGCGTCGCCACAGCTGCATCCGACGCTGCCGCTGGTGCTTGCTGCGCGTCCTGCGCTGCGGCCGGTGCGTCGGTGGCCGGCCCCGGGGCTGCCGGCGCGGCCGACAAACGGCGGAACACGTCCTGCGCATCGTCCCAGGCGAACAGCGTGTCGGCCTGCGTGCCTTGGTGGGCCAGCATGTCCACCAGGAAGCCGAGCGCACCCAGGCTGCTGCCCAGGCGTTCGAAGCTCGCGCTGCGCAGGCCGGCGTCGTCCAGGTCGTGGGCCATGTAGCCTTCCACCGTCGCGCGCATGCGGGCCACGCCGTGGGCTGCGGCCTCCAGCCCGATCACGGCGAGCACGCCGCGCATCTGCGCCAGCAGCACGACGGCTTTGCCCAGGACGACCTTCTCGCGCGGTGCGCGGAAGTACTGGTCCAGCGTCTGCTCGATCTCGGCCAGCGCGCGGCGCAGCGCATCGGCCGCGCGGGCCAGGCTCTGGCGTTCGTGCAGGCGGTGGTGGAGCTGCTCCAGCCAGGGTTCCGGCGGCTGGGCGTCGCCGCCCTGCGCGAGATGGTCCAGCCGCCCGGCCAGGCAGGCGGCGCGTGCACGCAGCACGGCGTCGTCTTCGTCCAGGTGTTCGCACGCGAGCTCCAGGTACAGCACGGCATGGGCCACCTCGAGAGCGAGCGGGGCCGCCGGCGTGACGCCCATGTGCGCCACGGCCTCCACGGCGCGCTGCAGCGCCTGCGTCAGCACGGCGCTGTCCGGGTGCAGTCGGGCCATCGATTCGCCGACCTGGGCGAACTGCTCGTGCACGGTCTTGAACCGGTGTACGTCGCCGTCTGCCAGAGCCGCCCAGGTCTCGCTCGCGATGGCGAGGCGCTTGCGCACCAGGGCGCGCAGAGCCGGGTCGAAGCGGCCGAAGCGGCGCTGCTCGTAGTTCACAGCCGGCGCGTCTGCCAGGCCGTGGGCGGTGCGCACGGCTGCCAGCGCGGGCGCTGCGGTATCGGCCGGCAGTTGTGCCCGCGCGCAGTGGAAGAGCAGATCCTGCGTCAGTTTGTCGGAGGGGGCGGCGTCGCCGCGCGCCAGCGCCACGTACTGCGTCAGCACGCGCGAGGCGATGCGCTTGGCGTACAGGTCCGGGGGTACCAGGCCCAGCGCCACGGCTTCGAAGTAGCCGGCCGCGATGCCCCAGAACGCCTGTGGGCCCGGCGCCGTGGCGGCTGCGGCCAGGCCTGCGCTCAACAGCTGCAGGTCGCGCGCGGCGGCGGCGTCGCCGGTCTTGACGAGCTTGAGCACGCCCTGGTCGAAGCGTGCGCGCGCTGGGGCGCCGTGTGCCAGCGGCGCAGTGCCGTCCGGCAGCACCGGCGTATGCCAGTCGAACGGCGGTGTCCATAGATCAGCCGGGTGGCTTTGCGTCTGGCCGGCCACCGCTTGCACGTCACGGTACTGTGGGAACAGCTCCACCGGTGAGACCGGCTGCGCGGCCAGCACGGCCTGCAAATAGTCGGCCACGGCCAGGCCCGCCTGCTCGATGCGGGTGACTGCCTCGTCGGTGCGGGTGGCGGGCTGCGCAATCAGGCGTGCCACGGCCGCCTCCATGGCCTGCAGCACGCGGGCCGGCGCCTGCTGTCCGACCATGGCCAGCGCGCCGGCACCCTGGTGCAGGGCATCGCGGGCCTGCGCCAGGTGGCCGGTTTCGGCGCTGGCGCTGGCGCCGGTGCCGATGCCGGTGCCGGTGCCGGTGCCCGTGCCCGTGCCCGTGCCCGTGCTGGCGTTGGCGTTGGCGTTGCCCGGGTCGCCCGGTGGCGTTGCGGCCTCGGGTTCGCGCAGCTGGCGGCGCAGGGCTTTGGCGGCCATGTCCAGCGACTTGCGCAGCTCGTCCAGCACCCACGCCACGGGTCCGAGGTCTTGCTGATCAGCGGCCGCGCCGCCCTGGGGTTCCGTGCGGGTCATGGGCACCTCAAGTGGTCGGGGGGCGATCGTGTGGGGGAGGCAGGGTCTGCGTCTCGCGGCCGGTGGCGCTGCCCAGCTGCTCGATCAGCGCGGCCAGCTGGCGTGACACGCCATCGATTTCGGCCAGCGCCGCGCCAGCGGTGTCGGACAGCCGGGCACCGGTCACCACGTCCTGGGTGGCGCGGTCCATGGCTGCGGCCGCTTCCTGGGTGTCGGCCTGCAAGGTCTCGACCAGCGCTGCGATCTGCCGCGTGGCCTGGGCCGAGCGCAGCGCCAGCCGCTGCACTTCGCCTGCCACCACGGCAAAGCCACGCCCTGCCTCGCCGGCGGACGCCGCCTGGATCGCCGCATTCAGTGCCAGCAGCTGCGTCTGGTCGGTGATGTCGGCGATCAGCGCTGTGGCCTGGCCGATCTCCAGCGACGATTCGCCCAGCCGCTTGATGCGCTTGGCCGTGTGCTGGATCTGGTCGCGGATCGCATCCATGCCGGCGCTTGCGTCGCGATGGCGCACAGGCCGGCGTCCGCCACGTGGCGCGAACGCACGGCCACCTCGCGGGCCTCGTGGGCGGCGGTGTCGCGCAGGCCAGCCAGCAAGCCGTGCAGCCGGTCGAGGTCGGCTTGCTGGTCAGCCGCATCGCGTGGCGGGGCCTGGTCCTCGCGCGGCGGCGCTGCACGGTCGCGGCGTGCGGCCAGCAACGTGGCACCCAGCCAGGCAACGAGCGCCAGACCAGCCAGCAGCGCCATGCCACCCTCGCCGCGCCACCCGGCCCACGCGGTCAGGCAGGCCAAGGCCAGCAGGCCCGCAAGCCGCAGAGCAGAGGGCAGCCAAGGCGAAGCCACAGCTGGCGTCATCTCAACGACCCGCTACGCGGCGCGCTACGGCCTGCCCATGCGCCGAGGGCCGCCCAGTCAGGCCGGCCGGAGCACCCGCGGAACTGGCTCTGCCAGGCCGCTGGGTGCGCCCCCCTTCGCGCAGCAGAAGGGGGGAGCGGCGCAGCCGCCTGGGGGGTTGGTCTCCATGCTCCGCGGAACTGGCTCTGCCAGGCCGCTGGGTGCGCCCCCCTTCGCGCAGCAGAAGGGGGGGAGCGGCGCAGCCGCCTGGGGGGTTCAAGAGATCACGCATCGATGGCCACGAACGACGGCGTCTGCGCCAGCACGCGCAGCTGGATTTCCTGCCACGGCAGTCCTGCAGCGTCCGTGTGGATGCGGCCGAAGTACGGCGGCGCCCCCTCCAGTGCGGGGGCCACGTGGGCGAAATCGTCGTGGCCACGCAGTCCGGCCAGTCGGTCGATGCGCAGCGCGCAGTGCAGGCCGATGGCGGCGTTGAAGGTCAACAGGTGGGCATTGACAACGGGCGCATCGCTGCGCACGCCCAGCGCGTCGACGGCCAGGTAGTGCGCGAGGTCCACCACCGCGCAGACGCTTCCGCGCAGGTTGACAACGCCCAGCAACCAGGGCCGCGTATAGGCCACAGGCTGCGGCGCCATGCTGGGGAAGACTTCGCCGGCCTGCGCCAGCGGCACCAGGTAGCGGCCACCGCCGGCCTCCAGGGCCAACCATTGCGCGGCGGCTGGTGCGGCCGCATCGTCGGCGTGGGCGAGCGGCTGCGACGCGGGGTCGGGCAGGTCTGCGTCGTGGGCCATGCGCGGCGTCAGCCTGGCATGTGGGCGCTGGCGTCGGCAGCGGTGCCGTCGGGCAGGCCCTTGCTTGCGAACTGCTGCACGGCCTGCAGCAGCTGGTCCTTGGTGAACGGCTTGGTCAGGTAGTCCTGCGCGCCCACCATGCGGCCGCGCGCCTTGTCGAACACGCTGTCCTTGGAGGAGAGCATCACCACCGGAATGGCGGCAAAGAGTGGGTTGCGCTTGAGGATGGCGCAGGTCTGGTAGCCGTCCAGCCGCGGCATCAGGATGTCGCAGAAGATGATCTGCGGCGGCTGGTCGTGGATGCGGGACAGGGCGTCGTAACCGTCTTCAGCCAGCAGCACCTCGTGGCCGCCCTGCTTCAGGAAGATCTCGGCGCTGCGGCGGATGGTGGTGCTGTCGTCGACCACCATCACGCGCAATCCGGTTGCCGTGGGGGTCATGGCATGGGCGTGGTTGACGCGTGCGGGCGCTTCGTCCGCGTGGCTCAGATCTCGACCATTTCGAAGTCTTCCTTGCGGGCTCCGCACTCGGGGCAGGTCCAGTTCATCGGCACCTGTGCCCAGAGGGTTCCGGCGGCGATTCCGTGCTCCGGCGCACCGGTGGCCTCATCGTAGATCCAGCCGCAGATCAGGCACATCCAGGTCGTAGGTTCGGTCACAGCGTAGGGGTCGTTCGAATAGAATGCGGCGATTGTATAGAGGCGGTATGAGCGCAATGCTCGTTGAAATTCGAACCAGGTCTCGCCTGCACTCGCCTGATGACACAACCCCCTGACACCTCCATCGAAGACGCAGCACCAGCCACTGAAGACGATGCCGACGCCGGCCCGGCCTGTGTCATCGTCTTCAACGCCAACGACCCCAGCGGCGCGGGCGGGCTGAGCGCCGACGTCACCACGATCGCATCCGTCGGCGCCCACGCGTTGCCGGTGATGACCGGTGCCTATGCCCGCGACACGGCCGAGATCTTCGACCACTTCTGCCTGGACGAAGACGCCGTCGCCGAGCAGGCGCGCGCCGTGCTCGAGGACATGGCGGTGCAGGTCATCAAGGTCGGCTTTGTCGGCAGCGCCGAGAACATCAGCGTGATCGCCGAGCTGACCGCCGACTACGCCGATGTGCCGGTGATCGCCTACATGCCCAACCTGTCGTGGTGGGACGCGGACCAGATCGACGCGTACCTGGATGCCTTTCGTGAACTGATGCTGCCGCAGACCAAGGTGCTGGTCGGCAACCACAGCACCCTGTGGCGCTGGCTGCTGCCCGACTGGAGCAGCGAGCGCCCGCCCGCGCCGCGCGACATCGCCAAGGCGGCCGCCGACAAGGGCGCGCCCTACACGCTGGTGACCGGCATCCTGCTGCCCGACCAGCATGTCGATAACGTGCTGGCGTCGCCGCAGACGGTGCTGGCCAGCGCGCGGTTCGAGCTGTTCGAGGCGGTGTTCTCGGGTGCCGGCGACACCTTGTCGGCCGCGCTGGCGGCGCTGCTGGCCGGCGGCGAGGAACTGGGCGAGGCCGTGACCGAAGCGCTGACCTACCTGGACCACAGCCTGGACGGTGGCTTTCGCCCCGGCATGGGCCATGTGCTGCCCGACCGCATGTTCTGGGCCCAGCCCGAAGACGACGAAGACAGCGATGACCCCGAGGGCGGTGACGAATCCCGCGACATCGGCGGCATGCCCAGCCAGACCCGCCACTAGGAGCCCGGCCCACCGGCGCATCTGCAAAGGATTTCATGAACAACGAGCAACTGTTCGCGCGTGCCCAGCGCGTGATTCCCGGCGGCGTGAATTCGCCCGTCCGCGCGTTCCGCGCCGTCGGCGGCGTGCCGCGCTTCATCCAGCGTGCCCAGGGGCCACACTTCTGGGACGCCGAGGGCCAGCGCTACATCGACTACATCGGCTCGTGGGGGCCGATGATCCTGGGCCACGGCCACCCGGCCGTGGTCGCGGCGGTGCAGGAAGCCGTGGTCCAGGGCTTCTCGTTCGGTGCGCCGACCGAGCGCGAGATCGAGCTGGCCGAGGCCATCCTCGCGCTGGTGCCGTCGATGGACATGGTGCGCCTGGTCAGCTCGGGCACCGAGGCGGCCATGAGCGCGATCCGCCTGGCGCGCGGCGCCACCGGCCGCAAGAAGATCATCAAGTTCGAAGGCTGCTACCACGGCCATGCCGATGCGCTGCTGGTCAAGGCCGGCTCGGGCCTGGCCACCTTCGGCAATCCGACCAGCGCCGGCGTGCCGCCCGAGGTCGTGCAGCACACGCTGGTCCTCGAATACAACGACATCGCCGCGCTGGAGCAGGCCTTTGCCGAGCACGGCGCCGAGCTGGCCTGCCTGATGATCGAGCCGATCGCCGGCAACATGAACTTCGTGCGTGCCAGCGTCCCTTTCATGCGGCGCTGCCGCGAGCTGTGCACGCAGCACGGCGCGCTGCTGGTGTTCGACGAGGTCATGACCGGTTTTCGCGTGGCGCTGGGCGGCGCGCAGAGCGTCTATGCGCGTGACATCGCCGGCTTCGCGCCGGACATCACCGTCATGGGCAAGGTCATCGGTGGCGGCATGCCGCTGGCGGCCTTCGGCGGCAAGCGCGCGGTCATGGAACAACTGGCGCCGCTGGGGCCGGTCTACCAGGCGGGCACGCTGTCAGGCAACCCGGTGGCCACGGCCTGCGGACTGGCAACGCTGCGCGAGATCGCCAAGCCCGGCTTCTTCGAACAGCTGTCACAGCAGACCCGCACCCTCGTGGCCGGGCTGCAGCAGGCGGCCGATGCCGAGGGCGTGCCGTTCTGCGGCGATAGCGAGGGCGGCATGTTCGGCTTCTTCCTGCTGGGCACGCTGCCGCAGAATTACCGCGAGGTGATGCGCACCGAGGGCGCTCGCTTCAACCGCCTGTTCCACGGCCTGCTGTCGCGCGGCGTCTACATTGCCCCAGCGCTGTACGAGGCCGGCTTCGTCAGCTCGGCGCATGGCGAGGCCGACATTGCCGAAACGCTTGCCGCCGCGCGCGCAGTGTTCAAGGAACTCGCAACAGATTGATACAGGCCCCGGGTCCACACCGGGCTACCGTGGTGCGTTGCAAAGCCGGTGTAAAGGCCGCAACTTTTCCGGGGTCTTGGGGCTCCAAGGAATCACCATGAAACAACACCTTCTTTTGTGCGTCGCTGCCCTGGCTGGCACCGCCGTGTCGGCCCAGGAAATGGGCACTGTCCTTTCCGCCACGCCGGTGGTACAGCAGGTGGCGGTGCCGCGTTTGGTGTGCCAGGACCAGACCGTGGTCTCATCCGCTGCACCCAGCGGCGCCGGCGCCGTGATCGGCGCGATCGCCGGCGGTGTGCTGGGTAGTGCCTTCGGCGGTGGCAGCGGACAGGTGGCCGCCTCGGCCTTCGGTGCGCTGGGCGGCGCAGTGGTCGGCAACCAGATGGAAGGCTCATCGGGGCCGCGCTATCAGACGGTGCAGAACTGCAGCACGCAGACGTTCTACGAGAGCCGCACCGTGTCCTACAACGTGGTCTACGAATACGCCGGCCGCCAGTACACCTCGCAAATGGCCTACGACCCAGGGCCGACGATGCCGCTGCAGGTCAGCCCGCTCGGCAGCGCACCGCCGCCGCCGGTGCAGGCGCCTGCGCGCATCATCTCCGGCACCACGTATGTGCAGCCATACGCGCAGCCGTACGGGCAGCCTTACGGCGAGACGGTCACGGTGTTGCCGCCCACCACGGTGTACCGGGACGAACCGGTCTACGCCGGCCCTTCGATGTATGTGGCGCCCTTGGCCATCGGCCTTGGTTTGGGCGTGATTGCCGGGCGTGCGTGGGGCCCGCGCCATTTCCACGGGCCGCCGCGCGGTCATTACAGACACCGGCGCTGATCCGTCAGCCACAAAAAAGCCAGCCGCAACGGGCTGGCTTTTTTGTGGGCGCGCGGCTTGCCGCAGTCAGTGGCGGAAGTGGCGCACCCCGGTGAACACCATGGCCACGCCGCGCTCGTCGGCGGCGTCGATCACCTCCTGGTCGCGCATGCTGCCACCGGGCTGGATCACGCAGCTTGCACCGGCGTCCACCACCACATCCAGCCCGTCGCGGAATGGGAAAAACGCGTCGCTGGCGACCACCGTGCCGGCCAGGGACAGTTGGGCGTGTTCGGCCTTGATGCTGGCGATGCGGGCCGAGTCCAGCCGGCTCATCTGGCCCGCGCCAACGCCCATCGTCATGCCACCCTTGCAGAACACGATGGCGTTGCTCTTGACGTACTTGGCGACCTTCCACGCGAACAGCAGGTCTTGCAGTTCCTCGGGTGTCGGCTGCTTGTTGGTGACCACTTTCAGGTCGGCCAGCTGCAACTCGTGGTTGTCGGCGGTCTGGATCAACAGGCCCGAGCCGACGCGCTTGACGTCCATCGCGTTGCGGCCGTTGTCCCAGTCGGTGGCGCCACCGGCGGGCAAGGCGATCTGCAGCACGCGCACGTTCTGCTTGGCCTTGGTGGACTGGAACAGCGCCAGCGCTTCATCGCTGTAGCCCGGCGCCATCAGCACCTCGACAAACTGCTTGTGGACCTGCTGCGCCGTCGCCAGGTCGACCGGGCGGTTGAACGCGATGATGCCGCCGAAGGCCGAGGTCGGGTCGGTCTGGAAGGCCTTGCTGTAGGCCTGCAGCGCATCCGTGCCGATGGCCACGCCGCAGGGGTTGGCGTGCTTGACGATCACGCACGCCGGCGCGTCGAAGCTCTTCACGCATTCCCAGGCGGCATCGGCATCGGCAATGTTGTTGTAGGACAGCTCTTTGCCCTGCAGTTGCCGGGCCGACACCAGCGAGCCGGGGGCCGGGTACAGGTCGCGGTAGAAGGCGGCCTGCTGGTGCGGGTTCTCGCCGTAGCGCAGGTCCTGCAGCTTGATGAAGCGGCCGTTGCTCTGCGCCGGGAACAGCGCTCGCACGGGTGCGGGCTGGCCTGCGCTGGCCTCGAAATCGACCGCCGAGAGAAAGTCGCTGATGGCGCCGTCGTAGTCGGCGATGCGGTTGAACGCCGCCACCGACAGCGCGAAGCGCGTCTTGTCCGACAGCTTGCCGCCTGCAGCCTGCAACTCGGCCAGCACGGCGTCGTACTGGCTGGCGTCGGTCAGCACGGCCACGTCCCGCCAGTTCTTGGCGGCGCTGCGCACCATGGCCGGGCCACCGATGTCGATGTTCTCGATGGCGTCTTCCAGCGTGCAGCCGGCCTTGGCCACGGTAGCCTCGAACGGGTAGAGGTTGACCACCAGCAGATCGATGGTGTCGATGCCGTGCACGGCCAGTGCCTGCATGTGGGCCGGCAGCGCGCGCCGCGCCAGCAGGCCGCCGTGGATCTTGGGGTGCAGGGTTTTCACACGGCCGTCCAGCATCTCGGGAAAGCCGGTGTGGTCGGCCACCTCGGTCACCGGCAGGCCGGCGTCGGCCAGCAGCCTGGCGGTGCCGCCGGTGGACAGCAGCTTGACGCCCAGCGCGTGCAGGCCCTGGGCCAGCGCGAGCACGCCGGTCTTGTCGGAAACGGAGATCAATGCATTCATCGGATGGGACTCACGGAAAGGAAAAGGGGCAGTGCGGCAGGGCCGAGAGCGCCGCTGCAGATGGCGCCAGGAAGGGCTCAGTCGAGCAGCTTGTGGTCGACCAGCTTCTTGCGCAGGGTGTTGCGGTTCAGGCCCAGCCATTCGGCGGCGCGCGACTGGTTGTTCTCGGCATGCTGCATGACGACCTCGAGCATGGGCTTTTCGACGGCCCGGATCATCATCTCGTACACGCCGCCCGGCTCGATGCCGTGCAGGTCCTTGAAGTACGCCTCCAGGCTGGTCCGCACACATTCGTCAATACTTTTCTTGCTCACGCTGCGGTCTCCCAAGTCTTGTTGTGTTCCGCTTGTGCGGTGGGCATGCGGTCGTGCCGCATGCCCAGTTCGTCCATGAAGTCGGCCACAGCGGCCAGTTGCGCCAGCGGCTGCTCCAGCAGGTTCATGCGCTGGCGAAACGCCTCGCCCCCGGGCGCCGCGCGCAGGTACCAGCCGATGTGCTTGCGCGCCGAGCGCACGCCGGTGTAGTCGCCATACAGCGCGTAGTGTTCTTCCAGATGCGCCAGCAGCAGGCGCCGCACCTCGGCCACCAGCGGCGGCGCCAGGTGTTCGCCGGTTGCCAGGAAGTGCACGATCTCGCGAAAGATCCAGGGCCGGCCCTGGGCTGCGCGGCCGACCATCACGGCGTCGGCGCCGGTCGCGGCCAGCACCTCGCGGGCGCGCTCGGGCGTGGTGATGTCGCCGTTGGCCACCACCGGCACGCGCACCGCGGCCTTGACCGCGGCGATCGTGTCGTATTCGGCCTGGCCGCTGTAACCCTGTTCGCGCGTGCGGCCATGCACCGTCAGCATCTGCACGCCGGCGCTTTCGAAGGCGCGGGCCAGGGCCACGGCGTTGCGCTGCTCGGCGCACCAGCCGGTGCGCATCTTCAGCGTGACCGGCACGCCATGCGGCTGGGCAGCGGCCACCACGGCCTGGACGATGGCCAGTGCCAGCGCCTCGTTCTGCATCAGCGCCGAGCCTGCCCATTTGTTGCAGACCTTCTTGGCTGGGCAGCCCATGTTGATGTCGATGATCTGCGCGCCGCGCTCGATGTTGTAGGCGGTGGCTTCGGCCATCATGGCCGGCTCGGTGCCGGCGATCTGCACGGCGATCGGCGCCACCTCGCCGGTGTGGTCGGCGCGGCGCGAGGTCTTCAGCGAAGCCCACAGATCGCGCCGCGAGGTCACCATCTCGCTGACGGCATAGCCCGCGCCCAACTGCTTGCACAGCTGGCGGAACGGGCGGTCCGTCACGCCCGCCATAGGGGCGGCGAAGACGTTGTTCGCCAGGGCAAATGGGCCGATCTGCATGGAAAAGCGGGGGAGGGGGTGGCGGGCGCGGGGTGGGGGAGCGATTCTAGCTGCCTCATATTTCAGCAATTGAAATGGAGTGCAAGCGCGGCGTCTGCCTACAAAACGCCCCCCTATACTGGCGCGCCCATGGAAGCCTGGCTGAACCAACTCCTGACCGCGCTGGCCCTTCCGGAGTTCGGACTGAGCACGGTATTCGTGGTCTCGTTCATCTCTGCGACGCTGCTGCCGCTGGGCTCCGAGCCGGTGGTGTTCGGCCTGGTCAAGCTCAACCCCGAACTGTTCTGGCCTGCCATCGGCGTGGCCACGGTGGGCAACACGCTGGGCGGCGCGGTGGACTGGTGGATCGGCTACGGCGCGCACAAGGTGCATGACCGCTACCGGCATTCATCGACCCATCTGCGCGTGCTGGGCTGGTTGCAGCGGCTGGGCCCCAAGGCCTGCCTGCTGGCCTGGTTGCCGGCGGTGGGCGACCCGCTGTGCGCGGTGGCCGGGTGGTTGCGGCTGTCGTTCTGGCCGTGCCTGTTCTACATGGCCATCGGCAAGTTCCTGCGCTACCTGATGATGACGGGCGCGCTGGTCTGGGTGTTTCCGGGCGGCTGGCACTAGCGGCTCGCTTGGGCGGCTGGCGTTGGCCCAGGGTGGCTCGCGGCCGGGAAGGCCGAGCGTTCAACGTCACCGAGCCCAAGGCCAGAGGCCTGGCGCCTGCGTCTCAGTTCAGAGCAGCGATTTGGCGTTGTCCAGCACGTAGTCGCAGGCCTTTTCCTTCAGGCTGGACTGGACCTTCGACATGTCGAAGCTCTTGCCGTCGCCGCCTGAGAGCATGCCGGCAAGGCCGCTCTGGTAGCCCGGGTCCTTCTCTTCCTTGCCGCCCAGGCCGGCCTTGCGCAGCAGCGAATCCTTGATGCCGCTGGCGCCACCACCCAGGTACTTGTTCTTGATGCAGTACTGCACCACGCCGGCAGCGTTGCCGGCCGTGCTGCCGCTCATGCTGGGCATGCCCAAGCCGCCGAGCATGCCGGCAGCCGAGCCTGCGCTGCCGCCGCCGCTGCCACCCAGTTGCTCCTTGGCGGCGCCCTTGAGTCCATCCAGCAGTCCGGTGGCGTGGACCGAGGCACCGGTGCACAGCACGAGCGTGGCGGCAACGGCGATGGTGGGGAGGGAGAAGGATGAACGCATGGCAACTCCGGTGAGGTGGGTCGGGAGTGGTCCCCTCGACAGGAATCGAACCTGTATCTAGCGCTTAGGAGGCACTCGTTCTATCCATTGAACTACGAGGAGCTAGGCGAAGATTGTAGGGGGCCGTTCAGTCGTAGCTGAGCGTGTAAATCAGGTCCACGCCGCTCTGCGACCCGGCCTGCCCGCGCAGAGCGAGGTTGCGCGTCAGGTCGTAGAAGATGTAGAGCGTTCCCAGGCTGCCGGCCAGGCTGGCCTCGTAGCTGACGTAGATCTGGTCGGTCAGGCGCTTGCCCAGCGTGATGGCCGAGCCGCTGGCGTCCTCGCCCGAGCCCGGGCCCTTGAAGCCGATTTCGTCCAGCCCAAGGCGGGAGGCGAAATTGCCGCCGCCGCCCTTGGGGCCAAACCCGCCCAGCAGCGCCAGCGCTGCCTGCTGCATCACGGCCGCCTCGGCTCCGCCGCCGGCCGTGGAGCGGCCCAGCAGCATCCACGACAAGGTTTCCGCGTCGGTCAGCGTCGGGTCCGAATACAGCGCCACGCGCGGCGACTGCGCTGTGCCGGTGATGCGCACGCCGGCCTTCTGCGCCAGGTTCGGCCGCACGGCGAGGATGTCCAGCGCCGGGTTGGCCACCGGCCCGTTGAAGCTGGCCAGGCCGGACTCCACATCCAGCTGCTGGCCATAGGCGCGGTAGCGGCCCTGCACGGTGCGGATCTGCCCGGTCACGCGGGGCTCGCCGCCGGTCACAGCATTGCTGACGATCTGCAGCTGCCCGCCCAGACGAGTGACCAGCCCGTGGCCCTGCACCGCGAAGTCGTTGCCCATGTCGATGCTGACGGCGATGTCGGGCGTCTTGGCCGGCACGGCCTTGGCCGACTTTGCCGCGGCGGCATCGGCGCTGGCCTGTGCGCGCGCCTGTTTGGCGCGGGCTTCAGCGTCGATCGCGGCGGATCGGATGGTGACGTCCGTGCCCAGCGTGGGGGCGGTCTCGTCTGGCAGGATGATGACGCCGCGGTCGGCGGTGATGGCGCCGCCCACCGTGAGCTGGCCCTCTTCGAGCCGGGCCTGCAGATCACCCGAGACCGTGACCTGCCGGTCGCTGCGCACCAGCACCCGCAGCCGGCGCAGCTGCGCCTGCAGCGCCATGCGGATGGCCGAACGGTCGGCCGAGGCCTGGTCCCAGCGGATGTCGCCGGTCACGCGCAGCTCGCCGCCGTCGCGTGCAGCCTCGCTGCTGACGGTGCTGAGATTGCCACTCGGGCCGGCGATGCGGGCGCGGCTGGCACTGCCACCCTTCAGGCTCAGTTCTTCCAGTGTCAGCCGGTTGCCGGCCAGGCTGGCGCGCAGCCGGCCGTCACGCAGCTCGATGCCTTCCACGGCAGCGCGCACGGCCAGGCCATCGGCCGAGAGCGTGCCGTTCCATTGCGGCACGGCGCGCGTGCCCGCCAGCGTGGCGTTGGCGGCCAGCGTGCCGTCGATGCGCCAGGCCGGTGGCGCGAACATGGACCAGACGCCGATGTCGGGCAGGCGCGCCGCAATGACGCCTGACAGCGGCGCATCCTCGGCCCAGCTGAAGGCGCCGTCCTGCTGCACCACGCGCGAACGCACGTCGGCGCTGAGTTGGCCGGCGCGTTCGCTGTCCCAGTTGAGCTGTGCGCGCACCGCCAGGCCCTCGGCGCTGAGCACCAGCTCGGCGCGGCGGATGCCGGCCGGCGTGGCTGGTGCGTCGATCGTGCGAGCGCCGTCGTAGCGGGTTTCGCTGGCGGTGCCGGTGCCTTCGGTGTGGATGCGCCGCACCAGCGCGGCGTCGCCTGCGCGCACCTGCAGGTCGCCGCTGCGCCGTGCCAGCCGGACGTCGGCGCGCAGGGTGTCCAGGGCGTCGATGTCCCACGCGCCGTCGAACACCAGATCACCGCTGATGCCGGCGCGCTGCAGGGGACCGGGCTGGCCGGGTGCCGAGAGCGCCTCGGCCCAGGCCATGGGCAGGCCGAGCAGGCGGCCACGGCTGCGCAATTGGACGCGCGCCGGGGCTTGCGCGGTGGCGCCGGCGGTCTGCACCAGCAGCAGCGGCTCCCACTGCAGCTGCACGCTGCCGGCCACCGGGCCTTGCACGGTCGCGCTGCTGCCCGAGCTTTCGACCCGCCAGCCAGGTCCGGCGGTCTTGCGCACCGTGGCGTTCAGCGGCGCTTGCAGCTGCAATGCCCAGGGAGCGGGCGTCTTGGTACTGGCAGCGTTGGCCGGGGCAATCGTGGCGACAGAGGCGCGCAGGCTGGCCAGTGCCAGGCGCCACTGGTTGGGCCCGCTGATGCCGCCACTGGCGCGGGTGTTCAATGTCACGCGCTGCGTGCCGACCGTGGCGGTGCCGTCGACGTCCAGGGTGGCCTCGGCCGGGGTGCCGGCGAGCCGGGCTTTCAGGTCGCGCAGTTGCACGCGTGTCGCTGGCGGCGGCGGTGCGGCACTGGCAGGCGCAGCGGCGGTCACCGCAGCCGGCATCGTGGATGGCGCTGCCCCGGCTGTGGGAGCGGGCACAGCCGTCGCACCAGGTGCTGCAGGCACAGCCATCGCACCCGGTGCCGCAGCGGCTAGCGCTGCGGGCAACTGCAAATCGAGCCGGGGTGCGTCCAGCGCCATCTGCACAGCCAGGCCGCGCACGGGAGTGCCCGGGTCAGCCAGCTGTTGCTGCAGGCTGGCCCAACCGCCGTCATAGCGCAGGTCCAGCTTGGCGGCGCCGGCCATGCGGCTGCCGGCGAACACGTTGGCCAGGCCGGGCAGGCTGGCGACCCAGCGCTGCAAGGCAGCGGCGTCGCGCAGGTCGACCTGGGCCTGGGCCTTGCCTTGCTGCGGGGCGAGATTGCCGTCTACGTGCGCCGTGGCGCCGGGAACGGTCAGGTCCAGCCGACCGCTGCCGGCCTGGTTGGCAATCTGCGCCTGCACCTGGCCGGTGATGCGCGCCGGGCCGGCGTCGATGTGCAGGGTTCTCAGATCCAGCGCCTGCGTCGGCTGGTGCCACTGACCCTGCGCGCGCAGGGTGTCGACCCGCAGCCCGCCGAGCAGGGCTGCACCGGTGGCCGCGCCGCGCGGCGCCGGCGCAGCTTGCAGTGCAGCATCGAATGCAATGGTGTCTGCCTGCTGGCTGGCGCCAAGCGTGCCGCTGACGGGCGCAGCGTCCAGCGTGCTGAACAGCTGCGCCGGTCGCACGCCGCGCACCTTCGCCTCGACCTGCCAGGGCGCCGGTGCCGGGCTGTAGCGGCCCTGCAGCTGGATGTCACCCCCGCCCGCCTCGATGGTGCTGGCGGGGATGGTCCAGTCCTGCCCATCCAGCCGGGCGGTGGCGTCGATGCCGGCCAGTGGCAGGCGCTGCCGGTCCCAGGGGCCGGGCAGGGCGTTGCGGGCCTGCAGGCGCGCCTGCCAGGCGGTGGCGGCGCCGGCCTGCGCCGGTGGCACCGGGCCGGCGGCCACGGTGCCCGAGAGGTCGGTGCGCGGCAGGCCGGGCCAAAAGCGTGCGGCGTCGATGCGCGCGAACTCGCCCTGGGCACTGACGACCGGCTGCGGCTGCCAGGGCGCGATCACGGCGTCCAGCGTGGCACGCATGCCGTCGGCCGCCCCGTCCTTCGGTGCCACGCGGGCTGCCACCTTCAACCGGCCATCGGGCTGGGCCAGCGTGCCTTGCACATCGGCTTCGGCTTGCACCACCAGAGGCGCCACGCCTTCGGCCATCGGCGCGCTCACGGTGCCGCGCAGCGCGGCGGTGAGCGCCATGGGTGCGGCACCCTGCATCGTCAGCGTGCCTGCGTAGCGGCCGTCTGCCACCTCGACGCCGTCCAGCCGCAGCTGGTGTTCGCTGCCGGCGTAGCGGTAGTGGCCTGCTAGGCCACGCACGGTGAGCGGGCTCTCAGCTGCCCAGACGATCTCGCGCACGTCGAACGGCAGCTCGATGTCGATCGGCAATGTGACGCTCTGCAAGGGTTCGCCTGCGGGCGAGGCGGTCGGTGGGCCGGGCGTCAGCACCACGCGGTCGGCCTGGAACTGGTCGACCTGCAACCGCCGGTCGAGCAAGGGGCGCAGCTGCCAGCGCAACTGCAGGCCGCTCACTTCCACGCGCAGCGCCGGGCTTTCCCACCGCAGCCAGCCGAGCTGGCCGCCCGCGCGCAACGAGCCTGTGGCCTCGCGCACCTGCAGCGTCTGGCCGGCCGGCAGGTGGCGTGCGGCAAAGGCCAGCGTGGTCGGTAGCGATTGCGGCGTGCCGGCCCACCACCAGCCAGCGCCGGCAACTGCCAGAGCAGTGGCCACCAGACCGGCGCCCGTCCAGCCCAGCGCGCGCAGCACAGGGCGACGGCGGCGCGGTGCCGGCGACGCCAGCGGCGGGGTTGGTTCAGGTGCAGCCGCGTTCAAAACGTAAAGCCCAGGCGCACGTGCACGCGGACGCCGCCCTCGCCGAAGCCATGCGCCAGGTCGGCCTGCACCAGCCCGACAGGGCTATACCAGCGGACGCCGGCACCGGCGCCCACCTTGTTGTCGAATTCGCTGAACCGATCGGCCACGGCACCGGCGTCGACAAAGGCCACGGCTTCGAAATCGGTCAGGGCGCCGTTCCACACCACGGGGTGCTGCAGCTCCACGCTGCTGACCGCCACGTAGCGGCCGGCCACCGTGGTGTCGTTGGTGTAACCGGCGCCGATCTTGCGGTACCCGAAGCCGCGCACCGTGGTGTCGCCACCGGTCAGGAACAGCTGTGTGGCCGGGATCTGCGCCTGGTCATTGGCCACCACGGCACCGCCTTCAGCGCGCAGCTGCAGCCGCGCGCGCCGGGCGCGGGTGGCCGGGCCTTCGCCCGCGCGAACCTGGTAGAGCGGCACGAAGCCCAGCCAGCGCGCCACTGTGCGGCTGTAAGGGTAGTAGCCCCCCAGCAGCGTGGTGCCCAGGCCCACTTCCAGCTGCAGCCCTTGCCCGCGCCTGGGCCGCGTGTTGTTGTCGAAGTAGCGCCCGGTCCAGCCCCAGTTGGCGCTTACGGTGGAAGCCGGTGGCGGCGCATCGGTGCCGACGCTCTTGGCATAGTCGTACTGGCCGAACCAGCTGCGGTCGATATGGTCGGTGGACTTGCTGCGCCCGTAGCGCACGCTGCCGCTGGTCACGTCGAAGCTGCCCGACTGTTCACGCTGCACCAGGGCCGAGCCGAACCAGCGCCAGTAGCGCTCGTCCAGCAGGCCGCTGAGCGAGGTGCCGATCGACTGGTTCTTGCCATCCAGCGACAGCCGTGACACAGCGCGCCAGTCCAGCAGCGGAATCTTGTTGTGCGTGTGGTCGCCACTGATGCGCGGGCCACTGTCGGTGGTGTAGCCCACACCGAACACCAGCTTCTGCAAGGCCGCCTCGCGCACCTGGGCGATCACCGGCACGCTCGATGGGTCGGCGCCGTCGGTCTCCAAGGTCAGGAACACGGACTCGTAGAAGCCGCTCGCCGCCAGTCGCGCCTGGGTGTCCAGCAGCTTCTGCTGGTCGTATTCCTCGCCGGTCGGCAGCTGGGCGATGCGCACGCCGTTGACCGTGCTGTAGCGCTGGCCACCGCGTATTTGCAGCTGGCCGAAACGGTACGCGGGGCCGGAGTCGAAGCGCACGCCCAGGTCGGCCAGTTGCCGGTCGGCATCGACCTGCGCGCTGCTCTCGGCGATGCGGCCCAGGGGGTAGCGCCGCGCCGTCAGGCTGCGCGTGGCGTTCGTCTTGGCGCCATCCCATGCGGACTGGGTGAAGGTCTCGCCGCTGGCCAGCGACCAGTCGCGCTGCAGCGCGGCGCGGCGACGGCTGGCCTGCGGCGTGTCCTCGGTGATGGCACCTTCGAAATCGAGCTGGACCTTGCCGACACTCGTCAGCGGCCCAGGCGCGACCGTGATGACGATGGCATGGCCGGCGTCACGGTCCTGCGGCGTGTCCAGCAGTTCCAGCGTCAGCGTGGGAGTGAAGTGGCCCAGCGTGGCCAGCAACTGGCGCGCATTGGGCTCGGCGGCGGCCATCAGGCGAGACAGCTCGGGCACGGCCAGGTCGTCCAGCTTGCGGTAGCGCTGCAGGTCCAGATGGGTCTCGAGAAACTCGCGCGCGGGATTGGGGCCGCGCACCTCGATGGTGAAGGCATCGCGCTGGCCGCGGGCCGCGCCGGCTTCGCCATCGCGCGTCTCCTTGGCGGCCTCTTCGGTCTTCATCACCTGGGTGCCGTCGTCCGGCGTGCGGCTGGCCTCAGCGTCGGCAGGCCTCAGCAAGCCGCAGCCAGGGAGCACCAGCACCACCACCAATAAAAACGCCGGCCACCAGGCCGGCGCTCGCAACACGACCGCAACTGACATCAACTCATTTTGACAGCAGGCGCATTGCGTCCTCGAGCCCCTTCAACGTCAAGGGATACATGCGTTGGCTCATCAACTGCTGCACGACGCTGATGCTTTGCCGGTATTGCCACACGCCTTGCGGCTCCGGGTTGATCCAGGCGAACTTGGGAAACGCGTGCGTCAGCCGCTGCAGCCACTCGGCCCCAGGCTCTTCGTTGTTGTATTCGACGCTGCCGCCGGGCTGCAGGATTTCGTACGGGCTCATCGTCGCATCGCCGACGAAGATGAGTTTGTAGTCCTTGTTGTACTTGCGGATGATGTCCCAGGTCGCGAACTTCTCGGAGAAGCGGCGCCTGTTGTTCTTCCACATGAAGTCGTAGACGCAGTTGTGGAAGTAATAGAACTCCATGTGCTTGAACTCGGTCTTGGTGGCCGAGAACAGCTCCTCCACACGCGCGATGTGGTCGTCCATGGTGCCGCCCACGTCCATCAGCAGCAGCACCTTCACATTGTTGTGGCGCTCGGGCACCATCTTGATGTCCAGCCAGCCGGCGTTGGCTGCCGTGGCCCGGATGGTGTCGGGCAGGTCCAGCTCTTCCTCGTGGCCTTCGCGCGCGAACTTGCGCAGCCGGCGCAGTGCGATCTTGATGTTGCGTGTGCCCAGTTCCTGGCTGTCGTCGTAGTCCTTGTAGGCGCGCTGGTCCCACACCTTCACGGCGCTTCTGTTGCGCCCCTTTTCCTGGCCGATGCGGATGCCCTGCGGGTTGAAGCCGTTGGCGCCGAAGGGCGAGGTGCCGCCGGTGCCGATCCATTTGCTGCCACCTTCGTGACGCTCTTTCTGTTCCTCGAAGCGCTTCTTCAACGTCTCCATCAGCTCGTCCCAACCCATCTTCTCGATCTTGGCTTTTTCCTCCGGGGAGAGTTCGAGCTCGAGGTTTTTGCGCAGCCATTCGAGCGGCACGTCCTTGGTGAAGTCGGCCACCATTTCCACGCCTTTGAAGTAGGCGGCAAACGCACGGTCGAACTTGTCGTAGTGCTTCTCGTCCTTCACCAGCGTCGTGCGGCTGAGGTAGTAGAAGTCGTCGATGGCATAGCCGCCGTCGTCACTGGCCGGGCCCACCACGCCCTGCTTGAGCGCGTCCAGCAGCATCAGATATTCCTTGACCGAGACCGGCAGCTTGGCCGAACGCAAGGTGTAGAAGAAGTCGATCAACATGATGGGGCCCGGTGACGTCGTTCAGGATGCGGTGCGCGGCCTGTCCCGCAGATACAGCAACTGCGCCTTCGCCTCGGGCCATTCACCCGAGCGCATGCTGTACATCACCGTGTCGCGGATGGTGCCGTCGCGGCGCAGGGCGTGGCCACGGATCACGCCGTCCTTGCTGGCGCCCAGGCGCTCGATGGCGGCCTGCGACGCGAAGTTGAAATTGTCGGTGCGCCAGCCGACCACGTGGCAACCCAGCGTGTCGAAGGCGTGGCCCATCAGCAGCAGCTTGGCGGTGGTGTTGACGTGCGAGCGCTGGCAGCGCTTGGCGTACCAGGTGTAGCCGATCTCCACGCGGCGCACGGCGGGCAGGATGTCGTGGTAGCTGCTGCAGCCCAGCACCGTATCGGTCGACTCGTCGACCACGGCGAAGGCGAAACGGTGGCCGGCAGCGCGGCCGGCCAGGGCGTCTTCGATGTAGGCACGGGTCTGCTCGGGTTCCGGCACCGAGGTAACGCGAAGGCTCCACAGCGCACCATCCGCTGCGGCTGCGCGCAACCCGGCCTCGTGGTCGAGCGTCAACGGCTCCAGGCGAACGCCACGGTCGCGCAGGGTGATGGGTTCGACGAAGCCGGTCATCGTCTTATCGGTTGTGCCGCTGCATGAACACCAGCTTCTCGAACAGCGTCACGTCCTGCTCGTTCTTCAGCAGGGCGCCCACCAGCGGCGGCACGGCGACCTTGTCGTCCTTGCTCTGCAGTGCTTCGGCGGAGATGTCTTCGGCCACCAGCAACTTGAGCCAGTCCAGAAGTTCGGATGTCGACGGCTTCTTCTTCAGACCGGGAAGGTTGCGCACGTCGTAAAAGGTCTTCATGGCCGCCGTCAGCAGCTCTTTCTTGAGGCCGGGGAAGTGCACGTCGATGATCAGCTGCATGGTCGCCGCATCGGGGAACTTGATGTAGTGGAAGAAGCAGCGGCGCAAAAACGCGTCCGGCAATTCCTTCTCGTTGTTGGAGGTGATGAACACCAGCGGCCGGTGCTTGGCGCGGATCAGCTCGCGCGTCTCGTAGCAATAGAACTCCATGCGGTCGATCTCGCGCAAAAGATCGTTCGGAAACTCGATGTCGGCCTTGTCGATCTCGTCGATCAACAGCGCCACCGGTTGATCGGCCGTGAAGGCTTGCCACAGCACGCCCTTGACGATGTAGTTGTGGATGTCCTTCACG
The DNA here is from genome assembly GCF_056521305.1 of Rhodoferax sp. RT4P68. NCBI lineage: Bacteria > Pseudomonadati > Pseudomonadota > Betaproteobacteria > Burkholderiales > Comamonadaceae > Rhodoferax > Rhodoferax sp. RT4P68. The sequence goes on from NZ_JBWMBB010000003.1 coordinate 565,513, forward strand.
CGCTCGTCGCCGAGTTGCGAGTCGCGCAAGCGGCTCACCGCATCGTACTCATACAGGCCCTGCTGCGCCTTGGTGGTCGACTTGATGTGCCACTGCAGCAGGGGCAGGTTCAGCGCCGCTGCCACCTCCTCGGCCAACATGGTCTTGCCGGTGCCAGGTTCGCCCTTGACCAACAGCGGGCGCTGCAGCGTGGCCGCCGCATTGACCGCCAGCATCAGGTCCTGGGTCGCGACGTAATTGTTGGAGCCTTGGAACTTCATGGAGCTGAGAAAGGAGGGTTGAGGCATGTGCCGGATATACTCAAAGGCTGATTCCCGCCCTGATTTCCTTGAGATTGTGCGCGCAAAATGAATATGTTGAAGACCACGGTGTTTGCGTTTGCTGTCGCCTCTGTGACGGCCCTTTTCTCTGTCGCTCAGGCGCAGGAGATCAAGGGCAATGCCGCCACAGGCAAAGGCAAGGTGGACATGTGCATAGGCTGCCACGGCATCGTCGGCTACCAGGCCTCGTTCCCCGAGGTCTACAAGGTCCCAAAGATTTCGGGTCAGGGCGCGGCCTATATCAGCTCCGCGCTGAATGCCTACAAGACCGGTGCGCGCAAGCACCCTTCGATGCGGGGCATTGCCGATTCGATGACCGACCAGGACATCGCCGACGTGGCCGCGTATTACAGCGCCAGTGGCGCCGTCGAAGGTGCAGCGCTGCCCGATGCGCCCTCCAAAGAGCCCAGCGCCCAGGTCGCGGCCCTGCTGCAAAAGGGTGCTTGCGTGTCCTGCCACGGCGCCAACTTTGCCAAGCCCATCGACCCGAGCTACCCCAAGATCGCCGGGCAACATGCCGACTACCTGTTCGTCGCGTTGAAGGCCTACAAGGTCGAGAGCACGACAGGGATGGTGGGCCGCAGCAACGGGGTGATGGCACCCATCGCTAAGCAGTTCTCCAACGCCGAACTCAAGGCGATGGCCAACTACCTGCAGAGCCTGCAGGGCGACCTGAAGACGGTGCCGGAGTCGCGCTTCCGCTAATCGCGCAGCTTCTGCCGAACAAGCCCGCCGCGTGCGGGCTTTTCTACGCCCGGTCCTGGGTTGCGCGGCGCTGCACGCAGTCGATGTAAGCCGCACCATCGGGCGGACGGCCGGCGCGCTGGGCCTCCCACATCATGCGGCCCAGGCACTCCATGACCTCGTGGTGCGCATCGTGCAGTGACTGGCGCCGGCGCTCCAGCAACTCGACCGCCTGGCGGATGCCGCGTGGCTGGTCGATCGAGCATTGCTCGCTGATTGACAGGTGCATGGACAGGTGCAGGAACGGGTTCTGCGTGCCGTCCTGGCCGTCGTAGACGCGGGCCAGTGCCGCATCGACATCGGCCAGATCGGCGTGGTACTCGGGGTGCTCGGCGACCCACTGGCTGGCGAGAGTTTCGATGGCCTCCATGGGCTGGTTTCCCTGGGCTTTGGCATGTGCGCCGCAGAAAAAACGGCGCACGTCGGCTTGCGACGGATTGAACATGCGGCAAGCCTAGCACGCAGCGCCCGGTGGCTCTGATGCACTCCTAGAATGGCCCGCCCAACCAACGCATCCACGGTCCCATGATCAACAAGATTGCCCCCTCGATCGCCGAGGCCCTGGCCGGCGTGCAGGACGGCGCCACCGTCATGGTCGGCGGCTTCGGCACCGCCGGCATCCCCAACGAGCTCATCGACGGGCTGATCGCGCAGGGCGCGCGTGACCTCACCCTCGTCAACAACAACGCCGGCAACGGCGACACCGGCCTGGCCGCTCTGATGGCCGCCGGGCGCGTGCGCAAGATCATCTGCAGCTTTCCGCGCCAGGCCGACAGCCATGTGTTCGACGCGCTGTACCGCAGCGGCAAGATCGAGCTGGAACTGGTGCCGCAGGGCAATCTGTCCGAACGCATCCGGGCCGCCGGGGCCGGCATCGGCGCCTTCTTCTCGCCCACCGGCTACGGCACCGAGCTGGCCCTCAACGCCGATGGCACGCCGAGGGAGACGCGTGAGATCAACGGCCGCCACTACGTGCTGGAGATGCCCATCCATGCCGACCTGGCGCTGGTCAAGGCCGAGCGCGGCGACCGCTGGGGCAACCTCACCTACCGCAAGTCGGCGCGCAACTTCGGCCCCAGCATGGCCAGTGCCGCAAAGACCACCGTGGCCACGGTGCACGAGATCGTGCCGCTCGGCGGGCTGGACCCGGAACACATCATCACGCCCGGCATCTACGTGCAGCACGTGGTGCTGATCGAGCGCGTGGCCACTCAGGCAGGAGGTGCACGATGAGCTACGCCAAACGCAGCAAGAACGAATTGGCCGCCCGCGTGGCGCAGGACATCTTCGACGGTGCCACCGTGAACCTGGGCATCGGCCAGCCGACCCTGGTGGCCAACCACATCCCTGCCGGCCGCGAGGTGCTGCTGCACAGCGAGAACGGCATCCTGGGCATGGGCCCGGCACCGGCTGAGGGCGAGGAGGACTACGACCTCATCAATGCCGGCAAGCAGCCCGTCACGTTGCTGGCGGGGGGCTCGTATTTCCACCACACCGACAGCTTCGCGATGATGCGCGGCGGCCATCTGGACATCTGCGTGCTGGGCGCGTTCCAGGTCAGCGTGGATGGCGATCTGGCCAACTGGAGTACCGGCGAGCCCGGCGCCATTCCTGCTGTGGGCGGCGCCATGGACCTGGCCATCGGCGCCAAGCAAACATGGGTCATGATGGACCTTCTGACCAAGCAGGGCGCCAGCAAGATCGTTCCGCGCTGTACCTATCCGCTCACCGGCATCGGCTGCGTCAAGCGCATCTACACCGACCTGGCCACCTTCGCTTGCACGCCGCAGGGCCTGCAGTTGATCGACGCGGTGGAGGGGCTGGGGCATGCCGAACTCGAACGTCTGGTCGGCCTGCCGATCGCGCCGGCATCTGGCACCCGTTGAGCCAACGTCGGCCATTGGGCCGAACCAAACGACAAGGAGACACTATGAGCACCCAAGCCTTCATCTGCGACGCCATCCGCACGCCGTTCGGCCGCTACGGTGGTGCGCTTGCCAGCGTGCGCACCGACGATCTCGGCGCCATCCCGATCAAGGCGCTGATGGCGCGCAACCCCAAGGTCGACTGGCAGCTGGTGGCCGATGTTCTGTATGGCTGCGCGAACCAGGCCGGCGAGGACAACCGCAACGTGGCCCGCATGTCGGCGCTGCTGGCCGGCCTGCCGATCGAGGTGCCGGGCGGCACCATCAACCGGCTATGTGGCTCGGGCCTGGACGCGGTGGGCAGCGCAGCGCGCGCGATCAAGGCGGGCGAGGCGGGGCTGATGGTCGCCGGCGGGGTCGAGAGCATGAGCCGCGCGCCCTTCGTGATGCCCAAGGCCGAAAGCGCGTTCAGTCGCAACAACGCCGTGTACGACACCACCATCGGCTGGCGTTTCGTCAACAAGCGCATGAAGGAGCTGTACGGCGTCGACTCCATGCCCGAGACCGCCGAGAACGTCGCCGTTGACCACAAGATCGAGCGTGCCGCGCAGGACCGCATGGCCCTTGCCAGCCAGCAGAAGGCCGTGGCGGCGCAGAAGTCGGGCTTCTTCGATGCAGAGATCACGCCGGTCGTGATCCCGCAGAAGAAGGGCGACGCCGTCGTCGTCAGCAAGGACGAGCACCCGCGCGAGACCAGCTTGGAGACGCTTGCCAAACTCAAGGGCGTGGTGCGGCCGGACGGCAGCGTCACGGCCGGCAATGCCAGCGGCGTCAACGACGGCGCCTGCGCGCTGCTGCTGGCTGACGAGAAGACCGCCGCCGCCCAGGGCCTCGTGCCCAAGGCGCGCGTGGTCGGCATGGCCACGGCCGGCGTGGCGCCGCGCGTGATGGGCATCGGCCCGGCGCCCGCCACGCAGAAGGTGCTGGCGCTCACCGGCCTGAAGCTCGAACAGCTGGACGTCATCGAGCTGAACGAAGCCTTTGCCGCCCAGGGCCTGGCCGTGCTGCGCATGCTGGGCTTGCAGGACGATGACCCGCGCGTGAACCCCAACGGCGGCGCCATCGCGCTCGGCCACCCGCTGGGCGCCAGCGGCGCGCGGCTGGCGACGACGGCCGTGAATCAGCTGCACAAGACCGGCGGCCGCTACGCGCTGTGCACCATGTGCATTGGCGTGGGGCAGGGCATTGCCGTGGTGCTCGAACGCGTCTGAACTGGGGACCGCCTTCAGGTCCTGTCCTCTCGCGCTGGCTGCCGCCTTGCTCGGCACAACACCGGGTGACCAGGTGTAGCGCACTGCGCTGCTGCCCAGGTCAAGCCGCTGTTTGCCGATGAGAGAGAAGACCGGCTCGTCGTATGGCGGCAAAGCCAAGCCCCATGCGGGGCCGCGAAACCCTGGCCGCCGCCATGAAGCCCGGTGGCAAGCCGCTGGCGTTCAACCATTCGCCTTCTTCACGCCCGTGCCGGAGCCTTCGATCAAGATGGGCCTGTGCAGGCCATGGGCATCGCGCTGCTGACCGCGCTCGCGCCGTAGCGGGCAGTTGCGTGGCTTACCGCGCGGTGGGTGCGCCGGGCCGCACGGGCGATGGTGGCGGCACACCAGGCAGCGGTTCGAGCAGCGCATCTGGGCGCGGTTCAGGGCGCGCATCAGGCGTTGGGGCTACTGCTGCTGCGCCGTCCGTCCCAGAGCGCAACGGTTCGGCCGGTGCGGCCGGTGCGGCCCGATCTTGCGCGGCTTGCGGCGGCGCGGCGGCGACCTGGTGCTGTGCAGTGTGTCCGGCTTCGCGCGCCTGCTCGGCCCTCGGCCTGCACGCGGACTGGTGCATGGCTTCTTCCATGTCACCGGGGATCACCAGCGCAGATTCGGTGGCCGGTGTTTCGCTGGCCAGGACCCGGCCCTGGGCCATGGCACCTTCGTAGTACAGGCGCGCCAGTATGCGCATGCTGCTGCGCTTGCAGTCGAACTCGATGAGCTGCTTGGACGACCCGATCTGGAACAGCTTCCAGCGGTGCGGCGTTGCGTAGTCGGTGATGAACCAGGCCTGGCGCGGGTTCGGCAGGAAGAAGCCGACCACCCGGCCGTGCCGCGAGCGTTCGCTGGCCACATCGGTGTAGACCGTGACGCCGCTGGACGCAGGCCCAGGCAACTGGGTCCATTCGGCCGCCCGGGCATGCAGGCAGACTGTCAACGTGACCAGGGCCGCAGCGGCCAGGCGGAGCAGGGGTTTCAAGCGCATCGTGCCCCGGTTATCGGCCGTGGCGGCGCGCGCTTGAGCGCCGTGTCGCCTGCAACGCGCGCGCGTCGGCTGGCCTACACTCCTGCGCGCCGGCCGGCAGGCATCCCTGTCGTCTTGGCGCGGACCCGTCCACCATGCCCCATCCAACCCCTCGCTGCCGCACTGCCTGACCGAGTCCATGGAGTGGTCATTCATCACCGGCTGGGCGTTCTATGCCACCGCAATTCCCGCCGTGCTGCTGATGGGCTTGTCCAAGAGCGGCTTCGGCGCCGGGCTGGGGTCGCTGGCGGTGCCGCTGATGGCCTTGGCCATTCCGGTGCCGCAGGCTGCAGCTCTGTTGATGCCGGTGCTGCTGCTGACCGACATCCTGAGTGTGCACGCGTTCCGGCGCGAGATCGACAAGGCGCTGCTGTGGCTGCTGATCCCGTTCGGCTTGCTGGGCACGCTGGTGGGCACGGCGCTGTTCCGCGTGCTCGATGCGCGCGCCGTGGCCACGCTGGTGGGCGTGTTCACGCTGACGTTCCTGGCGCAGCGCTGGCTGTTTCCGCCGCGTGCCGACGCGCCGCCGCCGCCGCGCTGGGCTGGGCGTGTGCTGGCCACGGTGTCGGGGTTCACCAGCTTTGTCTCGCACACCGGCGGCCCGCCGCTGAATGCGTACGTGATTCCTTTGAGGCTGCCGCCGGTGCAGTTTGCCGCCACCATGGCCGTGTTCTTCCTCTGCATCAATTTGTCTAAGTGGATCCCGTACACCTGGCTGGGCCTGTTCGACGCGCGCAACCTGGCCACCTCGGCCTTGCTGTTGCCGTTTGCACCGGTGGGCGTGTGGGCCGGTGTGCGCATTGCCAAGCGCATCTCGCAAAAGCTGTTCTACCGGCTGATCAACATCGGCATGCTGTTGACGGGCTGCAAGCTGCTCTGGGACGGGCTGCGCTAGGAGAGTGGGCCGCCCACGCTTCTAGTCGTCCCAGCCGGGCGCGCGGCGCTTGCGCTGCGCTTCACGTTCGCGCGCAAGTTGCTCTTCCAGCTGTTGACGGCCTTCGCGGGCCACGGCGATGAACTTGGCCCTGTCCTTGTGGTGCGGGAGCATCTGCTCGAACAGCGCGAAGTTGTGGCTGCGAAAGCGCATGACCTGCTCCCGCGCCTCGTAGGGCGTGCTGCCCAGCAGTTCCAGCACGCTGCGCGCGCTGCGCAGGCTGGACTCGAACAGCTCGCGCTCGACCATCTGCACGCCACGCTCGCGCAGGGCGGTCCAGTGCGTCACGTCGCGCGCGCGGGCGACGATGTGCAGATGCGGGAAGTTGTGGCGCGCCATGTCGACGATGCGCAGGCTCTGCGCCGTTCCGTCCACCGCCACCACCAGCACGCGCGCGCTGGCGGCGCCCGCCACGCGCAGCAGGTCCAGCCGCGAGGCGTCGCCGTAGAACACGCGAAAGCCGAACGGGCGGATGGCCTCGATCATGTCGGCGTCATGGTCCAGCACCGTGCACTGCCAGCCCTGGGCCAGCAGCGCACGACCGACGATCTGCCCGTAGCGACCGAAGCCAGCGATGATGATCGGCGCGCTCTGCGGCTCGGAGATCTCGGCGGGCTTGGCGCCCTGCGCGCGGTTCAGGCCCGGCAGCAGGTACCGGTCCAGCAGCACCATCAGCAACGGGCTGAGCAGCATCGACACGGCCACGGCGCCGGTCAGCAGCGAACTTTGCTCGGCCGTCAGCACGCGTGCGCTGGTGGCGGTCTGGAACACCACGAACGCAAACTCGCCGCCCTGCGCCAGCAGCAGAGCGAACACCGGTCGTTCGGCCAGCGGCACGCGCATCGCCACCGCCAGGCCGTAGATCAGCACCAGCTTGATGCCCAGGAAGCCGCAAACGATGAGCGCCATGGTGCCGGGCGAGCGCAGCAGGACGGCGAAGTCGACGCTCATGCCCACGGCGATGAAGAACAGGCCCAGCAGCAGGCCCTTGAAGGGCTCGATATCGGTCTCCAGTTCGCGCCGGTACTCGCTTTCGGCCAGCAGCACGCCGGCCAGGAAGGCGCCCAGTGCCATCGACAGGCCGACGCTGAGCATCAGGGTGGCGGTGCCGACCACCAGCAGCAGCGAGGCGGCGGTGAAGATCTCGGGCGTGCGGCTGCGGGCGATCCAGCGCAGCACCGGGCGCAGCAACAGTGGCCCCACGAGCACGATGGCGGCAATCACGCCGACGGTCTTGGCTGCCTGCAAGCCCGGGTTGCCGCCGCCTGCCGCCGCAGAGGCCGCGCCCAGCAGGGGCAGCAGGGCCAGGATGGGGATGGCTGCGACGTCCTGGAACAGCAGAATGGACAAGCCCGCCTGCCCGCTGCGCGTGCCCATGAGCTGTCGCTCGCCGAGCACCTGCAGCGCGATGGCCGTGGACGACAGCGACAGGCCGAGCGCCGCCACCAGTGCGATGCGCCAGTCAAAGCCGCAAGCCAGAGCTACGCCGAAGATGGCCAGTGCGCAGGCTGCCACCTGCGCCGTGCCGCCACCGAAGATGGGCTTGCGCAGCTTCCACAGCCGGCGCGGCTCTAGTTCCAGGCCGACCAGGAACAGCATGAGCACCACGCCGAACTCGGCGAAGTGCAGGATGTCCTGCACGTTGCGCACCAGGCCCAGGCCCCAGGGGCCGATGGCCATGCCAGCCGCCAGGTAACCGATGATCGCGCCCAGGCCCAGCGCCTTGGCCAGCGGCACCACGAGGACTGCTGCACTGAGGTAGATGAAGCTGTTGGTCAGCCAGGATGGGGCGTGGTCCATGGTCCGGTGCGGTGGCTTGGTGCGGGTGCGCTCAGCGCCAGGCGGGGTGGCTGCGCAGGCGGTCGCAGAACTGCTGCACATGGGCCTCGACCTGCGGCCGCCCTGTGCTGTCGGCGCCGCGCAGCACCAGGGGTGGCAGCAAGCGCATGCCGCACAGGGCGGCCGCCTGGCGGTAGGGGCCCAGGAAGGCTTCGTTGGCCTCGTTCTCCTGCAGGCCGGGGTCGGTGTCTTCTGTGCCGTTGGCCGAGGCGACCAGCCAGAGATCCTTGCCGCGCAGGGCTGTGCCCGGCGTGCCGGCGGGCGCCTGGTCGCGCGAGCCCGGTTCGACCGAGGCCGCGCCGTAAGCCCAGCCGTAGCGCAGGACTTCGTCGAGCCAGAGCTTTTGCAGCGCGGGCATGCCGGACCACTGGATCGGGTGCACCAGCACCAGCAGCTGGGCGGCCTCGACGTGGGATTGCTCGGCCGCCACGTCGATGTAGTAGTCGGGGTAGCGGGCGTACAGGTCCTGAATGCGCAGCCCGGGTGTGCTGTGGGCCATGGCGCCGGCGGCTGCCATGAGCCGCTGCGTGACCCGTGAATCGCGCCAGCGCGGATGGGCGGCAACCAGATAGATGCCGGCGTCAGCAGGCGGTGCGGGGGTGTCGGGCATGTCGGTAACATAGCGCAAAGCCAGTCCCTGCCAGGGCGGCGCCAGCACATGGGGAGGATCGGATGCCGGTTGTGGTCGTTGCCAATCCAAAAGGGGGCGTCGGTAAGTCGACGCTGGCCACCAATGTCGCGGGCTACTTCGCGGCGCAGGGGCATGCCGTGATGCTCGGCGACGCCGATCGCCAGCAATCGTCACAGCTGTGGCTGAAGCTGCGGCCCCCTGCGGCACGCCCGATCCGCACCTGGGAGATGAACGCCGACCTGATCGTGCGGCCGCCCAAGGGCACGACGCACGTGGTCATCGACACCCCGGCCGGTCTGCACGGCTGGCGCTTCAAGGATGTCATCAAGATGGCGGACAAGCTGCTGGTGCCCTTGCAGCCCAGCATCTTCGACATCTTCGCCACGCGCGACTTCCTCGATGAACTGGCCGAAAGCCGCCACGCGGGCAAGATCCAGGTCGGCATCGTGGGCATGCGTGTCGATGCCCGCACGCTCGCGGCAGACAAACTGCGCGAGTACGTGGCCAGCCTGGGTATTCCGGTGCTGGGCGAGCTGCGCAATACCCAGAACTATGTCCACCTGGCGGCGCGCGGGCTGACGGTTTTCGATGTCGCGCCGCAACGGGTCGAGAAGGACCTGGAGCAGTGGCGGCCTCTGTGCGAGTGGTTGGATACCCCCATGAAGGAGACACGAGGATGAAGGTTTTCAAGACGCTGGACGAACTGTCCGCCCTGGTCGGCCAGCAAGTCGCGGTGAGCGACTGGATCACAGTCACGCAGCAGCAGATCAATCTGTTCGCTGAGGCCACCGGCGACCACCAGTGGATCCACATCGATGTGGAGCGCGCGAACGCGGGGCCCTTTGGCGCGCCGATTGCACACGGGTTCCTCACGCTGTCGCTGCTGCCCAAACTGTTCGAGGCCGCGCTCAAGGTCGAGCAGGCGCGCATGGGCGTGAATTACGGGCTGAACAAGGTGCGCTTCATCACGCCGGTGCCGGCGGGCAGCCGCCTGCGCGGCCACCTGAAGCTGATCAGCAGCGACCCCATCGACGGCAACGGTGTGCAGCAGGTGTGGGAGACCACGGTCGAACTCGAAGGGCACGCCAAACCGGCGTGCGTGGCCGAATCGGTGGTGCGGCGCTACGCCTGAACATCCTGCGCCGTCGAGGCCGCGCCAGCGAAGCCGCATTGGCGCCAGGCCTCGAACACCGTGACCGCCACGGCGTTCGACAGGTTCAGGCTGCGCTGGCCGGCGCGCATCGGCAGCTTGAGCCGGCGCTCGGCGGCGAAGCCCTCGCGCACCGCAGGCGCCAGGCCGCTCGTCTCCGAACCGAACACCAGCCAATCGCCCGGCGCGAACACGACCTCGTGCACCTGCCGGGCGCCGCGCGTCGTCATCGCGAACATGCGGTCGTGGTGTGGCGCTGCGGCCGCCAGCAGGCTGGGCCAATCGGCGTGGCGGCGCAGCTCGGCGTACTCGTGGTAGTCCAGCCCGGCGCGGCGCAGGAGCTTGTCGTCCATCGAGAAGCCCAGCGGCTCGACCAGGTGCAGGCTGCAGCCGGTGTTGGCCGCCAGGCGGATGACATTGCCGGTGTTCGGCGGGATCTCGGGGGCGACCAGAACGATGTGGAACATGCGGCGATTGTCGGTTCAGGCTTTCGCCGTGCGCGCCAGCACGATGGCCGTCACCCGGGCGGCGCCGGCCTCGCGCAGCGTGCGGGCTGCGGCATACAACGATGCACCACTGGTCATCACATCGTCCACCAGCACGGCATCGCTTGCCTGGATGCACGCGGCCCGTAGAGGGTCAACGGCGAATGCGCCCTGCACGTTGCGGGCGCGCTCGGCGATGCCCAGCGCCAGTTGCGGAGCCGTGTCGCGGATGCGCAGCAGCAGCCGTGCGTCGGTCTTGCGCGGGGCGATGCGGCGGGCGATCTCCAGCGCCTGATTGAAGCCGCGTGCGCGCAACCGCTGCGCCGACAGCGGCATGGGCAGCACGACATCGCAACGTTCGAGCGCCGGTTCGACCCACGGCGCGTGCAGCAGCAGGTCCGACAACATACCGGCGGCACCGGGCTGTTGCTGAAATTTGTAGCGGGTGATGCAGTCGGACCAAGGAAACGCGTAGGCCACGGCGCACAAACAGGCGTCCAGCGGCGGTGGTTGGCGCACACACGCGCCGCATTGCGCAGCGCCGCCGGTGATCGGCAACGCGCAGGTGCGGCATCGCGGCTCTGGCTGGGCAAAGCGCCGGATGCAGCCTTCACACAGCGGTTGCCCCTGCCACGAGTGGCACACAGCGCACTGGCTGGGCAGGGCCGCGAGGGCCGAGGCTAGCCATTGGCGCAGCATGGCATCAATATACTCGCGGCGCCTTTCCCATGAGCAGCCAACGCCCCCCCACCATCGATCCCGTCGCCGCTGCGCGCTGGGCGCAGCAGCCGATCCAGACTTCCGCGTGGCTGCACGAGGAGGTTGGCCGGCGGATGGCCGAGCGGCTGCAGTGGATCCACCACCAGCCCTCGGCCTGGGCCGACTGGTCGCCGATGCGCGGCGGCATGGGCGCGCATGCCGCGCTGAGACAGCGCTATCCGCAGGCGACCTCCTATGTCGTAGAAGCGGTGCCCGCGTTGGCGGAGCAGGTGATCGCGGAATCGACCGACGCCTGGTGGCGGCCGCGCCGCTGGCGTGCGCCGGCGCAGCATGCGGGCATGCCGCCGGTGGGTGGCGTGCAGATGGTGTGGTCCAACATGCTGCTGCACCAGGTGGCCGATCCCCAGGCACTGATTGCCCAATGGGCTCGGGCGCTCGGGGTCGACGGGTTTCTGATGTTCTCCTGTCTCGGACCGGACACCATGCAGGAACTGCGCGCCATCTATGCCGCGCGCGATTGGCCGCCGTGCGGACATGCTTTCACCGACATGCACGACTGGGGCGACATGCTGGTGCAGGCGGGCTTTGCCGAGCCCATCATGGACATGGAGCGCATCCGTCTGACCTATGCAACGCCGGACCAACTGCGCCAGGATTTGCGCGAACTGGGCCGCAACCTGCACCCCGCGCGGTTCGGTGCATTGCGTGGCCGCCACTGGCGCGGGCAACTGGATGACGCGCTGCTGGGCCTGGCCGATCCGCAGGAGCAAGGGCGCCTGCCGCTGACCTTCGAAATCGTCTACGGGCATGCGTTCAAGCCGGCGCCGCGGGTGCGTCTGGCGCCCCACAGTGCGGTGTCTTTGGACGATATGCGCAGCATGCTCCACCACAGCGGGAAACCGGCCGAATGAGACCCGGCGCGCCTGTGGGCGCAGGCCGTTTCGCGGCCGGGTGGGAAAAGTTCCGGGGCTACAATGAAGGGTTTCCGAAACACCCGGGTATCCCCCCACGTATCGATCTGGTGGTCCGCAGGCATTTGCTCGCTGGAACGCCATCTTCTTGTTGAACGGTGTCCGTGACGAATCTGGTTTTTCGCTTCGCCACTGTCTCAGGCCAGAGCATCCACTGGTTCCTGAGGCGCAACTGTTCCGTCACGCCCGCGCAACTGGGCTGGATGTACGCATCGATCTGTGTGGTGTCATTGGGTATCGGTACAGTTTTCTGGATGCAGGGAGCCAAGCTGATCCTCCCTTTTGCGTGGTTGGAGGTGCTGGTCGTCGGCATCGCCTTCCTGGCGTACTCGCGTCATGCAACCGATGGCGAGCGCATCTCTTTACAGGACGACCGCCTGGTGGTCGAACTGGAGAATGCGGGACGCCTGGAGCGCGCCGAGTTCCGCCGCGAATGGGTTCGGATCGAGCCCAAGACCGGCGATCACTCGTTGATCGAGGTGTCGGGTCAAGGGCGGCGTGTCGAGGTGGGGCGGTTTGTGCGTCCCGATCTGCGTCCGGCATTGGCGCGTGAATTGCGGATGGCTTTGCGCGGCGCCTGAGAAGGTGCAGTTCATTGAGGTTGAAGAAGTAAAGACGATGAAAATGATCAGGAACAAGCTGACTTCCCTGCTGCCTACCGCCGTCGCCACTGCGGGTGCGTGGCTCGCCTCGGCCGCGCATGCGGTGAACGATCTGCCGGGCGGCCCGGCCGTCCGCCAGCTCAATCTCGCGCCCGCTGTCACCAAGATTGCCGAAGAGCAGCAGTGGCTGCACTGGTTCATGCTGATCGTCTGCACCGTGATCTTCGTCGCGGTGTTCGGCGTGATGTTCTATTCCATCTGGAAGCACCGCAAGTCGCAGGGCTACAAGGCCGCGAACTTCCACGAGTCGGTGACGGTGGAAATCATCTGGACCATCGTCCCCTTCGTCATCGTGATCCTGATGGCGCTGCCCGCCACCAAGGTGGTGGTCGCCATGAAGGACACCAGCAATGCCGACCTCACCATCAAGGCCACCGGCATGCAGTGGAAGTGGGGCTACGACTACCTGAAGGGCGAAGGCGAAGGCATCGGCTTCGTTTCCACGCTGGACAGTTCGCACCGCGCCATGTCCAACGCCGGCGGCCCCAAGAGCGGCGAAACGGTCGACGACTACCTGCTCAAGGTCGACAACGCGCTGGTGGTGCCCGTCGACAAGAAGGTGCGCATCATCACCACGGCCAACGATGTGATCCACGCTTTCATGGTGCCGGCCTTCGGCATCAAGCAGGACGCGATCCCCGGCTTCGTGCGCGACACCTGGTTCCGTGCGGAGAAGATCGGCAGCTACTACGGCCAATGCGCCGAGCTGTGCGGTAAGGAGCACGCCTACATGCCCATCCACGTGAAGGTCGTCTCCGCCGAGGACTACACCGCCTGGGTCGATGGCGAGCGCAAGAAGATGGCGGCCAAGCTCGATGACCCGACCAAAGTCTGGACACTCGACGACATCCTCAAGCGCGGCGAGCGCGTCTATGCCGCCAACTGCGCCGCCTGCCACCAGGCCAACGGCAAGGGCGCTGGGCCGATCAAGGCACTGGACGGCTCGGCCGTCGTGCTCGATGCCGACCACGCCAAGCAGATCGCGATTCTGTTGAACGGTGCGAACAACGGCGCCATGCCGGCGTGGAAGCAACTGAGCGATACCGATCTCGCGGCCGTGGCCAGCTACACCAAGAACACCTGGTCCAATAAGACCGGCCAGCTCGTGCAGCCGGCCGAAGTTCTGGCCCAGCGCGGCAAGTAAGCGGCGGTCCAACGTCATCACAAGGCAAGCAAGATGAGTGCAGTTCTCCACCCCCACGACCACGCGCACGACGACCACCATGACCACCATGCGCCCACCGGCTGGCGGCGCTGGGTCTATGCGACCAACCACAAGGACATCGGCACGTTGTACCTGCTGTTCTCGTTCACCATGCTCATGGTGGGCGGTGTACTGGCACTGCTCATCCGCGCCGAGCTGTTTCAGCCGGGCCTGCAGATGGTCAACCCCGAGCTGTTCAACTCTCTTACGACCATGCACGGCCTGATCATGGTGTTCGGCGCCATCATGCCGGGCTTCGTGGGCTTTGCGAACTGGATGATCCCGCTGCAGATCGGCGCGTCCGACATGGCGTTCGCGCGCATGAACAACTTCAGCTTCTGGCTGATGATCCCGGCCGCGCTGATGCTGGTGGGCTCATTCTTCATGCCCGGCGGCGCGCCCGCTGCGGGCTGGACGCTCTACGCGCCGTTGACCCTGCAGATGGGCCCGTCCATGGACGCCGGCATCTTTGCGATGCACATCCTGGGCGCCTCGTCCATCATGGGCTCGATCAACATCATCGTGACCATCTTGAACATGCGCGCACCGGGCATGACGCTGATGAAGATGCCGATGTTCTGCTGGACCTGGCTCATCACCGCCTACCTGCTGATCGCCGTCATGCCCGTGCTGGCCGGCGCCATCACCATGACGCTGACGGACCGCCACTTCGGCACCAGCTTCTTCAACCCCGCTGGCGGCGGCGACCCGGTGATGTACCAGCACATCTTCTGGTTCTTCGGCCACCCCGAGGTCTACATCATGATCTTGCCGGCCTTCGGCATCGTGAGCCAGATCGTGCCGGCCTTCGCGCGCAAGCGGCTGTTCGGCTACGCATCCATGGTGTATGCCACCTCGTCCATCGCCATCCTGTCGTTCATTGTCTGGGCGCACCACATGTTCACGACCGGCATGCCGGTCACGGGCCAGCTGTTCTTCATGTACGCAACCATGCTGATCGCCGTGCCCACAGCCGTGAAGATCTTCAACTGGATTGCCACCATGTGGCAGGGTTCGATGACCTTCGAGACGCCCATGCTGTTCGCCGTCGGCTTCATCTTCGTGTTCACGATGGGCGGTTTCACGGGCCTGATCCTGGCCATGGCGCCGATCGACATCCAGCTGCAGGACACCTACTACGTCGTCGCGCACTTCCACTACGTGCTGGTGGCCGGCTCGCTGTACGCCATGTTCGCGGGCGTCTACTACTGGCTGCCGAAGTGGACGGGCGTCATGTACAACGAAGGGCGCGGCAAGCTGCATTTCTGGTGGTCGCTGATCGCGTTCAACGTGACCTTCTTCCCGATGCACTTCCTGGGTCTGGCCGGCATGCCGCGCCGCTACGCCGACTACCCCATGCAGTTTGCCGACTTCAACGCGGTTGCCACCGTGGGCGCGTTTGCGTTCGGTATCGCGCAGGTCTACTTCTTCGTCTTCATCGTTCTGCCGTGCATGATGGGCAAGGGCGAGAAGGCCCCGCAGAGGCCCTGGGAAGCGGCTGAAGGCCTGGAATGGGAAGTGCCGTCACCGGCGCCATTCCACACCTTCGAGAATCCGCCCAAGCTGGACGCCACCGCTACGCGTGTGATCGGTTGATGCCGATGTCTTTGCCACCCGAGAAGAAGAAGCAGAACCTGCGGATGGGCTTGGTCCTGTTGTCCGTGGCGCTGGCGTTCTTCGCGGGCTTCATGGTCAAGATGGTCGTTCTGGGCAGGTGAGGCAGCCGGCATGAGCATTCGACGCGCCAACCTCCGCATGGTGGGCAAGCTGGCGGTTGTAACCGCTGGCATGTTCGCATTCGGCTATGCGCTGGTGCCGCTGTACAACGCGATCTGCGAGATGACAGGCATCAACATCCTGTCGCTGAGTGAGCGCCAGGTGCCGGGCGTGTCGTCCAACCTCACGCCGGCCAACACCCAGGTCGACCGCAGCCGCACGATCACGGTGGAGTTCGATGCGAACTCGCGTGGGCCGTGGGAGTTCAAGCCTGCGATGCGTTCGATGCAGGTGCACCCCGGCGAGATGGCCACCGTGATGTACGAGTTCCAGAACGTCCAGAACCGGCGCATGGCCGCGCAGGCCATTCCGAGTTATGCGCCGCGCCAGGCCGCTGCACACTTCAACAAGCTCGAGTGCTTTTGCTTCACGCAGTACACGCTGGAGGCGGGCGAGAAGAAGGAATGGCCGGTGGCGTTCATCATCGATCCCAAGCTGTCCAAGGACGTGACGACGATCACCTTGTCATACACCTTTTTCGAAGTTGGCGGCAGGACCCCGCCGGCGCCGACAGGCTCGACGGCAGACGCCGGCCTGCTGGCGCCTGCGGCGCGGGGTTCGTGACAGAAGAATGAATGAGAAATTGCAGGAGCTGAAATGAGTTCAACCACCCACGGAACCACCCCGTACTACTTCGTGCCTCCGCCATCGCGGCATCCGGTGATGGCCGCCATCGGCCTGTTCTTCGTGATCCTTGGAGCTGGTCAATGGATCAACGGCGCGGATTGGGGCAAATGGTCGCTGGCCTTCGGCATGCTGTTCTGGTGGGTCGTGCTGTACCAATGGTTCCGCGACGCCATCAGCGAGAGCCAATCCGGCTTGTACGGCCGCAAGATCGACCTGTCGTTCCGCTGGAGTATGAGCTGGTTCATCTTCTCCGAAGTGATGTTCTTCGGCGCGTTCTTCACGGCGCTGTGGTGGATGCGGGCGCACTCGGTGCCGTCTCTGGGTGGCCTGGACAACGCACTGCTTTGGCCCGACTTCAAGGCCGTGTGGCCGAGCATGGCCGCCGGTGTGACCGGTTCGCCTGCCGGCATCGTCGAACCCTTCCAGACGATGACGCCGTTCTGGCTGCCGACGATCAACACCGCGTTGCTGCTGTCCTCCGGCGTCACGCTGACGATCGCGCACCACGCCCTCCAAAAGGGCGAACGTGCCCGCACCATTGCCTTCATGTGGGCGACGGTGCTGCTGGGCATCGTGTTCCTGTTCGTGCAGGGTTACGAGTACGTGCACGCCTACCGTGACCTGAATCTGAAGATGAATTCGGGACCGTACGGCTCGACCTTTTTCATGCTGACCGGGTTTCACGGTTTCCACGTGCTGATCGGCATGCTGATGCTGCTGTTCATCACGCTGCGACTCATGAAGGGCCACTTCACGGCCGAACGCCATTTCGGCTTCGAGGGTGCTGCGTGGTATTGGCACTTCGTGGACGTGGTGTGGCTGGGCCTGTACGTCCTCGTGTACTGGCTCTGACGCGCCGCGCCGCCCTTTCTTGCAAAAGGCCGCGCAGCGGCCTTTTCTACTTGCCGGTCGGAATTCCGGTCGGGTGCAGATAACCCAGCTTCCAGCCGATCAGGATGCAGACGAACAGCAGGATGGACAGGCCGACACGCACCGCCAAGGCACGCGCCATGTGGTTGGCGCGAGGCTTGCCGTCGGCATCCTGCGTCGTGCCGCCGCGCAGCATGAAATACAGTGCCGCGCCCAGGCTGGCGATGATGGCGATGAAGGCGGCCAGTGCGAAATAACCCATCGCGGGATTATCGGGCGCGCGCGCGCATGCGCTTCTGGGTGATCACCATCGCCACGCTGCTGGGCGTGGTGCTGACCGCGTCGCTGGGGCGCTGGCAGCTGTCGCGTGCCGCCGAGAAAGAAGCGTTGCAGGCAGCCATCGAAAGCCAGGGACGCACGCCGGTGCTGGACGCGCGCGGCCTGCTCGGCGCCACGGAGACCGGCCCGCTGATGCACCGGCCGGTGCGGCTGCGCGGCCTGTGGATCCAGGAACGCACGGTCTTTCTCGACAACCGCCAAATGCGTGGTCAGCCCGGTTTCTATGTGGTCACGCCCTTCGCGCTGGAAGGCACGGAGCACGTCGTGCTGATCCAGCGGGGCTGGGTGCAGCGCAACTTCGTCGACCGCAGCGCCTTGCAACCCGTGCCCACGCCGGCCGGGCTGGTGGAGATCGAGGGCGTGGTGGCACCTGCGCCATCCAGGCTTTACGAGTTCGCGGGGGAGGACACAGGCCCGATCCGGCAGAATCTCGACCTGCGCGCGTTTGCGGCCGAGACGCATCTGCCCTTGTGGAGCGCGTCGGTGCAGCAGACTGGTCACGATGCATCAGGCTTGCTGCGCGAATGGCCCGCCCCGAACACCGGGGTTGCCAAGCACTACGGCTACGCGTTTCAGTGGTTCGGGCTCGCTGCCCTGCTGACAGGTCTTTATGTCTGGTTCCAATTTATCCGACGCCCCTCCACTGCGGGGCGCGAATTCCATGTCTGACGCCGATCAGCCGTTGGGGCTGACCGTGCACTCGCTGCCCACGCCGGCCGAGGCCACCGATGCACCTGCCGGCCGCACGCGTGCGGGCCGCTGGAAGATGCTGCTCGTGGTGCTGGTGTGCGCTGCGCCCGTTGTGGCCTCGTATTTCACCTACTACGTGGTGCGCCCCGATGGCCGGCGCGTCTTCGGCGAACTCGTCGAGCCGCAACGCCCGCTGCCTGATCTGCAAGGCATCGATCTGGCCCAGCGCAGCGTCAACCTGCGCAGCCTCAAGGGCCAATGGCTGGTGGTCAGCGTTGCCGACGGCGCCTGCGATGCCCTGTGCGAGAACAACCTCTACCTGCAACGCCAGCTGCGCGAAAGCCTGGGCAAGGAGAAGGCCCGTGTCGACCGCGTCTGGCTGGTCACCGGCCCTGCGCCCGTGCGTGAGCCGCTGCGCCCTGCGTTGAGCGATGCCACCGTGCTGCAGGTCGATCAGTCGGCGTTGTCGCAGTGGCTGGCGCCGGCTGCAGGTCAGGCACTGAGCGACCACTTGTACATCGTCGATCCCATGGGCAACTGGATGATGCGCCTGCCGCCGCGCCTGGACGCCGCCGGTGCCGCCAAGGCCAAGCGCGACCTGGAGCGACTGCTGCGCGCATCCGCCTCGTGGGACGAAGCAGGTCGCTGAGATGGATCCTGTCGCTGCCTACGATTGGTCGCCTCTGGCGCGCATGATGCTGCTGGGCGTGGTGATCGCGCTTGGCCCGCTGGCCTGGGTCTGGATGCGCCACCGCGGGGCTTCCCCGACCCGTCGGCGCCAGGCACTGACCGTGCTGACGTTGTTTCTCACCTTCGATCTGGTGCTGTTTGGTGCGTTCACGCGGCTGACCGACTCCGGACTGGGCTGCCCGGACTGGCCGGGCTGCTACGGCAATGTCAGCCCGCTGGGCGCCCGGGCCGAGATTTCGGCTGCCGAGGCCGCCATGCCGACCGGGCCGGTGACCCACACCAAGGCCTGGATCGAGATGGTCCACCGGTACCTGGCGACGGCCGTCGGCGTGTTGATCCTGGCCATGGCGGCAGCGGCCTGGGCGCAATGGCGGCGCGAGCCGCGTGCCTCAGCGGCCAGGCCCTGGTGGCCCACGCTGACGCTGGTCTGGGTGTGCCTACAAGGCGCGTTCGGTGCGTGGACGGTAACGCTCAAGCTGTTTCCCGCCATCGTCACCCTGCACCTGCTGGGCGGCTTGGCTTTGCTGGCACTGCTGTGTGCCCAAGTGGCGCGCGACGCGCGCGCGGGTGGCAGCCTGACCATCGTGCGGCTGCCTGGCGGCGTCCGCAAGCTGCTGCTGGGCACCGCCGCCCTGGTCGTGGTGCAGATTGCGCTGGGTGGCTGGGTCAGCACCAACTATGCCGTGCTCGCCTGCAGCGACTTTCCGATGTGCCAGGGCCGCTGGTGGCCCGAGATGGATTTCTCTCAGGCGTTCCAGGTCTGGCGACCGCTGGGGCGGATGCAGGACGGCAGCCACATCCAGTTCGCGGCGCTCACCGCCATCCACTACACACACCGGCTGGCGGCCTACGCAGTGCTGGCGGCGCTGGCGTTGCTCGCGTGGCGGCTGTGGCAGGTGCCGGGCTTGCGGCGGCCGACGCGCTGGCTGGCGGCCCTGGCAGCGTGGCAGTTCGGCACGGGGCTGTCCAACGTCGTGCTCGGCTGGCCCCTGATTGCCGCCGTGTCACACACCGGCGGCGCTGCCGGCCTGGTCGTGGTGCTGACCTGGCTGGTCTGCGCCACGCGGCCGGCGCCGTGGCAGCCCGATGGCGTGCAGCGCCTGTCGGGCGTGGAGGCGCTGCGATGAGCGTTGTGGAACCCGTTGCGACTGCGGCAGTGCCACGCGTCTCGCGTGTCCGCCAGTTCTACTCGCTCACCAAACCCCGCGTGGTGCAGCTGATTGTGTTCTGCGCCTTCATCGGCATGGTGCTGGCGGTCCCCGGTGTGCCCACGTGGGCCGAGGTGCAGCGCATGGCGATCGCCAGCCTGGGCGTCTGGCTCGTGGCCGGTGCGGCAGCCGCCTTCAATTGCCTGGTCGAGAAGGGCATCGATGCGCGCATGAAGCGCACGGCCTGGCGGCCGACGGCCAAGAACGAACTGGGCGATGGGCAGACGTTGCTGTTCTCCGGCGTGCTGTGCGCGGCCGGCTCGGCGCTACTGTACGTGGCCGTCAACCCGCTGACGATGTGGCTCACGTTTGCCACCTTCGTCGGCTACGCCGTCATCTACACCGTCATTCTCAAACCGCTGACGCCGCAGAACATCGTCATCGGCGGTGCCTCGGGCGCCATGCCGCCGGTGCTGGGCTGGGCGGCGATGACCGGCGACGTCGGCCCCGAGGCGCTGATCCTGTTCCTGATCATCTTCCTGTGGACGCCGCCGCATTTCTGGGCGCTCGCGCTGTACCGGGTGGAGGACTACCGGAAGTCCGGCCTGCCCATGCTGCCCGTCACCCACGGGAACGAATTCACCCGGCTGCAGGTCTTCCTGTACACCTTGATTCTGTTTGCGGCATGCCTGCTGCCCTTCGTTTACGGCATGAGCTCCTGGCTCTACCTGGCGGCGGCCATCGGGCTCAGCCTGGGGTTCTGCGCCTACGGCTTTGCGCTGTGGCGCAATTACTCCGATGCGCTGGCGCGCCGGACATTCCGCTTCTCCCTGATCCATCTGAGCGCGCTGTTCGCAGCCCTGCTGCTCGACCACTACCTGATCTGACCCATGACGAACCGACGTGCGGCCTTGCGCCGTTGCTCCCAGTTGCTCGCTGCCGGCGCCGGCCTGGTCTGGCTGGCGGGCTGCAGCGAACAAAAGACCAGCTTCGCCGCCGTGGACATCACCGGCGCCGACTACGCGCGTGATTTCCAGCTAACCGACCACAACGGCCAGCCGCGCAGCCTGAAGGATTTCAAGGGCAAGGTGGTCGTGGTGTTCTTCGGCTTCGCGCAGTGCCCGGATGTCTGCCCCACCTCGATGGCCGAGCTGGCCCAGGTCAAGCAGGCCCTCGGTGCGGATGGCGACAAATTGCAGGGCTTGTTCGTCACGGTCGACCCTGAGCGTGACACACCCGAGGTGCTGAAGGCCTACATGGCCAACTTCGACCCCAGCTTCCTGGCGCTGCGCACCTCGCCCGAGGGGCTGACGGCGCTGGCCAAGGACTTCAAGCTCTACTTCAAGAAGGTCGAAGGCAAGACCCCCACCAGCTACACCATGGACCACTCAGCCGGAAGCTACGTCTATGACCCGCAGGGCCGGCTGCGCCTGTATGCGCGCTATGGATCGGGCGCCGAGGCGTTGACAGCCGATGTGCGGCAACTCTTGAAGCAGGCCGGCTGACCTTCGAGCCCCCAAGCAAAACGCCAGCTCTCAGGCTGGCGTTTTCAATTGGCGTGAGCGCGGCCCGCAGGCCGCGCCGGATCAGGCGTAGACCGCCAGCGCCTTCTTCATCTTCTTCATGGCTGCCGATTCGATCTGGCGAATCCGCTCGGCGCTGACACCGTAGTCAGCCGCCAGCTCGTGCAGCGTCATGCCGCCGGAGCCGTCGTCGTTCACCTTCAGCCAGCGCTCTTCGACGATGCGGCGGCTGCGCGGGTCCAGGCCATCCAACGCCGTGCTGATGCCATCGCTGGCCAGCACGTCGCGCTGGCGCGCCTCGATCAGGGCCGTCGGTTCCTGCTTGGCATCGGCCAGATATGCGATCGGGCCGTAGCTGTCTTCACCATCGTCCGACGGGCCGGGGTCGAGCATCACGTCGCCACCCGACAAGCGGGCTTCCATCTCGATCACGTCTTCGCGCTTGACATTCAACTGCTGCGCCATGGCGCCGATCTCGCCTTCGCTCAGCGTGTCACGGTGCGTGGCGCCATCGAGTGCAGCGGCGTCGGATTTGTAGGTCTGCTTCATCGAGCGCAGGTTGAAGAACAGCTTGCGCTGGGCCTTGGTGGTCGCCACCTTGACCATGCGCCAGTTCTTCAGGATGTACTCGTGCATCTCGGCCTTGATCCAGTGCAGCGCGTAGCTCACCAGACGCACGCCCTGATCCGGGTCGAAGCGCTTCACGGCCTTCATCAGGCCCACGTTGCCTTCCTGGATCAGATCGCCGTGCGGCAGACCGTAGCCCAGGTACTGGCGTGCGACGGAGACCACCAGGCGCAGGTGCGACAGCACCAGTCGGCCGGCGGACTCGACATCGTTGTCGTTCTTGAGTTTGCGCGCGTACTCCTGCTCCTGCTCCAGCGTGAGCATGGGCAGCCGGTTGACGGCCGAGATGTACGCGTCCAGGTTGCCCAGAGGGGGAACCAAAGCCCACGGATTCGAGGCCGCAAGCGCAGTGGACACGGCTCCAGTTTGAATGTTCATACCAGATTCCTTTCCTTCTAGGCGTCATATTAGCACTCTCAATAAGTGAGTGCTAAAGCGCCGCGGAACAGCCGGAGTGGCCCTAGGGTTTCCCCTGGATCAGACCGCTTAGAATCGGAAATTGTTGTTCCAATTCAATGCACTTCAAGCGGTCCACCGACTGACAGCTGACGCCATCACCGTGTTAGGACCGTGTGACGAGCACTTTGGTTCAAGCCGCTGGCAGCACCTGGCGTAGAAAGGCCGAGATGTCGGCGATCTCGCGCGGGTGCACGCTGTGCGGCATCGGGTAGGTGTGCCACTGGACGGGATGCCCCAGCGCGACCAGCGCATCGCGCGCGGCCTCGGCGCGTGACATCACCACCACCGGGTCGGCAGTTCCGTGCGCCATGAAGATCGGCGTTGCAAAGTTGGCCGGGTGACGTTCGGTGGCCAGCGCATCGGCCAGCGGCAGATAGCCCGACAGCGCCATCAGCCCGGCCAGCCGCGCCGGATGGCGCAGGCCGGTGTGCAGCGTCATGGCGCAGCCCTGTGAAAAGCCGGCCAGTACGATGCTTCTGGCCGGAATGCCGCGCGCCACCTCGTGGGCAATCAGCGCTTCGATCGCCAGCTCCGTGCGCGCGATGCCCTCGGCATCCTCGTGGCGCATCAGGTCGGGCGTGAAGATGTCGTACCAGGCGGGCATCTCGAACCCGTTGTTGATCGTGACCGGCATCACCGGCGCGTGTGGGAAGACGAAGCGGATCGGCGCACAGCCCGTCAGATCGAGCTCTGGCACGATGGCTGCGAAATCATCGCCACTGGCGCCCAAGCCATGCAGCCAGATGACGGCGGCGGTGGGCGAGGGGGCGGTTTCAATCTGGATGGTGTCGAGCAGGGTGGTCATGGTGGTTCCGGGGCGCAAAGCGCAGATGTTAGGGGGCAGTTACGGTGGCGGGTCGGAACCTGTTGTTTTGAGTAGTTTGCAGCGAGCCACCCATCCGGTCCAATGCTGTGCGCTGCAGGCACTCGGGTCAGTTCTATTGCCCGTCGACGCGTCGCACCGACGATCGCTCGCACAACCACGGCAGTGTGCCTTGCAAGCGAGGCATGCTTACGCCAGAACCCAAACACAGGCTTGAAATGTTCGGAAACTACGCACGGAAATTCATCGGCGCTGTCGGTCTTGTCGCCATTCTGGTGCCTGCACTTGCCCAGGCCGCTCCGCAATACGCCTCGGAGGTAGCGGTCACCGGCTTTAACCGGGTAAGCCCGACTCTTGGCTTTGGCGCGCCTCTATTTGAGCCCGTCGGATCCCAGTCATCGGACCTGGTGTCCGATGGCCGCACCGTGGACTACGCCGGGTTGGATGTTGCCGGCGATGCTGCCCAGATGACCCTGAACTACTCGGGGCGAGCCCAAGCAGGGCCGCAATCTCTGAAAGCTGGAGTCCAGGCATCGCTGGCGAACCCCTTTTACAACGAATGGAACCCGCGTTACGTGTTGTTCGGAGGCACCAACCCGGAAGGAATTCCAACCTCCTTGTCAGTCGACGCCCGGGCGTCGTTGAGCGATGACCTGCAGGTCGACGGTGGCCCTGGCCTCCACTACATCACAGCCCTGCTTAGGATCGTTGGGGGGCTCAAGGGCTTTCAGCCTACCAACGGTTGGGTGGGACATTCGTCCGCCACGCTCCGAGATGCGCAGGGCCAGTTTTACTATTCAGGCGTCGAGTCAGTGGAGAGAATGGTCGACGTCGAGGTTTCGACCCAGCGGCATACGGTGTACTCAGGACACGCCTACTTTTTCCTGGAGTTGGCAGCGAGCGTCTACTTCGACATTGCGCAGGATGAACGGATTCCCGCCTCGTACGACGGCTACTCGGATTTCTTTAACGCCGTCACCATCGACAGTTTTTCTGGCTTCGACATCAACGGAAACCCGGTGGATCTGCATAGTGCCGTTGGAAGTGATGGCCACGCGTATGCCACCACCCGCGTCGGTGAGGTTCCTGAGCCCGGCGTGCTCGGGCTCTTCGCGCTTGGTCTGGTGGGTATCGCGGTACGTCGCAAGGTAAACTGAAGCTCGCAAGCGCTTCTGCAGGCGTTAGCGCAATGGGCTCGCGTCGCAGCACACTGTGTCGGAAGCCGTGTGCGGCATGCCGTGCAGCATGCCAAGAACCAGGGCACGAAAGACATCGGCGGCGACGTTCTCTACCTGCAGTTTGCGGACCGGGTTGTCGATATGGAACCGCACTGTGGACAGCTTGAGGCTCAAGATTGTGGCCGTGTCCACGGCGGTCTTGCCATCCGCGGCCCATCGCAGCGCTTCAGTTTCGCGGCGTGTCAGCGGCGCGCCGTTTACCCTCGCCCACTGCGTTCGCAAGTCGTTGAGCACCAGGCGGTGCGCGAGCACCTGCAGCGCCACTTACTTGGCAAGCAGCTCTGTGGCGTCCAGGGGCTTGGCGGCCCGGGCAAGACTGAACATGCCGCGCACGCCTAGCCCATCGTGCACGGCTTGCGACCAACCGTAGCAAAGGCCGACGGATGCGGCGTCGTCTCTGAAAATCGGGGCTTGGGCCAGGACGTTTTCAGTCCAGACCAGCGGAGTGGTGTGGACTTTGCACCACCGCACAACTGGGTCGACTTCCCGATACCGTCGCGCCCGATATCGCGTGAACCAGTCACTGCCGAAGTTGCTCACGACATGTGCAGCAGGGCGCGCTGCTGGGTGTGGCAGCCAGACCACGGTCGCGAAGCTTTCGAACCCGAGTTCGATGGCGGCGGCGACCAGCGCCTTGATGGTGGGCTCAGATGCGGCGCCATCGCGTGGTCGCTCACGGTCTGTTTGGGTGCAGGTTTCACGGCTTCACCCTAGTCGAGCAGTTGCATGACCTGGGCGCGCGCGACCATGGATGAACGGTTGACCGTCTTCAGCTTGGCGGCGCAGTTCTTGAGATGGAAGTTGACGGTATGCACCGAAACATCGATCTGCGCGGCGACTTGCTCGGCGGTCATCCCGTCAGCCATGCGGCGCAGAACCTCCTTCTCGCGGCGGGTCAGTGCGACGGCGGGAACCGAGCCTGTATCTGCATGGGGTAGCGTGCGGCCCAACACAGCGTGGGCGACTTGAACCAGATATTGCATCCGCGATTCCTTGTGCCGGAGCTCGGTTGAGGTGATTGGCTCGGCGGACCGGGACAGCGTGAGCATGCCGCCGACGCCGATGCAGTCGAGGCTGGATTGCGTCCAGCCGTGGCGCAGGCCGGCTGCTTGCGCCTCGTTCCACAGTTGCGGCACATCTTCGAACAGCTTGGCGCTCCACGTTTGCGGGGTTTGACTCCGTGAGCTGTTACGCACAACTGGGTCGATATTGATGTAGCCGGCCTGTGCATATCGTTGCCGCCAAGTGAAGGGTTGGCTACTGATCTGCAGTGTCTGTGCTCGATTGAACGGGAGGGCCTGCCGCAGCACAAAGTCGCAGTGGTCGAAACCAAGTTGTCGTGCCGCTGTGTCGACCGCATCGAATGCTGCCGGCGGGTTCGGTGCTCCGCCAACGGCTTGCAGCAAATCCCCGCGCCAGTTGCAGATTGCCGGCTCTGGATCCATCTCACACTTCCCCTACAGCACTCGACTGAGTACTCAGCTGCAAATTTTATGAACTGGTGTGTGCAATATTGGCGCGCAGGACGCTTGAGACAGTAGGACGAAAGTGCCCAGATAGCGGGAGTTGAATGGCGCCAAACTTCCTAGGCCAGGACCCAAATTTTCCTGGCCATCGGTATTGCGAGGTTTTGCCCGGGAAGCTGCAGGCCGGCGCCGAGCCCAGCCATGAGGTCAAAAGATCGCTGCCGAGATCAATCCAGCTTCGCCCCCGAAGCCTTCACCACCTTGGCCCATTTGTCCGTCTCGCGCTGCATCAGCGTCGTCAGTGCCTCGGGCGTGCCGGGGTTGGGCTCCAGGCCCAGCGTGGCCAGCTTTTCCTTCACGTCCGGCAGCGCCAGCACGCGGGCGACTTCCTGGCTGATGCGCAGCTGCATCTCGCGCGGCATGCCGGCCGGGCCGAGCAGGGCGAACCACGAGGTGGCCTCGAAACCGGGCAGGCCAGCCTCGGCGAGGGTGGGGATGTCGGGCGCGGCCGGCGAGCGCTGCGCACTGGTCACGCCCAGCGCCTTCAGCTCACCCGACTTCACCAGCGGCAATGCCGACGGCATGTTGTCGAAGATCATCGCGATGCGCCCGCCCATCAGGTCGGGGATCGCCTGGGCCCGGCCCTTGTAGGGGATGTGTTGCATCTTCGTGCCGGCCAGCGTGTTGAACAACTCGCCCGACAGATGGATCGAGGTGCCGCTGCCCGATGAGCCGAAGGCCAGCGGCTCGCGCTGGGCCAGGGCCACCAGCTCCTTCACGTTGTTGGCCGGTACCGACTTGTTCAGCACCAGCAGGTTCGGCGTGGACGCCAGATAGCTGATCGGTGTGAAGTCCTTCATGTGGTCGTAGGGCATCTTGGCGTACAGCGCCGGGTTGATGGCGTGGGTGCCCACCGTGCCGATGACCAGCGTGGCGCCATCAGGCGCGCTCTTGGCCACGATGTCGGCGCCGATGTTGCCGCCAGCCCCGGGCTTGTTGTCCACCGTGATCGGCTGGCCCAGGCCGCTCCATTTGTCGGCCAGCACGCGCGCTAGCGTGTCGGGTGCGCCGCCGGGCGGGAAGGTCACGACGATGCGCACCGGCTTGGTGGGCCAGGTGGCTGTCTGAGCCATGGCGGGTGCCTGAACGCCCGCCACCAGAACGGCGGCAGCGCACAGCAGCCGGGCGGCGAAACGGGTGGGCAAACGTGCGGGGGAGTGGGCGGTGATACGGGTGGTCGACATGTCGGCAGGTCTCCTGTAGTTGAAGCGGCAAGCTTACGGGGCGACGGCGCGACGGGTCGTGGGGTCTTACCCATGCCCTTGCCGGCGCCACCTTGATCACAGAGCGCTCGAGCGTCTGCGCGACAATCCTGCGGTTTTCAGCGACCCACCGGCCACGCACCCCGCATGCAAGTGGGTGGCCGGCCATCCGATTCATGCTTTCCCGTCTATTGACTTCCTGCTGCATGGGCGCGGCCCTGGCCGGCGCCGTGCCGGCCGCCATCGCCCAGGCGGCCCCGCCATTTCATCTGGTCCAGCGCATCGACGAGATGCTGGTGGGCGTGGACACCATCGCCCTCGACGTGGTGGGCCGCGACCATGTGGCTGGCACCTACTTCCTTGTGCATGCGCGCAAGCCCACGCCGATGATCGGCTACGCCAACTACGTGGTCGAATGCCGTGAGCCCAGGCGCATTGCCGTGCTGTCGTCGGTCATGCCCTCGGGGCGGCTGGAGCCGCAGACGCCCTTCCTGCAGCCGCCTCGGCGCAGCGGCCAGATCGACGTCGGCCAGCTGAGTTTCTCGCCGGTGCATGTGATGGACGGCACGGCCTTCGTGGCCGCCTTCTCCTGCCAGGCCAGCAGCGCACCAGGGCGGGCGGCGCAGATCGCGCGCGAACTGGTGGAGCAGGGCGGGCCTGCCGACACCCAGAGCCTGTATTGCGACATGCGGCCCGATTCGGGCAAGACGCCGCGCCGGGTCGAGGTGCGCTTCAGCCCGGCCGATGACGTGGTGGCCGTGAACGGCCGCTGGCTCAGTTCCGGCTTTCTGGTGAAGGACGAAGTGGTGTTCGGGGCCGGCGCGCAGTGGCGCATCGACCGCCGCCAGCGCACCGCCCGGCTGGTGCGCGACAACGGCAAGCAGCTGTTCAAAGGTGCCTGCGATACAAAGCCGCCGCCGGCCGAGCCGGTGGCCGGCGGGCGCTGAGCGGGCGGCTCAGCCCAGCAGCGCCTGCGCGAATTCGCGCGCGTCGAAGGTTTCCAGGTCTTCCAGCTTTTCGCCGACGCCGATGAAATAGACGGGGATCGGCCGCTCCTGCGCGATGGCCGCCAGCACGCCGCCCTTGGCCGTGCCATCCAGCTTGGTGACGATCAGGCCGGTCAGGCCGATGGCGTCGTCGAACGCCTTGACCTGGGCCAGCGCGTTCTGGCCGGTGTTGCCGTCGATGACCAGCAAAACCTCATGCGGCGCGCTGGCATCGGCCTTGGCGATCACGCGGCGCACCTTCTTCAGCTCTTCCATCAGGTGCAGCTGCGTGGGCAGGCGGCCGGCCGTGTCGACCAACACCACGTCCTTGCGGCGGGCACGGCCGGCGTTGACAGCGTCGTAGGCCACGGCGGCTGGGTCGCCGCCCTCCTGGCTGATGATTTCCACGTAGTTGCGGTCGGCCCAGACAGCCAGCTGCTCGCGCGCAGCCGCGCGGAAGGTGTCGGCCGCCGCCAGCAGCACCGAGGCCTTGTGGGTCGCCAGGTGGCGCGTCAGCTTGCCGATGGAGGTGGTTTTGCCGGCCCCGTTCACGCCGGTGACCATGATCACTGTGGGCTGGTGCTCACCGATGACCAGTGGCTTTTCCAGCGGCTGCAGCAGGTGGGCGATGGCGTCGACCAACAGGCCTTTGACGGCCGAGGGCTCGGTCGTGCGCGATTCCTTCACGCGGCGGCGCAGATCGGTCAGCAAGTGCGTGGTGGCCTTGACACCGGTGTCGGCCATCAGCAGGGCTTCTTCGAGCTGTTCGTACAGCGACTCGTCGATGCGGGTGCCGGTGAACACGGTGGTGATCGACGAGCCGGTCTTGCGCAGGCCGACTTTCAGCCGGTCGACCCAGCCTTTGCGCTCGGCCGCCGTGGCCTGCGTCACGGCCACTGGCTCCGGCAGCGGCACCGGGGCGGGCAGCACGGCAGGCGCGGACGGAGCGACAGGCCCGTTCTCGGCCGACTTGCCGCCGAAGGGCTTACGCAACCAGTCGAGCGTCGAACGCGCTGCGGGCGCCTCCGCCGGCAGCGGCGGCTCAGGTCCGAAAGCCGGTGCCAGGGCAGGTGCGACAACGGGCGCCAACGCCGGTGCCGGCAGAGAGTCGGCCGGCGGTTGCGCGGGAGTTGGCGTCTTTTTCTTGAAGAAACTGAACATTTCGCGGGTTCTTAGAATCGGATCATTCTATGAAACGCCTTATCTCCTGGTGTGTCCTGGCCGTCTGCATGGCCAGCCCGCACGCCCAGACGCCGCTTTCGGCGCCCCCCGCCCCAGGCGTTGCCGCCGCGCAAGCGCAACAGTTTCAACTGGCCAACGGCATGACCCTGATCGTCAAGCCCGACCGCCGCGCCCCCACCGTGGCCCACATGGTCTGGCTGCGGGTGGGCAGCATGGACGAGGTCGACGGCACCAGCGGCGTCGCCCATGTGCTGGAGCACATGATGTTCAAGGGCACGCCCAACCTGAAGGTGGGCGAGTTCTCACGCCGCGTGGCGGCGCTGGGCGGGCGCGAGAACGCCTTCACCGGCCGCGACTACACCGGCTACTACCAGCAGATCCCGGCCGACCGGCTCGAAGAGGTCATGCGGCTGGAGGCCGATCGCTTTGCCAACAACCAATGGGCAGACGATGAATTCCGCCGCGAGCTGGAGGTCGTCAAGGAAGAGCGCCGCCTGCGCACCGACGACTCGCCGCGTGCCCAGCTGTACGAGGCGTTCAGCGCCACCACCTTCCTCGCCTCACCCTACCGCCGCCCGGTGGTGGGCTGGATGAGCGACCTGGACGCCATGACGCCGGACGACGCGCGGGCCTTCTACCAGCGCTGGTACACGCCCGCCAATGCAGCCGTCGTCGTGGCCGGCGACGTGGACGTGGCCGAGGTGCGGCGCCTGGCCGATCGCATTTACGGCGCCATTCCCGCCCGCGCCGTGCCCGAGCGCAAGCCGCGCCTGGAGCCGGTGCAAAGCGGCATCCGGCGCATGGACTTCAAGGCGCCGGCTGAGCAAACCTATGTGCTGATGGGCTTCAAGGTGCCCAAGCTGGAGAAGATCGATGGCAGCGATGACGCACTGGCGCTGACCGTGCTGTCCGCTGTGCTGGACGGCTACTCCGGCGCGCGTCTGGAGCGGGCGCTGACGCAGGGTGCCGACCGCGTGGCCGACAGCGTGGGCGCCAGCAACGGCCTGATGGGCCGTGGGCCGCAGCTGTTCATGCTGGAGGGCGTGCCAGCGGCTGGCAAGACCGCCGAGCAACTCGAAGCCGCATTGCGTGCCGAGGTGGCCCGCGTTGCCCGCGACGGCGTCAACGAGGCCGAACTGAACCGGGTCAAGACCCAGTGGGTGGCCGGCCAGATCTACAAGCGCGATTCGGTGTTCAGCCAGGCCCGTGAGCTGGGCAGCAACTGGGTCGGCGGCTTCGGGCTGGACCTGTCGGACCAGCTCATCGCCCGGCTACGCCAGGTGACGGCCGGGCAGGTGCAATCGGTGGCGGCGCGCTACTTCGGTGACGACCAGCTGACGGTGGCGGTGCTGCGCCCACAGCCGGTGGACCCGGCCCGCAAGAAGAAGCCCGCGACCGACCGGCCCGCTGGCGATCTCCAGCATTGACGACATGCGACCCGACACCGATATGACGACCCACATTTCCCCGGCACGCCGCCTGGCCTGCGCCGCCACCCTGGCGCTGGCCGCCGGCAGCGCCGCCGCTGCCATCCCGATCCAACACTGGACGCAGCCCAGCGGTGCCCAGGTCTATCTGGTCGAAAGCCCGGCCATTCCCATGGTGGACGTGCAGCTCGATTTCGACGCTGGTGCGCGCCGCGATCCGGCCACGCAGGCGGGCCTTTCCAGCGTGACGGCAGGGCAGAGCAACAAGGGCGTGCGCGCTGCCTGTGCGCCGGCGGCCAGCGCGAACACGGGCACGGGCACGGGCACGCGCACTGGCGTTGGTACTGGCGCAGCCACTGGCGTTGGCACCGGCACCGGCACGTCGCAACCCTGCGCGCCCGCGCTGGACGAGAACGCCATCAGCGAAGCCTGGGCCGATCTCGGCGCGTCGTTCGGCGGCGGCGCCACCAGCGACCGCATGAGTTTTTCGCTGCGCTCGCTGACCTACCCCGACCTGCTGCCCAAAGCCGCTGCATTGGCCGCGCGCCAACTGGGCGAGCCGGCGTTCAACGACGCTGTGTGGCAACGCGACCGCGAGCGCTTCCAGGCGTCGCTCAAAGAGGCCAACACCCGGCCCGCGACGATTGCCGGCCGCGCCTTTGCCGAGGCCGTCTACGGCGGCCATCCCTATGGTCAGGAAACGACCGCGCAGAGCCTGGCCGCCATCGGCGTGGCCGACATGCGCGCCATGTACGAGCGCGCCATCCTGCCGTGCCGGGCCAAGGTCAGCGTGGTCGGCGCCGTCAACCGCGCCCAGGCTGACGAACTGGTGCGCACGCTGCTGTCGCGTCTGCCGGCCACGGCCTGCGCACCGCTGCCGGCGGTGGCCGAGGTACCGGCGCTGACCCGCGCCGTCGAGCGCGTCGTGCCGTTCGAGGCGGCGCAGGCGCAGGTGCTGATCGGCCAGCCCGGCTACAAGCGCGACGACCCGGATTTCTTCGCGCTGACGGTGGGCAACTACATCCTGGGCGGCGGCGGTTTCGTCTCGCGGCTGACCAACGAGGTGCGTGAGAAGCGCGGCCTGACCTACAGCGTCTACAGCTACTTCGCGCCCGGGTTGCATGCCGGCGCTTTCACCATGGGCCTGCAGACCAAGGCCAGCCAGGCGCAGCAGGCCATCGCCGTCGCGCGAGAGACGCTGGCGCGCTTCGTGGCCGAAGGCCCGACCGAGGAGGAGCTCAAGGCCGCCAAGGACAACCTGGTCGGCGGCTTTGCGTTGCGCATCGACAGCAACCGCAAGCTGCTGGACAACGTGGCCAACATCGCCTGGAACGGCCTGCCGCTGGACTATCTGGACACCTGGACGCAGCGCGTGCAGGCCGTGCGCGTGGCCGACATCCGCGCCGCCTTCGAACGCAAGCTGCAGCCCGAGCGGCAGGTGACGGTGGTCGTGGGGGCTGCGCCATGAAGGGGCGCGCCGCCGCCGCCGACGCGCCGGCGAAAAAGCCCACCAGGCCGGTCAAGCGGGCCAGCCTGCCTGGCGAAATTCGCATCATCGGCGGCCTGTGGAAGCGCACCAAGTTGCCCGTGGCCGATGTGGAGGGCCTGCGCCCCACGCCCGACCGCGTGCGCGAGACGCTGTTCAACTGGCTGGGGCAGGACTTGGCCGGCTGGCGCTGCGTCGACATGTTCGCCGGCAGCGGCGTGCTGGGCTTCGAGGCCGCCTCGCGCGGCGCCACCGAGGTGCGGCTGTTCGAGACCGACCCGTCGCTGCTGGCCCAACTGGCCAAAGTGCAGGCGCGGCTGCAGGCCGGCGCGGTGCAGATCGCCCGTGGCGATGGCGTGGCGCTGGCCGGGCGGCTGGCGCCGGCCAGTGTGGACCTGGTGTTTGTCGATCCGCCGTTTGCCGCCCCGGTCTACGACGGCGCCTTGGCTGCCGCGCTGCGCATGCTGGCCCCCACCGGACGCATCTACCTGGAAGCGGCCGAACGCTGGGGCGACGAGCGCCTGGCCGCCCTGGGCCTGGCTTTGGAGCGCCACCTGAAGGCCGGCGCCGTGCACGCCCACCTGCTGGCACGCGCTGCATAATCGCGCGCCAACGCCCCGGCCGAGACAAGCCGGCCCCGTCCAGGGGTCGGAACCGCAGGGTGCACACCACAGGAGAGCCGCCATGTCGCACAAGGTAATCGCCGTCTACCCCGGCACATTCGACCCCATGACCTTGGGCCATGAAGACGTGGTGCGCCGCGCCGCGCAGCTGTTCGATACGGTGATCGTGGCCGTGGCAGCCGGCCACCACAAGAAGGCGCTGTTCAGCCTGGACGAGCGCATCGACATGGTGCGCGATTCGGTGCGGCCCTATCCGCAGGTCAGCGTCGAGAGCTTCGGCGGCCTGGTGCGTGACTTCGTCGTCGCGCGCGGCGCCAAAGCCATGGTGCGCGGGCTGCGTGCGGTGACCGATTTCGACTACGAGTTCCAGCTGGCCGGCATGAACCGCACGCTGATGCCCGAAGTCGAGACCGTGTTCCTGACGCCGGGCGACAAGTACCAGTTCATCTCCAGCACCTTCGTGCGCGAGATCGCCACGCTGGGGGGTGAGGTCGACAAGTTCGTCTCGCCCTATGTGCTGCGTTGCCTGGCCGTCAAGCTGCGCGGTGAGCAGCGCGCCTAGGCGCTCGCTTCAAGCCGGCAGGCGCCCCAGCCAGTCCAGCAGCAGCCGGTTCACGGCGTCGGGCTGCTCCATCGTCAGCATGTGGCCGCAGCGCGGCAGCAGGTGCAGTTCTGCGCTGGGCACCAATGCGGCGATTTCGCGTGCGCAGTCGGCCGGTGTCAACGCGTCGGACTCGCCGGTCACCACCAGCGTCGCGCAGCGCAGCGTGGGGAGATGCGAGCGGGCGTCGGGCCGGGCGATGACGGCGCGGTTCTGGCGCACCAGTTGGTCGGCACCGGCGCGTTGGACCAACGCAAGATAGCGCGCGCTCAGGCTCTTCAGGTCGGGGTGCTGCCGATCGAAGGCGAACATCACGTTGGCGCGCAACACTTCTTCGGCCCGGCCGGCGTCGAACAGCGCGATCGCCTGCTCGCGCAGCCGCTGCATGTCGGCCGTCTCCGGCCGGGCCGTGGTGCCGAGCAAGGCCAGCCCGCGCACCCGGGCCGGTGCCTGGCGCGCGGCCTCCATCGCGACCATGCCGCCCATCGAGGCGCCGCACAGCACCAGCGGGCCGGCGTGCTCGTCCAGCACTGCCGCCGCCATGGCTTCGATGCTGGCGCAGCGCGTGGCCACGTCGGTGACCTGCGCGTTCCAGCGTGCGGGCAGGACGCTCAACTGGTCGCGCCACATGCCGGCATCGCAGGCCAGGCCGGGAATCAGGAGCAATCTGGACATTTGTTATCTAAATAGGGGGTAAGACTGGTTCAACTCGTGAAGCTTATGTCATGCCCACTCCGGATAATCGAGGCATGACCCGCCTGATCCTCGTACGCCATGGTGAGACCGACTGGAACCGCGAGCTGCGCTTTCAGGGCCAGGTCGACGTGCCGCTCAACGATGTGGGCCACGAGCAGGCCCGCCGCGTGGCAGCACGGCTGGGGCGCGACCAGCCGCACCGCGTGGTCACCAGCGACCTGTCGCGTGCGCGGCAGACGGGCGAGCCACTGGCCGAGCTGC
Organism: Rhodoferax sp. RT4P68; assembly: GCF_056521305.1. Taxonomy (NCBI): domain Bacteria; kingdom Pseudomonadati; phylum Pseudomonadota; class Betaproteobacteria; order Burkholderiales; family Comamonadaceae; genus Rhodoferax; species Rhodoferax sp. RT4P68. The sequence goes on from NZ_JBWMBB010000003.1 coordinate 600,172, forward strand.
TGGCCCGGCGCGGCGCGCCCGATCCGTTGGAACTGTCGGCGCTGCGGGAGCAGAACTTTGGTGTCGTCGATGGCATGAGCGTCGACGAGATCAAGCGCCGCCACCCGCAAGCCTGGAACCGTTGGGTGGACTTCCAGGCCGACTACGCTTTCGACGGCGGCGAGAGCACCCGCCACTTTCACCAGCGTGTCGTGCAGGGCCTGCGCGCATTGGTGGACGCGCACATCGGCCAGACCCTGGTCGTCGTCACGCATGGCGGCGTGCTGGACATGGTCTGGCGCAGCGCCCGCGGGCTGCCCTTGGACGGGCCGCGCCAGAGCCACATTCCCAACGGCGGGGTGAACCGCCTGCAGGTGCATGTGGACGCCGATACCCATCGGCTCGACATCCTGGATTGGGCCGACATCGCCCATCTGGATGGCATGCCGCCGCAGCCGGTGTACGACCAGGCGCGCCTGGCGCAGATCCGCCAGCGTGTCGAGGTCTAGGCAGACCCCCGGGCGGGCAGGGATCGCCAGCGCCGCAGGGCGGCCGATCAGTCGAGTTGCACGTTCAGCGTCTTGATCAGCGCTTCCATCTTGCGTGCCTCACCCTGGATGAATTCACCGAACTGCTCCGGCGTGCCCGCCACGACGTCGGAGCCGATTTCCAGCCATTTCTGTTTGAAATCAGGCTCCTGGAAGATGGCCCGAATTTCGCTGTTGAGACGGTCGACGATGGGCTTGGGCGTGCCAGCCGTGGTCGAGATGCCGTGCCATGCGTAGTACTCGAAGCCCGGATAGCCCGACTCGCTGATCGAGGGGACATCAGGCAGCAGAGGCGAGCGGGTCTTCGTAGTGACTGCCAGGGGCCGCAGCTTGCCGGATTTGATGTGCTGCATGGAGCTGCCCAGGATGTCGAACATGCTGGTGATCTGCCCGCCCATGAGGTCCACGATCGCCGGGCCCGCGCCCTTGTACGGAATGTGGGCGAGCTCCACCTTGGCCGTGCTCTTGAACAGCTCGCCGCCCAGATGCTGCGGTGAGCCGTTGCTGGCCGAGCCGAAGGTCACGCGGTTCTCGGGCTTTCTGGCGTAGTCCACATACTGCCGAAAATTCTGGATCGGGCTCTGTTCGGAGACTTCGAGCACGAGCGGGAATTTGGAGATCTGGACCACGGGCGCCAGCTCCTTGATCGGGTCGAAGCCCAGGCGCTTGTACAGGTACTGGTTGGCAGAGAGGTTGCCACTGGCCGCCAGCAGGATGGTGTAGCCGTCCGGCTTGGCCCGGGCGACCTGGCCGGTTCCAATGTTGCCGCTGGCGCCGGCCTTGTTCTCCACCACCACCGGCACATTCAGCCGCTTGGAGAGCGGCTGGGCAATCAGCCGGGCCATCAGGTCGGTCGGGCCACCGGGCGGGTACGGCACCACGAACGTGATCGGCCGCTCAGGCCAGGCGCCCTGCGCCGTCGCCACCAGGGGCAGCAGCAGGGCTGCCAGCACTACACGTCTTTTCATCTGAGTCTCCTTGGGTTTGAACGTCTGGCGCGGCTCAGCGCGCATCGTGAGAGTGGATCTGTAGCGCCTCCAGAAAGCGCGAGACCATGTTGTAGGCCGCCACGGTGGCAGTGATCTCCACCACCTCGCGATGCGCGAATTGCGCGGCCAAGGCGCCGAACACCGCGTCCGGCACCTGCACATGGAGCGTCATGGCGTCCACGTAGGCCAGCAGGGCGCGTTCGCGCGGGCCGAACAGCGAACTGGCCTGCCAGTCGCCCAGCGCCTGCAATTGGGCCTCGGACACGCCCTCCTGCAGGGCAATGGGCGCGTGTTGGTCGGCCTCGTACGGGGCGCGATTCAGCAGGGCCACCCGCATGATGATCAGCTCGCGCAGCGCGCCGGGCAGGGTCGATTTCTGACGGATCGCAGTCAGGTAAGCCAGCCACCCCTCTGCAATGGGCGTGCTGTGCATCAGCATCTGGTAGAGGTGCAGGATGCTGCCGCGCTCGGCGACGATGCGATCGGCCAGGGGGCGGACGTCGGGGCTGCCGGGGTCGGCGTAGGGAATGCGGGCCATGGTGGTGGGTCCTTTCGGGTCGGTCGTCAGCGCCGTGGTTGGCGCGGTCTCGGCGGATGGTCGTGAGCATCGCATGTGGGGCTGATGCCCAGCGCGCCGGCCACGTGGGCCGCTTGCCGCGCCAGCCGCTGGGACTGCGGCTGCAGCCGGGCCTGCTGCTGCAGCAGGTTTTGCGCCTCCACCGCCTGCCCCCCGCGCGCCAGCGCATCGATGTAGATCTGCTGGAACAGGTCGCGCTGCGCGTGGCTGCCGCCGATTTCGCGCAGCCGGGGCAGGGCACGCGCCAGTTGCCGCGCGGCCTCGGGCATGTCGCCCCGGGCGTGGGCCACCAGGCCGACAGCGGCCGGCATGCCGACCTCGCCGCTAACGTCGCCTGGTGGCCGTGACGCGGCACGCTGGCGCAAGTTTTGGAGCAGCACCCCGGCCTCGGGGCGGCCTGCGCGGGCCAGGCCGTACAGGTACTGCAGATCCAGGAAATCCAGCACATGGTCGGCGGTGCGCGGCACCAGGTGGTCGGCCAGATCCTGCCAGCGGCCCCCGACGTCAACTCCGGCCAGTTCCAGGCGCGCCAGCAGCGAGACGGCGTTGATCTGGTCCTGTGAATAGTCCTTGGCCACGCCCCAGACCTGTTCGTCGTACAGGCGCAGCACCGCTTCGGGCTGGTCCAGATCCAGCGAGAAGAGGGCCATGTGCCACCAGTTGTGCGTCACCATGAAGGAGTTCAGGCCTGTCCAGCTGTCCGCTACGGACTGCATGAAGTCCAGACCCTCCGTCAGCCGGCCCTCGGTCAGCATGACGTGCGCCAGCGCATGGTGCGCCCACGGTTCCTTGCGGCACTGCGCGATGGCATGGCGCGCAGCGGCCTCGGCCTCGCGCAAAAAGTGGCACTGCTCCCAGCCGAAGGCCAGCATGCCGTGCAGATAGGGCACCTCGCCTGCCGCCGGCAGCACCTGGCGGGCCAGCCGCAGCATGCCGGGTGCGTCGCCGCGGTTGAACAGGTGGTACTGGCCGAGCTTGACCGACACCAGATCGCGCGGGTGTTCGCGCGCCAACTGCTCGTGCAGCCGGATCGCGCGGTCGAGGTTGCCCTCGACCCAGGCCGTGACAGCGGCGACGAACATGGCTTCGCGCTCGGTCGCGGCACCGGCATCCACGCCCGCCTGCGCGCGCGCCAGCCAGGGCCAGGCCTTCACGGGTGCATCCGGCGTCTCGGCGAACATGTACAGCGCCGCTGCGTAGGCCTGCACGATGGCTGCGTGGTCCGCGGCCGCCACGTCCAGCAGGTGCAGCACGCGGGCCTCGCAGGCGATGAAGCCCTGAACGAAGTCGTTCACGCCGGCCAGGCTGGCAGGCTCGCCCAGCGTGACCGGGTTGCCCAGGCTCTCGGCGTGCATGTTCAGCCGCCGGCGCCCATCACCAGGACAGCGCGGCCAGGTCGTTGGCGAAGATCGGCAGGCTGGTCCACAGGCCCTTGACGCTTCTTTTCGCAATGGTCGGGAACTGCGGCTGGAACAGGAAGCCATTGGCCGCATCGGTGGCTAGCAGGCGTTGCACCTCGCCCAGCAGCCTGGTGCGCTCGGCCGGGGTGCCGGTGTTCATGAGCTTGTCGTACAGCGCCGTGAACTCCGGGTTCTTGTAGCCCCAGTAGTAGTCGGGCTTGGCGTAGTTGCCCAGGTCGAACGGCTCCACGTGCGAGACGATGGTCAGGTCGTAGTTGAAGCCGCCGCCGTAGGTGCCCGACAACCACTGCGCCCACTCCACGTTCTGCGTCTTCACGGCGATGCCGATCTTGGCCAACTGCGCGGTGATGACCTCGCCGCCCTGGCGCGCGTAGGGTGGCGGCGGCAGCGTCATCGTCAGCTCCAGCGGCGTCTTGATGCCGGCATCCAGCATCAGCTGCTTGGCCTTGTCCAGGTTGAAGGCGTTGGTGGCGGTGGTGTCCACGTAGCCCGGCGCGCCCGGCACGTAGTGGCTGCCGATGGCGGTGCCAAAGCCGTCCGCGGCGCCCTCGATGACCACCTTGCGGTCGATCGCGGCCAGGATGGCGCGGCGCACGCGCACGTCGTCCAGCGGCTTCTTGCGGTGGTTGAACGCCAGGATGGTCTTGGCGCGCGAGCCGGCCAGGATGGTCTGGAACTGCGGGTTGTTGCGAAACTGGGCGACGTTGCGCGTGGCGATGCGGGGGAACGCGTCCACGTCGCCGGCCAGCAGTGAGGCGGCCTGGGCTGCCGGGTCCGAGATGAAGCGAAAGCCGATGCGGTTGAGCTTGGCCATGGACGGCTGACGGTAGCCCGGCCACTTGCGCAGCCAGAGCGAGGCGCCCTTGTTGTAGCTCTCAAGCGTGTAGGGGCCGGTGCCCACGGGCTGCGTGGCGTTGCCGGCGGCGCTCTTGGGCTCGACCATGATGGCTGTGGCCTGGCCCAGGGCGAACGGCAGGTCGGGGTCGATCTCCTTGTTCAACAGCACCACGGTGAAATCGTCGACCACCTGCACGCCCAGATTGGCAAAGGTGCGCTTGTCCTTGTTGGTGCTCTTCTCGCCGCCAGCACGCTCGAACGCGAACTTCACGGTCTGGGCGTTGAAGGGCTCGCCGTTGTGGAATTTCACGTCCTTGCGCAGCCGGAAGGTGTAGGTCTTGAGGTCGGGCGAAATGTCCCAGCTCTCGGCCAGCAGCGGCACGACGCGGCCGTCGGGGTTGATCTTGGTCAGCGTCTCGTAGATCGAATAGAGCGTGACCTCGGCGATGGCGGCGGCGGCGCTGGCCGTCGGGTCCAGGCCGGTGGGCTCCAGGGTCATGCCCAGCACCATCGAGTCCTTGCGGGACTGCGCGGCGGCGGGCAGGGTGGCGGCCAGCGCCGTGGCGGCGCCGGTGGTCAGGACGGTTCGACGGTTCAGCATGTCATCGCTCTCCAAGAAAGAAGCGGGCACCAGGGAAGACGGGCGGACCTTACCTCAAACGGGGGCCGCAGCGGGAGGGAGGGCGCGCGGCACGGCGGCCAGCAGCGCCTGCGTGTAGGGGTGCTCGGCGTGCTGGAACAACCGCACTGGGTCGCCGCGCTCTACCACCAGGCCACGGTGCAGCACGCAGACCTCATCGCACAGGTGGTGCACCACGGCCAGGTCGTGGCTGATCAGCAGGTAGCTCACGCCGTGGCGCTCGCGCAGGTCCTGCATCAGGTTCAGCACCTGGGCCTGCACCGAGACGTCGAGGGCGCTGACCGGCTCGTCGGCGACGATCAGTTTCGGCCGCGTGATGAGTGCCCGTGCGATGGCGATGCGCTGGCGCTGGCCACCGCTGAACTCGTGCGGGTATTTGTCCAGGTCGCTTGTGCGCAGGCCCACTTCGGCCAGTGTCTCGGCGGCGCGTTCACGTCGTTCGCGGGCGCTGCTGCGGGCCAATGCCTCCAGCGGCTCGGCCACGATGCGGGCCACAGTCTGGCGCGGGTCGAGCGAGCCATAAGGGTCTTGAAACACCATCTGGAAGTCGCGCCGCGCGGTGCGCAACGTGGCGGTGTCGGCGCGGTGCAGGTCCAGGCCTTCCAGGTGCACGCTGCCCGAGGTGGGCGTGTCCAGCGCCATCACCAGCCGCGCGATGGTGGACTTGCCCGAGCCTGATTCGCCGACGATGCCCAGGCTGCGGCCGGCCTGCAGCGTGAAGCTGACGCCATTCAAGGCCTTCACCTGTGGCGGTGGGCCGAGCAGGCGTTCGCGCGGCAGTGCGTAGTGGCGCACGAGGTCGCGCACGTCGAGCAGCGGGGCGGCTTTCGGCGACGCTTTGCCTGCGGCTGCGGCTGCGGCTGCGGCTGCGGCTGCGGCTGCGGCTGCGGGTGTGGCTGCGACTCCAGCTGCGGTTGCCGTTGCGCCTGCGACTCCAGTGGCGGTTGCGCCTGCGGTGCGAACGGCGTCGGGCTGCCGGGCGGTGCTCACGGGGCTGCCTTCGGCCCCGGCGCGAGTGGCTTCGGCTGGCTGTGCAGGGCTCATGGTGTCTTCGTCTCGCCAACGCGCAGGCAGCGCACGGCATGCCCGTCTGCCAGCACGGTTGCTGCCGGCAGCGCCTGCGTGCAGGCATCGATCGTCAGCGGGCAACGCCCGGCAAAGGGGCAGCCTGCGGGCAGGTCTACCAGCTCAGGCACGCTGCCGGCAATGGTCGAGAGGCGCGCGCCCCGTGCTGCGCCCAGGGCCGGCCGGGCGGCGAACAGCCCTTGCGTGTAGGGGTGCGCGCGGTCACGGAACACGGCCGCCGTGGGGCCGCTTTCGACCACCGTGCCGCCGTACATGACCAGCATGCGCGCGGCGCTGCGTGCGATCACACCCAGGTCGTGCGAGATCAGGATCAACGCCATGCCGCGTTCGGCCACGAGCTCGGCCAGCAGGTCCAGGATCTGTTTCTGGATCGTCACGTCCAGGGCGGTCGTCGGCTCGTCGGCGATCAGCAGGTCTGGCCCGCAGGCCAGCGCCATGGCGATCACGATGCGCTGGCGCTGGCCGCCGGAGAACTGGTGCGGATACGCATCCAGCCTCCGGGCTGCATCGGGAATGCCCACGCGCTCCAGCAGCGCCAGCGCCTCGGCCCGCGCCGCGCTGCGCGACAGGCCACGGTGCAGGCGCAGCGGCTCGGCCACCTGGCGCGCGATGGTGTGCACCGGGTTCAGCGCCGTCATCGGCTCCTGGAAGATCATGCCGATGCGGTCGCCGCGCAGCCGGCACAGCGCGGCATCGGGCTGGCCCACCAGCTCCTGCCCTTCGAAGCGGATGCTGCCCGACACCCGGGCCGTGGCCGGCAGCAGCCCCATCAGCGCCTGCACCGTGAGCGACTTGCCGCAGCCCGATTCACCGACGATGCCCAGCGTCTCGCCGCGCGCCAGCGTGAACGAGACGCCGCGCACGGCCTCGGCCGGGCCGCGCGGCGTCTGCAGGCCCACGCGCAGGTCGCGCACGTCGAGCAGGAGCGAGGCCGGGCTGTTCATCGCGCGCGTGCCAGACGCGGGTCGAGCAGATCGCGCAGGCCGTCGCCCAGCAGGTTCAGCCCCAGCACCGCGAGCGCGATGGCCAGGCCGGGCCACACGGCCAGCAGCGGCTGCTGGAACATCAACGTCTGCGCCTCGCTGAGCATGCGACCCCACGAAGGTTGCGGTGGCTGCGTGCCCAGCCCCAGGTAGGACAGAGCAGCCTCCGCCAGGATCGCGACCGCGAAGCGGATCGTCACCTGCACGATCAGCACGGCCGAGATGTTCGGCAGCACGTGCTGCGGCGTGATCGACCAGGCACCCTTGCCGCAGGCACGCGCGGCCATCACGTACTCGCGCGCCCACACGGCGTTGGCCGAGCCGCGCGTGATGCGCGCGAACATTGGAATGTTGTAGATGCCGATGGCCACGATGGCGTTGACGATGCCGGCGCCGAACACCGCCGTCAGCATGATGGCCGACAGGATGGCCGGGAAGGCCAGCGAGAAGTCGGTCAGACGCATGATGCTTTCCTCGACCCAGCCGCGCCGGGCCGATGCCAACAGGCCCAGAGCCGTGCCGGCGATCAGGCCGATGCCGACCGCGATCACGCCCACGAGGATGGAGGCGCGCGCCCCGACCAGCAGCAGCGAGGCGACGTCGCGGCCGAAGGCGTCCGTGCCCAGCCAGTGGCCGGGCGAGGGGCCTTGCAGCTTGCTGGCCATGTCCATCTCCAGCGGCGGCCAGGGCGTCCACACGAACGAGAGCAAGGCGGCGGCAATCAGCAGCGCCGTCAGCACGGCGCCGATGACGAAGCTGCGGTGGCCCAGCGCGCGCCGCCAGAAGCCGGGCGCTTGCGAGGATGCGGGCAGAACGGCGCTCACGGCGATGCCCTCGTCATCGGTGCGGTGCGAGCGTCTCCGGGCGGCCGGGCGGCACTCATACGTCCGACGCTTTCAGCCGTGGGTCGATCACCGCATACAGCAGATCGACGATGAAATTCACGATGACGACCATGGCCGCCAGCAGCATCACGCAGTTGCGCACCACGATCAGGTCGCGGTTGGCGATCGACTGGAAGATCAACCGGCCCAGGCCCGGCAGGTAGAACACGTTTTCCACCACGATGGTGCCGGCCATCAGCTCGGCGAACTGGATGCCCATGACGGTGATCACCGGGATCAGCGCGTTGCGCAGCACATGGCCCCACAGCACGGCGCGCTGCGCCAGCCCTTTGGCGCGGGCGGTGCGCACGAAGTCTTCGCGCAGCACCTCCAGCACGGCCGAGCGTGTGATGCGCGCGAGGATGGCGGCCTGCACCACGGCCAGTGCCAGGGCCGGCAGCAACAGGGCTTTGATGCCGTTGACCAGGCCGTCCAGCCCCTCGCCCCAGCCATCGAAGCCACCGGCCGAGAACCATTGCAGCTTCACCGAGAACAGCAGGATCAACAGGATGGCGAACCAGAAATTCGGAATTGCGATGCCGACCTGCGTGAGCCCCATCAGGCCGACATCGCCGATCTTGTTGTGCTGGGCAGCGGCCGTCACGCCGACCACCAGCGCCAGCACCGTGGTCAGCACCATCGCCATGACGGCCAATGGCGCGGTGAGCGCCAGGCGTTCCAGAATCAGCTCGAGCACTGGCGAGCCGTAGGCGTAACTGTTGCCGAGTTCGCCACGCGCCAGGCCCGTGACCCAGTGCACATAGCGCGCCCAGGCCGGCTGGTCCAGGCCGAGCTGGCTGGCCAGTGCCGCTACGGCGTCGGGCGCGGCGTCCGGCCCCAGCAGCATCTGCGCGGCGTTGCCCGGCAAGATGTCGAGCACCAGGAAGACGATGACCGAGGCGCCGACCAGTGTGGCGATCAACGTGGCGAGGCGCTTGAGCACGAACAGGCTCATGGCGCCAATGCGGAGTGGATGCGAGGGCGGCTCATCGTTGGGTGCGCATTATGTGGGCTTCACCACGCAGCCACGTGGCACGCACAGGCGCGCGGGATAATCGGCGCCATGGCCCTCACCATCACCGACGAATGCATCAACTGTGACGTGTGCGAGCCCGAGTGCCCGAACGACGCCATCAGCATGGGCGAGAGCATCTACGAGATCGAGCCCTCGCGCTGCACCGAGTGCGTGGGCCATTTCGATGAGCCGCAGTGCGTGCAGATCTGCCCGGTGGCCTGCATCCCGGTGCACCCGGACTTCATCGAAAGTCAGGAAGGCTTGTGGGCCAAGTACCGCCGGCTGCAGCTTGACGCCGGCAAGGTTGTTGATCAGGCCTGAGGCGGCACGAGCGGGGGCACCGATGGCGCCACCGCAGGCGGCGGCTCGGCCCGTGGTGGCTTGGGGCGCGGCGGCTTGCTGGTGTGGATCTGCATCATGGCCTGCGTGAAGTCGCCAGCCACCAGCAGTGGTACGGCGCGCACCGAGCGGTCGATGGATTCCTCGATGCCATCCAGATGCTCGCGCGAGGGCTTCTTCAGCACCCAGCCCAGCACCTGGTCCTTCGCACCGGGGTGGCCGATGCCCAGGCGCAGCCGCCAGTAGTTCGGTGACCCGAGTTGTGCGTGGATGTCGCGCAGGCCGTTGTGGCCGGCGTGGCTGCCGCCCTGCTTGAGCTTGACCTGGCCGGGCACGATGTCGAGCTCGTCGTGGGCGACCAGCACTTCTTCGGGTGCGATCTTGAAGAACCGTGCCAATGCCGCGACCGATTTGCCCGAGAGGTTCATGAAGGTCTGCGGCTGTAGCAACCAGACCGTCTGGCCCTGGATCTGCGTGCGCGCGGCCAGGCCGAAATAGCTTTTCTCAGGCACGAGCGTCGCCTTGAGCTCCCGCGCCAGCGCGTCGATGAACCAGAAGCCGGCGTTGTGCCGGGTCTGGTCGTAGTCCGGGCCCGGGTTGCCCAGGCCGACGAAGAGCTTGATCATGGCCGTGATTATTCAGGGTAGAGGGCAGGTCTCGAAGCCACCGTGCGAGCGCCTTGGACGTTCGGCAGCGCCAACAAAAACGGCCCGCCGAAGCGGGCCGTCGATGCGCGGCGCAGAAGAATTACTTCTTCTTGGCGGCCGGCTTGGCAGCGGGGGCCGCTGCCGTCTTGGCTGCCGGTGCGCCCTTGGCGCCGGCCTTGCCTGCCGGTGCGGCGGGTGCTGCAGCAGCTGCTGCTGCGGCGGCGTCTGCCGGTTCTTCTTCAGCGGCCGGTGCGGTGGCCGAGGCCAGCACCAGATTGTTCTTGCCGTGGCTGATCCACTTCACGCCTCGGGGCAGCTTGATGTCCTTCAGCGTCACGGTGCCGTTGTTCTTCAGGCCGGACAGGTCGACCTCGATGAACTCGGGCAGATCGCTCGGCAGGCAGTTCAGTTCGAGTTCGGTGGTCACATGGTTGACCAGGTTCTGCTCGATCTTGACGGCTTCGGACTCTTCCTCGCCCTTGAAGTGCAGCGGCACCTTCATGTTCATGCGGGTCTTGGCGTCCACGCGCTGGAAGTCGATGTGCAGCACCAGCTGGCGGTAGGGGTGCATCTGCACGTCACGCAGCAGGACCTTGTCGGTCTGGCCGGCCAGTTCCATTTCCAGAATGCTGGAGTGGAAGGCTTCCTTCTTGAGGGCGTGCCACAGCGCGTTGTGGTCCAGTTCGATGAGCTTGGGCTCGCCCGAACCACCGTAGACGATGCCGGGGGTCTTGCCCGTGATGCGGAGACGGCGGCTCGCACCCGTGCCCTGCAAGGCGCGCTCGAAAGCGACGAATTTCATAGTGAACTCCAGTAAGAGGGCATCGCGACCAACGCCACTCCGGTTTGCAAAAGACGGCGCGCCTGCGAATTCAGGCGGCGTCTGTGGGTTGTCTTCGGGCTAGAACAAATTCTCTTGGTCCGAAAACAAACTCATGACCGACTCGCCGTTGGCAATGCGCAGAATCGTCTCGGCGATCAGCGGTGCCACGGTGAGCTGGCGAATCTTCTTGCATCCGCCAGCGGCTTCGCTGAGCGGGATGGTGTTGGTGACGACGACTTCGTCCAGCGCCGAGCCCTGGGTGATCCGCTCGATGGCAGGACCCGAGAAGATCGGGTGCGTGCAGTACGCATAGACCTTCTTGGCGCCGCGTTCCTTCAGCACCTCTGCCGCTTTGACCAGCGTGCCGGCGGTGTCGATCATGTCGTCCATGATCACGCAGTTGCGCCCTTCGATCTCGCCGATCACGTGCATCACTTCGCTGACATTGGCCTTGGGGCGGCGCTTGTCGATGATGGCCATGTCGCAGCCGAGCTGCTTGGCCAGCGCACGCGCGCGCACCACGCCGCCGACATCGGGCGAGACCACGATCAGGTCTTCATAGTTCTGCAGGCGCAGGTCGCCCAGCAGCACGGGCGACGCGTAGATGTTGTCAACGGGAATGTCGAAGAAGCCCTGGATCTGGTCGGCGTGCAGATCCATCGTCAGCACACGGTCCACGCCCACCGCCTGCAGCATGTTGGCGACCACCTTGGCGGTGATGGGCACGCGGGCCGAGCGCGGCCGGCGGTCTTGCCGGGCGTAGCCGAAATACGGGATCACGGCGCTGATGCGTTCGGCCGAGGCGCGCTTGAGCGCATCGACCATGATCAGCAGTTCCATCAGGTTTTCGTTGGTCGGGGCGCAGGTGCTCTGCACCACGAACACATCGCGTGCACGCACGTTCTGGTTGATCTCGACCGTGACTTCGCCATCGGAGAAGCGGCCCACGCTGGCCGCACCCAGCGTGATGCCCAGATGGTGGGCGATTTCGGAGGCAAGGCCAGGATTGGCATTGCCGGTGAAGATCATGAAATCGGTGTGATGAGGCTGCATGCGCGTCCCGGCGGAGGTGCACCGGGCCACGAGGCCCGATGTGTTGTTTGGCAGGGGAAGAAGGATTCGAACCTTCGCATGCTGGAATCAAAATCCAGTGCCTTAACCAACTTGGCGACTCCCCTACTCAGGAGGACGGCAACACCGCCCACCGATCAATCTTCGCTGGTTGCCCACCCGGCCAAAGGATGAACTTCCATATTGCTGCAGATCCGCACCTGCCAACCTGCAGGCGCTGCGGGATGATCCGCCTGCGCCCACCGTGCAAATACCGCACTGCCAGAGCCCGTCATTCTGCCTGTTTGTTCTTCTTCTTTTCCTGCCGCTTCCAGCCACTTGAGGGCTTGGTTCACGTCAGGGCTCAGGCTTTGAGCAACGCTCTGCAGGTCATTTCGGCCAAAGCCGTAGGGGTCTGCAGCAAAGCCTAAGAGTGTAGCACGCTCCGTATCGCGCTTCAAAATTGGCGACGAAAAAATTCTCGCTGTCTCCAGTCCCTGCGCAGGCTTGGCCACCAGGAAGCGCTGCGGGGGCAGCGTCACAGCCTGCAGCGATTCGCCGATGCCCTCGACCCAGGCGTTGCGCCCGAAGAGGAAAAACGGCACGTCGGCCCCGAGCGCGAGGCCGATGGCCGACAGCTGGCGCACGCTCAGATGCAGCTTCCAAAGCCGGTTCAGCGCCAGCAGGCAACTGGCGGCGTCGGACGATCCTCCCCCCATGCCCGCCTGGCTGGGCACGCGCTTGAGCACGCCGATGTGGGCGCCCAGCGTTGTGCCAGTGGCCTGCTGCAGCGCCCGCGCCGCTCGCAGTGTCAGGTCATCGGGCGGCAGGGCCGGCCCCAGGTCTTCGCGGCTGAGCTGCCCGTCGTGGCGCAACTCGACATGCAGAACGTCGTGCCAGTCGATCAGCATGAAGACCGACTGCAGCAGGTGGTAGCCATCGGCGCGCCGGCCGGTGACGTGCAAGAACAGGTTGAGCTTGGCCGGCGCGGGGATGTCGTAGAGCGCTTTCACGCCGGGGCCTTCGCTGCAGCCTCGAACACCAGGCGCAGTTCGGCCCTGGGCAGGGGCATGGTGCGGCTTGCGAGCAGTCGCCCGTCGGCCACGCGCGACAGGTCGGCCAGCCAGCCCGGCACTTCCGCGGGGCGACCGGCCAGCCAGTCGAACAGCGCAGGTAGGGGCAGCGCCGTGCCGGTCGCGGCGGCGGTCAGCGCATCCATCGAGTCGTAACGTTGTGTCTGTCCGCCCGAGCTCAGCCATGCGCCGTCCGGTTGCCAGCGCAGCTGTGCAAGGGTGGAACCCAAGGGGGAGTAGAGGGCCAGCTCGCCGCGCTCGGCAGACCCGCGCAGCTCGAACGTGGCAGAGAACGATTGCGACGGCGCATCTTCGACCTGCAGTGCCAGACGCCCGCTCCAGTACGCGTCACCCGCCGTGCGGTCCAGCGTGCGTGGCGGTGCGGCGCAGCCGGTCAACACGAGCGCCGTGGCCACCAGCAGCCCCCTCCGGGCCAAGACCATGCCGGGCATGCCGACTACAGCGGCACCCGCAGGCGCTTGAGCGTGGACTGCAGGGTTTCGTTCTCGGCATTCAGCGCCAGGCCTTCGCGCCAGATGGCGGTGGCGCGCTCGCGCTGGCCAGCAACCCACAGCACTTCGCCCAGATGGGCTGCGATCTCGGCGTCGGGCTTAGCCTGGTAGGCATCCGTCAGGATGCGCGTCGCCTCGCGGATGTTGCCCATGCGGAACTCGACCCAACCCAGGCTGTCGGCGATGAACGGATCGTTCGGCACCAGCTCCAGCGCCTTCTGGATGAGCTGCTTGGCCTCAGGCAGGCGCACGTTGCGATCGGCCATCGAGTAGCCGAGCGCGTTGTAGGCGTGGTGGTAGTCGGGCCGGATCTCGATCAGCGTGCGAAGCAGGCGCTCCATCTCCTCGGTGCGGCCCAGCTTCTCGGCCATCATGGCCTGCTCGTACAGCAGCTCGGTGTCCTTGGGCTCGCGCTCCAGCGCGGTCTTGAGCAAGTCGTAGGCGGCCTGGTACTGCTTGGCCTCACGCAACAGTTGTACCTCGGCGTTGAGCTTCAGGCGTGCTTCAGCAGCGTTGCGTTCAGGCAGCGCGCGCAGCATGGCGCGGGCCTCTGTCAGCTTGCCCTGCTTGGCCAGCAGTGAAGCGCGGCGGTTCTGGGCGCTCAGCAGATCGTCCGAGTTTTCGATCTGGTCCAACCATTTCTCCGCCCCTGCAAAGTCCTTGCGCTTCTCGGCCACCTGGGCGAGTGACAGATAGGCCTGCGCCATGGCGCGGCTGCGCACGTCACCGGCCGGCAGTTTCTGCGCCAGCGCGATGAAGCGCTGCAGCGACGCGTCTGCGGCGGTGAGTTCGTTGTCCTGGGCCTGCAGGCTGCCCTGCACCAGCCAGGCCTCGGCGAAGTCCGGGTGCTCGGTCGTCAGGCGCTGCAACTGGGCCGAAGCCTCGGCATAGCGCTGGTTGTCCAGCTGGGCGCGCACATAGGCCAGGCGCATGTCGGGTGACGGCTTGCCCTGCAGATGCTGCAGCACCAGCGCTTCGGCCTGGGGCTGGCGGCGGTCGATCAATTCCATGGCCAGCAACGCAGGCGCCTCGGCGCCGGGTTCGATGGCGTGCCCGCGCGCAGCGGCGTCCAGCGCGCCCGCCGCATCACCGGCTGCCAGGCGCATGCGGCCGATCGATGTCCAGGCGGCTGCCCCGGTGGTCTTGTCGTCCACAAAGCCGGCCAGTGCCTGCTCGGCCACCTGCGCCGCCACCTTGCGATCGGTCACGCGCGCATAGGCCCTGGGGATGGCGTGGATGGTGGAATTGCGCTCCATCGGCGGGCTGGCCGCAATCTCGCTACGCAGCGGCTCCACCGATTCGGCGATCTTGTTCGTGGCGATCAGGATCTGCAGCAGGTAGCGGTTGGCCTCACGCGACGCAGGCAGCGTGTTACGCCACACGTTGGCAGCGCGCAACGCCGCATCGGGCGATCGCGACTGCAGGGCGATCTCGACCGCACGCTGGAACAGCAGCGGATCCTTGGCCTTCACGGCGGCATCCAGGATCAACGCGTAGCCCGTTCCACGTTCTCCGCCGAGCGCGTTGATCTCGCCCAGCAGCAGCTCATAGAACAGCTCAGCCGTCAAAGCCGACTGCGCGGGTGAGGCGGTGTCGGTGGAGTTGGTTGGCGGCTGTGTGGCCGGGGTAGTCTGCCCATGCGCCGGCAACAGGCCCAGCAGTAGTGACAGCGAGGCAAGACCGCGGGCGGCCGGTCGTAGGAGTCGCATCATCGAACCATAATAATCCAAGCCCTTTATCCCTCCATCTTGTCCAGTCGATGCCCGAATTGCCCGAAGTCGAAGTGACGCGAATGAGTTTCGCGGACCGCATCGCGGGCGCGACAGTGACCGGTGTACGCGTGGGCAAGCCCCTGCGCTGGGCCCTGGGCTGCGCGCCGCAAGACTTGGTGGGCCGCAGCGTGACCGGCGTGCGTCGGCGCGGCAAGTACCTGCTGCTTGATCTGGACCAGGGCATGCTGCTGCTGCATCTAGGCATGTCGGGCAGCCTGCGTTTCGCGCCAGCGCATGGCCCGGCGGGGCCGCACGACCATTTCGACCTGGAGACCTCGCACGGCCTCTTGCGGCTGCACGACCCGCGACGTTTCGGCGCCGTCGTCTACGCCGGTGGCGACGATGCGCCTGAAGCGCTGAAGCTGCTCGGCCGGCTCGGCATGGAGCCGCTGGGCGATGCGTTCGATCTGCTCGTCTTTCACGCCGGGCTGCGTCGGCGTGCCGCGCCCATCAAGCAGGTGCTGCTGGCGGGCGACGTGGTGGTGGGGGTGGGCAACATCTACGCATCCGAAGCCCTGTTCCTGGCCGGCATCCGGCCGACGGCGCGCGCGCGACGGCTCAGTCTGGCCCGTGCCCGCAAGCTGCACGCCGCCGTGCGCGAGGTGCTGGCGCGCGCGGTGCTGCGTGGCGGCAGCAGCCTGCGTGATTTTTCCAACGCGCAGGGCGAGCACGGCATGTTCCAGCTGGAAGCCATGGTCTATGACCGGGAGGGCCAGCCCTGCCGCGTGTGCGCATCGCCGATCCGTGCGATCCGCCAGGGGCAGCGCTCCACGTTCTTCTGCGCGCGGTGCCAGAAGGCGTGACGGTCACCCTGCAGGACGCCCGCCAGCCCGGCTGGGCCGCGCAGCAGGTGGTGCAATGGCAGGTGAGCCATGGCCGCCATGCCTTGCCCTGGCAGGGCACGCGCGACCCGTACCGCGTCTGGCTCTCAGAGATCATGCTGCAGCAGACGCAGGTGGCGGCGGTCATCCAGTACTTCGCCCGGTTTCTGGAGCGCTTCCCCGACGTGCAGGCGCTGGCTGCCGCCACGCAGGACGAGGTCTTCGCGCTGTGGGCGGGCCTGGGCTATTACAGCCGCGCGCGCAATCTGCACGCCTGTGCCCGGCAGGTCGTGGCCTTGCACGGCGGGCACTTTCCGCCGTCTGCGCAGGCGCTGCAGACGCTGCCCGGCATCGGCCGCTCGACCGCCTCGGCGATCGCGGCCTTCTGCTTTGCCGAGCGCGCCGCGATCCTGGACGGCAACGTCAAGCGGGTGCTGACGCGCGTGTTGGGCTTTGGCGAAGATCTGGCCCAGCCGCGCCATGAGCGGGCACTGTGGGACCTGGCGACAGAGCTATTGCCGCGCGAGAACCTGCAGCAGGCCATGCCGCGCTACACCCAGGGCGTGATGGATCTGGGCGCCACCGTGTGCAGCGCCCGCAATCCCTCCTGCCTGATCTGCCCCCTGCGCGAGGGCTGCGTGGCCCGGCGTGAAGGCGCGCCCGAGCGCTATCCGGTGAAGACCCGCAAGCTCAAGCGCAGCAGCGCCGCCTGGTGGTTGCTGTGGGCCGAGGACGACGCCGCGCGCATCTGGCTGGCACGCAGGCCGCAGACCGGTGTGTGGGCTGGCCTGCACTGCCTGCCGGTGTTCGACAGTGAAGCCGATCTTCTGAGCGCGGTGCCAGCGCAGCACCGCGCAGCAGCGCAGACCCTGCCAGCGTTCACGCATGTGTTGACGCACAAGGATTTGCTGCTGCACCCAGTACGTGTGCGCGTGACGTCATCTGCCTTGGACGGGGTAGGGGGCGCCTGGGTGGCACCCGAAGCGCTGGTGCACTTTGGCCTGCCCGCGCCGGTCAAAAAATTGTTGAACCCGATTTCTGGCCTTCTGACGGCCCCATGAAACCGCCGCGTGCGTCCAGCTCACGGTGGCGCTTGAGCGTGACCCAGCGCTTGCTGAACGTGCGCGCCAGCTGTTCGACGAGATAGACCGAGCGGTGCTGGCCGCCGGTGCAGCCGATGCCCACCGTTACATAGCTGCGGTGGTCGCGCGCCAGCAGGTCCAGCCAGTGCGTGAGGAACTTGTCGATGTGCGCGAACATCAGCCGCACCTCGGCGCTCTGCTGCAGAAAGCGCGCCACCGGTGCGTCCATGCCGGTCAAGGGTCGCAGGTCCGGGTCGTAGTGCGGGTTGGGCAGCATCCGCACGTCGAAAACGTAGTCTGCATCCAACGGAATGCCGCGCTTGAAGGCGAACGATTCGAACACCAACGTCAGCTGCGCGTTCGGCGCCGAGATCAGCGTCTTGACATAGCCTTGCAGCTGCGACGAACGGATGATGCTGGTGTCCACCACGTGGGCCTGTTCGCGCAGATCGGCCAGCAGCTCGCGCTCCAGCTCGATCGCCTCGTACAGCGCGTGCTGGTGGTCCTGCAGATCGGAACGCGACAGCGGATGCTTGCGCCGTGTTTCCGAATAGCGGCGCACCAATGTGTCAGTGCCGGCGTCCAGAAACAATGACTTCACCATCACGCCCTTGGCGCGCAGGATGCTGAGCTGCGCCGGCACCAGCGGCAGTGAGGTTGCGCTGCGCACGTCCATCGCAATCGCCACACGCTGGGCGCCGCGCGTCTGCTCCAGTTCGGCAAACGTCAGCAGCAGTTCCGGCGGCAGGTTGTCCACGCAGTAGTAGCCGGCATCTTCCAGCGCATGCAGGGCGACCGACTTGCCTGAGCCGGACATGCCGGTGATCAGCACGATCTCCAGCATGGGCGGCGCGGCGTCTGCGGGGGGCGGCGTCAGACTCACGGCGCGCCCAGCATTTCCCTGGCGTGCGCCAGCGTGGTGCCGGACAGGCGTTCGCCGCCCAGCATGCGCGCGACCTCGGCCACGCGCTGTTCGCCATGCGCCTCGCTGACGCTGCTGACGGTGGCGGCGCCTTCGCGCTGCTTGGCCACCACGAGATGGTGGTCGGCACAGGCGGCCACCTGCGGCAGATGGGTGACCGCCAGCACCTGGCGCCCGCCGCCCAGCTGCTTCATCAGCCGGCCGACGGTTTCAGCCACGGCGCCGCCGACGCCTGCATCCACCTCGTCGAAGATCAAGGTCTGCGCGCCGCCCAGTTCGCTGGTGGTGACCGCAATGGCCAGCGCGATGCGCGACAGCTCACCACCAGAGGCCACCTTGCCGACCGGGCGCGGCGTGCTGCCCGCGTGCCCGGCCACCAGGAACTGCACGTCTTCCAGGCCGTGCGCGGCGGGCTCGACCAGCGGCTCCAGCGCCACGGCAAAAGCGCCACCCTGCATGCCCAGGCCCTGCATCGCCGCGGTGATGGCCTTGGCCAGTTTCGGCGCCGCCTGGCCCCTCGCCTTGGAGACGCGTTTGGCTTCCATGCGGAAAGTGGTCAGCGCCGCCTCCAGCGCGGCTTCCAGACCGGCGAGGTCGGCGGCCGCGTCGAGCCGCGCAAGCTCCTGCTTCCAACTAGCCCAGAGTGCGGGCAGTTCGTTCGGCGAGCGCTTGTAGCGTCGGGCCAGCGACATCCACAGGCCCATGCGCTCGTCCAGCGCGTTCAGGCGCTCCGGGTCCGGCTCCGTGCGGCGCAGGCTGCTGTGCAGGCTGTGCAGGGTGTCTTCGGCCTGGGCCAGGCTGGCGGCCAGCACCTCGGCCATCTCCCCGTACTCGGGCGCCACGTGCTGCTGGTCGGCCAAGGCTGATCGGGCACGCTCCAGGCCGCGCAAGGCGCCCTGGTCTTCGTCTTCCAATGCGGCAATGGCGACCTGCAGCGCGTCGATCAGCGCCTGCGCATGCGACAGGCGGCCGTGTTCGGCGTTCAGACTGTCCCATTCGTCGTCACTCGGCGCCAGCTTGTCGACCTCACCGATCTGCCAGGCCAGGCGCTCGCGTTCGCGCTGCAGGGAATCCTGGGCACCGCGTGCGTCGGCCAGGGCTTTGCCGGCAGAGCGCCAATCCGCCCAGCGCTGCTGCAGCGGGGCCGTGTCCAGGCTGGCGTAGGCATCCAACAAGGCGCGCACGCTGGCGGGGCGTGTCAGGCTCTGCCACGCGTGTTGGCCGTGGATGTCCAGCAGCATGTCGCCCAGCTCGCGCAGCTGCGTGGCCGTGGCGGCACTGCCGTTGATCCAGGCGCGGCTCTTGGCCTGGCTGTCGACCGTGCGCCGCAGCAGCAGCGTCTCGGCCACATCGAAGCCAGCGGCCTGCAGCCAATCGGCGGCATCGGCCCGGCAATCGAACTCAGCGCTGACCTCGCTGCGGCTGGCCCCCTCGCGCACCACGCCGGCGTCGGCGCGGGCGCCCAGCGCCAGCTGCAGCGCATCGATCAGGATCGACTTGCCCGCACCGGTCTCGCCGGTGAGCACCGTGAAGCCGCCGGTCAGGTCCAGCTCCAGCTCGCGCACGATCACGAAATCGCGCAATGCAATGCGGCGGATGCCCACGGTCAGCTGCCCCCGTTCCAATGCAGCTTGGCGCGCAAGGTGTCGAAGTAATGCCAGCCCTTGGGATGCAGGAAGCGCACGCAATGCTGCGAGCGGCGCACCACGATGCGGTCGCCCTGCTGCAGCGAGGCCAGCGACTGCATGTCGAAGTTGGCGCTGGCATCGCGCTCGGACGCCAGCTCGATCACCACCTCGGCCGGGTCGGCCAGCACCAGCGGCCTGTTCGACAAGGTGTGTGGCGCAATCGGCACCAGCACCCAGCCCGGGATGGACGGGTGCATCAGCGGCCCGCCAGCCGACAGCGCATACGCCGTCGAGCCCGTGGGCGTGGCGATGATCAAACCGTCGCAGCGCTGGTTGGACACGAAATGCCCGTCGATCTCGATCCGCAGCTCCACCATGCCCGAGGTGGCGCCACGGTTGACGACCACATCGTTCATGGCCAGTGCATCGAACACGCAGTCGCCACCGCGCATCACACGGGCATGCATCAGGCTGCGGTGGTCTTCCTCGAATTCGCCGGACAGCATGGGCGACAGCGCCGTCTGGTAGGCGTCGATCGGGATGTCGGTGATGAAACCCAGCCGCCCCTGGTTGATGCCGATCAGTGGCACGCCGTAGGGCGCCAGCTGCCGGCTGATGCCCAGCATGGTGCCGTCGCCGCCCACCACCACGGCCAGGTCGCATTGCTCGCCGATCGCAGCGATGTCGGCGCTTTGAAAGTCGGCCAGCTCGGCGTTGATCTGCGTCTGCTGTTCGACCACCAGATCGCAGCCCTGGTCGGCCAGAAACTGCGCGATCTCGCGCATGGTGCCGGGCGGCGTCATGTGCGATCCGCCGAACGCCGATGCCTGGTACTTACCAAACAACGCGACCCGGCGGAATTTTGAATTCATCTGTAAATTACATCACTAAAATGCATGGATGCTGGATGAACGCGCCAAGTTGTTGATGAAAGCGCTGGTAGAGCGCTACATCGCCGACGGGCAGCCCGTCGGCTCTCGCACGCTCTCCAAAGCCTCCGGGCTGGACCTCTCGCCGGCGACCATCCGCAACGTCATGTCCGACCTGGAAGAGCTGGGCCTGATTGCCAGTCCGCACACGTCGGCCGGGCGCATCCCCACGGCACGCGGCTACCGACTGTTCGTCGACACCATGCTGACAGCGCAGCGCGACCAATTGCAAGCGCCACAGCTGATGGCCGAACAGCCGCAAAAGGTGATCGCGAACGCGGCCAACCTGCTGTCCAGCCTGTCGCAGTTCGTCGGCGTCGTGCTGGCGCCGCGCCGTGCCTCGGTGTTCCACCACATCGAGTTCCTGCGGCTGTCCGAGCGGCGTGTGCTGGTCATCATCGTCTCGCCCGAGGGTGACGTACAAAACCGCGTGCTGTTCACCGAGGTCGACATCCCGCAGTCGCAGCTGATCGAGGCGGCCAACTACCTCAATGCCAACTACGTCGGCATGGCCTTCGAGCAGGTGCGCGACAAGCTGACGGGCGAGGTCGAGAAGCTGCGCGTGGAAATCGCCGCGCTGATGCAGGCCGCCGTCACCGTCAGTTCCGAGGCTTCGCACGCGCAGGACGAGGTGGTGATCTCCGGCGAGCGCAACCTGCTGTCGGTCAGTGACTTTTCCAACGACATGCGGCACCTGCGCCGCGCCTTCGATCTGTTCGAGCAGAAGACGCAGCTGCTGCGCCTGCTCGACGTGTCCAGCCGCGCCGAGGGCGTGCGCATCTACATCGGTGGCGAGAGCCAGGTGGTGCCGTTCGAAGAACTGTCGGTGGTCAGCGCACCCTACGAGGTCGACGGCCATATCGTCGGCACGTTGGGCGTGATCGGCCCCACGCGCATGCCGTACGACCGCATGATCCAGATCGTAGACATCACCTCCAAGCTCGTCAGCAACGCCCTGAGCCGGCAGAAGTAGGCCACCTACAATCGGTGCCGCTCGCCGCAGGGCGGGCACGGGACCCTAGCTCATGTTGGTTAGAGCAGCGGACTCATAATCCGTTGGTGCCGAGTTCGACTCTCGGGGGTCCTACCAGCATGCCCTTCGAACCGCTCTCGCTCACGCGTTCGATCGTCACGTCGCCGTGCGCGACGTGTGTCATTTCGCTCCTGCACGAGCAGGACCGTCAAGCCGGCACAACGCCGCGCATCTATTCCAGACACCATCGCTCGCGCCTCGCATTGGCGCGATGCATTCCGGCGTGCGCCGCCCCGGCCTTGTGGCCCGGCTGTCGCGCAAGTGATCGCGGCCTTGGCCGGGCTTTGGCACCCTGGACCCTTTTTCCCATCAGCACAAGGACACGCAGCATGTCGGACCAACTCACTGGCAAGGTCGCCATCATCACGGGCGCAGGCTCGGGCATCGGGCGCGCTGCAGCACTGCGCTTTGCGGCCGAAGGCGCCCGGCTGGTGCTGGGCGACCGCAGCGAAGCCGTGCACGAGACCGCACGCAGCGTGACCGAGGCGGGCGGCCAGGCCGTCGCCGTGCAGATGGACGCCGGGCTGGAGCCGGATGTCGCCAACCTCGTCGCCACCGCGCTGGAACGCTACGGCCAGCTGGACGTGGCGTTCGCCAATGCCGGCGTCTCCGGCGGCATGGCCGGCATCTTCGAGCTGACGCCGCAGGACTGGACGGAGCTGCTGCGCATCAACCTGATCGGCCCCTGGCTCATGATCAAGCACGCCGGCAAGGTGATGGTCGACGCCGGGCGCGGCGGCTCCATCATCTGCACCGCCTCGGTGGCCGGCATCCGCTCGGGCGCGGGCGGGCCGGCGTACTCTGCCTCCAAGGCCGGGGTCATCAACCTCGTGATGGTGTCGGCCCAGCAGCTGTGCGAGAGCGATGTGCGCGTCAACGCCATCTGCCCCGGCCTCACCGAGACCGGCATGACCAAGCGCACCTTCGATTACGCCAAAGACAAGGGCGTCACGCACAAGCTCGGCCGGCTCAACCCGCTGCGCCGCGCCGCGCAGCCGCAAGAGCTGGCACAAGTGGCGCTGTTCCTCGCGTCGGACCAGAGCAGCTACGTCAACGGGCAGGCCATCGCCGTGGACGGCGGGCTGTCCAGCTCGCACCCGGTCACACGCCAGATGCCCGGCCAGACGGCGGTCTGAGCGCTAACTGCGCCACCACTACACACATCGGAGATATCGCATGGACCTGAGTTACTCCCCCGAAGAGCTTGCCTTTCGCGATGAAGTGCGCGGCTGGCTGGACGCCAACCTGCCCGACGACATTCGCAACAAGGTGACCGGCTACAAGGGCCTGTCGAAAGATGACTACTTGCGCTGGCACAAGATCCTGGCCGCCAAGGGCTGGGCCGTGCCGCATTGGCCGCAGGAGTGGGGCGGCACCGGCTGGAACATCACGCAGCGCTACCTGTACGACGAGCAGTTCGGCCTGGCCGGCGCGCCGGCGCTGCCCTCGTTCGGCCCCAACATGTGCGCCTCGGTGCTGCTCAAGTTCGGCACGCCGCAGCAGAAAGAGCGCTTCCTGCCGCGCATTCGCGAGGGCGATGACTTCTGGGTACAGGGCTATTCGGAGCCCGGCGCCGGCTCTGACCTGGCCGCGCTCAAGACCCGCGCCGTGCGCGATGGTGATGTGTACCGCGTCACGGGCCAGAAGATCTGGACCACGCTGGGCCACTACGGCGACTGGATCTTCTGCCTGGTGCGCACCGACCCCACGGCCGAGAAGCGGCAGGAGGGCATCAGCTTCCTGCTGATCGACATGAAGACGCCCGGCATCACGGTGCGCCCCCTGATCCTGATGGACGGCGGGCACGAGGTGAACGAGGTGTTCTTCGACGATGTGGCCGTGCCGGTTGAGAACCTGGTCTTCGACGAGAACAAGGGCTGGACGGTGGCCAAGTACCTGCTGGGCCATGAGCGCATGGGCTCCGGCAGCGTGGGTGCCTCGCGGCGCGAGCTGGCCGCGCTGAAGGCCCTGGCCACGCGCGAGCACAAGAACGGCAAGCCGCTGCTGCAAGACCCGCGTTTTCGCGACAAGCTGTCGCGCGTGGAGATCGAGCTCGATGCGCTGGAGCTGACTTCCATGCGCTTTCTCGACAAGATGCGCCGCACCGGCCAGCCGCCTGGGGCCGACGTGTCCATGCTCAAGATCCGCGGCACCGAGGTGCAGCAGATGATCACCGAGCTCATGATGCAGGCCGCCGGCCCCATGGCGCAGCCATTCCTGGCGGTGGACGGCGGCGCCATCGACCACTTCACGTCGCGCCTGTCGCCGCGCTATTTCAACTACCGCAAGGCCAGCATCTACGCCGGCTCCAACGAAATCCAGCGCAACATCATCGCCAAGATGACGTTGGGTTTGTGAAGGACACACCATGAACTTCGAACTCAGCGACGAGCAACAGCAACTGGCCGACTCGGTGCGCAAGTACCTCGCCAACCACTACGACTTCGAGCAGCGCAAGGCCATCATCGGTTCGCCCAATGGCCGCAGCGACGCTGTGTGGCGCGCCCTGGCCGAGATGGGCCTGACCGCCATCGCAGTGCCCGAGGCCGACGGCGGCTTCGGTGGCGGCGCGACGGACCTGATGGCCGTGATGGAGGCCTGCGGCGAAGCCCTGGTGGTCGAACCGCTGCTGGACAACATCGCGCTCGGCGGGCGTCTTGTGGCACGCGCCGGCAATGCGGCGCAGCGTGCGGCATGGCTGCCGGGCCTCATCGACGGCTCGGCCCAGCTGGCCTTCGCTTACCTGGAGCCGGGCCGCCGCTATGACCTGGCACCCGCATCCACCACCGCGCGCCAGAGCGGCGGCGGCTGGGTGCTGGACGGTGCCAAGAGCGTGGTCGTCGGCGCGGCATCGGCCACGCGGCTCATCGTCTCGGCGCGCACCAGTGAAGCCGGCGACACCAGCGATGGCGGCGCCAGCCTCTTCATCGTCGACCCGCGCGCGGCCGGCGTGTCGCTGAACCCCAGCCGCACGGTCGACGGCCTGCGCGTGGCCGATGTGGCGTTCGCCGGCGTGCAGCTGGGCGCCGACGCGCTGCTGGGCACGGCCGGGGGCGCCATGGCGCACATCGACGAGGCCGTGGACTTCGCGACCGCGCTGCAGTGCTCGGACGCCATCGGCGCCATGCGCTACGCCCACGAGGCCACGCTGGAGTACACCAAGACACGCAAGCAGTTCGGCACGCCCATCGCCTCGTTCCAGGTGCTGCAGCACCGCATGGTCGAGATGCTGATCTGCCTGGAGCAGGCGCGCTCGATGGCCATCCTCGCAGCGGCCAAGGTCGATGGCGCAGGTGATGCGGGCGAGCGCCGCCGCGCCGTCTCGGCCGCCAAGGTCAAGATCGCCGACGCGGCCCGCCAGATCAGCCAGGAATCGGTGCAGCTGCACGGCGGCATGGGCATGACGGAAGAGCTGAAGATCTCGCACACCTTCCGCCGCCTCACGATGATTTGCCAGCGCTTCGGCGATGCCGACCACCACCTGGAGCGCTACGCGGCGATGGCGGCATGAGCGTGACGCCGAGCCGCCTTGAGCACGCAGCACTGCCCACACCGCCCGGCCTCTCGTCCATCGACAGCGTCATCGCGCTGCTGGCCGAAGTGGGCTACATCGCCACGCGCCAGATCGCCACCGCTGTCTACCTGGCCCACCACTTACGCAAGCCGGTGCTGATCGAAGGGCCAGCCGGCGTCGGCAAGACCGACCTGGCCGTCTCGGCGGCGCGCGCGCTGGGCTTCGCGCTGCTGCGCCTGCAGTGCTACGAGGGCCTGGACGACAGCAAGGCGCTGTACGAGTGGAAGTACGGCAAGCAGCTGCTCTACACGCAGATCCTCAAGGAGAAGATCGGTCTGCTGGTGGACGACGCCGACACCCTGGCCGGCGCCTTCGGCAAGCTGGCGGGCTTTCAGGACCTGTTCTTCTCGCGCGACTTTCTGGAGCCGCGCCCGCTGCTGCAGGCCATGGAGCAACCCGGCGGCAGCGTGTTGCTGATCGATGAGGTCGACAAGTCCGAAGAATCCTTCGAAGCCCTGCTGCTCGAAGTGCTGGCCGACTACCAGGTGACCATCCCCGAGATCGGCACCATCCGCGCCCAGGTGCCGCCGCTGGTTATCCTCACGTCCAACAACACGCGTGAGCTGGGCGATGCGCTCAAGCGCCGCTGCCTGCACCTGCACATCGGCTTTCCGGATGCGGCGTTGGAGCAGCGCGTGCTGCGCGCCCGCGTGCCCGGCATCGCCGACAGCTTGCTCGCGCAGCTGGTGGCGTTCGTGCAGGCGCTGCGGGCTGACAACATCCGCAAGCCACCGTCGATTGCCGAGTCGGTCGACTGGGCGCGCACGCTGCTGCTGCTGCACGCCACCGTGCTCGACGAAGCGCTGGTGCGCGACACGCTGGGCGTGCTGCTCAAGCGCGAGACCGATGTGCGCGAGGTGGATGGCCGCCTGGCCAGCATCACGCGGGCCGCGCTGGCTGCAGCGCCGGCCCGCTGACGCGGCACACGGTGATGGACAGCATCCTTGCCGGCTTCGTGCGCGCCCTGCGCGCTGCGGGGGCCGAGGCCTCCACGGCCGAGGCCATCGACGCGGCCCGCGCCGTGGCGCTGGTGGGCTACGGCAACCGTGACACGCTGAAGTCCACGCTGGGCGTGGTGCTCGCCAAGTCCGAGGAAGAAAAGCAGATCCACGACCAGGTGTTCGATCTGTACTTCGGCCTGCCGCAGCACACCGCGCAGACGGCGGGCGCCGAGCCGGGCCAGACCGTGCGCACCGGCGACGCGCAGGTCGATGCACTGCTGGACCTGGCCACCCCGCAGCCCGATGGCCAGCCGGGCGATGCGCTGCGCGCCGCCTTGTCGCGTGCCGCCGCCAGCGCCGGGGTGGACGAGATCCGCTTCGCCACCCAGACGGGTTTCCTGGCCGGCAAGACGCTGGAGGCGCTGGGCATCGCGGCGCTGGAGGCACGGCTGGCGCAGGGCCTGGCCGCGCCGGGTGGCGCTGGCGGTGCGGCGCAGGCCGAACAGCAGGCGCTGCGCCAGGCGCGCGACACCTTGCAGCGCCACGCCCGCGCCTTGGTGCAGCAGCGCTTCGCCCTGTTTGGCAAGCCCGCCACCGAAGCCTTCATGACCGAGGTGGCCGTCACGCGTGTGCTGGGCCGCATGGCCCCGGCCGAGATGGACCGCATGAAGGCCGCAGTCGCCCGCATGGCGCGCAAACTGGCCGCGCGCCATTCGCGCCAGCAGCGGGTGACGTTGCGCGGCCAGCTCGACCTGCGCCGCACCATGCGCGCCAACGCCGGGCACGACGGCGTGCCCATCACGCTGGCCTTCAAACACCGCCGCCGTGACAAGCCGCGCATCGTGGCCGTGTGCGATGTGTCGGGCTCGGTTGCGGCGCATGTGCGGTTTCTGCTGCTGTTTCTCTACGCGCTGCACGACGCGGTGGGCGACCTGCGCAGCTTCGCTTTCTCCAACCGGCTGAAGGACGTGGCCGCGCCGATGGAGACGCTGCCGTTCGACGACGCGATGGAGTTGATCCTGAAAGAGGTGGGCAACGGCTCCACCGACTACGGCCAGGCCTGGGTCGACCTGCACGACCGGCATTGGGATGCGATCGACCGTCGCACCACCGTCATCGTGCTGGGCGACGGCCGCAGCAACGGCGCCGACCCGCGGCTGGACCTGTTCGACGAACTGGTGGGCCGTGCCAAGCGCGTGGTGTGGCTGTGCCCCGAGCCTCCGGGCCGTTGGGGCACGGGCGACAGTGCGATGCTGCGCTACCGGCCGCACTGCACCAGCGTGTCGCACTGCGCGACGGCGGCCGACCTGGAACGCGCGCTGGATGAAGCACTCGAGGCGTATCACTGAGATGGAGCTCGCCTACGCCCCGGGTTGGGACCAGGTTGCGATGGTTGACCACGCTTCGTGGTGGGACCACGCCGACGGTGTAGTCCACTCCGCGAATGTCCCCCGGCCTTGCCCGCCTTGCCGGCCTGGGGCCGGAAAGGCGGGCAAGGCCTCCTCCTTGATTTCGCTGCGTAGACCACACCATCGTCGTGTTCCGCCAGCGCTGTGCTTCATCGGTCAGCACGACGCGAAGGCCTCTTTAACACCGTCGCGGTTGCTGTGTCAGCCCGACGCGCCGTGGTCAGGGACGAGGGTATCGGGTGGCCCCTGCAGCGAATACGAAGGGACTTCCCCAGTCCTGAGACGGTGTCGAGGCACCAAGATTGACGTTGCGGAAGTCAACCTAAATGGAAAGGGGAAGTCATGACGGAGATTACACAAACCTC
>NZ_JBWMBB010000040.1:0-3150 GCF_056521305.1 Rhodoferax sp. RT4P68
GATTGCATCGTTGCCGTCGCCGATGGTGTAGGTGAAGGTGTCGTCGCCGTCGTCGCCGAAGAGCGCGTCATTGCCCGTGCCGCCGACGATGGTGTCGTCGCCCAGCCCCCCGCGCACCGTGTCCGCTCCGGCCGCGGCGTTCAGCGTGTCGTTGCCGTCCTGGCCATCGATGATGTTCACCGCACCGTCCAGCGTGATGGTGTCGTTGCCCTGGGTGCCGATCACGTTTTCGATCGTGTTCAGCGTGTCCGCACCACCCTGGCCGCCCGTCGAGGACACGGCGGTGACCGTCGCGCCGGTCGTCAGGGCCGACATGTCGTAGGTGTCGACACCGGCGCCACCGATGTAGCTGTCGTTGCCGTCACCGACGGTCGCCAGGAAGATGTCATTGCCAGCCGCGCCGTTCACCACGTCGGCCCCCTGGTCCCCTGTCATCGTGTCCGCTTCAGTGCCACCGTTGATGGCGTCTGCGCCCAAGCCACCGAAGATGGTGTCGTTGCCGGCTCCGCCGTTCACCGTGTCGGCCCCGTCGCCGCCGTCGAGCAGGTCGTCCTGGGCATTGCCGTTGAGCGTGTCCGCACCGCCGCCACCGAAGATCATGTCCTGCCCGGCGTTGCCGTTCAGCGTCTGTGCCGCAGCGTTGGCGGCGATGAAGTCGCCCACCACGATCGTCGGCGCCGAGGTCACGCTCTCCGGGTGGCCTTCAATGTCGGTGAAGCTCACGACGACGCGCAGCTGACGGTTGACCTGGTCCTGGCCTGGCGTGAAGCTGCCGTCCGTGGCGCCGGCGATGTTGGTGAAGGCGCCGCCTCCGCCCAAGGCACTTTGCTGCCACTGGAAGCTGAAGCCGTCGATCGTCGGCAATCCGTCCAGATCGGTGATCTCGTTGATCGCCTGCAGCGTCAATGTTTCCGTCGGTGTCGTGTCCGACACGCGGACCTGCCCTGCGGCCGCATTGTTGTTGCTCACGACCGGTGCGGTCGCAGCCGAGAACACGTTCTCCAGCACATCGTTGTCGTCCTTGTAGAGGGCGCGCACGCGCAGCGCCAGGCCGACCTCGAAGCCGCGCGGCGTGAACGTGGGGCCGGTCGCGCGCGCCGCTTCACCGCCCGCGTTCTCGATCAGGATGTCCTCGAAGATGCCGGGCCGCACTTCGGCCTGCCAGAAGTAGGTGACGGGGCCGGTGATGGTGCCCGACGGGTTGGAACCCGTGATGTTGTCGGCGTCAGTGATGCCCAACGCCGAAGCGGTCAGCATCTGGTCCTCGGTCGGCGTGGTGTCGTTGATGGTGAGGAAACCGTCGGGGTCTGCGTTCAGGCCGCCCAGCACCAGGGCCTGGTCGGAGAACTGCAGGCGCTCGATGTTCCTCACCACATCACTTCCGTCCGATCCCGGGTCGCCGTCGATGATGTGGCTCACCACCAGCTGGCCCGCGTCGTTGGTGCTGATGTCGTAGTTGGCCAGGACATCGGAAAACACGGCGGTGTCGAAGTCGGCATCCGGTGCCGTGAGGATTTCGCGGACCATCCGGATGTCACCCGGGTTCAGCTCGCCCGAGAACACGCGCGCCTGCAACTCCGTCATGCTGCTGGCGCGCACCGTGCCGACGCCACCTACCCCGGGCGCTTCCAGCTGCACGTTCAGCCAGGCGTCGCCGTCGAGGATGTCGTCGCCGCCGCGGCCTTCGAGCACGTCGCTGCCGCCGCCGCCCAGGATGATGTTGCCGGCGAACGACGTCACCGGGCTGCCCAGCGAGGAGTCGAGGAAGCCCTGCAAGCCATCGATGAGCGAGATGTGGGTCAGCACGCTTCCTGTCGCCCCGGACAGGGCCATCGCGGCCGCATCGTTGTCGTCACCGCGCAGGAAATCGCCGAACGCCGAGCCCGACAGCCCTTCCGTCGAAGTGAAGCGCGCCAGCACCGTCGCGTTGGACAGCGGTACCGGCGTCTCGTCGAAGGCGCGCAGCAGCAGGTCCGCCGTCACGCCGTACCGGTCGTCCTTGAAGCTCGCCCAGTCGAAGCCGGACCCGCCTTCGTAGCGGTCGACCTGACCGCCATTGCCGACCATGATGTCGTCGCCGCCCTCCCCGTCCATCCGGTCGGAAATGGTGTTGCCGATGAACACGTCGTGGCCCACCGTCTGGTCGCGCGAGAACGCATCGAAGTTCTCGCCGGCACTGCCATCGGCCATGCCGAGCTCGATCCAGTCATCGCCTTCATTGCCGAACACGAACTCGTTGCCACGCGCGCCCAGGATGAAGTCGTTGCCGGGGCCGCCGAACGCCTCGGAGGGGTCTCGCCCGGTGACGATGAAATCGCTGCCGAAGCCGCCCAGGATCAGATTGGCGCCGTTGCCGCCGTGGATGGCGTCGTTGCCGTCGCCGCCTTGCATGTTGTCGTCGCCACCCAGGTCCGTCATGATGTCGTCGCCAGCGCCGCCCAGCACGAAGTCGTTGCCGTCGCCGCCCTCGAGGCGGTCGTTCCCACCGTCGCCGTAGAGCGTGTCATCACCGAGGCTGGCGATGAGTGTGTCGTCTGCCTCGCTGCCGCCCAGCACAACGTGCTCGTCGCCCGTGTAGTGCAGGTAGTGCGGATCGGGCGCCGCTGTGCCGGGGTTGTTCCGGATCACGTCGCCGAGCGGGTCGTCGCGCCCATCCGGGCCCAGCCCGGTGAACTGCTTCGTGTCGTCGACCTCGAGGATGAAGCCGGGCGTCGTAAAGATGTCGCCCGGCAGGTGGGTCGCATCGGTGTTGGCCATCACCATCCGGGCGAAGGAGTTGTTCTCCAGCTCGGTGAGGAAGTTCAGGCCTTGGGTGCGCTCCAGGTAGTAGAACCGGTCGCCGTCCTGCAGCTTCTCCATCTGCTCTTCGAAGACGAAGTTGAAGGTCGATCCCAGCAGGCCGCCGAAGGGCATCTGCTTTTCGGCCAGGCCGCCGATCCAGAAGTCGATCGCGTCGACCCCGGTGATGGTGACGCCGTTCGACCCGTTGGCATAGTCGCCCGTGCTGTTCAGGAAGGCCATGCGGTCTGCGTTGAAGGCAGTCGCATCCGCCCCTGTCAGGTCCGGGTCGCCGAACACCAGGTTCATCGCCGCTGCGCGCTTGCCAGCCACCGAACTCTCACTGACGATGGTCGCATGCGTGCCGTAGGC
>NZ_JBWMBB010000041.1:0-2847 GCF_056521305.1 Rhodoferax sp. RT4P68
CGTGCGCTGTTCGTCGCGCTGGAGGATTGGGTCGTGCGTGACACCGCGCCACCAGCCAGCCAGGTCCCCAAGCTGGCAGACGGCACGCTGGCCCGGCCGGACCAGCTGGTATTCCCGACGATGCGCGGATTGAGCTGGAACGTCGGCACCACGCCGACCGCCATCCCTGACTTCACCTACCTCGCGCGCTACAACGGCTTCCCGCTGCTGGACTTCGGCCCGCAGTACATCCCGCAGGACGAAGCCGGCATCGCGACGCTGCTGCCGCCCTACTACACGGGGCGCGACTACGCGATCCTCGTGCCGCAGGTGGACACGACCACGGGCCTGACCCGCGCCGGCATCAAGAGCGTGGAGGCGCGCGCGCCGCTGGGCACCAGCATCGAGTTCAACTACGTGGCCACGCCGGGCATCGTCGATTTGTCCAACCTGACCGGCAGCTTCATCCCGTTCCACACCACCGAAGCGGCGCGCATCGCGGCGGGCGACACGCGGCCTTCGCTGGAGTCGCTGTATGGCAACCAGGCGGGGTATGTGGCGGCGGTGACGACGGCGGCGAACCAGCTTGTCGGCGAGCGGCTGTTGCTGCAGAGGGATGCGGATCTGCGGGTTCAGCAGGCGGTGGGGAGTGCGGTGTTGCCGTGAAGAAATAAGACAGCGTCGCATGGCATAGGCGCCGAGTTGGACTACCAGCTCGGCACTACAGCGCGAAATCTCTGTTCTGTTCGACAACAACAATTTGGGCAGGTACTGCCGTTAACCCGCACCCTTTTTGCGGGCGAGTAGAGATGTCAGTCGTCGGCGGCACAAAAGGCAATACCTGGCTCTCAGACTCCGTGTGACCCCAAACTCGGTGAGCCCCAGACGAGCGGTTACTGCCTTTTGCTTGCCTCGTCAGGGAACGCTATGCATTAGAACGATCGACTGCGCAAAAAACCAAGACCTGAACGCAAACTCCGGCAGCAGCATGTCGGTGGCCGACGAAAGCGAAGGAAGATTCCTGCGAAGAAATACAACCCATATGGCCGTCAGATGCAGGCTCTGGAGCTTCGATCTGCTGCCCCATTCCTTGTTAAAGTCTTTCGGCCGCTACTGCCGGAGGAGAATCAGGGATACGGAGTACCACGTTGAAGTTGGCATATGAAACTCCCCCTGACTCATATAAAATTTTGTAGTCCGGGCGAAAATCAATATCTATTCCTAATAGCTCAGCCAGTCGCTTGCAGTTATATAGTCCATAGCCCTGCCCTGTAAGTTCGAGATTTCTTGCATGTTCTGATCGAAAACCTTTTTCCCCGAGTTGAGACGTCTCGGTTTTTGTTACGAGAGGACCTATCGATCGAAGACAAAGAGTTGCGCCACGTTGCCCGGAATTATTGGATATTTCGATTACTCCCGCTTTGGGTGAGTATTTTATTGCGTTTCCGAATAGAAGATCAAGCAGCTGTTCGAAGTATGGAATGAATGTTTCCACTACAAGCGGCTTCACATCCGATGTGTCTACCTTAATTCCCATTCTAGCCAGCTCATTCCTTCGACGCACGGTAGAGCGAGTTATTTTTGAAGAGATGTCGACTCTTCCGGGAGCGCAATTTGATCTTGCCTCACTGAGGTCGTCAATTGTGCTTACCAAGATCCAACCTGAAAAATCCTGCCAAGCTTCTGAAATGTGATTGAGTGTATTTGAGAGCTTGTCGATATCAGATTTAGAAGCCGCTGCTTTTAGATGATCAATTTGCTTCTGCGATGATTGAAGGCCAATCTGGATATCCCGTGAGAGTTGGCGGAAGCGCTCGAGAAGTTGGCCTGTATCAATCATTTTTGCGGTGTGCTTTCGAGAATAAGAGGGCTTAACAGGTTCCAAGCTTCAATTGCGCCTAATCCTGCTTTGGTAAGTGCGTTGAGGTCTATTCCGTCTTGGGCTTTAATAATTTTTTCAATGTTTTTTGCGTTGCAATTGAATTTTTCTTTAAGCATCTGGCAAAGTAGAATATTTTCTACGTATCGTCTTCTAATTGGCTCAATATCTTTTTCTTTGACGCCGAGATGCTTTAATCTGCTTTGAATGAATTGCCATCTGTGAGATGGGAGTCTAAATATTTTCAGCAGCTCATCGAAGTTAAATAGAAAATCCTCGATGCCCCAGTCTCTGGACAAGATGCCATCTAGTGTATGTTTTTTCTTCAGCTTTGAGTGAATTGCGCCCGGGTTTCCTGTATAGGCGGCGATCACATGGAGCGGGTGTTTTTGTCGAAGTTCGTCAATTACGCCTACACCGTCTAGTCCTGGATATCTTGCTGATCCTACGCCATTTATATCGCAAATTATTATGTCGCTACTTTGAGTGCTAATGACTTTGATTTTCTGATTTGCTTGTGCTATAGGCTTTGTATAATCTTGATGGTAAGCGACGGCGCAGCCTCGACTCTCAATGGCATTAATCCATGGGAAGAGCGCGTCGTCAATTATTGTGACTTTGATATTTCTTGGTTTTGAGAGTAAATCGCCTAGATCTAGCTCTATCGACTCTGGATATGTGCTTTTAGCTTTGTGCGCAGCCAAAAACTTGCAGTACTTTGTCCTTAACCATTCAATTTCATTAATAAACATTTTTCCCCTAACTTTTTTTGGTTTGCATATTTGGTGAGAAAGTAGGGAGTGCAGAACACTTATGAAATACAAGGCGTTGCCGCCGTGCCACGCCGCCCCAAATCTGTCGCGTGCGAGTGGGGGAACTTGTTTTTCAAAAGTAGACACAGGCTCGTCAACACACACTCTTCTCAAACATCGCAGGTGAGCGGTAGCCGATCGAAGAATGCAGGCGCTGCTGATTGTAGAACTGGATGT
>NZ_JBWMBB010000042.1:0-2695 GCF_056521305.1 Rhodoferax sp. RT4P68
CCAGGTAGGCCCCCAGCGCGAGCATGAGAATCTGGATCGCCTGGCGCACCGTCTTGGTGGCTGCCGTGAAAGCCACCGTACTGCGGCTGGCATGGGTCTGTGTCGCCGCGATCTGGTCCTGCAGCGTGCGCCAGCGCGTCAGCAGGCGCTGCGTCATGCCCAGTGCCTGGAGCACCTCCGCGTTGTGCAGCGAACTTTCCACATACTGCGAGGCGCGACGCGCGTCGCGCTGCAAGTCCTCCAGTGCCCGGCGGCTGATGCGGTCATTGAGCCACGCCAGAATCAGCATCAGGAGCGCCGAGAACGCAGCACCCAGACCCAGGGCCGGGTGAAACATCCAGATCACCGCCACATAGACCACCACCCAGGGCGCATCGAACACGGCAATCAAGCCGTTGGCGGAAAACACCGTGCGAAGCGCCGCCACATCGCGGATGCCCTCGGTCCGCGCGCCGGTGGGGGCGCGCGCCGCGCGCTGCACGATGGCCCTCACCACTGGCGGCGAGAGCCGCTCGTCCAGCAAACTGCCCAGCACGTTCTGCAGGCGCGTGCGCACATAGTCCAGCAGCAGCAGGATCACCAGGGCCACCCCGGCGCCCGCGAGCAGCACCACGAGCGTGTCCAGGCTGTTGCTGGACAGGACGCGGTCGAACACCTGCAAGGTGAAGAACGCCGGCACCAGAAACAGCAGGTTGATGATGAAGGAGAACCCCGCGATGTACCCCAGCAGCGGTCGCAGTTCGCTCCACAGGGGGGTCATGGCGTGCTCCTCGCGTTCGCGGGGGCGGGCCTCACTGCGGCCGCGTGTTGTGGGCGGGCTCGGGCGGCATCGCACCGTTGGTGCCGACGCGGCTTCTGGCAGACGCCGCCTCTTCGAGCTCCTTGACGCGCCGGTTCAGCCCTTGGATCGCCAGCAACTGCTGCGCGTAGCTGCGGGCCAGCTGCTGGGTGATGTCGGACAGCCCCTTGATCGCGATGGTCAACTCGTCCTTGCGCGTGTTGACCATGTTCATGCGCGCCATCACCAGCGTGGCAACGTCGCGCGGGTCTGAGATGGCTCGGGCATTCTGCTGGGCGCCGGTGGCGCTCTGCGGGCCCGCTTCGGCCCCGTTCTGTTCGCTCATGTCGATCCTCCGTTTGACCAGAAATTCAAACCGTCACCAGCGCCCATGCGGTCGGCACCGCACGGGCCCTTGGCGTCGAGGTTTCAGCCCGTCGGCGATCGTCTTCAGGCCGCCAGGATGAAGTCCGACTGCGTGATCACGTTCACGCCGTCGCCGTTCACGCCCATCAACAGGATCGAGTTCAGCCCGTCGAACTCGACCAGCGTGTTGGCACCGATGTCGGAGATGGTCACCGAGGCGGCAAAGTCGCCCGCGGTGATGCCGAGCCCCGCGATGTCCAGGCGGTCTTGCGCATTGACCCCGTCCGGGCTGGCGTCGAAGCCGATGATCGTGTCGTGCCCGAAGCCCGGCGCGAACTGGAACATGTCGTTGCCGACACCGCCGTTCATCACGTCATCGCCTAGTCCACCGATGAGCAGGTCGTTGGCGGCACCGGTGTTGATGGAGTCGTTTCCGTCCTGGCCATCGACACGGTTGGCGCCGGCGTCCAGCGTGATCACGTTGTTGCCCTGGCTGCCGATGACGTTCTCGACCGCGTTGAGCGCGTCCGTTCCGATGTCGGCACCGGTGGCCGACGTGGCGGTCACCGTCGCGTTCGCTGCTGTGGCAGACAGGTCGTAGGTGTCGGTGCCCACGCCGCCGATGTAGCTGTCGTTGCCGTCCCCCACCAGGGCGACGAAGCGGTCGTTGCCGACACCGCCGTTCACCGTGTCGGCGCCCGCACCGCCGGTGATGACATCGTTGCCGGCATCCCCGTTCAGCATGTCGTTGCCGGCGCCGCCGTTGACCACGTCGGCTCCGCCGCCGGCGTTGATGATGTCCGCTCCGCCGCCGCCGTCGAGCGTGTTGGCACCCGCACTCCCGGTCAGGTTGTCAGCGGCCGAGGTGCCGATGACCCGCTCGATCGAGGCCACGGTATCGGCCCCGGTGGCGGCACTGCTGGCAGTGCCGGTCGCCAGGTTGACGATGGCCGCCGCGCCCGTGCCCGACAGGTCGTAGGTGTCGTTGGCGCCGCCCGCGCCGACGTAGGCATCGTTGCCGTCGCCCGCCGTGGCGAAGAAGGTGTCGTTGCCGGCCCCCCCGTTCACGCTGTCCGCCCCCGCGCCGCCCGTCATGGCGTCGTCGCCAGCGCCGCCGATCAGCGCGTTGGCGGCAGCGTTGCCCACGAGCGTGTCGTTGCCCGCACCGCCGGTCACGTTCTCGATGTTGGCGATGGCGGCGAAGCCCGTCGCGGTGCCGGTGTTCAGGCCGACGGTGACGCCCGTGGCCGTCGTGCCGTAGCTCAGGGTGTCGACCCCGGCTTGCAGGTCGGCCGTGAACGACTCGACGTCGATGGCCACGCTGTTCGCGAAGCTGGCAATCGTCGTGCCGGCCAGAACCACGACGAGCGTCTGGGCCGTGGCGCCCGCGCCACCCAGGATGTTCACCCGGTCGTTGCTGCCGGCGCCGCCGTCGATTGCATCGTTGCCGTCGCCGATGGTGTAGGTGAAGGTGTCGTCGCCGTCGTCGCCGAAGAGCGCGTCATTGCCCGTGCCGCCGACGATGGTGTCGTCGCCCAGCCCCCCGCGCAC
>NZ_JBWMBB010000043.1:0-2585 GCF_056521305.1 Rhodoferax sp. RT4P68
TTCCTGGCGATGCCCCGTGTGGGCCAGGAGGTGCTGATCAGCTACATCGACGGCGACCTGGACAGGCCGCTGGCGGTGGGCATCGTCTACAACGGCGAGAACCCGGTGCCGTACGACCTGCCCAAGGACATCCGGTACTCGGGAATGGTGTCGCGTTCGCTCAAGCAAGGACAGGTGCAGCACGCGAGCCAGATCACTTTCGATGACGAGCGCGGCGCCGAGCGCGTGATGTTGCATGCCGAACGGGACATGCAGGAAACGGTGGAGCGCAACAAGTCGACCTCTGTGGGGCGCTACATGAACCTGGGGGTATCCCAGATACTGACCATCGTCACAGGCGGCCCCAGCATGGGGGGCGCAATGAGCGGTGGTGGCGGCAACGGCGGGACGGCAGCGCCCGCCGGTGCGGCTGGGGGCAGTGGGACGCCTGCCACCGGCGGCGCGCCCAGCGTCAGCAATTCGTCTGTTGCGGTCAGGAATTCAACGACCGGCGTCAGCAACTCCACAACCGGCGTCAGCAACTCAGCAACCGGCGTCAGCAACTCGGCAACCGGCGTGAGCAACTCGGTAACCGGCGTGAGCAACTCGCTAACGGGCGTCAGTAACTCGGCAACCGGCGTCAGCAACTCCGTGACCGGCGTCAGCAACTCGCTCACAGGGATCAGCAATTCGGCCACAGGCGTCAGCAATTCCGTGACCGGTATCAGCAACTCCGTGACCGGCATCAGCAATTCGGCCACGGGGATCAGCACCTCCATCACGGGACTCAACGCCTCGCTCACCGGGATGATCATCAGCCTGACAGGCGTGAACATTTCCTTCACCGGTCTTGCCGTCAGCTTCACGGGGATCAGCACATCGTTCACGGGAATGAACATGTCGTTTACCGGCATGAACACATCGTTCACCGGCGTCAGCACCTCCTTCACCGGCATGAGCAGCTCGTTCACCGGCGTCAGCACTACGTTCACGGGCATGAGCACGTCCTTCACGGGCACGAGCACTGCCATGACCGGAGTTTCGACATCACTGACCGGAACATCCACATCTGTCACGGGGACCAGTAGTTCCATGACCGGTATGTCGCAGTCCATGACGGGCGTCTCCACGTCGATGACAGGTATGTCCAGGTCGATGACGGGCATCTCCTACACATCGACCGGGCAAAGCACTTCCGAAACAGGCATCTCGATCAGCTCGACCGGAACCTCCGACAGCCGCACGGGCACCTCGACCAGCATGACCGGCACCTCGACCAGCACGACCGGCACCTCGACCAGTACCACCGGGACATCGACGAGCATGACGGGCACGTCAACCAGCACGACCGGGACATCGACGAGCACGACGGGCACATCAACCAGCACGACCGGCACCTCGACGACCACCACCGGATCGTCAACGTCCACTACGGGTACGTCGACCGCCCGAACCGGCTCCTCGAACACGACGACCGGGGTGTCGATGTCCTACATCGGCGTCAACATCTCGCGAGTAGGGATGGAGATTAAAGACAGCAGCGGTGGCGGTGGCGGCGGCGGCGGCGGCGGCGGCGGCGGTGGCGGCGGCGGCGGCGGCGGCGGCGGCGGCGGCGCCGGTGGCGGTGGTGCCGGTGGCGGTGGCGCCGGTGGCGGTGGCGCCGGTGGTGGTGGCGCCGGTGGCGCCGGGGGTGGCGCGGGCGGTGGCGCGGGCGGCGGCATGGGCGGCGGCATGGGCGGCGGCATGGGCGCAGGCATGGGCGGCGGCATGGGCGCAGGCATGGGCGGCGGCATGGGCGCAGGCATGGGCGGTGGCATGGGCGCAGGCATGGGCGCAGGCATGGGCGGCGGCATGGGCGCAGGCATGGGCGGCGGCATGGGCGCAGGCATGGGCGGTGGCATGGGCGCAGGCATGGGCGGCGGCATGGGCGCAGGCATGGGCGGCGGCATGGGCGCAGGCATGGGCGCGGGCATGGGCGCAGGCATGGGCGCGGGCATGGGAGCGGGCATGGGCGCGGGCATGGGAGCGGGCATGGGCGCGGGCATGGGCGCAGGTTTGG
Source organism: Rhodoferax sp. RT4P68 (assembly GCF_056521305.1). Lineage (NCBI taxonomy): Bacteria > Pseudomonadati > Pseudomonadota > Betaproteobacteria > Burkholderiales > Comamonadaceae > Rhodoferax > Rhodoferax sp. RT4P68. The sequence continues at coordinate 2,039 of NZ_JBWMBB010000043.1, forward strand.
GCGCAGGAGCAGGAGCAGGCTTAGGCGCAGGTTTGGGCGCAGGCGCAGGAGCAGGCTTAGGCGCAGGTTTGGGCGCAGGCGCAGGCGCAGGCGCAGGCGCAGGCGCAGGCGCAGGAGCAGGCGCAGGAGCAGGCTTAGGCGCAGGTTTGGGCGCAGGCGTAGGAGCAGGAGCAGGAGCAGGAGCAGGAGCAGGAGCAGGAGCAGGAGCAGGAGCAGGAGCCGGCGCAGGCGCAGGCGCAGGCGCAGGCGCAGGCGCAGGCGCAGGCGCAGGCACAGGCACAGGCACAGACGCAGGCGCAGGCTCAGGCTCAGACGCAGGCACAGGCACAGGCTCAGACGCAGGCACAGGCACAGGCACAGACGTAGGTCCAGGCACAGACGTAGGCCCAGGCACTGGCACAGACGCAGGCACAGGCGCGGGCGTATGAAGCTGATCGAACTGTCCTCGCCGGATCTCGACCCTGGTGCTGTGGCACTGGCTTTCAGTACCCAAGAGCGCCTGTCACAGGAGCCGTCGTACGAACTGGAGCTGGTGTCGCCTCGTCCA
>NZ_JBWMBB010000044.1:0-2499 GCF_056521305.1 Rhodoferax sp. RT4P68
TGTTGATTTCCACGCAGAACTGACCCACCGCCACAGGTAATTTCCGTCCAAAACTGACCCACGTAAGAACCCTAACCTGCTGCTTTTAGTGGCAGGAGCACAGGAGTGATTGACGTGGCGACATTGAGTGTCATCAGGCGTTGGGCACTGCGTGAGCATCTGTCCCTGCGCGAGATAGCCCGGCGCACCGGCCTGTCTCGCAACACCATCAAGAAGTACCTTCGGGCCGGTGAGGCCGAGCCGCGCTATGCCAAGCGCGTCAGCCCCAGCAGGCTCGACCCATTTGCCGAGAAGCTGGCCGGCTGGCTCAAGACCGAGACCGGCAAGTCGCGCAAGCAGCGGCGCACGGTCAAGCAGATGCATGCCGACCTGGCCGCGTTGGGCTACGACGGCTCGTACAACCGCGTGGCGGCCTTCGCGCGTGTCTGGCTGGCCAGGCGGCAGGAGGCCGAGCGAACCACTGGCCGCGGCACCTTCGTTCCGTTGACCTTCGGCGTTGGCGAGGCGTTCCAGTTCGACTGGAGCGAGGACTGGGCTGTCATTGGCGGCGAGCGGACCAAGCTGCAGGTCGCGCACACCAAGCTCAGCCACAGCCGCGCCTTCATCGTGCGGGCCTACCTGCTGCAGACGCACGAGATGCTGTTCGATGCCCACAACCACGCGTTCCGCGTACTGGGCGGCGTGCCTCGGCGCGGCATCTACGACAACATGAAGACCGCCGTCGACAAGGTGCGCCGTGGCAAGGAGCGCGACATCAATGCGCGCTTCGGCGCCATGGTCAGCCACTTCCTGTTCGAGGCGGAGTTCTGCAACCCGGCCTCGGGCTGGGAGAAGGGCCAGGTCGAGAAGAACGTGCGCGATGCGCGCCATCGGCTCTGGCAGCCCGCGCCGGCCTTCGCCACGCTGGCGGCCTTGAACGACTGGCTGGAGGCGCGATGCACGGCCTTGTGGCGCGAGATTGACCACGGCAAGCTACCGGGCACCGTCGCCGACGTCTGGGCGCAGGAGCGGGCACTGCTGATGCCGTTGCCGCGTCCCTTCGATGGCTTCGTGGAGCACACCAAACGCGTCTCGCCCACCTGCCTGGTGACGTTCGAGCGGGTGCGCTACAGCGTGCCGGCCTCGTACGCCAACCGGCCGGTGAGCCTGCGCGTCTATGCCGAGCGCGTTGTGGTCGCGGCCGAGGGCCAACTGCTCTGCGAGCACCGCCGCGTCATCGACCGCCGCCACGACACGATAGGCCACACGGTCTACGACTGGCGACACTACCTGGCGGTGCTGCAGCGCAAGCCGGGTGCGCTGCGCAACGGCGCACCCTTCGTTGAACTGCCAGCGGCGTTCCGCCAGCTGCAGGCCGCTCTGCTCAAGCAGCCCGGTGGCGACCGCGAGATGGTCGAGGTGCTGGCCTTGGTGCTGCACCACGACGAGCAGGCCGTGCTGACCGCCGTCGAGCTGGCACTGGAGGCCGGCGTGCCGACCAAGATGCACGTGCTCAACGTGCTGCACCGGCTGCTGGACAGCAAGGCTGCGCCGCCACCGGTGACCGCACCCCAGGCGCTGCGCCTGGTCCTCGAACCGCTTGCCAACGTGAAACGCTATGACGACCTGCGGACGTCAGAAAGGAAGGTGCGCCATGCGCCATGACCCTGCCATTGCAGCCCTCGTCATCATGCTGCGCGAACTGAAGATGTTCGGCATGGCGCAAGCCGTCTCCGAGTTGGCCGAGCAAGGGGCTCCGGCCTTCGAGTCCGCGCAGCCGATGCTCGCGCAGCTGCTCAAAGCCGAGACGGCAGAGCGCGAAGTGCGGGCCGTGGCCTACCAGCTCAAGCAGGCCAAGCTGCCGGCGTACCGGGACCTGGCAGGCTTCGACTTCAGCAGCAGTGAGGTGAACGAAGCCCTGGTGCGCCAGCTGCACCGATGCGAGTTCATGGAGAACGCGGAGAACGTGGTGCTGGTCGGCGGTCCGGGCACGGGCAAGACGCATCTGGCCAGCGCCATCGGGGTGCAGGCCGTCGAGCACCATCGACGCCGGGTTCGCTTCTTCTCCACGGTCGAACTGGTCAACCTGCTCGAGCAGGAGAAGGTCTGCAACAAGAGCGGGCAGATGGCCCACCGCCTAGCCCACATGGACATGGTGGTGCTCGACGAGCTGGGCTACCTGCCCTTCAGCGCTTCGGGCGGGGCCTTGCTGTTCCACCTGCTCAGCAAGCTCTACGAGCGCACCAGCGTGGTCATCACGACCAACCTGAGCTTCAGCGAGTGGGCCAGCGTGTTCGGCGATGCCAAGATGACCACGGCGCTGCTGGATCGCCTCACGCATCACTGCCATATCCTTGAGACCGGAAACGACAGCTACCGGTTCAAGAACAGCTCCGCTCAACCCATCAAGAAGGAGTCCAAACCGAAGAAGTTATCCACACCATGAGCCCCGCTGGGCTCGATCCAGGGTGGGTCAAGGTTCGATGGAAATGGTGGGTCAGGAATACGTGGAAATCAACA
>NZ_JBWMBB010000045.1:0-2429 GCF_056521305.1 Rhodoferax sp. RT4P68
TGCGCATTTCAGCGATCGTGGACGCCTGTTTCAGGCTGATCGTGGACGGCGTTTCAGCGCCATCGTGGACGCGCGGGGGTTGCGCGCAAGCGAGGTGTTCAATGTATCTCAGTCGTCCACGATCAGTTTGAAGCGCGTCGTAGCCGGGTCCCTGTCGATGCACCTGCAGGGCGGGCTTTGGGTATGAGGATTGGCTCTGCCAGGCCCCTGCCAGGCCGCCGGAGGCGCCCCCCGATCACGCATGTACTCATGCTTGATCCCCTTGCGTCGGGGTGTCGTATGCCGGCTTGGCCTGGTCGCGCAAGGACCTGCCCTTGAGCTCGATCTTGTGGCTGCTGTGAACGACCCGGTCCAGGATCGCATCGGCCAGTGTCGGATCGTCCAGGTAGGTGTGCCAGGCCTTGACCGGCAACTGGCTCGTGATCAACGTCGAGCGCGTACCGACCCGGTCATCCAGCACTTCGAGCAGGTCGTTGCGCTCGGCCGCGCCGATGGGCGAGATCGCGAAGTCATCGATGACCAGCAGATCCAGCTTGGCCAGTTGCGCCAGCCGCCTGGCGAAGCTGCCGTCGCCGTGGGCCACCTGCAACTCGTCGAAGAGACGCGCCGCCCGGGTGTACAGCACCGAGAAGCCCGCGCGTGCCGCCTGATGCGCCAGCGCGCACGCCAGCCAGGTCTTGCCGCAGCCAGTGGCCCCCGTCATCAACAAGCTCTGCCCGTGGCGCAGCCAGTCGCCGCCGGCCAGCGCCGTCACCAGCGACTTGTCCAGGGCCCGGCTGGCTCGCCAGCTGATGTCCTCCACGCACGCCGTGCTGACCTTTAGCCGGGCAGCCTTCAACAGCCGCGCCACTCGCCGGTCGTCGCGCCAGGCCACCTCGCGCTGCACCAGCAGCGTCAGGCGTTCCTCAAAGCCCAGCGCCGTGGCCGCGGCGCTGCTGGCTTGGTCCTCGATGGCGCGCACCATGCCGTCCAGGCGCAGGCTGCGCAATTGGTTGATCGTGTGTTCGTTGAGCATTGCCGTTCTCTCCTTCGTGGGTGGTCAGTGGTGTCAGTGGTAGTAGTCGGGCCCGCGCACGTTCTCGTGGGCAGGCAGCGCCGGCGCGGCGCTCGGGAACAGCGACGGCTGTCGATCCCGCCCGGTCTTCAAGATCGAAGCCACGCTGCGGTAGGTCGGCGAGCGGATCGCCAGCGCCCGGGCGCACGCCGCCTCCAGCCGTGCCGGCGTGTACTCGCGCGCCAGGCGCTGCAGGCCCAGGCAGGCCCGGTAGCCCTGCTCGGGGTGCGGCCGGTGCTCGAGCTGCCAGGTCACCACGGCGGCTGCACTCACGCCGATGCGCCGGCCCCAGTCGAGCAGCTTGGCCGGCGTCCACTGCAGGTGCGCCCGGTGTGACGCGGGCATGTGCTCGGCCACGGTGGTGTGCTGCCCGCGCAGGGCGCTGCGGGCATGGCTGGCCACGCGCTGGTTGGCCAGGAATGCCTCCACCAGCTTGGCCGTGACGCGCAGCTCCACCATCTGGCCCACTAATCGGTGCGGCACGCTGTAGTAGTGACCTTCGAATTCGACGTGGTAGTCGATGCTGACCTTGGCCGTCTTCCAGCTGAACAGCTCGAAGCGCTGGGTCGGCAGCGGCCGCAGCGCCGGGGCGTCCAGCGCCTCGAAGGCGCTGCGTCGGCAGCCGGGCAACTTCTTGAAGGGGCGCTGGTTCAGATCCACCAGAAGCTTGGCAATCGCCTTGTTGAGTTCGGCCAGGCTGAAGAAACGTCGGTTGCGTAACCGGGCCAGGATCCAGCGCTCCACCACCAGCACGGCGTTCTCAACCTTGGGCTTGTCGCGCGGGTGCGCCGGGCGGGCGGCCAGCAGCGCGCAGCCGTAATGGGCGGCGAACTCGTCGTACAGGGCGTTGGGTTCGGGGTCGTAGCGGTCAGGCCGCCTGATCAGGGCGCGGGCCTGGTCGGGCACGATCAGGCGAGGCACACCACCGAAGAACTCCAGGGCCTGGATCTGCGCGCCGATCCAGTCGGCGGTGGTCTGGCGCCGGGTGGCGCAGGCGTAGGTGTAGTTCGATGCGCCCAGCGTGGCCACGAAGATCTGCGCGGCGGTGATCTCGCCGCTGGCGGCGTCCACCAGCGGCACAGTCTGGCCGGCGTAGTCCACGAACAGCTTCTCGCCGGCCAGGTGGGTCTGGCGCATCGAGCGCTTCAGGCCCTGCGCCCAGGCCCGGTACTTCACGCAGAAGCTGGTGTACTTGTAGGCCAACTCGTTGGCTGCGGCGTACTCCTCCCACAGCAGTTGCAGGGTGACGCCCGGGCGCTTGAGCTCCTGGTGGACGGCGGCGAAGTCGGGCGTGAGCTGGTAGCTTGAGCGCGGCAGCGGCGGGCGGTACAGCCGGGACTCCAGTTCCTCGTCGCTCAGCGTCTGGGCCACCACC
>NZ_JBWMBB010000046.1:0-2343 GCF_056521305.1 Rhodoferax sp. RT4P68
GGAGCCTTCGATATAGACCTCTGCGGGCATGCCGGCCTGCAGCTTGAACTCGCTGATCGACTTGAGGGAGTCGGCATCGGCCAGGATCATCACGTGGTAGTACGGCAGGTTGGTCTGGCGTTCCATCAGGCGGTCGCCTGATACGTAGGTGACTTTCCCCGTCACCATCGTGGTGTTGCGGTACTTGAAGGCGGTGAACTTCACCCGCGCGCGCTGGCCCACATGCACGTTGCTGACATCCTCTGGCCGGATGTGCGCCTCCACCATGAGTTGCGCGTCGCTCGGGACGATGTCCGCGATGGACTCGCCGGGGCCCACGACAGCGCCGGGCGAGGTGAACTTGAGATCGATGATCTCCCCGCTGGCCGGCGCCGTCACGATCTGCCGGCGCGCCGCGTCCTCGGACTTGCGCTGTTCCTGCTCGATCTCACCCAGGCGCTGGGCCGTCGCCTTGAGCTGATCGCTCGCCGATCGCACATAGTCGTTGCGCACGGACTGGATCTTCAGGTCGATCTCCACCAGCCGCTGCGCCGCGCGCGCCAGTTCCGTGCGCCGCTCTTCCAGCTTGGCTGCGTACTCCATCACCACCGCTTCGATCTGGGAAATGCGGCTTGGGGAGATGAAGCCCTGCTGGACCAACGCGCGGTTGGCTTCCAGATCGCTGCGCTGCAGCGTCAGTGAGCTCTGCGCCTGATCGATCTGCGCCTGGACGGCGAGGATCTCCTGCCCGACACGCGCGCGTTGTGTCTGCATCAGCGCCGTGCCGCTGTCCAGCGAATGGCGCTGCGCCTCGAACAGCGCGCTTTCCTTCTGCAGCGCCTGGTGGATCCGCTGGTCGTCCTGCGCCTCTCGCGCCAGTTCGTCGAAAAAGACCAGCGTCTTGGCCAGGGACTGTTCGGCCGCCAGCCGCTCCATCGTGGCGCGCTCCACATGGACGCGGTAGGCCAGGCGATTGCGGTCGGCATCGACGCGCACGTCGCCGAGCACCAGCACCGCGTCGCCTGCCTTCACGTGCTGGCCGTCGCGCACCAGCACCTCGCGCACGGTGCCGCCCTCCAGGTGTTGCACCGGGCGGCGGTTGAGGTCCACCTTGACGAACGCGGGTGCCACCACGGCCATCGAGAGCGGGGCCAGGCCCGCCCACAGGCCGATCGGAAGGACCGCCCCCACGACGATCCAGCAGCCGCTGCGCACCAGCCGCCGGGCGTGTTCCCGGTTGCTGCGCAGGCCGGGCGCGGCAGGCCGGGGAGGCGTTGCGGGGCTGTTCATGTTCATCCGTCCTTGTTCAACCTGTGCCAGACCTTCAGGCAGCCTTCTGGTCCACCATCACCTGCGACTGCCGCTGCATCTCCTTCATCACCTCGCTGGCCGGCCCGAACTGTTGGATGCGCCCACCGCCGAGCACCAGAATCTTGTCCACGTGGGCGATCAGCGACGGCCGGTGCGTGACCACGATCGAACTCACCCCGCCGCTGCGCAAAGCACCCATCGCCTGGGCGAGGGCGATCTCGCCCGCGCCGTCCAGGTTGGAATTCGGCTCGTCCAACACGACCAGTTGCGGACTGCCGTACAGCGCACGTGCCAGGGCGACGCGCTGGCGCTGGCCGGGCGACAGACGCGCGCCGTGTTCACCGACTGGCGTGTCGTAGCCCTTGGGCAAGCTGAGGATCATCTCGTGCGCGTTGGCGCGCCGGGCCGCAGCCACCACCGCGGCCGAATCGATCTCGCCCAGACGTGCGATGTTGTCGGCCACGCTGCCGTCGAAGAGTTCGACGTCCTGCGGCACGTAGCCGATGTAGGGGCCAATTTGCTCGCGTGGCCAGTACGCGATGTCGACGCCGTCCAGCCGCACCCGCCCACTGCTGGGGCTCCACACCCCGGTCAGAAGGCGGGCCAGCGTGGACTTGCCGGCTGCGCTCGGGCCGACGATGGCAAGAGCCTCTCCCGGCGCGAGCGTGAAGGCGATGTTCGACAGAACCTGTGTCTCCGAGCCCGGCGCGCGATAAGCCATGTTCTCCACCGTGAGCCGGCCTTCGGGGCGTGGCATCACGACACGCTGCTCGTCGTCCTCGAAGTCTCGGGACAGCTCGACCAGGCGCCCGTAGGCGGCACGACCTTCGATCAGCAGGCGCCAGCTGCCCACCAGCTGCTCCACGGGCTGGACAGCGCGGCCCAGCAGGATGCTGGTGGCGATCATCACGCCGGCCGAGGCCTGCTGGCTCAGCACCAGGTAGGCCCCCAGCGCGAGCATGAGAATCTGGATCGCCTGGCGCACCGTCTTGGTGGCTGCCGTGAAAGCCACCGTACTGCGGCTGGCATGGGTCTGTGTCGCCGCGATCTGGT
>NZ_JBWMBB010000047.1:0-1523 GCF_056521305.1 Rhodoferax sp. RT4P68
TTTCTACAGGGACTTCCCACCACGTCAACAACCGGTCATGGATTTTTTCTTCCATTGATAGACAGTCTTCGTTGTCGTTCAAAGCAGGCACGCAGTAAGAGAAGAGGCCACCACAAATGGACAGACTGCACATCTACAGACGGGCTTGTGTCGACGCTTGGCCGAGGCCCCAGATACGAACCGCTCAGCAGGACTCCATTCGCTGCACGTGGTCAAGCGCCACACGAAATAAAGCGAGTTCCCCTGCTGCCGGTCTGACCTGTGATGCATCTTCGAGCGCACGTCCTGGTTGAACAACTGGAAAAAGCGAATGACTAAAGGGCTACATGGCAGGTACCGCTACTGCTGCGGGTGGCGCAAGCCGTGCTGCGGGCACCTGCGGCACATGGTGCGCATCGAAAGCGGTGCCGCGAGTGACCATAGCCCACAGGATGCGCGCGTTCTTGTTGGCCAGCGCGACGGCGGCCTTCTGCCACCCCGAGCGCGCGGCAAGCGCCACGAGCCATCGACTGATCGGGTCACTACGTTTGGCCGCGCTGAACACGGCCGACTTGGCGCCTTGGATCAACAGCGTCCTCAAGTAGTCGTCACCGCGTTTGGTGATGCGTCCGAGATTTGCCTTGCCGCCGGTGGAGTGCTGACTGGGCGTGAGCCCCAACCAGGCGCCGAACTGATGTGCGTTGTCGAACTGCTTGAAGTCGCCCACGCTGGCCACCAGCGCACTGGCGGTGATCGGCCCGATGCCCACCAGCGTGGCTGCCTTTTTGGCGTTGTCATCGCTTTGCAGGTGCGCGGCGATGCGCTCGTCGCACCACTGCAGTTCTTGCTCCAGCGCGATCCAGTGCTCGTGCGCCCGCTGCAGCGCCAGGCGCACGAGGCCGGGCATCTCGTTGCTCGCATCCTCCAGGACCAGGGCCAAAACTGCACGCAGCTTCTCGGGGCTCTGCGCGTAGACCAGGCCGAACTCGGCGAGCAAGCCGCGGATCTGGTTGATGCAGGCGGTGCGCTCCTTTTTGTAGCCTTCGCGCAACCGGTGCACGACCAGATGACCCTGCTGCTGGGCACTCTTGATCGGCACGAAACGCATGTGAGGTCGGCTGGCTGCCTCGCAGATCGCCGCGGCGTCGTTGGCGTCGTTCTTGCCGCTCTTGCCGGCCATGCGGTAAGGGGTGACCAGGTGGCACGCAATGAGCCGTGCATCCAGCCCCATCAGCCGCAGCCTGCGGGCCGTGTGATGGGCACCACCGCATGCCTCCATTGCCACCATGCAGCCCGCAAACAAACTGGCGCACCACGTGTAGAAGCGCTCGGGCGTCATCGCCTTGGCAAACACGCGCTTGCCCGCTCGATCCACCGCATGCACTTGGTAGACGTGCTTGGACAGATCAACCCCTACCCGGGCGATCGAGGTTTGTGTAATCTCCGTCATGACTTCCCCTTTCCATTTAGGTTGACTTCCGCAACGTCAATCTTGGTGCCTCGACACCGTCTCAGGACTGGGGAAGTCCCTTCGTATTCGCTGC
>NZ_JBWMBB010000048.1:0-1522 GCF_056521305.1 Rhodoferax sp. RT4P68
TCGAGCGCCTGCAGTTCTCCGACGAGGCCATCGTTCTGGTGCCAGGGCTGAACAGCGAGCCCGTCGGGCAGCTCACCATCAGCGACGACACGCCTTCCGTCAACCAGCTGCTGACTGTCTCGGCGGCGGGCATCGCCGATGCGGACATCGCGGGCGGATCACTCAGCGGGCGCCCTGTCAGCTATGTCTGGCAGTACGAGCCCGATCCGGTCCAGGGCGCGGGTGTGTTCCGCGACATCGTCGATGTCGGCGGCAACCAGCCCTCCACGGTCGACGGAACTTCCTTCCGCGTGACGACGAACTTGAGCGGCCTGGCCCTGCGCGTCAGGGCGGTCTACCAGGATGACGATGGCGTCCTGGAGACCGTCTTCTCGGCACCGACCGCCCCGGTGGGAGGCGCCGTTGCCGTGCCACCACCGGCCCCGACCCCGACCGAGGGCGCGGTCGCCAGCGAAGGCGTGCGCTTCATCCGCGCGGACCTGCAGTTCATCCTGGACCAGATCGTCGTCTCGGAGCGCCATGCGGCCGGCGAAGAACTGCTCGAGATCCTGCCCAACTCGCGCGTGGCCTTCGGCCTGCGCACCGTGGATGGAACGTACAACAACCTCGTACAAGGCCAGACCGATTACGGCGCGGCGGACACGGTCTTCCCACGGCTGGTCGACCCGGTCTTCCTCAACGACCAGGACGGCGACCAGATCAACCTTGGCCCCGGCGGCGTTCTCACCAACACCGACTATGGGAGCAACTCGAACGTCGTCGATGCAGACCCGCGCATCATCTCCAACCTGATCGTGGACCAGACCGCCGGCAACCCGGTGGCCGCCGGCCTCGGTGCCGAGATCGTCATGAGCCCGGGGCTGGACGGCGTCTTCGGCACCGCCGACGACAAAGAGGTCTTCCTCATTCCCAACACGACGCCGGACGAAGGCCTGTCGGCGCCGTTCAACTCGTTCATGACCTTCTTCGGCCAGTTCTTCGACCATGGACTGGACCTCGTGAGCAAGGGCGGCAACGGCACGATCTTCGTTCCGCTGCAGCCGGACGACCCGTTGTACAACCCCGCGCCCGGCGCAGCGAATTTCCTGGTGCTGACGCGCGCCACCCAGGTCGACGGCCCTGGCGATGACGGCGTCCTCGGCGACGATCCTCTGACGCTGGGCGTCGACGAGAGCCTGGACGACACCACGCATGAATCCATGAACGGCACCACGCCGTTTGTCGACCAGAACCAGACGTATTCCTCGCACCCCTCGCACCAGGTGTTCCTGCGCGAGTACACCCTCGACGGGGACGGCGATCCGGTCGCCACCGGTCGGCTGATCACCAGCCGCAACCTGGTCGACGGCGTCTTCGGCAATGGCAACGATATCGACCTCGGTGGCATGGCGACCTGGGGCATGGTCAAGGCGCAGGCACGCAACCTGCTCGGCATCGAGCTGGACAATCTCGACGCACTGAACCTGCCGCTGCTGGCCACCGACGCCTACGGCAAGTTCATCCCCGACCCCATCACCGGATA
>NZ_JBWMBB010000049.1:0-1453 GCF_056521305.1 Rhodoferax sp. RT4P68
CAGCACCACGAGCGTGTCCAGGCTGTTGCTGGACAGGACGCGGTCGAACACCTGCAAGGTGAAGAACGCCGGCACCAGAAACAGCAGGTTGATGATGAAGGAGAACCCCGCGATGTAGCCCAGCAGCGGTCGCAGTTCGCTCCACAGGGGGGTCATGGGGGGCTCCTCGCGTTCACGGGGCGGGCCTTGCTGGGGCTTTCAGCCAGACGGCGGGCTTCATCACGCCGACAGGATGAAGTCCGCCTGCGTGATCACGTTCACGCCGACGCCGTTCACGCCCACCAGAAGAATCGAGTTCAGTCCGTCGAACTCGACCAGCGTGTTGGCACCGATGTCGCTGATGCTCACCGAGGCGGCAAAGTCACCCGCGGTGATCCCCAGTCCCGAGATGTCCAGACGGTCCTGCGCGTTCACACCGTCCGGGCTGGCGTCGAAGCCGACAATCGTGTCGTGACCGAAGCCCGGCGCGAACTGGAAGATGTCGTTGCCGACACCGCCGTTCATGGTGTCATCGCCCTGCCCGCCGATGAGCAGATCGTTTGCGGCACCGGTGTTGATGGTGTCGTTGCCGTCCTGACCATCGACACGGTTGGCGCCGGCGTCCAGCGTGATCACGTTGTTGCCCTGGCTGCCGATGACGTTCTCGACCGCGTTGAGCGCGTCCGTTCCGATGTCGGCACCGGTGGCCGACGTGGCGGTGACCGTCGCGTTCGCTGCCGTCGCAGACAGATCGTAGGTGTCGACGCCCACGCCGCCGATGTAGCTGTCGTTGCCGTCCCCCACGATGGCGACAAAGCGGTCGTTGCCGACACCGCCGTTCACCGTGTCGTTGCCCAAGCCGCCGGTGATGACATCGTTGCCGGCATCCCCGTTCAGCATGTCGTTGCCGGCGCCGCCATTGACCACGTCGGCTCCAGCACCGGCGTTGATGATGTCCGCGCCGCCCCTGCCCTCAAGGGTGTTGGCCCCGGCATTTCCGGTCAGGTTGTCGCCGGCCGCGGTGCCGATGACATGCTCGATGGTGGCCACGGTATCGGCCCCGGTGACGGCACTGGTTGCGGTGCCGGTCGCCAGGTTGACGACGGCCGCCGCACCCGTGCCCGACAGATCGTAGGTGTCGTTGGTGCCTCCTGCGCCGACGTAGGCATCGTTGCCGTCGCCCGCCGTGGCGAAGAAGGTGTCGTTGCCGGCCCCGCCGTTCAGGCTGTCCGCCCCCGTACCGCCCGTCATGGCGTCGTCGCCAGCGCCGCCGATGAGCGCGTTGGCGGCAGCGTTGCCCACGAGCGTGTCGTTGCCCGCACCGCCGGTCACGTTCTCGATGTTGGCGATGGAGGCAAAGCCCGTCGCGGTGCCGGTGTTCAGGCCGACGGTGACGCCCGTGGCCGTCGTGCCGTAGCTCAGGGTGTCGACCCCGGCTTGCAGGTCGGCCGTGAACGACTCGACGTCGATGGCC